>NZ_CP045740.1:2400000-3000000 GCF_009650765.1 Streptomyces sp. SUK 48 | reverse complement strand
CCGGTACGTCACCTCGACGTCCGACACCGTGAAGCCGAAGCGCTCGGTGGCGGGGAGGTCCGCCAGCGGGTTGCCCGTGGGGTGGACGTCGCGGATCGCGCCGCAGCGGGCGCAGACCAGGTGGTGGTGCGGCTGGTGCGCGTTCGGGTCGTACCGCTTGGCGCGCCTGTCCGTCGAGACTTCCAGCACCTCGCCGAGGGTGACCAGCTCGCCCAGCGTGTTGTAGACGGTCGCCCGGGAGATCTCCGGCAGCTTCGCGACAGCCCGTGCGTGGACCTCGTCGGCCGTCATATGGACGTGCTCGCCGTCGAGGACCTCGGCCACCACGCGTCGCTGCGCGGTCATCCGCCATCCGCGTCCGCGCAGTCGTTCCAGAAGGTCGCTCATGGCTATCAGCCTAACAGCAAGGAGGACCAGGACGGGAATAGGTGTGAGATTGGAATCTTATTTGACTTGGACTTAGTCCAATGTAGGATCGGGAACGGCTTTGGCCAAGGGACAGGCTTGGCCGGCGTAGACCGCAGGAGGCGCACGTGACGCAGGGACCGCTCACCACGGAGGCCGGTGCTCCGGTCGGCGACAACCAGAACAGCGAGACGGCGGGCGTCGGCGGCCCGGTGCTGGTCCAGGACCAGCTGCTGCTGGAGAAGCTGGCCCACTTCAACCGTGAGCGCATCCCGGAGCGGGTCGTGCACGCCCGCGGCGCCGGCGCCTACGGCACCTTCTCGGTGACCGCGGACGTCACGCCGTACACCAGGGCCGCCTTCCTCTCCGAGGCCGGCAAGGAGACCGAGGTCTTCCTGCGCTTCTCGACGGTGGCCGGCAACCTGGGCGCGGCGGACGCGGTCCGCGACCCGCGCGGTTTCGCGGTGAAGTTCTACACCGAGGAGGGCAACTACGACCTCGTCGGCAACAACACCCCGGTCTTCTTCATCCGGGACGCGATCAAGTTCCCCGACTTCATCCACACCCAGAAGCGCGACCCCTACACGGGCAGCCAGGAGGCCGACAACGTGTGGGACTTCTGGGGGCTGTCGCCGGAGGCGACCCACCAGGTGACCTGGCTGTTCGGCGACCGCGGCATCCCCGCGTCGTACCGGCACATGGACGGCTTCGGCTCGCACACCTTCCAGTGGAACAACGAGGCGGGCGAGGTCTTCTGGGTCAAGTACCACTTCAAGACCGACCAGGGCATCAAGAACCTCACCGCCGGCGAGGCGGCGGTGCTCGCGGGTACGGACCCCGACTCCCACCAGCGCGACCTGCGCGAGTCGATCGAGCGGGGCCGGTTCCCGAGCTGGACCGTGGGCGTGCAGATCATGCCGGCGGCGGACGCGGCGTCGTACCGTTTCAACCCGTTCGACCTGACCAAGGTGTGGCCGCACGCGGACTACCCGGTCATCGAGATCGGCAGGCTGGAGCTGAACCGCAATCCGCGGAACGTCTTCGCCGAGGTCGAGCAGTCGGTCTTCAGCCCCTCGCACTTCGTGCCGGGCATCGGCCCCTCGCCGGACAAGATGCTCCAGGGCCGGCTCTTCGCGTACGGCGACGCGCACCGCTACCGCGTCGGCGTCAACGCCGACCACCTGCCGGTCAACCGCCCGCACGCCACCGAGGCCCGCACGCACTCCCGTGACGGCTCCCTCTACGACGGCCGGCACGGCGGCGCCAAGAACTACGAGCCCAACAGCTTCGGCGGGCCCGCGCAGACCGGCCGGGCGCTGTGGCAGCCGTTCGACGGCTTCGGCGGGGGCACCGGCGACCACCCGACCCCGCGGCACGCCGAGGACGACGACTTCGTGCAGGCCGGTGACCTGTACCGGCTGATGTCGGAGCAGGAGAAGGAGCGGCTGATCGCCAACCTCGCCGGGTCGATCTCCCAGGTCTCGCGCGAGGACATCGCGGAGCGCGCGATCGCCAACTTCGCGGCCGCGGACGCCGACTTCGGCAAGCGCCTGGAGGCGGCGGTGCGGGCCCTGCGCGACTGAGACGGCGGCATCCGTCCGCCGGGCGGGCCGGATCCCCGGTGCTCGGGGTCCGGCCCGTTCGTCGCGTCCGGGACGTCGCGCGCCGGGGGTCGGGCGGACTCAGGAGCCCGCCCGGGCCAGCGCGGCGCTCTCGCGGGCCGGGGACCAGCAGCGGATGATGTCCCGGACCGAGACGATCCCGGCCACCTCGCCCCGGTCGAGGACGATCAGGTGCCGGAAGCCGCCGTGCGCCATGGCGCGAGCGGCCTCCTCCAGGGTCCAGGTCGGCGCCGCGAAGACGACGTCGGTCGTGGTGTGGGCATGGGCGCGCTCGGTGTCGGGGTTCTGCCCGAGACCGACGGAGTTGAGGATGTCGCGCTCGGTGAGGATGCCGATGCCGCCGGCGTCCGGATCGAAGACCACGGCGGCGCCGATGCGCCGGGCGGACATCAATGTGGCTGCTTCACGGAGGGTGTGGGCGGGGCCGAGGGTGAGGATCACCGTGCTCATGGCGTCGCGGACCAGCATGGGTGGGGCCACCTCCTGGGGATCCGGGGACCTTGTCCCCGGATTCACAAATTCACAAGTGGGGGTGACTTCAGAGTCTCAGGTCAAGGCCGGGGCAACAAGAGGGCGCGCGTGGTCCGCCGGGGGCGTGCGCAAGCGTCCCGCCTGCCTCACTGGCGCCGGTTGAGATACCCCAGCAACTCGTCGTGCAGCAGACCGTTGGACGCCGCCGCGTTGCCGCTGTGCGGTCCCGGGCGGCCGTCGAGCCCGGTGAAGGTGCCGCCGGCCTCGGTGACGACGATGGCGGGGGCGGCCATGTCCCACAGCGACAGCTCCGGCTCCGCGCAGATGTCCACGGAGCCCTCGGCGACCATCATGTAGGGCCAGAAGTCGCCGTACGCGCGGGTGCGCCACACCTGGCGGCCGAGGTCGAGGAAGCCGTCGAGACGGTCCTGCTCCTCCCAGCCGGACAGGGACGAGTAGGCGAAGGAGGCGTCCGCGAGGGTGTTGACGCCGGAGACGTGGATGCGGCCCGCGGAGGTCAGATTGCGGCCGGTGAAGGCGCCGTGGCCCTTCGCGGCCCACCAGCGGCGGCTGAGCGCGGGGGCGGACACGAGGCCCACGACCGGGTGGTAGCCCCCCTCGCCGGCCTCCATCAGCGAGATCAGCGTGGCCCACACCGGGACACCGCGCACGTAGTTCTTGGTGCCGTCGATCGGGTCGATCACCCAGCGCCGGGGGCCGCTGCCCTCGGCGCCGTACTCCTCGCCGAGGACCGAGTCTCTGGGGCGGGCGCGCTGGAGCTGGCCGCGGATGAGCTCCTCGGCCGCCTTGTCCGCTTCGCTCACCGGCGTCATGTCCGGCTTCGTCTCCACCTTCAGGTCCAGGGCCTTGAAGCGGTCCATGGTGATGGCGTCGGCCGCGTCCGCGAGGACATGGGCGAGACGGAGGTCGTCAAGGTAGTCCGGCATGTACGCCACGCTATCGGCTCGGCGGGCACGGGAGCCACCGGGGGCGTGCGCGTGTCGGACCGGGCGGCGCGGCGCCCGAGGGGGCGCGGGCGGGGCCGGCGGTCGCGCCCCCGCTCCCGGCGGGAGACCCCTTGACGTCATCCGAAAGTCCGTCAAATCTGGGCGGAACGCCGTTGACTCCAGGGAGACGACGATGGCCGCTGCCCGGGAATCCTTGCTGGAGGCCGCTTCCGCGGCGCTGGCGCGCCGGCCGTGGCCGACGGTGCGCATGGTGGAGGTGGCCGCGGCGGCGGGCGTGTCCCGGCAGACCCTGTACAACGAGTTCGGCGGCAAGGACGGCCTCGCCCGGGCGCTGGTACGGCGGGCGGCCGACGGCTATCTCGCCGGTGTGGAGCGCGCCCTCGCGGTCGGCGGCGGCGACTGGGAGCGGCTCACCGCCGTCGCCGAGTGGACGGTGAGCGCGGCTCAGGACGACGCGCTGGTACGGGCGTTGCTCACCGGCTGCTGGAGCGCGCGGCTGCCCGCGCCGCCCCGGGACCCCTCCCCGGTACCGGCGCAGCGCCGACCGGAACCGCCGCTCCCCTCGCCCCCCGAACTCGTCGGGCTGGTCCGCGACCGCGCCGTCACCGCGCTGTCCGGCCCCGGCACGGGCCCCACCGCCACCGTCGAACTCGCCCGCTCCTGCGAACTGGTCGTCCGCCTCGCCCTCTCCTGCGCCGCGGCACCGCCGGGGGAGGGCGGGGTGGCCGCGCTGATCAGGCCACTCGAACCCCGCGCGGCGCTCTGACCGGCGGCCGGGCCGCGCCCCGCACAGCCGGTCCTAGTGGCTCGACCCCGACAGCTGAAGGCCGATGATCCCCACGATCACGAAGCCGATCGAGACGAGCTTCAGGGTGGAGACCACGTCGCCCAGGAAGACCATGCCGTAGACCGCCGTGCCGGTCGCGCCGATGCCGGTCCAGACGGCGTACGCGGGGCCGACGTCGAGCTTGCGCAGGGAGAGGGTCAGCAGGCCGAAGCTGCCGAGGGCGAAGGAGGCGAAGGCGATGGTCGGCCACAGGCGGGTGAAGCCGTGGGAGAGCTTGAGGCACACGGCGAAGCCGGTCTCCAGCATTCCGGCGACGATGACCAGCAGCCACGCCATGCGCTGTCCTCCCGTTGATCCGGATCTCCGGCCCGGTGCGATTATGCACGTGCCGCACCGTGGGCCGGGCGACAACGCGAAGGTCAGTCGCCTTCCGTGCGCTCCCGCGTGGCCAGCAGCCGCCGCAGCGAGTACAGCCGCGCCGGGTCCGCGTGCCCCGCCTCCACCCACGCGTCCAGCGCGCAGTCCGGCTCGTCGTGGCTGCACGCGCGCGGGCAGTCCGCCGTACCGGGTTGCAGGTCGGGGAAGGCGTTGATGACCCGGGACGGATCGATGTGCGCCAGGCCGAACGACCGGACGCCCGGAGTGTCGATCACCCAGCCGTCGTCGCCCGCCAGCGGCAGCGCCAGCGCCGAGGTGGTGGTGTGCCGGCCGCGCCCCGTCACCGCGTTGACATGCCCCGTCGAACGCCGCCGCTCCGGTGGCACCAGCGCGTTCACCAGGGTCGTCTTGCCCACGCCGGAGTGCCCCACGAACGCGGTGATCCGCCCGTCGAGGAACTCCCGCACCCGGTCCGCCGCGTCCCCGTTCTCCAGTTCCTCGCGGCTGGTGACCACGTACGGGATGTCCAGATCGCCGTACAGCTCCAGGATTTTGTCCGGCGGGGCCAGGTCCGACTTGGTCATCACCAGCAGGGGTTCGAGCCCCCCGTCGTACGCCGCGACCAGGCAGCGGTCGATCAGCCGGGGCCGCGGTTCGGGGTCGGCGAGGGCGGTGACGATCGCGAGCTGGTCGGCATTGGCGACCACCACGCGCTCGTAGGGATCGTCGTCGTCCGCCGTGCGCCGCAGCACCGAGGCCCGCTCCTGGATGCGCACGATCCGCGCGAGCGTGTCCTTCGCGCCGGACAGATCGCCGACCAGCATGACCCGGTCCCCGACCACCGCCGCCTTGCGGCCCAGCTCCCGCGCCTTCATCGCCATCACCACCCGGTCCTCCACCAGGCAGGTCAGCCGCCCCCGGTCCACGGTCAGGACCAGCCCCTCGGCCGCGTCCTCGTGCTTGGGCCGGATGTTCGTCCGCGGCCGGTTGCCCTTGCGGTTGGGGCGGGTGCGGATGTCGTCCTCGTCGGTGTGCTTGCCGTAGCGGCGCATGGCGTGTCCCTACTGCCCGAGCATCCCGGTCCACAGCTCGGGGAAGTCCGGCAGGGTCTTGGCCGTCGTCCCGATGTTCTCGATGCGTACGTCCTCGACCGCCAGGCCGATGATCGCGCCGGCGGTCGCCATGCGGTGGTCCTCGTAGGTGTGGAAGGTGCCGCCGTGCAGAGTGCGCGGGCGGATGTGCAGACCGTCGGCCGTCTCCGTGACGTCGCCGCCGAGTTCGTTGATCTCCTTGGTGAGCGCGGCGAGCCGGTCCGTCTCGTGCAGCCGCAGATGGGCCACCCCGCGCAGCGTCGAGGGGAGTCGGCGAGCGCGGCGACGGCCGCGATGCCCGGGGTCAGCTCGCCGACGTCGCCGAGGTCGACGTCGATGCCGTGGATCGCGCCGGAGCCGGTGAACACCAGCCCGGACTCGGTGAGTTCGCAGGAGCCGCCCATCTCCGTGAAGATCTCGCGCAGCCGGTCACCCGGCTGGGTGGTGCGCTCCGGCCAGTCCGGGATCACCACCTTGCCGCCGGTCACCAGCGCCGCCGCCAGGAAGGGCTGCGCGTTGGAGAGGTCCGGCTCGATCGTCAGGTCCCGGCCCAGCAGCGCGCCCGGCGTCACCCGCCATACGTTCGGCTCGCCGCCCGACTCCGGGGTGTCCACCTGGGCGCCGACCGCGCGCAGCATGTCCACCGTCATCCGGATGTGCGGCACGGACGGCAGGCTCGTACCGGTGTGCCGGACCTCGACGCCCTGGTTGAAGCGGGGGCCCGAGAGCAGCAGCGCGGAGACGAACTGCGAGGAGGACGACGCGTCGATCGACACCGGGCCGCCGTCCAGCGCCCCGCCGCCGTGCACGGTCAGCGGCAGCGCGCCCCGGCCGTCGTCGTCGATCCGCGCGCCCAGCCGGCGCAGCGCGTCGATCACGCCGTGCAGCGGACGCTCGTACGACCGCGGGTCGCCGTCGAACCGGATGGGGCCGTCGGCCAGCGCGGCCACCGGCGGCAGGAAGCGCATCACGGTCCCCGCGTTGCCGACGTCCACCGTGGCCGGGCCGCGCAGGCCGGTCGGCAGCACCCGCCATGCCTCGCCGGTGCCGTCCGGGCCGCCCGCGACGGAGGAGCTGGACGACACCGTCTCCTCGATCTCCACGCCCATGGCCCGGAGGGCCTCCGCCATCAGCAGGGTGTCCCGGGAGCGCAGCGGGCGGCGCAGCCAGCCGGGCTCGGAGGCGAGGGCGGCCAGCACCAGGGCGCGGTTGGTGACCGATTTGGACCCCGGCACATGGACGGTGGCGTCGACGGCGCCGCTCGCGTGCGGAGCGGGCCAGAGGGCGGAGGAGGCGGTGTTCGGGGCCATGGGCCCACTTTATAAGGAGGGCGGGGCCGCAACCTTCCGGCAACCGCCCCGCGGTCCGGGACGAACGGCCCGTGGACCCCGGCGGCCGGGTGTCCTCAGACCTCCAGCAGCCACCGCCCGCCGCCGATCAGCGAGCACAGGCACACGGCGTAAAACAGGAACAGCCACAGAGCCGCCGGGACATGCGTCAGCCGGGACAGCTGGTCCGCGTCCGAGTCGCCGGCCTCGCCCCGGCGCCGCTTGCGCTGGAGCTCGAACGGCGGTCGTACGCCCCCGAACAGCAGGAACCACACCACCGCGTACGCGAACGCCGCCTGCACCTGCGGTCCCGCGAGCCACGACACCAGCAGGAAGGCCCCGCCCGCGAGCACCACGGTGAGCACGCCGTACGCGTTGCGGATCATCACCAGCATCACCGCGAGCAGCGCCGTGGCCGCCCACAGCAGCAGCGTGATGCGGCCCGCGGCGAGCAGGGCCGCGCCGCCGAGGCCGAGCAGCGAGGGCGCGATGTAGCCCGCGGCGGCGGTGAGGATCATGCCGAGCCCGTACGGCTTGCCCCGGCTCACCGTGAGCCCGCTGGTGTCGGAGTGCAGCCGGATACCGGTGAGCTGCCGGCCGGTGAGCAGGGCGACCAGCCCGTGGCCGCCCTCGTGCGCGATGGTGATCGCGTTGCGCGACACCCGCCACAGCGGATGCGGTACGACCACCGCCAGCGCGGCGGCGAGGGTGGCGAGCACCACCCACAGATCGGGGTCGGGCTGGATACCGGTGAGCCGGTCCCAGAGGCCGGACGGCGCGAGGGCGGCGAGGCTGTTCATGTGTCCGAGTGGCTCCCTGGTGGCGGGCGGAGTCTGGCAGTGTGGCACGTATGTGCGGACGGTATGCAGCCAGTCGTGGGCCCGAGGACCTCGCCAGAACCTTCGGGATCGAGCGGTGGGAACCCGAGGAGACCCTGGAGCCGGACTACAACGTGGCCCCCACCAAAGAGGTCCACGTCGTGCTCGACCGTCCCTTGAAAGACGCGGACTCCCCGCGTCCGGTTCGCCAGCTGCGCACGCTCAGGTGGGGACTGGTGCCCTCCTGGTCCACATCCCCCGAGGGCGGCGCCCGGATGATCAACGCCCGCGCGGAGACCGTGCACGAGAAGCCGTCCTACCGCCGCGCCTTCGCCGCCCGCCGCTGCGTCGTGCCCGCCGACGGCTACTACGAGTGGGTGACCGGGAAGGAGGAGCGGGACCTGGAGGTCGAGGGCCGCAAGAAGCGGCCCCGCAAGCAGCCGTACTTCGTGCTGCCCGCCGACGGCTCGGTGTTCGCGATGGCCGGCCTGTACGAGTTCTGGCGCGACCGCACCCTGCCCGACGACCACCCCCGGGCATGGTGGGTCACCTGCTCCGTGATCACCACGGAGGCCGAGCGGACCCCGCTGGCCGTCGCCCCCGCCGACGGGCCGCGCTCGCTCGCCGACATCCACCCCCGGATGCCGCTGATGCTCACCCCGGACCGCTGGGACGCCTGGCTCGACCCCTCCCGCACCGACCCGGACGAGCTGCGCGCCCTGCTCGCCCCGCCCCCGCCCGGCCTGATGCGCGCCTACCCGGTCGCCACCGCCGTCAGCAACGTCCGCAACAACGGCCCCGAACTGCTGAAGGAGCTGGAGGCCCCCGAAGAGGGCACACTCTTCTAGCCTTCTCGCGTGATCGAGATTGTCGAGACCGACGCCGGAACCGCCCGCATCACCTGGCACCGGGCCACGGACCCCCGCGCCGTCCTCGCGCTGAGCCACGGCGCGGGCGGCGGGATCGAGGCGCGCGACCTCCAGGCGCTCGCCGGGGCGCTGCCCGGGCACGGGGTGAGCGTGGCCCTCGTCGAACAGCCCTGGCGGGTCGCGGGCAAGAAGGTGGCGCCCGCCCCGAAGACGCTGGACACCGGATGGCGCGGGGTCTGGCCCGCGCTGGCCGGCATGGAGCTGCCGGTGCTCTCCGGCGGCCGCAGCGCCGGCGCCCGCGTCGCCTGCCGCACGGCCCGCGAACTGGGCGCCCGCGCCGTCCTCGCCCTGAGCTTCCCGCTGCACCCGCCGGGCAGGCCCGAGAAGTCCCGCGCGGACGAACTCCTCGGCACCGGTGTGCCCACCCTCGTGGTGCAGGGCGGCAACGACCCCTTCGGCAAGCCCGCCGAGTTCCCCGAGGGCGGCTTCCGGATGGTCGAGGTGCCGTACGGGGATCACGGCTTCGCGGTCCCCAAGCGCGCCGGGATCGGCCAGGAACGGGCCCTGGAAGTCATCACCGACGCCGTCGTGGAGTGGACCTCGTCACTCGCGTGACCCCCGGGAATGCTGCGCGCCGCAGCGCTGTTGTGACGCACAGGAGTGCTGAGGTCTCGGCACCGACGTCGTGGGAAGGGAAGTCCGCCGCATGGGTTCGACCATCTGCCCGGCCCGCCAGACCGGCGCTGAGCTGGACTGGACGGTGCTCCACGCGCCGAAGACCACCTCAATTCGAGGGCGGCGGGTACGGGTCGTGTTCTATCCTCCGAATCGAGTGGGACCACTCCCGGTCCCGCCCGGGATCTTGAGGAGGTGGGTCCGGTCACAGGGACCGACGCGGGGACCGACAACGGCCGGGCGGAAGAGCCCGAGGGCCGGGGCACGAGCGCGGCGGCGTCCGCCGAGTCGGCCGCGGAGCGCAGCGCGCGCTTCGAGCGGGACGCGCTCGAATTCCTCGACCAGATGTACTCGGCCGCCCTGCGCATGACGCGCAACCCGGCCGACGCCGAGGACCTCGTGCAGGAGACGTACGCCAAGGCATACGCCTCCTTCCACCAGTTCCGCGAGGGCACCAACCTCAAGGCGTGGCTGTACCGGATTCTCACCAACACCTTCATCAACTCGTACCGCAAGAAGCAGCGTGAGCCCCAGCGCTCCGCCGCCGAGGAGATCGAGGACTGGCAGCTCGCCCGAGCCGAGTCGCACATGTCGACGGGGCTGCGCTCCGCCGAGTCGCAGGCCCTCGACCATCTGCCCGACTCGGATGTGAAGGAAGCGCTCCAGGCGATCCCCGAGGAGTTCCGCATCGCCGTGTATCTCGCGGATGTGGAGGGGTTTGCCTACAAGGAGATCGCGGACATCATGGGGACACCCATCGGTACGGTGATGTCCCGGCTGCACCGGGGCCGCCGTCAACTGCGCGGCATGCTCGAGGACTACGCCCGTGAGCGCGGGCTGGTCCCGGCGGGCGCCGGAGAGTCGGACGAAGCGAAAGGCTCGGGCTCATGAGCTGCGGAGAGCCGCACGAGACGGACTGCGGTGAGGTCCTGGACCATCTGTACGAGTTCCTCGACAGCGAGATGCCGGACGTCGACCGCGACAAGTTCCGGCACCACTTCGAGGAGTGCTCGCCGTGCCTGGAGAAGTACGGCCTGGAAGAGGCCGTGAAGAAGCTGGTCAAGCGCTGCTGCGGGCATGACGACGTGCCCGCGGACCTGCGCGCCAAGGTCATGGGACGACTGGACCTGATCCGCTCCGGACAGCCCGCGCCCGACCACGACATCACCACCACGGCCGGCGACGTCACCTCCACGGCCCAGGACAACTGAGCCCACGCGCCGCACGCGCCCCGCACCTCCCCGTCGGGCCCGCCCGGCTCCGCCGTCGGCACGGGCGAGACGTACGGCACTGTCTGATCCCGCCCGCACCTGGGTAACCCATGGGTAATGAGCGCCGTTCCCACCGCACGTGGTTGGATGCGAGGGAGAGGGCGCCTGGGGGCACAAGCCAGCCCACTGTGCGGAACTGGAACTGGCAGGCGGGAATCGTGAGGATCTTCGGCAAGGTACGGCACCGGCCCTCCGCCTCCTGGCGGCAGGCCACCGACCGCGCGTTCACGCTCATCGGCGACGGCCGGTACGAGGACGCGGGCGAACTGCTGACCCGCGCCGCCGACCTGGAACCCTGGCTGTCGGAGTCCTGGTTCAACCTCGCGCTGCTGCACAAGTTCCGGCACGACTGGGAGCAGGCCCGCGCCGCCGGACTGCGCGCCGTCGCCCTGCTCGACCGCGAGACCGGCGCCCCCGACTGGTGGAACGTGGGCATCGCCGCGACTGCCCTCCAGGACTGGCCGCTGGCCCGCCGCGCCTGGCAGGCGTACGGCCTGAAGGTGCCCGGGGGCGCGACCGCCGCCGGGGAACCCCTCGGCATGGAGCTGGGCAGCGCGGCCGTACGGCTTTCCCCGGAGGGCGAGGCCGAGGTGGTGTGGGGCCGCCGGCTGGACCCCGCGCGCATCGAGGTGCTGTCCATCCCGCTGCCCTCCTCGGGGCGGCGCTGGGGCGAGGTCGTCCTGCACGACGGGGTCCCGCACGGGGAGCGCACCACGTCCGCCGGGCACAGCTACCCCGTCTTCGACGAGATCGAGCTGTGGGCGCCCTCGCCCGTGCCCACCTGGGTGGTCCTCCTGGAGGCGGCCACCGAGGCGGACCGGGACGCGCTGGAGCAGCTGGCCGCGGACGCCGGGTTCGCGGCGGAGGACTGGTCGTCCTCGGTGCGGCTGCTGTGCCGGATGTGCAGCGAGTCCCGGATGCCGTCCGACGAGGGCGAGGGGGAGCACCTGGACCCCCACGACCACAGCGAACCCGGCCACCCGGGCCCCCTGGGCCACCGCACGGACGGGCAGCTGTGGGTGCCGGAGCGGGAGTGCGGGGTGGCCGCGCCGCCCTCGCTGGTGCGGGGGCTGCTGGACGGATGGGTCGCCGACAGCCCGGATTCGCGGGACTGGCGGGATCTGGAAGAGGTTTGCTGAGCAGCGGGTGACCGGCCCCTTTAGGCTGTACACGCAGAATTTTCCAGGCTTGCAGGAAGGCGTACGTCGGTCATGGCGCAGCAGGACACCGATCAGCAGCACGCGGGCGTGCTCCCCGTCGACGACGAGGGCTATGTCGTGGACACGGAGGACTGCGAGGGGCGCGAGACGGCCTGGCGGGAGAGCGGCACCTCGCGGCCGATCACGGTCGTCGGCAACCCGGTGCTGCACAAGGAGTGCAGGGACGTCACCGAGTTCGGCGAGGAGCTGCGGCAGCTGGTCGCCGACATGTTCGCCAGCCAGCGCACCGCCGAAGGCGTGGGCCTGGCCGCCAACCAGATCGGCGTCGATCTGAAGGTCTTCGTCTACGACTGCCAGGACGACGAGGGCGCCCGGCACGTGGGCGTGGTGTGCAACCCGAAGCTGGTCGACCTGCCCGCCGAGCGGCGCCGGCTCGACGACAACAACGAGGGCTGCCTGTCGGTGCCCGGGGCCTACGCCGAGCTGGCGCGCCCCGACTACGCCGAGGTGACCGGCCAGGACGAGCGGGGCAACCCGGTCAAGGTCCGCGGCACCGGATACTTCGCTCGGTGTTTGCAGCACGAGACCGACCACCTCTACGGCTACCTCTACATCGACCGGCTGTCCAAGCGCGACCGCAAGGACGCGCTGCGGCAGATGGGCGAGAACGAGCCGCGTTACCCCGTGGTCGCCAACGACTAGGTTTCGCAGGACCGTTGGGCGCCGGGCCGGGATCACTCCCGGCCCGGCGCCCTTCTTCTTGCCCTTCTTCGCTCATCAGTGCGTCGCACAAATGGTCGTTTTTATGGTGCCGGTGATCATTAATCAGTCACGCAGGGGAGGAATCTCGGCACCATGGGGTAGTGAGGGGCGCAAATCCGTTCCCACGACGGTCAGTTGTGGTGCTGAATGGGAACTGCGGGATAGGTAACGAGACGCACCGGTCCCACCCGAGCGGGTGCGTATCCGGCGGCTGAGAGGGGTTTGTTCTGTGCAAGCTTTCCCACACAGCACCACGGAGACGACGACGGCGGTCGTGGTACCACCCTCGCTGGCACTCCCGGTGATCGAGTCCGGCTTTCCCCGGCGACTGCACCCGTATTGGCCGCGGCTCCAGGAGAAGACCCGGCTGTGGCTGCTGGAAAAGCGGCTGATGCCGGAAGACAAGGTGCGGGAGTTCGCCGACGATCTGCGCTACACCGACCTGATGGCGGGCTACTACACGGACGCCCGCGACGAGGTGCTCCAGGCCATAGCGGACTACAGCGCCTGGTTCTTCGTCTGGGACGACCGGCACGACCGCGACATCGTGCACGCCCGCCCGGGCGACTGGCGGCGGCTGCGCCACCGGCTGCACGCGGCCCTCGACGCACCCAGGCACCATCTGCACCACCCGGACCCGCTGGTCGCCGGGTTCGCCGACAGTGTGCTGCGGCTCTACGGCTTCCTGCCGGACACCTGGAACCAGCGCTTCGCCCGGCATTTCCACACGGTCATCGAGGCGTACGACCGTGAATTCCGCAATCGCATCCAAGGATATGTGCCCGGCGTCGAGGAGTATCTCGCCCTGCGCCGGCTCACCTTCGCGCACTGGATCTGGACCGACCTTCTCGAACCCAGTGCAGGATGCGAACTCCCCGATGCCGTAAGGAAAAACCCCGCCTATCGCCGGGCCGCCCTGCTCAGTCAGGAATTCGCCGCCTGGTACAACGATCTGTGCTCACTCCCGAAGGAAATCGCGGGCGATGAGGTCCATAATCTCGGAATCAGTCTCATCACCTACGAGGGGTTGACTCTCGAAGAGGCGGTGAACAATCTCAGGCGGCGCGTCGAGACATGCATCGACGAATTCCTCGCGGCCGAACGCGAAGTACTCCGGTTCGCGGATGCACTGGCCGACGGATCGGTACGCGGCAAGGAATTGAGTGTCGCCGTCCGTACCTGCGTCGGCAATATGCGCAACTGGTTCAGCTCGGTCTACTGGTTCCACCACGAGTCCGGCCGTTACATGGTGGACAGTTGGGCCGACCGCTCCACACCCCCGTATGTCACCAACGAAGCGGCAGGTGAGAAATGACCGTAGAGTCCGTGCAGCCCGAGACCTCCGTCGCCCCGGCACAGCTGCGTGAACCACCCCTGGCCGGCGGTGCCGTCCCGGTCTTCGGGCACGGCCTCAAGCTGGTGCGCGACCCGCTGGACTTCATGTCCTCGCTGCGCGCCCACGGCGACATCGTGCGCCTCAGGCTCGGCCCCAAGACCGTGTACGCCGTCACCACCCCGGAGCTGACGGGCGCGCTCGCCCTCAGCCCCGACTTCAAGATCGACGGCCCGGTGTGGGAGTCGCTGGAGGGCCTGCTCGGCAAGGAGGGCGTGGCCACTGCCAACGGCCCGCTCCACCGCCGCCAGCGGCGCACCATGCAGCCCGCGTTCCGGATGGACGCCATACCGGACTACGGCCCGATCATGGAGGAGGAGGCGCACGCGCTGACCGAGCGCTGGCGCCCCGGCACCCCCATCGACTGCACCTCGGAGTCCTTCCGGGTGGCCGTGCGCATGGCCGCCCGCTGCCTGCTGCGCGGCGAGTTCATGGACGAGCGCGCGGAGCGGCTGAGCACCGACCTCGCCACCGTCTTCCGCGGTATGTACCGCAGGATGGTGGTGCCGCTGGGGCCTCTGTACAAGCTGCCGTTTCCGGCCAACCGTGAATTCAACCGCGCATTGGCCGATTTGCATCTGCTGGTGGACGAGATCGTCGCCGAGCGGAGGGCATCTGGTCAAAAGCCGGACGATTTGCTGACGGCATTGCTGGAGGCGAAGGACGACAATGGGGAGCCCATCGGGGAACAGGAGATCCACGACCAGGTCGTCGCGATTATCACCCCCGGCGCCGAAACGATCGCGTCCACGATCATGTGGCTGCTCCAGGCGCTCGCGGAACACCCGGAGCATGCCGAGAAGGTGCGCGCCGAGGTCGAATCCGTGACCGGCGGCCGGCCCGTCGGATTCGAGCACGTCCGCTCCCTCAGGCACACCAACAATGTGATCCTGGAGGCCATCCGGCTGCGCCCCGCCGTATGGATTCTGACGCGCCGGGCGACCGCCGACACCGCGCTAGGGGAGTATCGCATTCCGGCCGGTGCCGACATCATCTACAGCCCGTACGCCATTCAGCGCGACGCCCGCTCGTACGACCGCCATCTCGACTTCGACCCGGACCGCTGGCTTCCGGAACGGGCCAAGGAGGTGCCGAAGTACGCGATGAGCCCCTTCAGCGTCGGCAACCGCAAGTGCCCCAGCGACCACTTCTCCATGGCCCAGCTGAGCCTGATCACCGCGGCGATCACGGCGAAGTACCGCTTCGAACCGGCCGAGGACTACGACGACAGCGTCCGGGTGGGCATCACGCTGCGCCCGGACAACCTGCGGCTGCGGCCGCTGCCCTGGTGAGACACCGGTGACACACCGGTGAGAGGCGCCGGGTGACGCCAGGAGCGGATGCCGCTACCGGCGCGTGTTCAGGCGGCCTGCGGGCCCCGGAACGCGCGCCGGTAGGCGTTCGGGGTGGTCCCGAGCGCCCGCACGAACTGATGGCGCAGCGCGGCCGCCGTACCGAATCCGGTGCGCGCGGCGATCGCGTCCACCGTCTCGTCCGTGCCCTCCAGCAACTCCTGGGCGCGCAGCACCCGTTGGCGCAGGATCCAGCGGTACGGCGTGGTCCCGGTCTCCTGCTGGAAACGGCGGGCGAAGGTGCGCGGCGCCATATGGGCGCGGGCGGCGAGCTGTTCGACGGTCACCTCCAGACCGAGGTGCTCCTCCATCCACACCAGCACCTCGCCGACGGTGTCGCACGGGGCCTTGGGCAGCGGCCGTTCGATGTACTGGGCCTGGCCGCCGTCCCGGTGCGGGGGCACCACCATCCGGCGGGCGATCTTGTTGGCGACCTCGGGACCCTGCTCCTTGCGCACCAGATGCAGACAGGCGTCGATGCCGGCCGCGGTACCGGCGGAGGTGATCACCGGGTCCTCGTCCACATAGAGCACGTCCGGCTCGACGGCGAGCCGCGGGTAGCGCCGGGCCAGCTCCTCGGCGTGGTGCCAGTGCACCGCGCACCGGCGCCCGTCCAGCAGCCCGGCGGCGGCCAGCATGAACACCCCGGAACAGACGCTGAGCACCCGGGCGCCCCGCTCGACGGCCCGCCGCAGCGCCGCGAGCAGCTCGGGCGGATAGTCCCGGTCCACATAGCTCTCACCGGCCGGTACGGCGATCAGATCGGCCTCTTCCAGCCGCTCCAGACCGTGCGGCGTGGACAGGGTGAAGCCGCAGTGGGTGCCGAGGTCGGGCCCCTCGGCCGAGACCACGGCGAAGTCGTACACCGGCAGCCCCTCGTCGCTGCGGTCGATGCCGAACACCTCGCACACGACGCCCAGCTCGAAGGGGTGCACTCCGTTCAGCAGCACGGCGGCCACGTTCTTGAGCATGGCCCCAGTGTGCCTCAGCGGTGGCAGTAATTCGAGGGTGTCCGGCAGTCCTGCCACTCCCGGTCAGCAGTGTCCGGCAGGACAGTGGTGGCATGACCGGAAATCAGATCCAAGGCATGATCGGAATGACCGCGACCCTCGGGATCCTCGTCCTCCTGGTCCTTCCCTCCGTACTCGGCATCCTGCGCGAGCGGCGCATCGACCGGCAGATCAGGAAGGCCCAGGAGGCCCACGGGAAGGAGGCTCAGAAGTCCTCGTCCAGGTCGACGGTGCCCTCCACCGCCACCTGGTACGCCGACGGGCGGCGCTCGAAGAAGTTGGTCAGCTCCTGAACACCCTGGAGCTCCATGAAGGAGAAGGGGTTCTCCGAGCCGTAGACCGGCGCGAAGCCCAGCCGGGACAGGCGCTGGTCGGCCACGCACTCCAGGTACTGCCGCATGGAGTCGGTGTTCATGCCCGGGAGGCCGTCACCGCACAGGTCGCGCGCGAACTGCAGCTCGGCCTCGACGGCCTCCCGCAGCATGTCGGTGACCTCCTGCTGGAGCTGGTCGTCGAACAGCTCCGGCTCCTCCTTGCGGACGGTGTCGACCACGTCGAAGGCGAAGGACATGTGCATCGTCTCGTCGCGGAACACCCAGTTGGTGCCGGTGGCGAGGCCGTGCAGCAGACCCCGGCTGCGGAACCAGTAGACGTACGCGAAGGCGCCGTAGAAGAACAGGCCCTCGATGCACGCGGCGAAGCAGATCAGGTTGAGCAGGAAGCGCCGGCGGTCCGCCTTCGACTCCAGCCGGTCGATCTTGTCCACCGAGTCGATCCACTTGAAGCAGAACTCGGCCTTCTCGCGGATCGAGGGGATGTTCTCGACCGCCGCGAAGGCCGCCGTGCGGTCCTCCGGGTCGGGCAGGTAGGTGTCCAGCAGCGTCAGATAGAACTGGACGTGCACCGCCTCCTCGAACAGCTGACGGCTCAGGTAGAGCCGCGCCTCGGGGGAGTTGATGTGCTTGTACAGCGTCAGCACCAGGTTGTTGGCGACGATCGAGTCACCCGTCGCGAAGAACGCGACCAGGCGGCCGATCAGGTGCTGCTCGGCCGGGCTCAGCTTCGCGAGGTCGGCGACGTCCGAGTGGAGGTCGACCTCCTCCACGGTCCAGGTGTTCTTGATGGCGTCCCGGTAGCGCTCGTAGAAGTCCGGGTAGCGCATCGGACGCAGGGTCAGTTCGAAGCCCGGGTCGAGCAGGTTCTGGTTACGGGTGGACATTACTGGCATGCCTCGCAGGACTCGGGGTTTTCCAGGGAGCAGGCGACGGCGTCGGGGTCGGCGACCTGCTGGACGGGGATGGTCTTCTGCGCCTGGGCGGCGCGGGCGATCCGGGTCGCCGGACGCGAGCGCAGGTAGTACGTCGTCTTCAGCCCGGACTTCCAGGCGTACGCGTACATCGAGGAGAGCTTGCCGATCGTCGGCGTCTCCATGAACAGGTTCAGGGACTGCGCCTGGTCCAGGAACGGGGTGCGCGCCGCCGCCATGTCGATCAGCCCGCGCTGCGGGATCTCCCACGCGGTGCGGTACAGCGCCCGCACCTCCTCGGGGATCCACGCGAAGCCCTGCACCGAGCCGTTGGACTCGCGCAGCGCCTCCCGGGTGCGCCCGTCCCAGACGCCCAGGTCCTTCAGGTCCTGCACCAGGTAGGAGTTGACCTGGAGGAACTCACCGGACAGCGTCTCGCGCTTGAACAGGTTGGACACCTGCGGCTCGATGCACTCGTAGACCCCCGCGATGGAGGCGATGGTGGCCGTCGGCGCGATCGCCAGCAGCAGCGAGTTGCGCAGGCCGACCTTCGCCATCCGGGTCCGCAGCGCCGCCCAGCGCTCCGGCCAGGTCTCCTGGACGCCGTAGTGGTCGGGGTGCAGCACACCGCGCGCGGTCCGGGTCTGCTCCCAGGCCGGCAGCGGGCCGCTGCGCTCGGCGAGGTCGGTGGACGCCTCGTACGCGGCGAGCATGATCCGCTCGGCGATCTTCGTGGACAGCGCCTTCGCCTCGGGGGAGTCGAAGGGCAGCCGCAGCTTGAAGAAGACGTCCTGGAGACCCATCGCGCCGAGGCCCACCGGGCGCCACTTGGCGTTGGAGCGGCCCGCCTGCTCGGTCGGGTAGAAGTTGATGTCCACGACGCGGTCGAGGAAGGTGACGGCGGTGTGGACGGTCTCGTCCAGGCGCGCCCAGTCGATGTCCCCGTCGACGACGAAGGCACCCAGGTTGACGGAGCCCAGGTTGCAGACCGCCGTCTCGCCGTCGTTGGTGACCTCCAGGATCTCCGTGCAGAGGTTGGAGGAGTGGATGACCTGGCCCGGCTCGGCGGTCTGGTTGGCGGTGCGGTTGGCGGCGTCCTTGAACGTCATCCAGCCCTGGCCGGTCTGCGCGAGGGTGCGCATCATGCGGCCGTACAGCTCGCGGGCCGGCATGGTCTTCTTCGCCAGGCCCCTGCGCTCCGCCTCGCGGTAGGCGGCGTCGAACTCCGCGCCGTACAGGTCCACCAGCTCGGGCACGTCCGCCGGGGAGAACAGCGACCACTGCCCGTCGGCGTTGACCCGGCGCATGAACTCGTCCGGCACCCAGTGCGCGAGGTTCAGGTTGTGCGTACGGCGGGCGTCCTCACCGGTGTTGTCCCGCAGCTCCAGGAACTCCTCCAGGTCGGAGTGCCAGGTCTCCAGGTACACCGCGGCCGCGCCCTTGCGCCGGCCGCCCTGGTTCACCGCGGCCACCGAGGCGTCCAGCGTCTTCAGGAACGGCACGATGCCGTTGGAGTGCCCGTTGGTGCCGCGGATCAGCGAACCGCGGGCGCGGATACGGGAGTACGACAGACCGATGCCGCCGGCGTGCTTGGAGAGCCGGGCGACCTGGTGGTAGCGGTCGTAGATGGAGTCCAGCTCGTCCAGCGGGGAGTCGAGGAGGTAGCAGGACGACATCTGGGGGTGCCGGGTGCCCGAGTTGAACAGCGTGGGGGAGGAGGGCAGGTAGTCGAGCCGGCTCATCAGGCCGTAGAGCGCGGCGACCTCGTCCACGGCGCGGGCCGAGTCGTCCTCGGCGAGGCCGGCGGCGACGCGCAGCATGAAGTGCTGGGGTGTCTCGATGACCTGACGGGTGATCGGGTGGCGCAGCAGATAGCGGCTGTGCAGGGTGCGCAGGCCGAAGTAGCCGAAGCGGTCGTCGGCGGCGCGGTCGATCAGGTTGTCGAGCCGGGCGGCGTGGATCCGGGCGAACTCGGCCGTCCGGTCGGCGATGAGCCCCTCGCGGTGACCGACGGCGACCGACTCGGTGAAGGACGTCACGCCCTGCGAGGCGGCCTCGGCGCGGATGGAGATGGTCAGCAGCCGGGCGGCGAGCCGCGAGTACGCGGGGTCCTCGGAGATCAGGCCGGCCGCGGCCTCGGTCGCGAGCTCGCGCAGCTCCGCCTCGTCGGCGCGGGCCGAGCGGCCGCGCAGCGCGGCGGCGGCGACCCGGCCGGGATCGGCGTCGGGGAGGTCCGCGGTCAGCTCGGTCAGGGTCCGCAGCAGCGCGGTACCGGGACCGTCGTTCTCCAGGCCCTGGGCTGAAGCCGGTTCGGCTGGCGCGATGGTCACGTGGGGCTCTCCCTCGCTCGGCACGGGGCCAGGCGGAGGGCAGGGGCAGTCACGAGCGCACACGGCGTCGCGTCCACCGGCCCACTCCGCGAGGCCCGGACGTCTCAGAGCACCCGGACCGGTGGGCCGGGTGCGCTGCCGGCAGGTCCTCGGACTGATCCCCGTGCGCGGATACGCACAAGTACACCGTTGCGGGACAGTTCCGGATTCGCACCGGATTCCCCTGCGACGACAGCGACCATGAGCATACATCTAGTGCCGGGCCGGAATGCCACCCCCAGATGTTGTGTCACCGTGTGTCTACGAGGGGTATGCGAAACGGGGCGCGAGGGGCACGCGAAACGGGCCGCCGACGCCCTCGGCGCCGCCGGCCCGCCCTTGGTCGCCCGTGTCCCCGGGCGCCGCGCTAGTGAGCGCTGCCCGCCGTGGCGGGCGGCAGTTCGACCGCCACGCCCGGGTCGCCGGCGTCCGCCGTGTAGTCCTCCGGACGGGTCTCGTCGATGCCCTCGGGGGCCTTCACGGCCTTCAGGACGACGGTCAGGACGACCGTGACGAGGACGTTGAGGACGAAGGCCGTCATGCCGATGTAGCCGATCTGGCCGATGCCCGGGATGTCGTCGGCGGAGCCGCCGAAGTGCTTCTGCGTCGGCGAGGCGACCCCGTAGGCGGCGAGGGTGCCGTAGATCATGCCGGCCGCCCAGCCCGCGAGCAGCGCCCAGCGGTGGAACCAGCGCGTGAACAGACCGCCGACCAGGGCCGGGAAGGTCTGCAGGATCCAGATGCCGCCGAGCAGCTGGAAGTTGATCGCGACCGTCTTGTCCATGCCGAGCACGAAGATCAGCGCGCCGACCTTCACCAGCAGCGACACGATCTTGGAGACCTGCGCCTCCTGCTTCGGCGTGGCGTCCGGCTTGATGAAGTCCTTGTAGATGTTGCGCGTGAACAGGTTCGCCGCCGCGATCGACATGATCGCCGCGGGCACCAGCGCGCCGATGCCGATCGCCGCGAAGGCCACACCGGCGAACCAGTCCGGGAACATGTCCTCGAACAGCTGCGGGATCGCCAGCTGCCCGTTGGTGACCTTCACCCCGGCCGCGATCGCCATGAAGCCGAGCAGCGCCAGCAGGCCCAGCATCAGGGAGTACAGCGGCAGGATCGTGGTGTTGCGCCGGATCACGTTACGGCTCTTGGAGGAGAGCGTCGCGGTGATCGAGTGCGGGTACATGAACAGCGCGAGCGCGGAACCGAGCGCCAGCGTGGCGTACGTCCACTGTCCGGCAGGCGCCGGCGCGAGCGCCCCGCGCGGCTTGCCGGTGGCCGGGTTGACCTGGCTGAACGCGTGGGCCGCCTTGGCGAAGATGTCGTCGAACCCGCCCAGCTTGATCGGGATGTAGATGATCGCCACACCGATCACGATGTAGATCAGCGCGTCCTTGACGAACGCGATCAGGGCGGGCGCCCGCAGACCCGAGGAGTACGTGTACGCCGCGAGCACCGCGAACGCGATGAGCAGCGGCAGGTCCTTCACGAACCCGTTGGTGTGCTCGCCGCCGCCGACGCCCATCACGTCCAGCACCGCCTGGATGCCGACGAGCTGGAGCGCGATGTACGGCATCGTCGCCAGGATGCCGGTCACCGCCACCGCGAGCGACAGCCCCTTCGAGCCGAAGCGGCCGCGCACGAAGTCGGAGGTGGTGACGTAGCCGTGGCGGTGCGAGACCGACCACAGCCGCGGCAGGAAGGTGAAGATCAGCGGGTACACCAGGATCGTGTACGGCACCGCGAAGAAGCCGGACGCGCCCGCCGCGTAGATCGCCGCGGGCACGGCCACGAAGGTGTAGGCCGTGTACAGGTCGCCGCCGAGCAGGAACCAGGTGATCCAGGTGCCGAACGACCGGCCGCCCAGGCCCCATTCGTCCAGCGTGTGCTCGTTCTCGGCCCGGCGCCAGCGCGCGGCGAGGAAGCCCAGGACCGTGACGGCCAGGAAGAAGAAGATGAAGACGCCCAGTGCGACGCCGTTGACCCCGGTCTTCACTTCGCGGCACCCCCCTGCGCGTCACGGCGGGAGCGCTGGTCGTGCTGCCAGAGCTTGTACGCGGTCATGGTGAGCGCGGTGGAGATCAGCACCCAGAGCATCTGGTACCAGTAGAAGAACGGGATCCCGATGAACGCCGGGTCCGTCTTCGCGTAGGAGCCGACCCACAGCATCGCCACGAACGGCGCGACGAGACACATGCCGATGACCACGCGCAGCGGTGTCACCACCGGTGGTTGCACTTCGGGCGTTTCTGACATGCTGCGGCTCCGTCCCCTCGCTGATCACCTGTGTAATGCGCAGGCAATCTAGGTGACGGTATCCAGTTGGTGGAAGACCCCGTCTCAAGCCGTGTGTATCGATTCGGCGAAGGAGCGAACGCCTCCGGACGCGCCCCCGCGCCCCCGCCTAGTCCATCGGGCGCTTGAGGCGGGCCACGAACTTGTACCGGTCGCCGCGGTAGACCGAGCGGACCCACTCGACCGGCTGACCCGCGCGGTCCAGCGAGTGCCGGGAGAGCATCAGCATCGGCAGCCCGACGTCCGTACCGAGCAGACCGGCCTCGCGCGGGGTGGCCAGCGAGGTCTCGATGGTCTCCTCGGCCTCGGCGAGATGGACGTCGTACACCTCGGCGAGCGCGGTGTAGAGGGACGTGTACTTCACCAGCGAACGGCGCAGCGCGGGGAAGCGCTTGGCGGACAGATGGGTGGTCTCTATGGCCATGGGCTCGCCGTTGGCCATCCGCAGCCGCTCGATGCGCAGCACCCGGCCGCCGGCGGAGATGTCGAGCAGCTCGGCGAGCCGGTCGTCCGCGGTGATGTAGCCGACGTCCAGCAGCTGCGAGGTCGGCTCCAGGCCCTGGGCGCGCATGTCCTCGGTGTAGGAGGTGAGCTGGAGCGCCTGGGAGACCTTGGGCTTGGCGACGAAGGTGCCCTTGCCCTGGATGCGCTCCAGGCGGCCCTCCACGACCAGTTCCTGGAGGGCCTGGCGGACGGTGGTGCGGGAGGTGTCGAACTCGGCGGCCAGCGTGCGCTCGGGCGGCACCGGCGTGCCGGGTGCCTGCGTCTCCGTCATGTCGAGCAGGTGCTTCTTCAGGCGGTAGTACTTCGGCACGCGCGCGGTACGGACGGTCGTGCCGGCCTCGTTCTCCGCACTGCTGACATCGGTGCTCATGCTCCGCCTTCCCGGCTCCGGATGCCGAAAGCGACCGACATCCCATCGGCCACGGCTCACATCGTGGCACGGCTTACTGTGTCAGGACTCCGCCCGCACGCTCCGTGATCCCCTCTGTATACCGTCGGGACCCGAGCTGGTCTAGTCCAACAGGGGTCCCGTGGGCACCGGGTCCGGCCGGGCTAGATCCCCTGCCACTCCGGCTTGTTCGCGTAGGTGTGCCGGAAGTAGTCCGCCAGCTTCAGCTTGGCGGCGGCCGGCTCGTCCACGACGACGGTGGCGTGCGGGTGCAGTTGCAGCGCCGAGGCCGGGCACACGGCCGCCACCGGACCCTCGACGGTCGCCGCGACCGCGTCCGCCTTGCCCTCGCCGGTCGCGAGCAGCACCAGGTGCCGGGCCTCCAGGATGGTGCCGATGCCCTGGGTGATGACGTGGTGCGGGACCTGCTCGATCTCGCCGTCGAAGAAGCGCGCGTTGTCCACGCGGGTCTGCTCGGTCAGGGTCTTGATCCGGGTGCGGGAGGCGAGCGAGGAGCAGGGCTCGTTGAACCCGATGTGCCCGTCGGTGCCGATCCCGAGCAGCTGGAGGTCCACCCCGCCGGCCGCGGCGAGCGCGCGGTCGTACGCCTCACACGCCGCCTGTACGTCCTTCGCCGTGCCGTCGGGACCGAGGAAGGAGTCCATGCCGATGCCCAGCGGCTCCAGCACCTCGCGGCGCAGCACCGAGCGGTAGGACTCGGGGTGCTCGGCGGGCAGCCCCACGTATTCGTCGAGCTGGGCTATCCGGGCCCGCGCGGGGTCCGCGGCGCCGGCGCGCACCTTGGCGGAAAGGGCCTGGTAGACGGGGAGCGGGGTGGAGCCGGTGGCGACGCCGAGCAGGGCGTCGGGCTTGCGTCGCAGCAGCTGCGCCATGGCCTCGGCGATCAGCTCGCCACCCGTCGCGGCGTCCGGAACGATGACAACTTCCACGCTGGGCCTGCCGTTCTGGAGAGGGCTCGTGCGTCTATGTGGTTTAGACCAATCTAACAGAGCGGGCCTCCCGCGCCGATGCCTCGGTGGCCGGGCCACGGAAATTGCCGGCGCCTTCTGTCCCCATGGTCGACCCGGGCGGGCTAGGCTGCGTGGCATCGAGTGCCATGGGCCGCGCATGCCCGTCCGGGCATGGACACGCCCCATGGTCTAGTCCACAATCGAAGAGACTGTTCGAGCCGGCGGTGCGCGGTGACACGCGGGCGGACAGTACGAAGCGAACAAGCCCCGTCTTCCCCGCACAGGAAGGCGGATCGAGGAACCGGCGCTCTCTGCCCTGACTGCCCCGGCTCCTCGGCCTTCGGCCGACCGGGACCGCACACCCCACGGCCGATGATGCTCCGGGCTGCGGTGCCGGGAGGGTTGAGGGTCCCTTCCAGGCGCCGCGGCCCGCGGGTGTTTTTCGGCCGTGCCGAGGCCCGCGGGTACGCTCGCCATCGTGCCCTCCATGAACGAGCTGGTCCGCCAGCACACCGCCCTCGACGACTCCGATCTCGAGTGGCTCCACCTGCTGGTCTCGGAGTGGCAGCTGCTCTCCGACCTCTCCTTCGCCGATCTGGTCCTGTGGGTCCCCACCCGGGACGGCACCCGGTACGTCTCGGTCGCCCAGATGCGTCCCAACACCGGTCCCACCTCCTACCAGGACGACATGGTCGGCCATCTGGTGCCGCGCGGCCGGCGGCCCATGCTGGACGTGGCGCTGGACGAGGGCCGGATCGTGCGCGAGGGCGACCCGGAGTGGCGCGAAGAGGTCCCCGTACGGGTCGAGTCCATCCCCGTGCGCCGCGAGGGCCGGGTCCTCGGGGTGATCGCCCGCAACACCAATCTGCTCACCGTGCGCACCCCGAGCCGGCTGGAGCTGACCTACCTCCAGAGCGCCTCCGACCTCGCCCAGATGATCGCGGCCGGGTCCTTCCCCTTCCCCGGCCAGCAGGTCGACATGGACGCCTCGCCGCGCGTCGGCGACGGCCTGATCCGGCTGGACGCCGACGGCATCGTCCAGTACGCCTCCCCGAACGCGCTGTCCGCCTACCACCGCCTCGGCCTCGCCGCCGACCTGGTCGGACACCACCTCGGGCAGACCACCGCCGAACTCGCCCCGACCCGGGGTCCGGTGGACGAGGCGCTGGCCAAGGTGGCCAGCGGCTGGGCGCCGCGCGAGTTCGAGATCGAGTCGCCCGACGGGGTGATCCAGTTCCGGTCCATCCCGCTCAAGCCCAAGGGCACCCGGATCGGCGCGCTGGTGCTGTGCCGGGACGTCACCGAACTGCGCCGCCGCGAGCGCGAGTTGATCACCAAGGACGCGACCATCCGGGAGATCCACCACCGGGTGAAGAACAATCTCCAGACGGTGGCCGCCCTGTTGCGGCTCCAGGCCCGGCGGATCGACTCCGAACGCGGGCGCGCGGCGCTGGAGGAGGCGGTGCGCCGGGTCGGCTCCATCGCCATCGTGCACGAGACGCTCTCCCAGAACCTGGACGAGCGGGTGGAGTTCGACGACATCGCCGACCGGGTGCTGTCGATGGTCGCCGAGATCTCGCCGGGCAAGGTGACCGGCCGGCGCAGCGGGCGCTTCGGGATACTCGACGCCGAGGTGGCGACCCCGCTGTCGATGGTGCTCACCGAGGTGCTCCAGAACGCCCTGGAGCACGGCTTCCGCGAGGGCGAGACCGGCACGGTGGAGGTGTCGGCGGTGCGCGGCGGCAGCACCAAGGAGGCCCGCCTCCTCGTCACCGTCCAGGACGACGGGGTCGGCCTGCCCGAGGGCTTCGACCCGCACCGCTCGGGCAACCTGGGGCTCCAGATCGTACGGACCCTGGTGGAGGGCGAGTTGGGCGGCACGTTCGACATGGTCCCGGCGCCGGAGCGGGGGACGAGGGTGATCCTGGACATCCCGGTGCGCGCGCAGAAGTAGTCAACGGCCCCCGGGGGAGGGGGCGTTGGTATGGACCAATGGTGGCGGGTGTGAAGGCCGGCGGGACGCGGCCCGGGACCTGGCCCGAGGTCCAGTCCGGGACCCGGGCCAGGGCAGCAAAAAGCCCCGGACCGTCATTGGTCCGAGGCTTGTGCTCGTTGCTGCGCTGCTGTTCGCTGGCGGCATCGGGGGGATACTGCGCGCTGCTGCTCGGGGGCGGGAGATGCGTGCTCGATGCACGCGCCGCCAAGCTCAGGCTGTCAGCTGGGGTGGGTGTGTCAGGCGGATGCCTGACGGGCCCGGTTGCGGGCGGCACGGCGCTTCATTGCGCGACGCTCGTCCTCGCTGAGGCCACCCCAGACGCCGGAGTCCTGGCCGGACTCAAGCGCCCACTGCAGACACTGCTCGATCACCGGGCAGCGGCGGCAGACGGCCTTGGCTTCCTCGATCTGCAGCAGCGCAGGACCGGTGTTGCCGATGGGGAAGAAGAGCTCGGGGTCTTCCTCGCGGCAAACGGCGTTGTGACGCCAGTCCATGGCTGCTACCTCTCCTTGGTATTACGTGCAAGTTGCTTGTGAATGTGAACGCTTTCACGAATCCCTCGACAAGTGAAGGGCCGAACGCCGAGTCTTCCCCGGCGGGGTCCTTGGTATGAAGAGGGGTTCCGGTGATCAGTGGAGGCCGGTGTTTGGGGGCCGTCCCGATCGCCACGTAGAGACTCGCAAACCTCAGCGGCGGATACAACCCCTTCCGGAAAGTTTTTTTTGATTCCTCGGTGTCGACTGGGTCACAGCCGTACTTCCATGGGGTGGATCCTGGCCTAAACGTTCGAGTGAAAGGACTTTCGCCTCTTCCGCTCACACAATCACACGCAGTGCGCGGCGTACGCCTGTGAACGTCACGCTTCTGCGCAGCCCCAGGTGGTCACCGTCCATCTGGAGCGGCAGGGGAGCCTTCGAATGCAAGGTGAAGCGGTCCAGATCATGGAGGGGGAACGCATGCCTGCCATGGGGTCCGCGCTCGGGGGACGAAGTGAGCAACTGGGTGCCATACCGGGCAACCGAGGCCGTCGAGAGGCGGCTGAGACCCAATACGTCGATGCCCGTGTCGAACGAAGCCTTAGGCGATGTGTACATGGGGCGATTGCCGAGATACGTCCAAGGGGACGTGTTCGAGACTATGGCGACAACAAGTTCCTCGATCGGGTCCTCGCCGGGCCGCTCCAGTGTGATCAGGCCGTGCCGGCGATTGGCCTCGCCGAGGAACTGCCGGATCACCTGCCGCACATAGAGCGCGTGCGTCGACTTCTTGCCGAGCTCGCGCTGCTGCTCGACCCGGCCGACGACACCGGCGTCGAAACCGAGCCCCGCGTTGAAGGTGAACCAGCGGGCCGGGACCCCTTCGTCCTCGGTACCGGGGGTGCCGGAGGCGAGGCCGAGGCCCACCACCCGCTCCCGCTTCTCCCGCAGCGCGTCCAGCAGAGCGCCGGTGGCCTCGACGGGATCGTTGGGCAGGCCGAGGGCGCGGGCGAAGACATTGGTCGATCCGCCGGGTACGACGGCGAGGCCGGGCAGCCGGTCCAGATCGGGGCCCGCGTGCAGCAGCCCGTTGACCACCTCGTTGACGGTGCCGTCGCCGCCGAGGGCCACCACCATGTCGATGTCGTCGCTCTCCGCGGCCTGCCGGCCCAGGTCCCGGGCGTGCCCGCGGTACTCGGTGGTGACCGCCTCCAGCTTCATCTCGCTGGCGAGCGCGTGGGTCAGCACATCACGCCTGCGTGCGCTTGTGGTGGTTGCCGCCGGATTGACCACGAGGAGAGCACGCATGCACGTCAGCGTACCTACCCGGCGGTACCGGGCCCAGGCCGAGGTAGGGATCGGGTAAGACGGACAGGGCAAGAGGGGAGGGCGTGAGCCCGCACCCGTGGGCGGCCACCGGTGACCGAGCCCACCCCCGGCCCGCCTCCGCCGACGGCTACCCTGCTGAGGTGAGCAGCGAGCAGACCTCCGTACCGGACACCGCCGAAGTCCAGGGCACCGGCCCCCGTCCCCGTCGGCTGACCTACGCCGCCGCGCTGGCCGGCCTGGAGGGCGTCGCGCTGTTCGTCGGCGGCCTCTGGGTCCTCGTGCTCGGCATCACCGGCGCCCCCGACGGCCGGCAGCAGGCCGTGACGCTGGGTATCACCCTCGCCGTACTCGCCCTGCTCCCGCTGCTCGCCGCCCGCGGCCTGCTGCTGCGCCGCGGCTGGAGCCGGGGCCCCGCCGTGATCACCCAGCTGATGGCCCTCCCGGTGGGGCTGAACATGCTCAAGTCCGGCGGCATCGCCGTGCCGGTCGGTATCGTGCTCGCCGTCGTGGCCGTCGCGGCGCTCGTGCTGCTCGTCAACCGCGAGACGACCCAGGCCCTGAACATCAAGGGCCCGGGCCGCGCCGAGTAGGGCAGGCGCGCCACCACCGCTCCCACGCGCTTCCGCTTCCGCGCGCTACTCCTCCACCAGCAGCTTCTCCCGCAGCTGCGCCAGCGTGCGCGCCAGCAGCCGGGAGACGTGCATCTGGGAGATGCCGACCTCCTGCGCGATCTGCGACTGCGTCATGTTCCCGAAGAACCGCAGCAACAGGATGCGCTTCTCCCGCGGGGGCAGATCCTCCAGCAGCGGCTTGAGCGACTCCCGGTACTCCACCCCCTCCAGCGCCTCGTCCTCCGCGCCGAGCGTGTCGGCGACCGCGGGGGACTCGTCGTCGGTGTCGGGGACGTCCAGGGACAGCGTGGAGTACGCGTTCGCCGACTCCAGGCCCTCCAGGACCTCCTCCTCGGAGATCGCGAGCTTCTCCGCCAGTTCGTGCACCGTCGGCGAGCGGCCGTGCAGCTGGGACAGCTCCGCCGTCGCGGTGGTCAGCGCGAGCCGCAGCTCCTGGAGGCGGCGCGGCACCCGGACCGCCCAGCCCTTGTCCCGGAAGTGCCGCTTGATCTCGCCGACCACGGTCGGCGTGGCGTACGTGGAGAACTCCACGCCGCGCTCCGGGTCGAACCGGTCCACGGACTTGATCAGACCGATCGTGGCGACCTGGGTGAGGTCGTCCAGCGGCTCGCCGCGGTTGCGGAACCGGCGCGCCAGGTGCTCCACGAGCGGCAGATGCATACGGACCAGCTGGTTGCGCAGCTCCGCGTACTCCGCGCTGCCCGTGTCGAGCCCGCGCAGTTCGACGAACTTCGCACGGGCGCCGCTGCGGTCGTGCGGGTCGTGCGGTGCGGCCTCCGCGCTCAGCGCGTCGTCGTCCGCGTATCGCTCGTGCTCGCTCATCGTCCCGCCCGTAGCCCTTCCCCGAGCCCTCGCCCCCGCGCGGCCGGCGGGAGCGGCCCCGCCGCGCGCCTCGGTCGAGGAGTCGGGGCCCGCGCCCGCATCGCCGGGCCCTGCGGAGTGGTCCTCCGGGTGTGGCCTGGCCTGCTCGGGGATGCCGTCGATGCCGTCCGCCATGCGCCGGGAACCGTCGCGGGGGCTCTCCCCGGAGGTCTCCGCCGCACTCGACCAGGGGGCACCCCCGTCCCCGGTCGGCAGCTCACGCGTGCCGCGCTCTTCGTCCCGCACCGGACCGTCCCCGTTCTCCCTCACGCCGGCCCGGGACCCGCGCCGCGCTGTTTGTAGAGGCTGATGGACACCGTCTTGTCCTCGTCGACGGCGGACGAGACCTTCCCCGCGAGGGCCGACAGCACGGTCCAGGCGAAGGTGTCCCGCGAGGGGGCGTGGCCGTCCGTGGTCGGGGCCGACACGGTGACCTCCAGCGAGTCGTCGACGAGCCGGAAGACACAGCTGAGCACCGAGCCAGGCACGGCCTGCTGGAGCAGGATCGCGCAAGCCTCGTCCACGGCGATGCGCAGATCCTCGATCTCGTCCAGGGTGAAGTCCAAGCGGGCCGCCAGACCGGCCGTGGCCGTCCGCAGCACCGACAGGTAGGCACCCGCGGCCGGCAGCCGGACCTCCACGAAATCCTGGTTCGCCGCGGGTTCGCCTGCGATCTGGGACACCCTCACCTCCATGGTGGTACAAGCTTTACAGGGGCCGAGGGTCGCCCCCCGGGGCTAACGCGTAGGTGGTTCAAGCGGTGACGCTATCGCGCGCCGAATGTTTCCGTCCCCGGGACCCCGACCCCCTGGCGTCACTCACAGTAAAGCTGTGGATACGCTCCGTGTCTAGGGGGTGTGCGGCCCCAAATCGGAAGAGCGCGCGCCGGGTTGACGTACCCAGACGTCAGACGCCCGAACCGTCGTGCGCACGCCGCCGCATGCAGTGTCACACGACACAGTGCCCGAACGAGAAGATGATCAACGATCGGACCCGGGAACCGCTCAGACGAGGACGTGGTCCACGAAGCACCACCGCCAGTCCTCGCCCGGTTCGAACGTCCGCATCACCGGATGCCCGGTCTGCTCGTGATGCCCGGTGGCGTGCCGGCCCGGTGAGGAGTCGCAGCAGCCGACATGGCCACAGGTCAGGCAGAGCCGCAGCTGCACCGGGTGCGTCCCGCTCGCCAGGCACTCGGGGCAGGTCGCGGAGCGCGGCTCGGGTTCCGGTCGCGGCAGCGCGTCGGCGTGCGTGCACTGTTTCATGATTGCCAGATTACGACGGGTGTGCGGGTGGCCGCGCGGAAAACGAGGGTGGGCGAGAAGCATGGACGTGATGCCCCTGCTGTTGCTGGTCGCGGGCAGTGCCGCGGTCGCCGGGATCGCCCGACGCACCCCGGTGCCCGCGCCGCTGCTGCTGGTCGCGGCGGGCCTGGTGGTGTCGTACGTCCCCGGCATCCCCGACTACACGCTCGAACCCGAGGTCGTGCTGCCCCTGGTGCTGCCCCCGCTGCTCTACAAGGAGGGCACCGAGAGCTCCTACCTGGACCTGCGGGCCCAGATGCGCCCGGTGGGGCTGCTGTCCGTCGGCTACGTGCTCTTCGCGACCTTCGTCGTCGGCTGGGCCGCCTATCTCCTCGTACCCGGGCTGCCGCTGCCCGCCGCGCTGGTGCTCGGCGCGGTCGTGGCGCCGACGGACGCGGTCGCGGCCGCGGCGATCGCCCGCCGGGTCGGGCTGCCGTCCAGGATCACCACGATCCTCCAGGGCGAGTCCCTGCTGAACGACGCCACCGCGATCACCGCCTACAAGGTCGCCGTCGCCGCCGCCGTCGGCGCGGGCTCCACCTGGGCCGGCGGCATCGAGGAGTTCCTGCGCGCGGCGGTCGGCGGCGTCGTCGTCGGCCTGGTGCTCATGGTGCCGATCCACTGGCTGCGCACCCGGCTGACCGAGGCGCTGCTGCAGAACACCCTCTCCCTGCTGATCCCGTTCGTCGCCTACGGGGTCGCCGAGCAGGTGCACGCCTCCGGGGTGCTCGCCGTCGTCGTGGTCGCCGTCTACCTCGGGCACCGCGCCTGGGAGGTCGACTTCGCGACACGGCTCCAGGAGGAGGCGGTGTGGAAGATGGTCGCCTTCGTGCTGGAGTCGGCCGTGTTCGCGCTGATCGGCCTCCAGCTGCCGCCCATCCTCAAGGGCCTCGCGGCCTACCACGGGGCCGACGCGGCCTGGTACGCGATCGCCGTCTTCCTGGTCGTCGTGGCCGCCCGGTTCGTCTGGACGTTCCCGGCGACCTTCCTGCCGCGCGTCCTGTCCCGGCGCGTCCGGGAGCGCGAGGAGAACCCCACCTGGCGGGCGCCGGTCGTGGTCTCCTGGGCGGCGATGCGGGGCGTGGTGTCCCTGGCCATCGCCTTCTCCATCCCGGAGACGGTACGGGGCGGCGCGCCCTTCCCGCAGCGCAACCTGATCCTCTTCCTGACCTTCACCACGGTCATCGGCACCCTGGTCGTCCAGGGCCTCACCCTCGCCCCGCTGATCCGCCTGATGAAGTTCCCGGGCCGCGACCGCCAGGCCGAGACCCTGGCCGAGGCCAACGCCCAGGCGCAGGCGTCCCTGGCCGCCGAACGCCGCCTGGAAGAACTCCTCGCCGACGAGCGCAACGCGCTGCCGCCGCCGCTCGCCGACCGCCTCCACGACGTCCTGGAGCGCCGCCGCAACGCCGTCTGGGAGCGCCTCGGCCAGGCGAACCCCGTCACCGGTGAGTCCGTGGACGACACCTACCGCCGGCTGTCCCGTGCCATGATCAGCGCCGAGCGCCAGGTCTTCGTACGGCTGCGCGACCACCGCTACATCGACGACGAGATGCTGCGCGCGCTGCTGCGGCACCTGGACCTGGAGGAGGCGGCGGCGTACCGGGAGGCGGCGTAGCCCGCCGCGTGGCTAGGACTCGGGGAACGGCCGGCCGGTGACGACGGCCGCCAGCGTCGTGCCGCGCGGGAAGGCGCCCTCCTCGGCGAGGGCGACGAGTCCGTAGAGCAACTTGGCGACATAGAGACGCTCCACGGGCAGTCCGTGCCGCCGCTCGAAGTCCTCGGCGAACGCGTCGAGTTCGGGGGTGGTCCTTGCGTATCCGCCGAAGTGGAAGCGGTCGTCCAGCGACCAGGTACCGGTACGACCGCCGAAGGCACCTTCCTGCAACGCCTCGACGTCGGCCGCCAGGAAGCCGCCCTTGAGGACCGGCACGCCGAGCGCGCGCTGCCCGTCCGCGAGCCCGGCCGCGAGCCCGGCGAGCGTCCCGCCGGTGCCGCAGGCGACCGCGACGACATCGGCGTGCCCGCGCAGTTCCGCCCCGAGCGCCGTACAGCCGCGCACCGCCGCCGTGTTGCTGCCGCCCTCCGGCACGACGTACGCGCCCTCGGCGCCGGCCGCGCGCAGGATCGCCGCCAGCGTCCGCGGCTCGGACGTGCGCCGGTAGGCCGGCCGGTCGACGAAGTGCAGCCGCATCCCGTCGGCCGCGCACCGGGCGAGGGACGGGTTGAGCGGCCGCCCGGCCAGCTCCTCACCGCGCACCACCCCCGTGGTGGCGATGCCCAGCAGCCGTCCGGCGGCCGCGGTGGCGCGCAGGTGGTTGGAGTAGGCCCCGCCGAAGGTGACCAGCGGCCGCCCGCCGGCCGCGGCGATGTTCGGCACGAGCTTGCGCCACTTGTTGCCGATCAGCTCGGGGTGGATCAGATCGTCCCGCTTGAGCACCAGCCGGACCCCGTGCCGGTCGAACCGCTCGTCCCGGAGCTCCCGGAGGGGCGAGGGGAGGCGGGGGGCGAGGGGATCGCTGCTGGTCACGGAGTCATTGTCGCCGACGCCGCGGAGTCGCACCCGAGCGTGGCCCGATAGCGGGCCGAGCACGTCCCGAACGCGTTCCGGGTACGGCCCGAGCACGGCGCCTTTTTCGCGGTCCTCCTTTCTGCCCACTAGTCCGATGATCCATTCCCCCTCTTTCGGGTAATGGCGTGGCAACCGTGCGTGATGGGACGCTCGATGCGAGACCGGCCCGTTGCGACCGGTGCATTACATGGGAGGGCATTTCCACATGTCGGTAGGCGAAGAGCTCCGCACGGATCAGGGCAAGCCGCAGCAGTCCCTCGGGACCGCGGCAGCGCGGAACCTGGCCACCACCACCAAGTCCGTTCCGCAGATGCAGGAGATCAGCTCCCGCTGGCTGCTGCGCACGCTCCCCTGGGTGGACGTCCAGGGCGGCACGTACCGGGTGAACCGCCGGCTGACGTACGCCGTCGGCGACGGCCGCATCACCTTCGTCAAGACCGGGGGCCAGGTCGAGGTCATCCCGGCCGAACTCGGCGAACTCCCGGCCCTGCGGTCGTACGAGGACGAAGAGGTGCTGGCCGAGCTGGCCCGGCGCTGCCGCCAGCGCGACTTCGCCCCCGGCGAGATCATCGCCGACTTCGGCAACCGCAACGACGGGGTGTATCTGCTCGCCCACGGCCGCGTCGAGAAGATCGGCACCGGCCCCTACGGCGACGACTCGGTCCTCGGCGTCCTCGCCGACGGCTCCTACTTCGGTGACCAGGCACTGGTCGACCCGGACGCCATCTGGGAGTACACGGTCCGCGCGGACACCGCCAGCACCGTGCTGATCCTCAGCCGCCAGGACTTCGAGCAGATCTCCGAGCGTTCGGAGTCCCTGCGCAACCACCTGGCCCAGCTGCGCTCCATCCCGGAGCAGCGCACCAACAAGTACGGCGAGAAGGCCGTCGACCTGGCCGCCGGCCACTCCGGCGAGGCCGACATCCCGCACACCTTCGTCGACTACGAGGCCCGGCCCCGCGAGTACGAACTGAGCATCGCCCAGACCGTGCTGCGCGTCCACTCCCGGGTGGCCGACCTGTACAACCAGCCGATGAACCAGACCGAGCAGCAGCTGCGGCTCACGGTCGAGGCGCTGAAGGAGCGCCAGGAGCACGAGCTGATCAACAACCCGGAGTTCGGTCTGCTCAGCAACTGCGAGTACGACCAGCGGATCCAGCCGCACGACGGCGTGCCGAGCCCGGACGACATGGACGAGCTGCTCAGCCGCCGCCGCGGGACCAAGCTGTTCCTCGCCCACCCGCGCGCGATCGCCGCGTTCGGCCGCGAGCTGAACAAGCGCGGTCTGGTGCCGGAGACCATCGACATGGGCGGCAACCGCATCCCGACCTGGCGCGGCGTGCCCCTCTTCCCCTGCGGCAAGATCCCGATCAGCGAGGCGCGCACCACCTCGATCATCGCGATGCGCACCGGCGAGGACGAACAGGGCGTCATCGGTCTGCGGCAGTCCGGTCTCCCGGACGAGATCGAGCCGAGCCTGTCCGTCCGCTTCATGGGGATCAACGAACAGGCGATCATCAAGTACCTGGTCACGGCCTACTACTCGGCCGCCGTCCTGGTGCCCGACGCGCTCGGCGTGCTGGAGAACGTCGAAATCGGCCGGTGGAGGTGACGTTTCCGCACGTCGCGGCCGTGTCCCCGGCCGCCCGGACGGGTACACCCTCGGGGTACGCGTCCGGCCGGGCAGGATCCGCCGAGGCCCGCGGACCTGGCGAGGGGGAGACATGGCCGAGTCCATGACGGAGACCGAACAACGTCCCTCCGGTGTGCCGTACCCCGGCACACCGGAGGGGCGGCGGGGGACCGGTGACACCGGCCCCGGCCCGCACGACGGGCAGGAGGCGCCGGCACTGCTGGAGCGGAGCCGGGCCCTGGTCGACCCGGCGATGCGCGCCGCCGTCGACTCGCTGCCCGCTTCCATGCGCCGGATCGCGCGCTACCACTTCGGCTGGGAGCACGTGGACGGCAGCCCGGCGGCGGGCCACGCGGGCAAGGCGATCCGCCCCGCCCTGGTGCTCGCCGCGGCCACCGCGCTCGGCGGTACGGCGGCCCGGGCGGCCGCCGTACCGGCCGCGGCGGCGGTGGAGCTGGTCCACAACTTCACCTTGCTGCACGACGACGTGATGGACCGGGACCCCACCCGCAGGCACCGGCCCACGGTCTGGACCGTGTTCGGGGACGCCGACGCGATCCTCGCCGGGGACGCGCTCCAGGCGCTCGCGCTGCGGCTGCTCGCCGAGGACCCGCACCCGGCCGCGGGCCCGGCCGCCGCCCGGCTCGCGGACTGCGTGCTGGAGCTGTGCGCCGGCCAGCACGCCGACACCGACCTGGAGCACCGCGCCCCGGACGAGGTCACGCTGGACGAGGTGCTCGCCATGGCCGAGGCGAAGACGGGAGCGCTGCTGGGCTGCGCCTGCGCCCTCGGCGCGCTGTACGCGGGCGCGGGGCCCGAGGAGGTGGCCGCGCTGGACGGCTTCGGCCGTCAGGCGGGGCTCGCCTTCCAGCTGATCGACGACGTCATCGGGATATGGGGTGAGCCGCTGCGGACCGGCAAGCCGGCCGGTGCCGATCTCGCGGCCCGTAAGAAGTCCCTGCCGGTGGTGGCGGCGCTCGTCTCCGGCACCCCGGCGGCGGCCGAACTCGCCGCGCTGTACGGAAAGCCGTACCTCACCGGGGACAGCGAGGGCATAGCGCGGATCGCGCTGGCCGTGGAGCGGGCCGGCGGCCGGGACTGGGCGCAGGCGGAGGCGGCCGACCGGATGGCCCGCGCGATGCAGGAGCTGGCCCGGGCGATCCCGGACCCGGAGGCGGCGGGCGGGCTGCTCGCCCTCGCCGAGTTCGTGACCCGGCGCAGCAGCTGAGCGCCGCGGTCCGTGCCGCCGGTCCGTCCGGCGGCCCCCAGGACCCGGAGTCCCCGGGCCCGTGCGGCTCCTGACCCCGCACGGTGCCCCGGGGGCTCCGGTCGGCCGGGTCCCGTGAATCCCCACAGTTCACGGGGCCCGCCGTCTACCGTGGAGCCATGCCGAAACCGTCCCGCGTCGTCCACATCACCGAGCGCTCCCTGTGGGAGGCCGCGCGCGAGCGGGGCACCTACGAGGTGTCGACCCGGGGCCGCACCCTCGACCAGGTGGGCTTCATCCACTTCTCCTCCCGCGAGCAGCTCCCGGCCGTCGCCGCGTTCCTGTACGGCGCGTACGAAGGCCCGGACGAACTGGTGGTCCTGGTGGTGGACCCGGCGCTCTTGGACGCGCCGCTCAGGTACGAGCCGGTGAAGGAGGGCGGGGAGGAATTCCCGCACCTCTACGGCCCGTTGCCGGTGAGCGCCGTCGTGGAGGTGGAGCCTTGGCGCTGAAGTGCCGCGTGCCGTAGGGGAGTTCAGGCCGACGGGCGCTGGGAGCAGCGCAGCAGGTTGCCCGCCGGGTCGCGGAAGGCGCAGTCGCGGACGCCCCACGGCTGGTCGGTCGGCTCCTGGAGGACGTCGGCGCCGGACGCGCGCAGCCGCTCCCACAGCGCGTCGCAGTCGTCGGTGGCCAGGATGACCCCGCGCAGCATGCCCTTGGCGAGCAGTTCGGCCAGCGCCTGCCGGTCGGCCGGGGACGCGTCCGGGCTGGCCCCCGGCGGCTCCAGCACGATCTCCACGTCCGGCTGGTGCGGCGAGCCCACGGTCACCCATCGCATCCCCTCGAAGGCCACGTCGTTGCGGACCTCCAGACCGAGGATGTCGCGGTAGAAGGCGAGGGCCTTGTCGTGGTCGTCCACGGCGATGAAGCACTGTGCGAGTCGTACGTCCATGCGTTCACGCTAAGCCGGTCGGGGCCCCGGCGCGCGCGGCTCCGGGGAACGGCCCGGGAAGATCAACAGGGGCGGCGGCGGGGCCGGGTGAAGGTGCGGGCCACACAGGAGGGGATCACCGCGGCCGGTTCGTGCGAGGCGGCGCGATAGGCGCTCGGGGTCCGGCCGACCAGCTCGGTGAAACGGGAGCTGAAGGACCCCAGGGACGTACACCCCACGGCCAGGCAGACCTCGGTCACCGTGAGGTCGCCCCGGCGCAGCAGCGCCTTGGCCCGCTCGATGCGGCGGGTCATGAGATAGCTGTACGGCGTCTCCCCGAACGCCTTGCGGAAGCTGCGCTGGAAATGGCCCGGGGACATCAGGGCGCCGCGCGCCAGCTCGCTCATGTCGAGCGGCTCGGCGTACTCCCGGTCCATCCGGTCCCGTACCCGCCGCAGCCGCCGCAGATCCTCCAGACTCACGCCCACCAGCTTGGCACAGCCCGCCGACAGCGAACCCGGACCAGCCGCCGGCCCCGGCCTCCGCACCCCTTCTCCTCCCGCGCATTCCTGGGCCTTCGCTCCCAGTTCGCGCGGAATTGGCCAGGTCTTGGTTGGCTGGAGTCATGGACCACATCACGTTGCTCGTGGCGGTCGTCATCGTGACGGCGCTGGCGTTCGACTTCACGAACGGGTTCCATGACACCGCCAACGCGATGGCCACCTCCATCGCCACCGGCGCGCTCCGGCCCAGAATCGCGGTCCTGATCAGCGGTGTTCTCAATATCGCGGGCGCTTTCCTGTCCACCGAGGTGGCCCGGACGATCTCCGGGGGCATCGTGGACGACGCGGTGGTCACCCCCGCGATGATCTTCGCCGGGCTGGTCGGGGCGATCCTGTGGAATCTGGCGACCTGGCTCGCCGGGCTGCCCTCCAGTTCCTCGCACGCCCTGTTCGGCGGGCTGATCGGCGCGGTCTGGGTCGGCGCGGGGTCCAAGGGGGTGCACTTCGACCAGGTCCTCGACAAGGTGCTGCTGCCCGCCCTCGTCTCCCCGGTGGTGGCCGGCGCGGCCGCCTGCGCCGCCACCTACCTCGCCTATCTGCTCTCCGCCCGCGCCCGCCAGGACCGGGTGACCAAGGGTTTCCGGTTCGGCCAGATAGCCTCCGCCTCCCTGGTCTCCCTCGCGCACGGCACCAACGACGCGCAGAAGACCATGGGCGTGATCACGCTGACCCTGATCTCCGCGGGCGCGCTCGGCCATGACGCCGGACCGCCGGTCTGGGTGATCGGCTCCGCCGGCCTCGCGATCGGCCTCGGCACCTATCTGGGCGGCTGGCGGATCATCCGCACCATGGGCAAGGGACTGACGGAGATCCAGTCGCCGCAGGGCTTCGCCGCCGAGACGGCCTCCACCGCGGTGATCCTCACCTCCGCCCACCTCGGCTTCGCCCTGTCCACCACCCAGGTCGCCTCCGGCAGCATCCTCGGCGCGGGCCTCGGCCGCCGGCTCGCGGAGGTCCGCTGGGGCGTGGCCGGGCGGATGGCGCTGGCCTGGCTGATCACCCTGCCGTTCGCCGCGCTGGTCGGCGGGCTCGCGGCGAGCGTGGTCAAGCACGGCGGCACCATCGGCACCGTCGTCGTCGCCCTGGTGGCGCTGGCGCTCGCCCTCGGCGTCGTCGCCGTCTCCCGGCGCAACCCGGTGCACGCCGACAACGTCAACGACCACCACGAGGTCACCGTCCGCTCCCAGACCCCCACCGACATCGGCTCGGCCGTCTGAACCCCGGGAGTCCGCCATGCACATCGACTGGTCCGCCCTCGCCCGGGTCGCCGCGGTCAGCCTCGGCGTCACCGTCGCCGTGGTCGTCGTCTTCACCCTCGGCGTCCTCGGCCTCTCCCGCGCCGCCGACCGCCGCGCCGGCCCCGCCGCCACCCTGGCCCGCGCCCAGGCGGGACTGTGCTTCCTGGCCTGCGCGGTGGTGGTGGGGTACGGCATCTACCTGATCGTGCCCCAGCTGCACTGACCGCCGCGCGCTAGCCGCCGGTCCCGCACGGAGGGTCGTACGGCCTGCCCGGCAGGTACTGCCGCCACTGCTTCCTGCTGATCGGGTCGCCGACCGAGTCGCACAGGTCGGAGACGAGGGGCGCGGCGGTGATGCTCCACAGATCGACCCCGCCCGAGTCGGAGCCGCGCACCACGGCGAGCCGCTGCCCGTCGGGGCTGAAGAGGACCGAGTACAGCTCGCCCGGGGCGTCTGAGGCCAGGTACGACTCCCGGTCGGGGTTCGCGGGGTCGCGCACGTCCCAGATCTCGGGGCGGGAGCCGTCGTCGTCGCCCGCGGTGATGACGGTCGAGATCAGCGCGAGCCGGGTGCCGTCCGGGCTGAACGACAGGGGGCTGCCGTACTGCCCGATCTGCGCGGTGGCGACCGGTCTGCCCGTGAGGCGGTCGTGGGCGAGGGGCCACAGGGCCAGGGTGCCGTCGTTCAGAGAGAGCGCGAGCAGCTTGCCGTCGGGCCGGAAGGCCAGGTCCATCGAGCTGGTGCCGGTGGGCAGCCGGTGCGTCCACAGCCTGGTCGGCCGGGCCGGGTCGGTGACGTCCCAGCTGTCCAGCCGGGACCAGGCGGTCCTGCCGGTCGTCTTGTCGGGCATGGCCCAGTCGGGGGCGAGCAGCGTCCTGCCGTCGGGGGAGAACGCCAATTCGAGGGAGCCCGACGCGATCGTGCCGACCTGCCGGGGGTGCCGTGGGTCCTTGATGTCGAAGAGCCGGACGACGGGCGGCACTTTGTTCCTGGCCACGTAGCCGTTCGCGTCGGAGATCGCGAGCAACGGCTCGGTGGGGCTGAAGGCGATCGCCTGGACGCCGTCGTGCAGCTCGTCGCCGATGGTGCCGAGCAGCGGGGCGTCCGGGCGGGTGGTGTCCCGCAGCCGTACGCCGACGTACTGCGTCCTGCCCTTCTTGTACACCTCGACATCGGCGAGCAGCTTCCCGTCGGGGCTCAGCGCGATGTCCGCGCCGGTGAACATGTCGGGGGCCCGGGTGACGGCCAGGAGACGGCGTCTGTCCAGGTGGGTCACGTCGACCAGGTAGTTGGCCCCGGCGCCCTCCCAGGCGAGCAGCTGCCTGCGGCCGGACCTGCGGAAGTCCAGCCGGCTCCCGGTTCCGGTCCTCAGCGGCAGTGTCGCGTCGGCGCCCGGCTGCATGGCATTGGACAGGTACCAGACGAGCACGCCGTGGTCGGTGGTCAGCATCAGCCGGCGGCTCTTGCCGGGATCGAACAGGATCGTCCCGGTCGGGCTGAATCCGGTCGGAGTGGCCACCGACGCCCCGGCGACGAGCAGGTGGTTGAGGGAGTCCGCGCTGTAGGCCCAGGCGTGCCACTTGTCGCACGTGCCGACGATCTGGTCGCGGACCGGGCTGAAGGCCAGGGACGTCAGGGCGCCGATGCAGTTCGACGCCTCGTATTCGCCCTCTCCCTCCCGGCGGATGCGCTGGGGGCGGCGGGGGTCGTCGAGGCGCCACAGCCCGAGGCCGTACTCGTTCTTGACCGCCATCGGCGCCGCCAGCAGCCGCCCGGTCCGGTCGAACGCCACCCGGTGCAGGGCGCCCGGGGCGGACGTCGTGTACGGCGCGCCGCTCAGTGTGGTCACCCGCTCCGGACGCGCCGCGTCGGCCACCTTCCACACCGCGATCCGGCCGTCCACGCTCATCGCGGCCAGCAGGTCCCGGCGCGGGGAGGCGGCGAGCGAGTCGATCTTCCCGGACCGGTCGTCCAGCGCCGGCAGCGCGGTGGGCGCCCCCGGGCCGCCGAGGTGCCAGCGCAGGATCCGCCCGTCCCCGGCGCCGCCGTACAGCACCTCGCCGTCGGCACCGAACACGAGCGCGCGGACCGGGCCGCCCGTCTTCAGGGCCGCCGTCGGCCGGGGCTTCGCCGGGTGCGTGAGGTCCCACAGCCGTACCGTCGCGGGCCCCGAGCCCTGGTCCGGGTAGGTGACGGCGGCCAGGGTCCGGCCGTCCCTGCTGACGGCGACGGAACCGGCCGAGGGTGCCGTGACCCGCGCCGGGCCGTCCTTGGTGCGCAGCACGAGCGTGTCGCCGGACGAGATCGCGAGCGTCCTGCCGTCCGCGCTGGTGGCGAGGTCGGTCGCGGGCTGTCCGCCGTTGATCAGACCGGGGGCCCGCCGGCTGTTCAGCAGGGCGGCGCGGCCGGCGTCCTTGTTCATCTCGAACGACATCAGGCTGAGCTGTTTCGCCAGGCCCGGCTGGGTGGTGCGCAGGTTCTCGGCCTCGGCCGCGAGATAGCGGGCGAGGTCGCGCCGGTGCGCCTGCTCGGCCTGCCGCTGGAAGACCAGCGAGCCGATCAGCCCGGTGGTGGCGAGCAGGAGGAGCGTGGTGAGCACGGCGACGGCGGCCCGGCGGCGGCGGACACCCTTCTGTTCCTGGCGGATCGACGCGTCCCTGAACGCGGTGGGCAGCGGGTCAAGGTCCCGGCCGCCCTCGGCGGCGCTCCCCGGACGGTCGCGCAGGGCGGACAGCCGGCTGCCCCGGTAGAGCAGGGCGGGGTCCCGCCCGGAACGGTCCCAGGCGGTGGCGTCGTCGGTGAGCCGCTGGCGCAGCCGCAGCCAGGCGCGGTCCGCGTCCACCCAGCCCTTGAGCGGGGCCCAGGCGCGGATCAGCGCCTCATGGCTGAGCCGGGTGGTGTCCTGCTCATGGGTGAGCAGGCGGGCGGCGGTGAGCCGCTCGATCACCCGCCGCGCCGGTTGTGCGGGCAGCCCGTGCACCAGGGCGGTACGGTCCACCGGCCGGGCCGTGTCGGGGGAGTCGCCCTCGCCGACCCGGACCAGCCGGGTGAGCAGCCGCTGAAGGACGGTCCGGCCCTCGGCGTCGAGGTGGTCGTGGATCTCCTGGGCGGTGCGCGCGAGGGCCTCGGAGATGCCCCCGGTGGCGCGGTAGCCGGCGAAGGTCAGGCGGGTGCCCTCGCATCTGCGCCAGGTCTCGAACAGGGCGTGGGACAACAGGGGCAGGGCACCGGCGGCGGGCCCCTCGCCGCTCAGCGCGCCGAACTCGTGCAGGATCAACTCGGCGAGGCCGTCGTCCAGCCGAAGGCCGTTGCGGGCGGCCGGTTCCTCGATCGCGGCCCGCAGTTCGGCGGTGGTCATCGGCTCGACCAGGACGGCACGGTCGCGCAGGGTGGAGAGCAGTTCGGGCTCGGCGGCGGCCCGGCCGTAGAAGTCCGCGCGCAGGGCGAGGACGACCAGCGCGCGGGCGGCGAGGGCGTTCAGCACCCGCAGGAACGCGCTCCGTTCGGTGTCGTCGCCGCAGAGCGTGAACAGCTCCTCCAACTGGTCGACCAGCAGCACCGGTCGCCGCCCGTCCCGCGCGCCGGGCAACCGGTCGAGCAGTTCGGCGGCGGCCCGCTCGGGGTCCGTGCGCAGCGCCCCGAGATCGTCCGGCGGTACGGCGTACCGCTCCGCGAGCCGGCGCAGAGGGGCGGCACCGGGAGTCATCCGCACCACGGGCCGGCCGGCCGAACCCGGCAGCGCCCCGTCCCGGAGCCGGCGCAGGAGACCGGCGTTGAGCAGCGAGGTCTTGCCGGACCCGGAGGCGCCGACGAGTATCCGGGGGCCGCGCGCACCAGGCCCCGCTCCCTCCGCTCCCGGCGTCCTGGCCGGGGGTCCGGCTTCCTCCGCTCCGGGCGGCTCCGTCGGGGGCCCGGTCTCCTCAGCCCCCGGGCCCTCCGTCTCCGGTGCCCCGGTCTCCTCGTGGAGCGCGTCGAGCAGGCGATCGACCATCCGCTCCCGCCCGTGGAACAGCCGCGCGTCGTCCGGGGTGAACGGGAACAGGCCGAGGTAGGGGGAGCGGCCCGGGGCGGGCGCGGCCGGTTCCTCCGGGTCCGCCTCGGGCACGGCCACCGCCGGGTTGGGCGCGAGGACCAGGTTGCCGGACAGGCCCTCGGCCTGCCGTCGCGGCAAGGGGAGTTGGCGCTCGCGCAGGGTGCGGAAGACCGCGTCGTACACGGAGTCCAGGGTCATCGGGTGCGGCCCGCGCGGATCGCCGTCGTTCAGTACGTCGATGAGCGCGCCGGTGAACGTGGTGCGCTCGGACTCCGGTGGGGCGAGGGCGAGTTGCTCGGCGGAGCCGATGAAGTACAGGCCCGGTGTGGACTCGGTGCTGAACGCCGGTACGGACCCGCCGTGGCCGAGCCTCGGGCGGCCGGAGAAGCAGCAGTCGAGGAGCAGGACGACGGACGCGGCGCGGCTCGCGGTGAGGGCCTGGCGCAACGCGGCGAAGGAGAGGGCCTGGTGGGCGGCGAGGCCCGGGGTGAGCCGGTCGGTGGCGCGGGCCGCGAGGTACAACTCGCCGTCCGCGTCAAGCAGTCCGTGCCCGACGAAGTGGACGAGCAGGACACCGTCCGCCCGCTGTGCCTCCTCGGCGACCGCCTGGGCCATGAACCGGGCGTCGGGCGGGTCGAGTTCGGCTCTGATCCGCTCGGGCGGCACCGCGCAGCGTTCGGTCAGGGCGGCACGCAGGGCGCGGTGGGTGGGGGCGACGGAGGGCATGGAGGGCAGGGCGGGGCCGTCGTGCTCGGCGGTCGCGAGAAGAAGGACGCGGACGCCGGCGCCGGTCAGGTCACTCATGCCGGCCCGCCGCGCCCCGGCCCCGCGTCCCCGCCCTGGCCGCCCGGGTCCGGCGCCGCGCCCCCGCCCCGAACGCCCGGGTCCGGCGCCGCGTTCCTGTCCCTGCCGCCCGGTTCCAGAGCCCCGTTGCTGTCCCTGCCGCTCGATTCCAGCCCCGTGCCCCCGTCCCGGTTCGGTTCGGTGCCCCCTCCCCGTTCAGCAGGGCGGCGAGGTCGGCGGTCTGCTGCCGTAGCGCGGCGGCGTCCAGACCGGCCACGCGCCTGGCGGTCAGCTCCAGCGAGCGGCCGTCCTCCAGGGTCACCTTCATCCGCACCTCACCGCGCCGGCCGCGCAGCCATGCGATGACCCCGGTGGCCAGCGCGGTCGCCGCGCCCCCGGGTCCGAGTGCCACCACGACCGCGTCCACCACCGGTCCGAGCGCCCCGGGGTCCGGCGGCCGCTCCCGCAGCCCGAGCCGGCCGCGCAGCGACTGATCGTCGCGCAGCCACCCGTGTAAGGAACGGAGCAGGTCCGCCGCTTCGGGACCCTCCGCGTCCAGCCGTACGTCCATGACGCCCCCGTCAGTCCGCCTGGTCACGCTTGCCGTGCCGGGAGGCTAGCAACGGTTCGGGAGGGATGAACAGGGCGCGGAGCGGGGGGAGCGCGCCCTCGACCCCCCTTCCCCTGCTGACCCAGCCCGCCGAGGACCGCTGGACCCCGCATCACCTCAGCGTGCCGGTCCTGTCCCGGATCACGAAGGTCCCGGTCGGCACCGTCATGCTCGACCACGCGGGGCACTACCCGCTGGAGGAGCCCGGCCTGCGGCAGATGCAGGACGCCATCGCGGACTTCGTCACGAAGTGCGCGGCCTGAGCGCCCCCGTGCGGGCGGGCACGGACGCGGGCGGGCCGGCGTACGAACGGCCAGGCGGGCGAACGGCCGGCCGCGCGAACGGTCAGGCGGAGCGCAGCAGTTCGCGCAGCTCCGCGACGTCGATGACGTACGACCGCATCGGGAACACCTTCTCCAGCAGCACCCGGTGGACCTCCTGGTCCCGGTCGGCGACACCGTCGGACAGCACGATGACGCGGTAGTCGCGGTCGGCCGCGTCGGTCAGCGTCGACAGCACGACCCCGCTGGTGCTGATGCCGGAGAGGACCAGCGTGTCGATGCCGCGCTCGCGCAGCCGCTCGTAGAGGTCGGTCGTGGACGCCGCGCCGATCCGGACCTTGCGTACGAGGATGTCGCCGTCCTCGGGCGCGATCCGCGCGTCGACCTGGGTGTCCGGGTCCTCGTGATGGTTGCGCCTGGCCGCGGCGAGCGGGCTGAAGGACTTGTTGGTCTCCGGGATCGCGGCCCAGTCGTCCTCGGTGAAGGCGACCCGGACGTAGCCGATGGTGCCGCCGGCGGCGCGGACGTCGGCGATGGCGCCCCTGACCCGCTCGACCAGGGCGTCCGGGTCCGCTACGAGCGGCAGGATGCCGCCCTGGAGGTCCATCGCCAGCAGGGCGGTGCGCGCGGGGTCGAGGGCGGGCAGGGCGGCGGGGCTGGTCATGCGGTGGTTCTCCTCGCGGATCTCAGGGGGTGTGCGGGTGGATCTCGGCCCCGGCAAGACGCTCCAGCAGCTCGACGGCCTTCTCCAGGTCCTCGCGCTCCTCCGGCCGCACGACCTGCGTGATCGCCCGGGCCAGGAACGACGCGCGCCCCGCGAGCAGCCGCTCGATCAGCGCGCCGGCCGAGGGATCGGCGCTGATCAGCTTGCGGCGGCCGTCCCGCGGGTCGGGGGCGCCGTGCACCAGCCCGGCGGCCTTCAGGACCGCGAGGCTCTGGGCGATGGCCTGGGGCGTGACGTGCTCCAGCACGGCGAGCCGGGCCGCGGTGACCGGGCCCTCGCGCACCACCTCGGCCAGGACGGCGAGCTGGGTGGCGGTCAGCCCCGTCGCGTGCTGCCCCGACTCCGCGCGCAGCCGCGCCCGCAGGCGCTTCATCGCGTGGTTGAGCCGCTGCGCGGTGTCGGAGGGGGAGGACGGGGACGAGGGCGGAGCCGGGGACGGCGACGTGGGCGGGGGAGCGGGAGGGGAGCCGGGGGTCACGCCCTCACCGTAGAATTCATCAAGCAACTTTGCCAAGTTGCTTGATGAATTCTTGGCCGAGGGTCCCCGTCGGTCGTCAAGGCGTCCGGGCGGTCACCAGGTGACGGGCAGCTCGTACACCCCGTAGACCGCCATGTCCTCCCGGAACGGGATCTCCGCCAGCGGCCGCTCCAGGCGCAAGCCCGGGAACCGGCGCAGCAACGCCGGGTAGGCGACCTGGAGTTCCATCCGGGCGAGGTTCTGGCCGAGGCACTGGTGGGGGCCGGTGCCGAAGGCGATGTGCCGGCGGGCGGCCCGGTCGACGTCCAGCCGGTCGGGGTCCTCGAAGACCCCGGGGTCGCGGTTGGCGAGATCGGTGGCGAAGACGACGCCCTCGCCCGCGCGGATCACCTGGCCGCCGACCTCCACGTCCGCGACCGCGACCCGGCGCCGCCCCAGATGCACGATGGTCAGGTACCGCAGCAGCTCCTCGACGGCGTTCACCACCCGGCGCGGCTCGCCGTCGCGCACGGCCGCGAGCTGCTCGGGGTGCTGGAGCAGCGCGCAGACGCCGAGCGCGATCATGTTGGCCGTCGTCTCGTGCCCGGCCACCAGCAGCAGCCGGGCCTGCTTGGCGCATTCGTCGCGGGTGCTGATCCCGGTGCGCAGGTACTGGACGGCCATCCGGCTGAGCAGGTCGTCGCCGGGGTCCCGCTCCTTGGCCGCCACCAGGTCGCCGAGGTAGTCCACCAGTTCCTGGGAGGCGGCGAGCGCCACCTCGGGGGTGCTGCGGGTGTCGATCATCACCGCGCTGACCCGCTGGAAGAAGGCGTGGTCGGCGTAGGGGACACCGAGCAGTTCGCAGATCACCAGCGACGGCAGCGGCAGCGCGAACGCCCGCACCAGGTCGGCCGGGGGCCCGGCCTGCTCCATCGCGTCCAGCAGCCCGGTGACGATCGCCTCGACGCGCGGGCGCAGCTCGTTGATCCGCTTGACGGTGAAGTCGGCGGTGAAGCGCCGCCGTTGCTCGTTGTGCTCCGGCTCGTCCATGGAGATGAACGTGCGGCTGTGGGCGCGGGTGGCCTGGCTTCCGGCGCTCACGCTCGGGAAGTTGGGCAGCCGGTTGTCCGCGCTGATCCGCTCGTCCCGCAGCAGTGCGACCTGGTCGGCGTGCCGGGTCACCAGCCAGGCGCCGTTGCCGTCCCACAGGGAGATGCGGGCCAGCGGGCCCTCGGCGAGCAGCCGGTGACGCTCGGGCGGGGGGTCGAAGGGGCAGCCGGGGGCGCGGTGGGCGGCGTAGGCGGGGGGTGCGGTCGACGCGGGGGCAGGGGTCGGGGCCGGCGGCGCGGTGGGGGTCTCGGTCATCGTCGTGGACCTCCTCGGTTACTTAACAAAAGTAAGTAAGCTGCTTTCATGTTACTCCGGCTGCCGGGGGAGGCGGAATAGGTGTAGGGGCCAAGTTTTGGTCGGAGGCGCCGGTGCGGGGGCCATGCCGGGGGCCGTACGACATGATCGGTGGATGGAACGACGGGTGGACCCCACGGAGTCCGAGGGGCGGGCGGCCCTGGACGGTCTCTACACCGCGCTCTCGGCGCTCGCGTACACCATGACCGGCAATCGCGCGCACAGCAGGCTGCGCCGGGAGGCCGGGGTCTCGGTGGACCGGGCGTCCCTCGCGGTGCTGCGGGTGCTGGCCGCGTCGCCGGAGCCGCTGCGGATGGGCGAGCTCGCCAAGGCCCTGCTGGTGAACGCCCCGCATGTCACCCGTGAGGTGCGCCGCCTGGAGGACAGCGGCCTGGTCGCCACCACCCGGGAACCGGGGGACCAGCGGGCGCGCCGGGCGCGGGCCACCGGCGAGGGCCGGGAGGCGGTCGCGCGCGCCGAGGCCACGGGGAAGCGGTGGCTCGGCGAGGCGCTGGGGGAGTTCTCGCCGGAGGAGCTGGAGACGGCGGCGGCGGTGATCAACCGGATCGTGGCGGTGCTGCGGCCGTGAGCGTGGCGGCCATGAGTGTGGCGACGTGGGGACGGCCGCGAGGAGGGTGACAGGCTGCTGCGGGGACCCTCCCATCCATGCCCTGCCCATGTAACCGCCCGTATGTCATATTCCACACATAACCCTCTACGGGATTCCGCACATGACCCCCTACGGGAAGGTGTGCCATGAAGGTCGCGGTCATCGGCGGTACCGGTCTGATCGGGTCGCGGGTCGTCGAGCACCTGAACGCCGCCGGGCACGAGGCGGTACCGCACGCGAAGTCCACCGGCGTCGACATCCTCAGGGGTCAGGGACTGGAGGAGGCGATGGCGGGCGCGGAGGTCGCCGTCGACGTGACGAACTCGCCGACCTTCGACGCGGCCTCCCCCGACTTCTTCCGCACCTCTGTGGGGCATCTCCTGGCCGCGGCAGAGAAGGGCGGCGTCGGCCACTTCGTCGTCCTGTCCATCGTCGGTGTGGACCGGGTGCCCGAACTGGACTACTACCGGGCCAAGGTGCTCCAGGAGAACCTCGTCGCGGCCGGCGGCATCCCGTACTCCATCGTCCGGGCCACCCAGTTCATGGAGTTCGTGGACACCATCATGTCCTGGACCTCGGACGCCGACTCCGTCCGGCTGCCCACCACACCGCTCCAGCCCATCGCCGCCGAGGACGTGACCACGGCGGTGTCGGACGTCGCCGTGGGCTCTCCGCTCAACGGCATCCAGAACATCGCCGGCCCCGATGTCTTCCCCCTGGACGAGCTGGGCCGCTACACCCTGTCCCGCAAGGGGGACGGCCGTACGGTCGTCACCGATCCCACGGCCGGGATGTTCGCCGCCGTCGAGGGGGATGCCCTCACGGACCGGCACGCCCTGCTCGCGCCCACGCACTACAGCGACTGGCTCGACCGCCCCACCGCCGAAGCGTCCGGCTGAAGGAGGCAGCGCCGCCCGGCCGTTCGGCGTGACTCTTGGTGCGCCATGCCCGTACGGCCCGGATCTCGCCCGTTCCCTCGGCCTTACGACGACATCACCACCGAGGCGACTGTCCCGCTCCTCCACGGCGGCACCGACTTCTCGGCCCGACTCGTCGGCGACTCGGGCCAGCTCGACGTTCGCGGAGCCGAAACGGTAGGAGCGGTTCGGCACTGTGTGGTTCCTCCATCCGTCGGTCGAGGCCGGCGGGCGCCCCCGCCCTACTGATCACCGATACGTTCGATCTCGATGGCCAGCGCGCCCAGCGCTTCCTTCTCGGGTGGGTAGATGGCCCGGATGTCGGCGAGTTGCTGAGAGCGGGTGGCGGTGGGGTTGACGTTCGGGAAGCCTGCGCCGTCGAGGAGGGATTCAAAGTCCGGGTACTCGGTGACCCGCCGGACCCGTACGTCGCAGGTCTCGTCGGTGCCGTTGGCGCGGAAGCGGATGGTGTCGCCCGCCGCCAGGTCGGCGAGACGCGGGTACTTCACCCGCACCTCGACGGTCTTGGCACCCGCCGCGACGAGGTCGAAGTACCGGCGATGGAGACTGAGCTGGCGGACGGGGGCAGGGCTGTCGGTCACGGGGCGGGCACGCTCCTGGCGGCTGGTTCGTCGATCCGGCGCGGAACAGGATGACGGGACGCCCGCACACAGACAAGGGGACCCCGCCGGACATGCCGACGGGGCCCCCTTGCCGCGGGAGAGGAAGGATCAAGCCTTCTTCGTCTCCTAGTAGTGGGGCGGGTTGGTGACCTGCAGGGATGTTTTCTGTGGGGCGCTGACCTGGCCTTTTGGTGATTGGTGGCGATGGGGTGCGACGGTCGTTAGCGGGTGTCCTGCGGACTGTGTGCGGACTGCTTGGGCCTGCGCAAGCAGGACCCCGCTGGGACGGGCGTCGAGAGTCCCCTGGAGCACGGTGTCAGCCGGGGCGCCATCCGCACCGCCGTCGCCGATCGTGAGCAGGTGCACCTCGGCCGGGCGGGCCTTGTGCTGTGCCGGGACCGCCGAGGCCCGGGGTGCCGTCCAAGGTCTGGCAGTCATCAGGCCGGCGTGAGACAGGGCTCCGGCGTTGGGTGCCTTTTGAGGAAGCGGAGTGGACTTGCCACAAGGCTTCCGAGGACCATGCGTTACACGCAAGGTGCTGGTCAGTCGGAGTACTCGTCGCCCCTCCGCGGCTGTCACGAGAGGTGTCGAGCGCACTCACGGGGCGTTAATGCCGGCCTTGCACCCGAGGCTCACTCGGCGGTGTCGCCCGGCTCGATCTCCTTGGCCTGGTCGCCAGGAAGCAGGCGGTTGACCATCGTCTGATTCGCCTGCATGTTCAGGGCCTTCATGGCGGCTGCGGCGTTGAGCCGGTCCTTGGCGTCCTTGTCCTGGACGCGGTCGATGAAGGTCGTCGCGGTTTCAAGCTGATGATCAGCGTCGATCTTGTCCTCGATGCGTTCGGCGGCCTTGGTCAGGTTGGCCATGGCGCGCTTCGAATGCAGGGCCAGCGCCCCGCCACCAGTGGTGATCAACACGCCCGTCAGGCCTGTCACGAGCGGCACGTAGCCGTGGTTAGGGCTCCCGGCGTGCACGAGCGCCAGGACGGCCCCCACGAGGATCACCGCCGCGCCGCCGGTCATGAAGTACACGCTCAGCCGGAACGTCCACTCGGCCTGCTTCAGGGCGTGCTTCAGGAACTCGAAGTGGAATTTCTGCCGCCGCTCGGCAAGCCCGATCTTGACGTTCTCAGTGTGATTGGCCTGGACAGTGCCCGTCGCGGACCCGATGAAGACGTTGTGGACCTCGCCAGCAGACTGGTACACGCGATGGTCCGGCTGGGTATCCGACACCAGGATCCTCGTGATCAGGTCCCCTATTTCTTCCAGATCCTCGTTTTTCTCCAGGAGCTGAACCAGTCGAATCCTGTCGGTTTCCGACGCCAGGTAAAAGGCACGAATAACTCGATTCCTATCGTCCGAGGTCATGCCCTGTATCTCGGCAGACCGGCGGTAGTACTCCAACACATCGTCTTCGTCTGAGGTTTCCCCCATCCCGGCCTCCCCCGATCACACCAACTGACGCATAGCCAACTCCCTTCAGCGTAGCGCCGGTCGGTGACACCGGCCCCAGTCCCCGGGCGGCCATCGACTTGTCTAGCCGGCACCCCCGCCCCGGGCTCCCGTGGGGTCTCCGGCGGCCTCTCGCGGGCCGGGCGGGCGTCTGGCCGGACCCGCCAGCACGAGGTCCGGGGAGACGCCGGTCCCGATCAACTACATGTGGATTGAGCCGACTTGTACGTCGCGGACGATCGCACCCGCTTGCGCTAACATCGGTGCCGGAGGGTGAAGATGCCCCTTCAGGTCCGCCACGGGGTCCAAGTCGCTTGGGCTGGCGGGCAGCTGGAGTCTTGTTGGGAGCTTTCGAGCCCTGACCGCCATCAGGCTGACGCACAGAGCAGGAAGACAAGACTCGTTGGTGACGAGCGCGCCGTAGAGGACGGCAAGGTACCCGCAAGGAACCTGGGCTGGCCATCAGCCCACCCGAGAACATTTGCGTGCAGTGCGTCCGCGCTCGTGTCTCGGTCCGAACCGTAAAGGGTTCGGATCGAGGCTGCCTGCGCACCCGATCCGACCCATGACAGGGAAGGTCAGGATCGGTGGACGGCACCGCCATCATCATCATTCTCGCCATCGCTGGCGTGGCCTCCGTGCTGCTCTTCGCACTGAAGGGAATTCTTGATCAGCTCCCCGACGTCTTCGACTCGGCCGGTCGGGCGCGCGAGGCATGGGAGCGCCTCAAGAACAAGCAGGACGGGGACGCCAAGCCCGAGGAAGCCGAGGAGCAGCCGCCCCCGGTGGCAGCCCCGGCGAACGACGAGGAGCCCCCGGTGGCCGCGTAGGCCGCCCAGGTCCTTGTAGTTCTCCGGGGGCCTCTCGTGGGCTGGACGGGCGTACGGACCGCGCGAGGGCACGGGAGCCCCGCCCGTCTACCGGGGGAGGACAGACGGGCACGGCGGCTACCGGTTGTAGCGGTGGTGGGGGCAGGTACAGCGACGTATGAGCAGGACCCCGCCACCGTGAGGCAGCGGCACGTCCTGGGTCTGGCGGCACTCGTCGTGCAGATCCTTGTAGTCCGGACGCTGGGCCAGGGCGCACTCGGCGGACATCGTTGAGGTGTCGACGGCTTGCGCGGTCACCTGAACGCCCCGCTCCTGCTGGCCGCGTTGAGAGCGCGGGTGCGCTCGCGCATCGCCTGAAGGCGCTCGCCCTCGGTTGCGGGGCGGACGCGAGCGGGGTCGGCGTCCCACTCGCGTCCGCCGGTCACGGGGCGCAGCTGTACGTACGGGCCTTCGTGCCCCATGACGTACCCCAGCCTGTTCGTCTCGGCGTCGACGACCAGGGCGCCCTCAGGCTGCTGCTCCTCGGCCATCATTCACGGCCGCCTCGCCGGAGTGCTTCGGCCAGGCGTTCGGCCACGTCGGCGCGCACGCGGCCCAGTTCAACGAGCTTCAGCGCGGGTGACGCCGCGTCGACCCTCAGCGAGGGGAGGACGATTCCGGCGTCGTCCAGGGCTGCTCTCAGAGCTTCCACCGCCACGTACGGATCGACGTCCCGCTTCTGCTTCGTAGCCATGAACCGGACGCTAGAAGTGGCGAGTTGGCTGGCGATATGCTGTTTTCTTGAGTTTGCTCGACGAATGGCTCAGATTGCTGGTGTTTTCTCCTGCGACCTGCCTCACCCCGTAGTGCCGAGCTGGGGCCCCGTCCATGCTGATTGGATCAACGCCACTGGAAGGGAGAGCGTCCATGGCTCGTCAGCTACGCTTCACCGGCACGGACAGCAAGGTCGACGGCTGCCCTGCACTGCACACGGACGTCCAGTCCGGTGAGATCGTCGTTCAGGGCACGCCGGTCACCGACCCCACAGACCTCGCGCAGCTCCAGCACTTCGGGCCAGACGAGGCCGCAGTGATCGTCCCGCGCGAACTGCTCGTGAACTGGGGACCGAAGGAGATGGAGCGGGTGCCCGAACTGGTCGACCGGGACACCTTCCGGCGCCTCTTCGAGACGTTCGAACACACCGCCTGGCGCCTGGAGACGCGGCGCGGCTACGCCTCCGACCGGCAGGACCCCGATTTCCAGATGTTCCTGGCCACCGGGACGACGATTCTGGACCCCGGCGAGCCCTGGTTCATCAACATCAAGGCCCAGACCGAGGCTGGTAAGCGGGTCGGCCGGGTCCGTATCGCCGACAAGCCGCCCACCACGGAACAGCTGTTCCTGCTCGACTATGCCCGCCACAACGCCGCGGTCGGCGAGGACATCCGTTACCGGTGGCGTGAGGACGCGGACCGGGCGGGTCTGCCTGCAGAGGACTTCTGGATCTTCGACTCGCGCATCGTCGCCCTGCTGAACTTCGACGACGCCGACAACCTGCGCAACATCGAACTGATCACGGAACCGGCCGAGGTCGTGCGGTACTGCATCGCACGTGACGCGGCCATGCACCACGCCGTGGCGTACGACCAGTTCGCCGCGCAGGTGGCCCAGGCCGACTAGCGTGCGTGACCGGTGAGCACTGACTACCAGCAGGCACGGGTGGCGCTGGGGGCGCGGCTGCGCGAACTCCGGTTCTCGTGTCCTGGCGGTCGGCTCACCGGTCAGCAGCTCGCCGAGCGGCTCGGCTGGGCGGGCTCGAAGGTCAGCAAGCTGGAGAACGGCAAGCAGACGGCCACTCCCGAGGACCTTCAGGCGTGGGCCGACGCCACCGAGCAGCCAGACGTGTACCCCGAACTCGCGGCGAGGCTTGCCGGCTTCGAAAGTCACATCAGGTCGTGGCGCCGGGCTCTGGCGAACGGCTTCAAGCCCCTGCACGAGAGCCTGACCAAGGAGATCGACCGCACCTCCGAGATGTGGGTGTGGGAAGAGTCCGTGATCGCTGGACTGATGCAGACCCCCGAGTACGCGCGCCACGTCATCCGGCGGTACGCGGAGCTGCTGGGGTCGGCCAGCGACATCGAGGACGCCGTGCGCGCCCGGGTGCAGCGCCAGGAGTGGTTGTACCGGTCCGGCCGCAAGCTCCACGTGCTGATGTGGGAGGCCGCGTTGCGCTCCCTGATCTGCCCTCCCTCGGTCCTCGCCGCACAGCTCGACCGGCTGACCGGCATGATCGGGATGGACACGGTCGAGCTGGGCGTCGTCCCGTTCACCGCCTCCGTGAAGATCGTGCCCGCCAACGGCTTCTGGGTGCTGGATGACCGCCTCGTCGTTGCAGAGGACTGGCACGCCGAGCTGTGGCTGGACGACGCCGACAACATCGCCCTCTACACGAAGGTCTGGAAGACCCTCCGGGAGTCCGCCGTGTACGGGGCCGACGCCCACAACGTCATCAACGTGGCCAGGCGGGCGTTGAACCCGCGTTGACCCGCCCGGTAGATCAGCCGGGCGGGCTGCTCAAAGAGCGTCGATTACGAGGCGAAGGAACGCGTTCAGCCAGGTCTTTGACGGCACGTCGTGCATGTCGATCAGGTCCGGCGTCTTCCGGATGTGGCGGTGCAGGGCGTCATGTCCCTGCGGCTTGAAGTCCAGCAGCTTGCGCAGGTAATCCTTGTCGGTCCTCGTCCATGCCGCGAGCGGGTTGCTGGCCACCTGCTCAAAGGTCGTCTTCTCGAACACCGGCGCCACGTGGTCGAGGATCGACCTCAACAACCCATGGCAGGCGTAAGGGTTCTCCGTCGCGAAGTTGCTGTTCAGCTCACGCGTGAGCCGGATCAGCTTCGTCAGGTCCCACTGCGACGTGGCGTTCTTGTCCTCCAGCTCCTTGATCAGCGACTCCTTGACGTAGACCGGAGCCGGGGGCTGCGGAGCGGCCGGAGTCGGGACCGGCGCCGACTGCGGCGGGGCGGGGCTGTAGAACACGTTCCCCCCGTTAACGATCAAACCGCTGCCAAGGAATGACGGTTCGGGCATCAGCTCGGTCACCCGAGCCACGTACGACTTCAGGTCGGTGACGTCGCCGTAACGAACGATCTCCCGGCTCAGCTCTCGCGTCCACCCTCCACCGTCCGACACAGAACGGGAACCGCCCCAGGTCGGCGGCTCGAAGTCTAGGAGATCGGGCATCCGGGCCATGAACAGGTCACTGATCGAGGGCAGCGCTCGCCGAATGGTCTCGCGCGTATAGGTCACGGGAGCCGCCTGGTCTGGCGAAATCGGTGCGTTGAGCTTGATGTCGACCAGCGCGCGCAGAACATTCAGAAATGGCTGACCGATCATCGCTGCCAGCTCGGGCACGTGGTACGCGGCGGCGACGGTCAGGGCGGGCCTGCTGTCCGGCGCGATGTGGTGCAGTCGGTTATACCAGGCCAGCCCGTACCCGTTGGTCTGTGGCCCCACTCGCGGCAGGGAGTGCATCAGCGCGTCAGCGTCCAGACGATGGAGGTCGAGCGTCGCCTGGACATAGCTCCAAGTCGGCCACTGACCAGACTTGCCGTACTGGTCGGTCATGGTCTGGAGCAAGAACGTCTGGTCGGGGCTGAGTGGGGCGAGCAGGTCCGTCACTGGTCATCCGATCACAAGTGCCATGAAGGTGACGAACATCGTACTGACGCCCGCTGACAGTCGGCCCCGGGTTTTCTGCGGGCACTCTCGGATGCCCCAGCACGGGCGCCGGAGAGCCCGAGAGGGGCGAGGGCACCGAGGACCCGCGCACACACGAGAGCGCCCCGGATGGCCACGGAGACCCGCGTCCCCCGCGTCTTCTTGTGCCCTGACACCCCGTCCGCTTCGGTACAGTTGGCCTCGTGCGAACTCGGACTCCGACGTACCGAGTAAGCAGCGCCGTGCACTACATCCCTTTCGGTGCGTGCACGTCGACTGCTGGGTCGCACCAGGAATCGGAAGGCTCTGGTGGAGGCACTCCGCCGGGGTGACGAGTACGTCCTAATGCGGAGGACTGCCAGAGACGCCCTGGCAAGGCACCGAGACCCTGAACGTCGGCACGGCCTCAGCAAGACCTCACGTAATCGCGTGGTGGTCGGGCTGAGCGCTACGTGCCGAAGGTCCGATCCACCGGAAAGGTACTCGGACCATTGAATCTCTCGTTCGGCGTCAAGCTGCTCCTCGTGGTCATCTGCGCCTTGATCTCCATAATCGTCGCCATGGTTGCTGCCTTCCTCAGCCACTCCCCCGGCTCTCCCGTCGGTCAGGCCGTCCTTTACGGCGGTGGCGCGTTCGGGAGCTGCCTCCTGCTGTGCCTGGCGGTCCTGAAGGCCCTCAAGGTCCTCTGAACACGCGGAAGCCCCGGAGAGGCGTTCTCCGGGGCTTCTAGGGGCGTCAGGCCGCGATCTCCAGAGAGAACGGGATCGAGGAAGAAGCGGTACCCCGGGAAGAGGTGTGGGCGTTCCTATCGCCAGCCGTCGAGGGAGACTTCCGGACCGCCCGCGAGGTAGCGGTGGAGGGCACTGGCGGTGGTGTCCACGAACTCCGCGGGGATGGCGTCGGCATCGACCCAGCAGACCTGGGAGTGTTTGCGTGGCTCGCGGTTTTCGGGTTCGCCGGTCCATTCGTGGGCGGCGAAGACGACGGTGAGGAAGCCGTTGGGTGCCTCCACGCCCCAGGCACCGTGGATGATGTGGGCGACCTTCAGGGATTCCGGCTTCACGGTCAGGCCGGTCTCCTCGTACAGCTCGCGTACGGCGGTCTCCGTGATGGGCTCGCCGGGTTCGCTCTTGCCGACGGGGAGGTCCCACATGCCCTGGGCGAACTTGGCGTTCTGGCTGCGCTGGAGGAGGACGACGCGGTTGGTGGCCTTGTCGTGGACGATGACGGCGGCGACCAGCAGGGTCATGGATTCGAGGGCGGGCGGTAGGGCTTTGGGCTGGTCGTCGGTTGTCCGCTGAGCCACGGCTTGTGTCCCTTCGTCGGCCGGATGGTGGCAGCTTAGGCCAGTGCTTCGCGTGCGCGGCGGGCGAGTTCGGCGGCTCCGGGCACTTTGCGGCGCTGGTAGATGGAGAGGGTGGAGCGGAGCGAGTTGATCGCTTTGCGGGTGCGGTCGGAGGTCATGCCTTCCATGAGTGTCAGGGCCTGTGACCAGGCGGCGACGGCTTCGTCGGCTCGGGCCTGGGCGGCGAGGCTGTCGCCGAGGTCGGCGTGCGTGAGGGCGTGGACGCGCTTGTACTTCTCGGGGTCCCAGCGCACCAGGGCGTCGCGGTGTTGTTGTTCGGTGCCGACGTGGTCGGCGAGGTCGGTTAGGGTGCGGGCGGTGTGGCTGGCGACGGTGCCGGCGGCCGGGCCGCTGACGCGGGAGTAGCTGGGCTGGGGGCCGTCGTCGCGAAGGAGGGCGTCTTCGGCGACGAGCAGGGCGCGGGCTGCTGCTGGCTTCGCGCCGACCGCGGCGTAAGCGCGGGCGTGGGTGATGTGCAGTAGCGCCTCGGTCTGGCCGTCGACGTGGCCCAGGCCGCGGGTGAGGGCGCCTTCGACGAGGTCGACGCAGTGGTGGGGCTGCTTGAGGCTCAGTGCCTGATGGGCGAGGGCGCGCATCATCCAGGCGGCGTGGCCGTGTGGGTCGGCTTCGCAGGCGAGCTGGTAGCCGACCTGGTAGTAGCGCTGGGCGGCGCCTTCCTGGCCGAGGTCGTGGTGCTTCCACCCAGCGAGGTACGCGAGTTCGGCGACGGCGCCGAAGGCCGCCTGCCGTAAGACTTCGTTCGGGAATCGGCCGCGGAGCATGGGAGCGGCGGTGTCGGCAAGGTAGGCGGTGACCGTGGTCAGGCCGTGGCCGCCGCCGAGGCGTTCGTCGGCCGCGCTGAAGGCAGCTGTGATTTGGCGTACGACGTCCACGTCCTCCATCCCGACCAGTGAGCTGCCGGTGCGGGCCCGCAACATCCGGGCGGTGGCCTCGTGGTCGTAGAAGAGGGGCATGGCCACGCCGGCCGTGGTGAAGGCAGCCACGGCAAGGAAGCGGCGGCGTTCGACATCGGCACGGCCCAGATCGGTGGCGGCCAGAACAGGATCGGGCTCCTGCGCCACCGTAGTTTCGGGTGCTCGAAGGCCAATCTCGACCAGAGTGATGGGGCGGCCTGTCCGGCGGGACAGCGCCTCAGCGAGGTACTGGCCGGTCCGTCCGGTCGGCTGGCGTGTGCCGTTCACCCAGTGGGAGACGGCCGACTTGTTGGTCTGGAGGATCTCGCCGTTCTCGGCCGCGATGCGCCGGATGTCCTTCGCCAGGGCCTCGTAGGTGCAGCCGATCGCCTCGATGACGTCACGCAGGCGGGAGTTGGGCCCTTTCGGCGCCGCCACGATCGCCTCCGCTCCAGAGCTGTAAACCGCGTATACCGCTTCAACTGCCTCTCACCGTACCCACTGTGCGTGACGGAGGGTTCACTAAACATCAGCCGCCCGGCCCCGGTCCGACACCGTGACCAGGCTCCCCCCTTCGGCCGGGCGGCCCCCGAAGTTCCGTACGCCTACACCGGGTTCGGGCATTCCTGTGCCCGAACCCGGCCGATCAGAGACGGAGACACGGTGACCACCATCGACACCAAGGCCGCCATCACGGTCGTACTGCCTGAGGCGTTCGACGAGCGCTGGAGCCGTTTGCCCGGCATCCAGGTCGACGGCCGGCGCATCACCATCGACCCGGCCGAGTACTTCTTCCGCTTCGAGTCCAACACCTGGCTCGTCGCCGACTGGGAGCTGGTCAGGTCCCAGCTCCTGGGCTTGGAGGAGACGACTGAGAGCGCGGTCGAGCAGCTAGCGCTCGACTTCATCAAGGCCCACGCCGCCTCAACCTCGGACGCCGCCCGAGTCCTGTCCACCGCGTACGAGGTGTACGCCTACCTGTTCCGCGACGAGCACCTCGCCAACCTCGGCCTGCCGCAGATCACCGCCGGGCACCTGCGGATGCTGCGCGAGGCCGCCACGCTGATGGCACTGAACAAGGTCGAGCTGGACGGGCACATCTCCAACGTCGGCCCGTGCTGGTTCTTCCCCGCCGCGACCTCCGTCGTCTTCGACCTGGACGACGAGATGGGCGGGACGCTCGATGAGGTCTACCACGGCGGCTGGTTCAACGAGCATCGCCGCATCGAGTCCATCAAGGCCCACGCCGCTCTCGGCGGCCGGCTCGTGCACGGCTGCCAGTCCGTGCCGGACCAGTCCGGCGGAGTCGTCGCGCCCTACGGTGCGTCGATGGCCGCCTTCCGCGACGACCTCGCGGCCTTCAAGTCCGCCTGGATCGAGCAGGTCTACGCCCACCGCGTGAGCCCTGCCGCCTAGCACCACCCCGCACGCCAGGCTCCGGGGCGGGTCGGCACCTCTCGCCCGCCCCGGACGCCCCCAACCTCCCTGGAGCCCCCACGTGACCGTGAACCCCAGCGCCGAACTCCTTGACAACCTGCTCACCGTGGCCGGACGTGCCACCGCCGTGCGCGAGGAGGTGCGCGTGTGGTCCATGTCCGGTGTCGAGCGCCTGACCTTCCCCGACGCCAGTACCGCGATCTTCAAGTACGCGAAGCGGCCTTTCGACGGCGAGGACCAAGCCCTCCGTCTGGCATATACGCTCGGCGTCCCCGTCCCGCAGGTCCACGCCTCTGCCGTCCTGGACGGTTGGCTCGGCATGCTCATGGAAGACCTCGGCCCCGCCATCCGCGAGGCCGACGACCTCGACGGCACCGCCGCCGCCGTGGTCCTGCACGGCACCCGTACGGCTGCCGCCCTGCCCGTCCTCGACCAGGTCCGCCTCCGCTCACTGCCGAACCGGGCCCTGGAACACCTTGCCCAGCTCCGCAAGGCCGAGCGCTGGCAAGACACGGACGACATCGAGGACGCGCTCGACCGGATCGCTCAGGCCGCCAAGGCCCGGTCGGCCGGTACGACGGTGGCGCCGTTCGGCTGGGTGCACTCCGAGTTCCACCCCACCAGCCTCCACATCGGCCAACAAAGCTGGCGGCTGCTGGACTTCGCCCACGCCTTCACCGGCCCCGGCCTGCTCGACCTCGCCAGCTGGCACGGCACCCTCGACACCCCCGACCCTGTACGCCTCCGTGTCTTCCTGGAGCAGTACGTCACCGCTGGCGGCACCCCGGACGCTCTCACCCAGCGCGGCGGACTCACCGCCGAGAACTGGGCGCTGGGTTGGCACCGCATGTGGGCCGTCGAGTGGTTCATGGAACAGTCCATCCGCTGGATCAACGACCCGGCCACCGACCCCGCCTACATCAAGGCCGTACGCCGCCACCTCACCGACGTCCTCCACCTCCTGGAGGTCTGACGTGCTCGCCCAGGCATCCCCCTGGTACGTCCACGCCCTCCAGCGCAGCACGGCCGGCCCCGCCGAGCCGCTGTCGGTACCCGCACGGATGGAGTGGACAACGCGGCCGGGCAGGGGGCCCGGAGCCGAGATTCTCGGCTCGGATCTGCGCCGCAAGCGGCTGCTGGAACTCGGCTGCGGCCCCGGTCACAACGCCGCCCACCTCGCCACCCGCTACGGCGCCCAGGTCACCGGTGTCGATCTGGTCGGCCTGCAGGTCCGCCGGGCCCGGTCGCACTACGGGCGGCTGAACAATCTGACCTTCGTCGCAGGCCATGCCCTGCACTACTTGCAAGCCTCCGACGAGCAGTTCGACGCCATCTACTCCGTCTTCGGGGCCGTCGGCTTGGTAGCCCCCGAGCTTCTGCTCCCGGCCATCGCCCAGCACCTCAAACCCGGGCGCACCCTCGCCTTCGCCGTCCCCCACCCCAAGCGCGGCGGCTTGCGACCCACCGCCGACGACCGACCCCGCCGGGACTACGTCACTCTCCCCGACCGCACCCGCCTACCCATCGCCCGCTGGGACTTCGATGCCGACCGATGGGAGAAACACCTCGACCGCGCCGGCCTCTGGCTCACCTCGGCCCAGGAGTTCCACGACGCCCGCCGCGGCCTCTGGCCCACCACGTTGCTGATCACCGCGCGCAAGCTCTGACCCCCACTCCGCCGTCTCTTGGGAGAAACCGATGCGCCCGCCCTATCTGCTCCTCGACGTCGACGGCGTCCTCATACCCTTCCCGGACGCCGATGGGACCAGTCCGGCCACCCACGACCGCCACGACGTCGTTCCCACCGGCCGTAGCGCCGACGATCCGGTCACCGTCTGGCTCAGTCCGAGCCATGGCCCCTTGCTCATGGACGTGATACGAACCGGCCTGGTCACCCCGATCTGGTGCACCAGCTGGCGCCAGGACGCCACCACACTGATCGGGCCGCTCCTCGGCCTCCCGTCCCTGCCATACGTCGACCTCCCGCGTCCGCACATCACCACCAGCCACCCCAACGGCTACCTCTGGAAACGAGACCATGTCGATGCCTGGCTGGGCGACAAGCCTGTTGCTTGGGTCGACGATGACTTCACCGCCCTCGACCATGCCTGGGCAGCAGAGCGCACGGCGCGGGGCATGGCGACTTTCTTGGTCCAGCCTGATCCCCACATCGGGTTGTTGGCCGAGCACCTGGCTGAAGTCATGGAATGGGTTGGCCGCTTGTCCGTCGTGCCAGCCGGCGAATCCGCTTCTGCTCCTGGAGCCGAAGCAGCCTGAAGTGATCACAGAGCAGGACGTCAACACTGTCCGACAGCCAACTGCTTGATCTACCGATGGCGTCCGCGTTCCTCGGGCCTGGGGGCCGGCGCCGTGGCCGAGGGCTGGAGCGCCAGGGGCCGAGAGGACACTCCCGGTGTGCTGCTTCGCTTGCGCGCTGCCTGTGCTCGCCTGTTCGGCTGGACGGCGATGCGCCAGTTGAGGACCTCGGCGGGGCGTTCGGCGGTGTCGAGTTCTCGCAGGGCGGCGACTTCGACCAAGAGACGCCGGGGGTAGTGACCGGCGGTCTCGGCGCGGGCAAGGGTTGTGGTCAGGGCTGGCCAGGCGGGATCGGCGAGGATGCGGTCGGCCTGGTCGGGGAGGGCTGCGCGTAGATCCTGCTCGAAGCGGCTGATGGTCGCGGCGCGTGGCGCGCGTCGGGTGAGATCCGCCAGGACCGGCGCGGCAGCTTCCTGGTAACCGGCCTGTAGGTGACGGAAGGCTTGCTCAGCCGCGGCGGCCTGCTGCTCGTGGCCGCGTTGTTCGTGCCACTTGGCAGCTGCACGCGACAGGTGGAGCGCAGCGAAGATCAGGGCGATGGCGAGTCCGCCCGGATCGTGTGTGGCGTAGGCGAGTTCCTTGGCGGCTTCCCGCAGAGCGGTGGCGGCTTGATGGTCGGCCCGGATCGCCGAGCGGCGGGCGCGGTTGAACGCCTGTGCCGCTGCTTGTAGTTCGGCCCGGTGCGGGCCGTGGCTGGCGAGGGCCAGGTTGTGGAGGGTGTCGCCGAAGGCATCCAGGTGGCCCTGGGCAACGGCCTCGCCACCTGAGTCGAGGACGGCGTGCGCGTGGCGGATGGCGGTTTCGGCGCGGTGCCACGGCTCGGCCGGGTCCCCCACCGGTTGAGGGCGGTCGGCCAGCTCCTGGGTCGGGAAGCGTTCGCGCAGACGGTTGCAGGACAGGTCGGGGGCGAGCTTTGAGCCGCCGTACCAGACCGGCTCGCCGTTGGCCGTGTCGCCGGGCGCGGCCAGGCTGTAGCCGGTCACCTCGCCGGTCTCGGGGCCGATGCGCGGCCTGACCTGGATGCCGAGGGACCGCAGCACGGTGAAGTACTCGTCGATGCTGCGTACGGCGGCGGCGACCGCGTACGCCTGCTCGCGCAGCCACTCCCTCGCGGTTTCCTCCCGGCGCTGGCGTTCCGCCTTCGCCCGCTCGGCGCCGGTAGGGGTACGCGGGGCCGTGAGGTCACCGGACTTCAGGCGGCGCAGCCCGAACTCGGCCTCGATCTTTCGGCATTCCAGCTGTGCCCGCCAGCCGTCCCGGTTCGTACGAGGGCGGCGGCCGTCGGCTCGGACGGTGGTGGCCATGATGTGGATGTGGTCGTCGGCGTGCCGGACCGCGATCCAGCGGCACGCCTTGTCGTCTCCCTCGGGGGCGATGCCCGTGGCGGCTACGACGCGGCGGGCTACCTCGGCCCACTCAGTGTCGGTGAGGTAGCGGTCGCCGGGCGCGGTGCGCACCGGGCAGTGCCACACATGTTGCGGTGGCTGCTTTCCGCCGAGCTCCCGGGTGCGCAGGTCGACGTGGTGGTCCAGGCGCCGGGCGAGCTGGGTGTAGGTGGCGGTGGGGTCGCGGCCGGGGTCGGGGGCGCCGGCCATGTCCCAGGCAGCCACGATGTGGGGGTCCGTGTGCTCGTCGCGCCGCCCCTTGCCGAAGAGGTAGTTGATCAGGCCGAGGGTGCTGGAGCCGGTGGAGACGTCAGGCACCATGACTGGCTCCTTCCGCCAGGAGCCGGTCCATGAGTGCGTAACTGGCCTGGGTGGCCTGCTCAATGCGGTCGAGGACGGCCTCGGCGCGCTCGGGTATCGCGCCGGAGTGGATGGCTGTCGTGACCTGGTTCAGGTTGGTGCCGATCCGGTTCAGCGCCTTGGTGTGCGCTTCGATGGCCTCCACAAGCGGGCGGATGGGGTCGTCCTCCGGGCTGCCGACCATGCCCGCCTTGCCGAGCGCGACGGCGAGGGCGGCGTCGCCGACGAAGCCGGCGAACCTCTGGTGGCGCCGCCTGGCCTCGGCATCGATGAGGCGGACCGCGGTCGGGGTAAAGCGGATCTTCTTCTCCTGGTCGCGTTTCTCGATGGTGCGCTTGCGGTTCATCCGCGCGGGCAGTGTGGGGGCGTCGGGCTCACGCCACGAGGGCTGCTCGACGGCGGCGGGCGGGTGACGGGCAGGCGGCTCGGCATGTGGGGTGACGGAGTCGGTGACGGGCTGCTCGGCGCTGTCGGCGGGAGACGCGGTGCGGGGCTCGTTCACCCCCTCCTCAGGCTCGGGCGCCCGCTGGCGCCCGGCCCCCTCTCCCTCCGCCACCCCAGGGGCGGGGGCAAGCGCGGACGAAGCCTCTTTAGGGGCTCGTTCGCTCCAGCTTGCTGCTGTTCGTCGGTCCCGGCTGAACCAACCCCAGCGGCGGGACGAAGAGGGGTTCGTGTCGTTCTCGGTGTGCATGGTGGTGCTCCGAAGGAGAGGGGGGATCGGGCTGTGTCACGTCCGTCGCATCCGTCGCATGCCTGGTGAACACAGGTACGGAGACGCGGGCAGGTACGGAGCACTCCGTCCCGGCGACAGAGTCCGTCCCCGCGCTGACCTGCGCGGGGACGGATGCGACGAAGTGATACGGACCCCGGTGGGATCAGAGAGCGCGCTTCGCCCGCCCGGCGGGGCCACCGGGCGGGCCGACAGGCAGCGTCCCCGCCGGGGCGGCGGGCAGCCTGCCCTGCGGCATGCGGGCAGGGGCAGCGCCGTGTTCGGGCTCGGGTGCCGCCTCGACGAGGTCCGGGCAGTTGCGGGCCCAGGCGTCCAGGAACCGGTTCCGCATGTACGCCTTGGCCTGCCTGCCCTTGTCGAACCGGTAGTTGGCCGGGCTGATGTTGAAGTCCCGCAGCAGGTTGCTCAGGTGGTAGGCGTTCAACCCTTTGGTGCCGTGCTCCGCCCACGGGGCCTCGGCGTCCTGGATCAGAGCGGCGACCAGATCCTGGGTGGCCAGGGCCTCGGGGTTGTCCGCCTGCGCGAAGATGCGATGGATGTCGCGCAGCAGCCGCGTCTTCAGGCTGCTCTGCTCGTCCTGGACCGCCTCATGGCGGGTCATGGCCAGGCAGGCGGCAAGGGCCTGGGCGGGCCAGTGGCCGCCGGCCAGGTCGGCGATGATGACCAGCGGCTCCCAGGTGTCCGCCGCCCGGTCCTCCACCGGCATGTGCGGCACCATGCGGGCAGCCTGCCCGCGCAGCGGGCCCAGCCAGGCGGCCAGCCGATCACGCAGCGCGTTGAGTTCGGGCACCGAATACCGGGAGCGGAAGGGGGTGACCTTCTCGCCCGGCTTACGCTTCTGCATCCGCAGAACGACCGCCCGATCCATGACCGTGTCCGGCAGGTCGCCAATACCCGCAATGGCAGCCATGGCGAAGGTGGGGAACGGGGTCGGTTTGTGATCCGGACCGGAGATCCGCCACGCGGGCCGGTTGCGCTGGTGCCCGGCATTCAGCAGGCCGCGCAGGATCTCACTGTCACCGCTCGCCTTGGGGCCGAAGATGGTGTCTGCCTCGTCCACCAGCAGGGTGGGAGGGTTCTTGCCGATGATCCGGAAGATGACCGCCGGGGAGGTGTTCACCGTCATCATCGGCTGGTGCACGGTCTCGTGGAGCACGTCCAGAACCCGGGACTTGCCGCACCCCTTCGTCGGGCTCACCACCGCCAGACGTGGCGCGTGCTGCAACGCCGTCTGGATGTGCGTGGCCGCCACCCACAAGGTGACAGCGGTCAGCGCCTCCTCGCTGGGCAGCACCACGTACTTGCCGATCGCTGCCCGCAACTCGTCCAGCAGCGCGACCCCGTCAGCACCTACCTGAGCACCGGCGCCTTCATGGCTGCCAGCGCGTGTCCCGCCATCGGTGGCTGCGATCTCTTCTTGCTCGGCCCGCTCCACGGGGACGTCCGTCCCCGGCGACAGGTGACGGCCGCTGTCCCGGTCCCCACTGCGGTCCCCTGGCGCAACTCCAGAGTCTTGGGGACCGGTCCCCGTTGGCGCGCCAATGCCGCTGACCTGCACGTCTCCAACGGATGTGGGTATGGGGACCGTAGCTCGCGCCGACAGCGGAGCGGATGTATCGAGGGGACGGTCCCCTGATACCGCAGCAGCAGAATGCTCGTCCCCGCGGCGTCCGGGGACGCCTTGGCCGGGGACCGCGACCTCGGGCCAGCTGACCTTGGGGACCGCGTTCGGGTTGGTGGGGGACGTAGAGTCCTCCATAGATGTTCCTCTCAGACGAGGGGCAGGACGGGCAAGGTCCAGCTCCTCGTCGGCTTGTTCGTTCAGGGATGGGCGGTATGCGGGGGACTCTCCGGCCTTCGGCGTTGGTGCGCCGAGGGCCGTTTCCGTGTCCCGGGCCTCCGACGGCTCAGGAGGCCAGACCCCACTCGTCTTGGCCCTCGATCAGCGCCCGCTCGTAGCGCAGCAGCTCGGCCTCGGGATACAGCACCCGCTTGCCGATCTTGATGCCGCGCGGGCCCTTCTCGATCTGGCGCCAGTAGCGGACGGTGCTCTCCGCTGTGCGGTAGCGCTCGGCGACCTCGGCGGTGGTCAGGTATCGCATGCATTCCCAATCGACTAGGTAGCAATCCGGTCTGCATAGGTTGTACCCGACGATCGCCGGTCAGCCAAATCGGCAAGCATGTGTTTCAATTGGGAAAGCAACGGTCGGGATGGAGGTTCGATGGCAGGCGACAAGGCCGACGGTGGTGAGGTGCCGCTGCTCTACAGCGAGGGCAACATCGCCGCGCGGGTGGCGCTGGAGCGCGAGGTCAGAGGGTGGAGCACGATCGAGCTGGCGGATCGGGTGTCCAAGGCCGGCGTCAAGATGAACCAGACCGCGGTCTGGCGCATCGAAAACGGCACCCCGCGCCGCCGTATCAACGTCGACGAAGCCCTCGCCTTCGCCCGCGTCTTCGAGCTGCCCCTCGAAGAGCTGATGTCCCCGCCGCTAGAGGGGCTGGACCTCGACAGCAGACGGCTCGTCCAGGAAGCCGTCGAGGCGTACTACGAGACACGCGACGCCGAGGACAGGCTGCACCACGCCGTCGTCGGCATCGCCGAGTACATCCAGACCCACCCCGACAGCTCACGGGCCATCCATGAGCAGTGCCTTCGCCTCATGGGCGACGAGCGCGACGCCCGCACCCTCACCGAGCACATCGAGGGCGGCGGCTACCACCGATAACCAACCCAAGGGAGAAGCCACTTGGCGAACATCCAGAAGCGCCCCAACGGCAAATGGCGGGCTCGCTACCGCGACCTCGACGGCAAGGAGCATGCCCGCCACTTCGACCGCAAGCTCGATGCCCAGCGCTGGCTCGACGAGGTCACGGCCAGCATCGTCACGGGCCAGTACGTCGACCCGCAGGCCGGACGGATCACCTTCGAGAAGTATGCGAAGAAGTGGGAGGAGTCGCTCATCGCCAGCGAGGCGGGCGAGCGCATCACCGACAACGCGCTCCGGCTCCACCTCGTCCCGGTGCTCGGCGCCCGCGCCATGGCGGCGATACGCCGCAACGACCTCCAGGTGCTCTTCAAGAGCCTGTCGGAGCAGCTCGGCCCCGGAAGTGTGCGCAACGTCTACGACGTCCTCGTACGCCTCATGACCGCAGCTGTCGAGGACAAGGTCATCGCCTCCAGTCCGTGCCGCCGGATCACCCTCCCGACCATGCCGGATGACGAGGTCACTCCGCCCACGGTCGCGCAGGTCGAGGCCATGGCCCGCGTGATGCCGCCGTACATTCGCGCGGCGATCGTCACGCTCGCCGGATCAGGCTTGCGAATAGGCGAGTTGCTCGGCCTCAAGGTCTCGGACGTCGACTTCAAGGCCGGCACCCTCCGCGTCGAGCGCCAGCGCCTCCAGTCCGGGAAGATCGGGCCGCCGAAGACCGCAAAGTCCCGGCGCACTGTCCCGGTCGGCGAGGTCGTCACCGACGCACTCCTCACGCACCTCGCCGCACGCCCATCCAAGGAGTGGCTGTTCACGATGGAGGAGGGCGAGCCCCTCAACTACCGCCGCTGGAAGACCGAATGGAACTGCGCTCGTAAGGAGCTGCAGAAGGCGGAGAACGAGGCGGCCGAGCGCGAGGGCCGCAAGCCCGTCGAGCTGCCGCACATGGTGACCCACGACCTGCGCCACTTCTACGCCTCCGCCCTCATCGCCGGCGGAGCGAGCGTCAAGCAGGTCCAGTTGGTCCTCGGCCACGCGTCCGCCGTCATCACGCTGCGGATCTACGCGCACCTGTGGCCGGGCGAAGAAGACCGCACCCGGACCGTCATGGACGCCGTTCTCGGCGGCCTGCGGACCGGGTGCGGACCGGAAGACCATGCGATCAAGGAAACCGCAGGTCAGGCGGCATGATCGAAGATCAAGCCTTCTTCGTCTCCCAGAAGATCTTGTCGATCTGGGCGATGTAGTCGAGCGCCTTCTGGCCCGTCGCCGGGTCGGTGGACGCCTTGGCGGCCGAGAGGGCCTTCAGGGTGTCGTTGACCAGCTGGTGCAGCTCCGGGTACTTCTCGAAGTGCGGGGCCTTGAAGTAGTCGCTCCAGAGGACGGAGACGTGGTGCTTCGCGAGCTCCGCGCGCTGCTCCTTGATGATGGTGGCGCGGGCCTGGAAGTGGGGGTCGTCGTTGCCGGCCATCTTTTCCTGGACGGCCTTGACCGACTCCGCCTCGATGCGGGCCTGGGCCGGGTCGTACACGCCGCAGGGCAGGTCGCAGTGGGCGCTGACCTTGACCTTGGGGGCAAACAGGCGGGAAAGCATGGAGCATTCCTTCCTCGTGATCGTCTTCTCAGGTGCGACATTACTCCCTGAGCGACCTGTTTTCCTGAGTGCCCCCTAGTGCTTAGGACAAAAGTCCAGGGTGAGACTGGGACTGGTGGAGGAACGGACCGGGGAGGTGCCGGGAATGCCGGAGCTGTCGCAGGAGAGCGAGCGGGGGAGGCCGCCCGCGCCGTTCGGGCTGGCCGAGGTGACGGGGCCGTCCATGGTGCCCACGCTCCAGCACGGCGATCAGCTGCTGGTCCGCTACGGCGGCACGGTCCGGCCCGGTGACGTCGTCGTCCTGCGGCACCCCTTCCAGCAGGACCTGCTGGTGGTCAAGCGGGCCGTGGAGCGGCGCGAGGGCGGCTGGTGGGTGCTCGGGGACAACCCGTACGCGGGCGGGGACAGCACCGACTACGGGGTCGTGCCCCAGGAACTGGTGCTGGGGCGGGCGTGGCTGCGGGTGCGGCCGTTCAGGGCCGGTCAGCGTTCGCCGCTGGCCGTGCTGGGCTGGGCCGTCTCGGCCGTACGCCCGCTGTTCGGCGACCGGTCGGCCTCCAGGCGCTTGCGGGCCCGGTAGGCGGCCACATTGGCGCGGGTGGCGCAGCGGTCGGAGCAGTAGCGCCGGGAGCGGTTGGTCGAGGTGTCCAGGTAGGCGTTGCGGCAGGGGACCGCCTGGCACAGGCCGAGCCGGTCCACGCCGTACTCGGTGAGATGGAAGGCGAGGCCCATCGCCGCGATCGCCGCGTAGCCCGCGGTGGCGTTGGAGGGGTGGTCGGCCAGGTGCATGTGCCACAGCGGGCGGTCGTCCTCGTCCCGGTGGTCGTGGCCGGAGATCTGGGGGCTGACCGGGAACTCCAGCAGCAGCGAGTTCAGCAGGTCCACCGCGAGCGTCTCGTCGCCCCCGTCGGCCGCCTCGAACACCGAGCGCAGCCGGGCCCGGACCGAACGGAAGCGGGTGACATCGGCGTCGGTGGCGCGGCGGGCCGCGGACGCGTTGACGCCGAAGAGGTCGCGGATGGCCTCGACCGAGGTCAGGCAGTCCTTGCCGCGGGCCGGTTCCTCGGTGTTGACGAGTCGTACGGCATAGTCCGAGTAATAGGCCAGTTCCACTTGTAGTCCTTACGGGCGCGCTCTATCGTCGTATCAGCGGTCGGGTAACAGTCGATCGTGCATCCAGGGTATTACGCGAGCGAGGGAAAAGGCGGGCTCCATGACCACGAGCACCGGAACCGACTGGGCGGCCTGGCAGAACAGCTGGGACCGGCAGCAGGAGTGGTACATGCCGGACCGCGAGGACCGCTTCCGGATCATGCTCGACATGGTCGAGGCCCTCGTCGGCACGGCGCCCCGGGTGCTCGACCTCGCCTGCGGCACCGGCAGCATCACCGCCCGGCTGCTGGCCCGGTTCCCCGAGGCCACCAGCACCGGTGTCGACCTCGACCCGGCCCTGCTCGCCATCGCACGCGGCACCTTCGAGGGCGACGACCGGGTCTCCTTCGTGACCGCCGACCTCAAGGACCCGGACTGGGTCACGAAGCTGCCGTACGAGTCGTACGACGCCGTGCTGACCGCGACGGCCCTGCACTGGCTGCACAGTGAACCCCTCGCGGACCTCTATGGCCGGATCGCGGAACTCGTCCCCGCCGGCGGTGTGTTCATGAACGCGGACCACATGATCGACGACAGCACGCCCCGGATCAACGCGGCCGAGCGCGCCCAGCGGCACGCCCGTATGGATCAGGCCAAGCGGGACGGCGCCCTCGACTGGGCCGAGTGGTGGCAGCTCGCGGCCGGGGACCCGGTGCTCGCCGAGCCGACCGCCCGCCGCTTCGAGATCTACGGCGAGCACGCCGACGGTGACGTGCCCCCCGTCGCCTGGCATGTGCGGACCCTGAAGGAGAAGGGCTTCGCGGAGGCCAGGCCCGTGTGGTGCTCCCCGTCGGACAGCCTGGTCCTCGCCCTCAAGTAGGCCCCCGGGCACGGACGGACAGCGGAAGGGGCGGTGCGCGCACCGCCCCTTCCCCGTCTGTTCGCGTCGCGGCCGGCTACAGCACCTTCGACAGGAACGACTGCGTCCGCTCGTGCTGCGGATTCGTCAGCACGTCCCGCGGATGGCCGGATTCGACCACGACACCGCCGTCCATGAACACCAGGCTGTCGCCCACCTCGCGGGCGAATCCCATCTCATGGGTGACGACGACCATCGTCATACCGGACTCGGCGAGGTCGCGCATGACGTCCAGGACGTCGCCGACCAGCTCCGGGTCCAGGGCCGAGGTCGGCTCGTCGAACAGCATCAGCTTGGGGTCCATCGCGAGCGCCCGCGCGATCGCCACCCGCTGCTGCTGGCCGCCGGAGAGCTGTGAGGGGTAGTTGCCCGCCTTGTCGGCCAGGCCCACCCGCTCCAGGAGCTGCGCGGCACGCTCCCGCGCCTCGCCCCTGGCCACGCCCTTGACCTGGACCGGCGCCTCCATGACGTTCTCCAGCGCCGTCATGTGCGGGAACAGGTTGAAGCGCTGGAAGACCATGCCGATGTCCCGGCGCTTCATGGCGACTTCGCTGTCCTTGAGCTCGTACAGCCTGCCGCCCTTCTGGCGGTAGCCGACCAGCTCGCCGTCGACGTACAGCCGCCCGGCGTTGATCTTCTCCAGGTGGTTGATGCACCGCAGGAAGGTGGACTTGCCCGAACCCGAGGGGCCGATGAGGCAGAACACCTCGCCGGGGCGCACCTCCAGGTCGATGCCCTTGAGCACCTCCACATGCCCGAACGACTTGTGGACGCCCTCCGCCCGGACCATCGCGGTGGTGTCCGCGGCTGCGGAGTCCCGCTTGCTCGGCTTGTCGCTCATGCCATGACCTTCCTGCTGGAGAAGGTCGTCAGATGCGCCCTGACCTTCTGCCACGGGGTGGGCGGGAGGCTGCGGCTGGAACCGCGGGCGTAGTACCGCTCGATGTAGTACTGGCCCACGCTGAGCACCGAGGTCATGATCAGGTACCAGGCCGCGGCCAGGAAGTACATCTCCACCGGGGCGCCGGAGTTCTGGCCGATGTCCTGGGCGTAGCGGAACAGCTCGGGATACTGGACGGCCGCCACGAGGGAGGTCGTCTTCAGCATGTTGATGACCTCGTTGCCGGTCGGCGGCACGATCACCCGCATCGCCTGCGGGATGACCACCCGGCGCAGCGTCTTCGCATGGCTCATGCCCAGCGCCTGGGCCGCCTCGGTCTGGCCCTCGTCCACCGCGAGCAGGCCCGCCCGGCAGATCTCGGCCATGTACGCCGCCTCGTTCAGACCCAGGCCGAGCAGCGCCGTCAGCAGCGGCGTCATGAAGTTCGACCAGTAGTCCTTGTAGAAGGGCATCAGGTTGATGTACTCGAAGACCAGGCCCAGGTTGAACCACAGGAACAGCTGGACCAGGACCGGGGTGCCGCGGAAGAACCAGATGTAGAACCACGCGATGGACGAGGTCACCGGGTTCTTCGAGAGCCGCATGACGGCCAGGACGACACCGCCGACGATGCCGATCAGCATCGAGAGGACCGTCAGCAGCAGCGTCTTGCTGACACCGGTCATGATCCGGTGGTCGAAGAAGTACTCCGGCACCGCATGCCAGTTGATCTTGCCCTGGCTGAAGGCGTTGATGATCGCGACGAGGATCGCGATGGCGACGACGGCGGACACATAGCGTCCGTAGTGCCGCACCGGGATGGCCTTGATGGCTTCCGGGCCGGCCGGGGGAGTGCCCTGCTCCCCGGCCGTCTTCTCTATGTCCGTCACGGATGTGCTGCCTCTCGGTGGCCGCTGGGTACGCGGGTCACTTGCCGCCGTTGATCACGGATTCCTTGACGGCGCCGTCCTGGGCGCCCCACTTCGCGAGGATCTTCTGGTACTCGCCGTTCTTGATGATCGCGTCCATCGCGGCCTTGATCGCGTCCCGCAGCTGGGTCGCCTCCTTGGAGACCGCGATGCCGTACGGCGCCGCCGAGACCTGGTCGCCGACGATCTGGAAGTCCTTGCCGCCGCCGGAGGTCTTCGCCGCGTACGCCGCGACCGGGAAGTCGGAGGAGGCCGCGTCCACGCCGCCCGAGCGCAGCCGGGTCTGGGACTGCTGGTCGTCGTCGAAGGGCTCGATGGAGAGCTTCTTGCCGGCCGGACACTTCTTGGCCTCGGCCTTGGCCAGGTCCTCCGAGACGGTGCTGCGCTCCACGGCGATCTTCTTGCCGCACAGGTCGGACCAGCCGGTGATGCCCTGGGTCTCGCCCTTGCGCGTGTAGATCGAGACGCCGGCGGTCAGGTAGTCGACGAAGTCGACGCCCTCGCCGACCTTCTTGCCGGTGTCCCCGTCGATGCCCTGCTGGCGGTCCTTGTTGTCGGTCATGGCCGACATGGCTATGTCGTAGCGGCCCGAGCGCAGGCCGGTGAGCAGGGCGTCGAAGGTGCCGTTCTGGAACTCGAACTTCACCCCGAGCTGCTTGCCCAGCGCGGCGGCGAGGTCCGGGTCCAGACCGACGGCCTTGCCGCTGGAGTCCTTGAACTCCACCGGGGCGTAGGCGATGTCCGAACCGACCAGGACCTTGCCCTTGGCGCGGACGGACTGCGGGAGCTTGCTCGCGAGCGGGGCACCGGCCGCGGCGCTGCCGGAGTCGTTGCTCTTGTCCTTCGTCTGGTCACCGCAGCCGGTGAGCAGCAGGGCGCCTGCGACCGCGATCGCACCGACCGCAGCCAGCCGGGGACGCGTGGCGGTCGAACGACGGGTGGAACGTGCGGTCATCGTGGATTCCTCCGGCGTAAGCGAAGAGTTTGCCGCTGGGTAGACGAGAACACACACCATTGGGTGGCGCGACCTCGCGGGTTTACGGCATCTTGCCATTCGGACTACGCCATCCAGGGGCGCCGATATGTCAAAATCGGATAACGGGTGACCCCCGAATCCGATCAGGTCGGTACATCCTTGGTCTCTCGGTGCCATACCGCACCGGGCCACCTGCGCGAATCCCGTCCCACCGCCGGAAAACAGCCGGCACGTCCCACCATGTGGACGGCCGGACCTGTGGGTGTCGTACGACCGTGTCGTGCGCCCGCCGCAGCCGTCCGGACCCGTCGAGTCCCCGGAGCCCCGCGTCGCCGTCAGCGTGGCCGTCAGCGGTATGTCATCTCTGTGTGGCGAACTGGTTCCCAGATGTGACCTTGCACCTATTGGACTCGTCGTGGGCGCCGTCTGTCCGGTAAGAAGGTTCTTTACACCCCTCATCCGGGGCTCAGGGCGCGTGTGCGGCGCGCCCGTCGCGCATGACCCGTGCGTATCCGCAATCGGGCCCTGCGCGGTGCCCGCCCACCCCTCACCAGGAGTGGTCGACCCTCAAACCATGCATAGCTAAGGGGTAGAACAAGTGGCAGCGGAGATCGTCAATCCTCGCAGCGACATCGGTACGGACCAGGACGGCGGGGCCGAGCCCCTCGATTCCTTCGACCCGGTGTTCGCTCTGCACCGCGGCGGCAAGATGGCTGTGCAAGCCACCGTGCCGGTCCGCGACAAGGACGACCTTTCCCTCGCGTACACGCCCGGCGTCGCGCGGGTGTGCACCGCGATCGCGGAACAGCCGGAGCTCGTCAACGACTACACATGGAAGTCCTCCGTCGTCGCCGTCGTCACCGACGGCACGGCGGTGCTCGGACTCGGGGACATCGGTCCCCAGGCGTCCCTCCCCGTGATGGAGGGCAAGGCGATCCTGTTCAAGCAGTTCGGCGGAGTCGACGCGGTGCCGATCGCGCTCGACTGCACCGACGTGGACGAGATCGTGGAGACCGTCGTCCGGCTCGCTCCCTCCTTCGGCGGAGTCAACCTGGAGGACATCTCGGCGCCCCGGTGCTTCGAGATCGAGCGCCGCCTCCAGGAGCGCCTGGACATCCCGGTCTTCCACGACGACCAGCACGGCACCGCCGTGGTGACGCTGGCGGCGCTGCGCAACGCGGCGCGGCTCAGCGGCCGGGAGATCGGCCAGCTGCGCGCCGTGATCTCGGGCGCCGGCGCGGCCGGGGTCGCCATCGCCAAGATGCTGGTCGAGGCCGGCATCGGCGATGTGGCGGTGGCGGACCGCAAGGGCGTCGTCTCCGCGGACCGCGAGGACCTGACCCAGGTCAAGCGCGAGCTGGCCGGCTTCACCAACAAGGCCGGCCTCAGCGGCACGCTGGCGGACGCGCTCCAGGGCGCGGACGTCTTCATCGGCGTCTCCGGCGGCACCGTCGCCGAGGAGGCCGTGGCCGGTATGGCCGAGGGCGCCTTCGTGTTCGCGATGGCCAACCCGAACCCCGAGGTGCACCCCGAGGTCGCGCACAAGTACGCGGCGGTCGTGGCCACCGGGCGCTCGGACTTCCCGAACCAGATCAACAACGTGCTGGCCTTCCCCGGGATCTTCGCGGGCGCCCTCCAGGTGCGGGCCTCCCGGATCACCGAGGGAATGAAGATCGCGGCGGCCGAGGCGCTGGCCTCGGTGGTCGGTGACGATCTCGCGGCGGACTACGTGATCCCGTCGCCGTTCGACGAGCGGGTCGCTCCGGCGGTCACCGCGGCGGTGGCCGCGGCGGCGCGCGCGGAGGGCGTTGCCCGTCGCTGACGCGGCTGGGACGGCCCCGCCCGTACTCCGGGCGGGGCCGTCTGCTTCCCGCCGGCCACCTCGGTCCCGCGCCGCGCGGTGACCCGTGAACGGCCGCGCGGCCCGCTGCGCCGCCCGGGTGCCGGAGTGCAAGAGGGCATGTGTCACAGCGCGGCCCGGTTCCCCTGATCGTCCTCTCGCCCCTATCGTCGGCAGCATGTTCGCCGTCTACGCCGCCCGAATCGACCGCGACCAGCCGCTCTCCGGCCTCGAGTTGGGGGAGCGTCCGGCTCCCGAGGCCCGCCCCGGCTGGAGCACCATCGACGTGCGCGCCGCCTCCCTCAACCACCATGACCTCTGGTCCCTGCGGGGCGTCGGCCTCCCGGAGGACCGGCTGCCGATGATCCTCGGCTGCGACGCCGCCGGGGTCGACGCGGACGGCAACGAGGTCGTCCTGCACTCCGTCATCGGCCAGACCGGCCACGGCGTCGGCCCGAAGGAGCCCCGCTCCATCCTGACCGAGCGCTACCAGGGCACCTTCGCCGAACAGGTCGCCGTACCGACCTTCAATGTGCTGCCCAAGCCGAAGGAGCTGTCCTTCGCCGAGGCCGCCTGTCTGCCCACCGCGTGGCTGACGGCGTACCGGATGCTGTTCACCAACGCCGGGGTACGGCCCGGGGACTCGGTCCTGGTGCAGGGCGCGGGCGGCGGGGTCGCCACGGCCGCGATCGTGCTCGGCAGGGCGGCGGGCCTGAAGATGTTCGCCACCAGCCGGGACGAGGCCAAGCGGAAGCGGGCCCTGGAACTGGGCGCCGTGGAGGCCGTGGAGAGCGGGGCGCGGCTGCCGCAGCGGGTGGACGCGGTCATCGAGACCGTGGGCGCCGCGACCTGGTCCCACTCGGTGAAGTCGCTGCGTCCCGGCGGGACGCTCGTCATCTCCGGCGCCACCAGCGGCGACCGGCCCTCGCATGCCGAGCTGACCCGGATCTTCTTCCTCGAACTGAAGGTCGTCGGCTCCACCATGGGCACCAAGGACGAGCTGGAGGACCTGCTCTCCTTCTGCGCCACGACCGGCGTACGGCCCGTCATCGACGAGGTGCTCCCGATGGACCGCGCCCGGGAGGGCTTCGAACGGATCGAGTCCGGCGACCAGTTCGGGAAGATCGTACTGACGACGTCCTGACCTCGCCGGCGGGGCGGGGACGGGGCAGCGGGCGGGTCGTGGGCGGGTCCGGGGTGCCGAGCCCGCCTTCCGCCACCCCGTCGGCCACCCCTTCCGTTATCCCTTCGGCGGGCGCAGGACCGAGGTGATCTCCGCCGCGGTGCGCGACAGCTGCTCCCGGGCCGTCCGCAACTGGTCCGGGGTCACGCCGTGGTCGCGGGACAGATCACGGATGTCGTCGCGGAAGCGGTCCAGCAGGCGATCGAGGTCGCGGGCGGGGTCGTCGGTGGGCGGCTCGTGGGCCCAGGCGGGGACGTACTCGGCGGGGAAGTCCGTCGTGGTGTGGGCCGGTGAGGGAGCCGGGGCCGGGGCCGGCCGGGGGCTGGTCCAGTCCTTGCTCAGGTCGCCCAGTTCCCGGGCCAGTTCGGTCAGGCCCTCGCGGACGCCCGCGGGCCAGTTGCCGCGCGCGAAGTGGTCCTGGACGCGGCGGGCGACCCGCTGCATCTCCTCCTGCGCCTGGGCGCGGGCCCGGGCCTGGGCCTCCTGGGCCTGATGGCGGGCGCGCTGGGCCTCCTCGCGGGCCCGGCGGCTCTCGTCCTTGGCGCGGCGGGCCTGCTCCTTCCACTCCTGCCGGACCCGGCGCATCTCCTCCTTGGCGGCGCGCCAGGCGTCCTTGTCGTCGGGCTCCCCGGCGGCTTCGCCACCCCCGCGGGCCTCCGACGCGGCCGCCCGCATCTCACGGCGCAGATCGCCGGCCGCGCCCCGCACATCGGCCTTGATCTCGGCCGCGAGTTCCGCCACCGACTCGCGGATCTCCAATTCCAAGTCGGCCAACTCGCCACTGCGGTCGGCCAGTTCGGCGCGGCCCGCGTCCGTGATGGCGTACACCTTGCGGCCGCCCTCGGTGGTGTGGGTGACCAGGCCCTCGGCCTCCAGCTTGGCCAGCCGGGGGTAGACGGTGCCCGCCGAGGGCGCGTACAGCCCCTGGAAGCGCTCCTCCAGGAGGCGGATCACCTCGTAGCCATGGCGCGGGGCTTCGTCCAGCAGCTTGAGCAGGTACAGGCGCAGGCGCCCGTGAGCGAAGACGGGGGGCATGTCAGAGCACCTTCTTGTCGGTCGGGCCGTCGGTCGGGCCGTCGCTCGGGTCGACGGTCGTGCCGTCGGTCGCCCGGTCGGGGCGCCGGAGCAGGGCGATCGCGCCGGAGACCGTGGTGGCCCGGAGCCGTCCCGTGCCCGCGCCCAGCCGGCCGGTGATCTTGTGGGCGCCCCACTGGCCGTGCACCCGCAGTCCCTCGAAGGCGTTGGAGATCCGGCCGCTCGCCGTGTTCGCCTCCACCTCCGCGTCCGCCGGATGCGGCAGCCGGATGGCGATCTCGCCCGAGACGCTGGTGAGGTGGACGTCCGTCGGGCCCTCCGGGTCCAGGTCCACGATCATCGAGCCGCTGACCGAGTCGGCCCGCACGGTGGGGCCCGAGCCCTCGACCACGGTCAGGTCGCCGGAGACGGAGGAGAAGCGCAGCTCGCCGGTGACGGCCTGCGCCTCCAGGTTCCCGGACACGGTGTTCGCCTGGACCGGTCCGGAGAGGCCGACCAGGGCGGTGTCACCGGTGACGCCCCGGACCACCGCCGGGCCCCGGATGCCGGAGACCACCGCGCCGGCCCCGACCGTGCCCACCTCGACCCGGGCGTCCGCCGGGACCGTCAGCGAGACGACCGCGTTGCGGCGCCAGCTGCTGCGGTCCAGGAGCTTGGTGAAGCCCTGCCAGGTCAGGTCCTCGTACCCCACCGTCAGGGTGCCGTTCTCGTGCGTCACCAGCAGGGGCGGGCCCTCGATGTCCGAGACCTCCAGGCGGGCGGGGCCCTCCTCGGCCCCCACCACATTCACCGTGCCGTTCACGATGCGCACCTGGAGGGTGCTCACCGGGGTGTCGAACGTCAGCTTCTGTGGCTCGGCGACGGACCACTCGGACATGGGGACCTCCTCGGCCGTACACGATCGCGACGCGCCATATCGCGTCCTCCCGGAAACACGATATATCGTGGTCCCGTGAAGTCAAGACACTCTTCCGGGAACGGCACGCCGCGCATTGCTTAGGCTGGTGGCGACGCCGGCGCCTGTCCCACCGGCCCGGGCGCATTCGCAGACCAGGAGACGCAACCCCATGTACTTCACCGACCGCGGCATCGAGGAGCTGGAGAAGCGGCGCGGCGAGGAGGAGGTCACCTTCGAGTGGCTCGCCGAGCAGCTGCGCACCTTCGTGGACCTCAACCCCGACTTCGAGGTGCCCGTGGAGCGCCTGGCCACCTGGCTCGCCCGCCTCGACGACGACGAGGACGACGAGTAGGAACGAGCAAGGACGAGCAAGGACGAGTAAGCAGGGGGAAACAGAACAGCGCCGAGGGCCCGGTTCCGTACGGAACCGGGCCCTCGGCGCTGTCGTGCCGGAGGCTTACGCCTCGAACACCTCACGCACCAGCTGCTCCTGCTCGGCCTGGTGACGCTTGGCGGAGCCCACCGCCGGGGACGAGGAGTGCGGGCGCGAGATGCGCCGCAGCCGCTCGCCGGCCGGGATGTCCGCGCCGACCGCCAGGTCGAGGTGGTCGATCAGGTTGAGCGCGATGAACGGCCAGGCACCCTGGTTCGCCGGCTCCTCCTGGACCCACAGGTACTTCTCGGCGTTCGGGTACTTGTTGACCTCCGCCTGGAGCTCGGCACCCGGCAGCGGGTACAGGCGCTCGATGCGGATGATCGCCGTATCGGTGGCGCCGCGCTTCTTACGCTCGGCCTCCAGGTCGTAGTAGACCTTGCCGGTGCAGAAGACGACCTTGCGGACCGCGGCCGCCTCGGCGGTGGCGTCGCCGATGACCGGCTGGAAGCCGCCCGTCGTGAACTCCTCCGCCTTGGAGGCGGCGGCCTTCAGACGCAGCATCGACTTCGGGGTGAAGACGACCAGCGGCTTGTGGGCCGGGTTGTGCACCTGCCACCGCAGCAGGTGGAAGTAGTTCGACGGCGAGGTGGGCATGGCCACCGTCATGTTGTTCTGGGCGCACAGCTGGAGGAACCGCTCCGGGCGCGCGGACGAGTGGTCCGGGCCCTGGCCCTCGTAGCCGTGCGGCAGCAGCAGGACGACGCCGGAGGTCTGGCCCCACTTCTGCTCGGCCGAGGAGATGAACTCGTCGACGACCGTCTGCGCGCCGTTGACGAAGTCGCCGAACTGGGCCTCCCACATCACCAGCGCGTCGGGACGCGCGAGCGAGTAGCCGTACTCGAAGCCCATGGCCGCGTACTCGGACAGCAGCGAGTTGTAGACGTTCAGCCGCGCCTGCTCCTCGGCGAGGTACTGGAGCGGGGTGTACTCCTCGCCGGTCTCCCGGTCGATCAGCACCGCGTGGCGCTGGCCGAAGGTGCCGCGCTGGGAGTCCTGGCCCGCGAGGCGGACCGGGGTGCCGTCGAGCAGCAGGGAGCCGATGGCCAGGGTCTCGCCCATGCCCCAGTCGATGGTGCCGTCCTCGACCATCGCCGCACGGCGCTGGAGCTGCGGCAGCAGCCGCGGGTGCACCGTGATGTGGTCGGGGATGTTGACCTGGGACTCGGCGATCCGCTTGACGACCTCGGCGGAGATGGCGGTCGGGACCGCGGCCGGGAAGCCGTCCTGGGCCTCCTGGGCGGCACCGGCGGCCGGCTGCGCGGTGGCCTCGCGGACCTCGGTGAAGACCTTCTCCAGCTGGCCCTGGTAGTCCTGGAGGGCCTGCTCGGCCTCTTCCAGGGTGATGTCGCCGCGACCGATCAGGGACTCGGTGTAGAGCTTGCGCACCGAGCGCTTCTTGTCGATCAGGTCGTACATCAGCGGCTGGGTGAAGGCCGGGTTGTCCGACTCGTTGTGACCGCGGCGGCGGTAGCAGATGAGGTCGATCACCACGTCCTTGTTGAACGCCTGGCGGAACTCGAAGGCCAGCCGGGCGACCCGGACGACGGCCTCGGGGTCGTCGCCGTTCACGTGGAAGATCGGGGCCTCGATCATGCGGGCCACGTCCGTCGCGTACATGGAGGAACGCGAGGACTCGGGGGCCGCGGTGAAGCCGACCTGGTTGTTGATGACGATGTGCACGGTGCCGCCGGTGCGGTAGCCGCGCAGCTGCGACATGTTCAGGGTCTCGGCCACCACGCCCTGGCCCGCGAAGGCCGCGTCGCCGTGGATCGCCACCGGCAGGACGGTGAAGTCCGTGCCGCCCTTGTTGATGATGTCCTGCTTGGCGCGGGCGACGCCCTCCAGGATCGGGTCGACCGCCTCCAGGTGGGAGGGGTTGGCGACCAGCGAGACCTTGATCTGCTCGCCGTCCAGGCCGGTGAAGGTGCCGTTGGCGCCCAGGTGGTACTTCACGTCGCCGGAGCCGTGCATCGACTTCGGGTCGAGGTTGCCCTCGAACTCGCGGAAGATCTGCGCGTACGACTTGCCGACGATGTTGGCGAGCACGTTCAGCCGGCCGCGGTGGGCCATGCCGATGACGACCTCGTCCAGGCGGGACTCGGCGGCGGAGTCGATGACCGCGTCCAGCAGCGGGATGACGGACTCGCCGCCCTCCAGGGAGAAGCGCTTCTGGCCGACGTACTTGGTCTGCAGGAAGGTCTCGAACGCCTCGGCGGCGTTCAGCCGGCGCAGGATGCGCAGCTGCTCCTCGCGCTCCGGCTTGGCGTGGCCGCGCTCCACCCGGTCCTGGATCCACTTGCGCTGCTTGGGGTCCTGGATGTGCATGAACTCGATGCCGGTGGTGCGGCAGTACGAGTCGCGGAGCACCCCGAGGATGTCGCGCAGCTTCATCATCGACTTGCCGGCGAAACCGCCGACGGCGAACTCGCGCTCCAGGTCCCACAGGGTGAGGCCGTGCTCGACGATGTCCAGGTCGGGGTGCTTGCGCTGGCGGTACTCCAGCGGGTCGGTGTCGGCCATGACGTGGCCGCGGACCCGGTAGGAGTGGATCAGCTCGAAGACGCGCGCGGCCTTGGTGACGTCGTCGTCGTGGGACGCGTCGATGTCCTTGAGCCAGCGGACCGGCTCGTAGGGGATGCGCAGCGCCTCGAAGATGTCGTCGTAGAACTTGTTCTCGCCGAGCAGCAGGTTGGAGACCTGGCGCAGGAACTCGCCGGAGGCGGCGCCCTGGATGACCCGGTGGTCGTAGGTCGACGTGAGGGTCATGACCTTGGAGACACCGAGCTTGTTCAGGGTGTCCTGGCTGGTGCCCTGGAACTCGGCCGGGTAGTCCATGGAGCCGACGCCCATGATCACGGCCTGGCCGGGCATCAGCCGCGGCACGGAGTGCACGGTGCCCAGGCCGCCGGGGTTGGTCAGGGAGACCGTGACACCGGTGAAGTCGTCCATGGTCAGCTTGCCCTCGCGGGCGCGCCGGACGATGTCCTCGTACGCCTGCCAGAACTCGAAGAAGTTCAGCGTCTCGGCCTTCTTGATCGCCGCGACGACGAGCTGGCGGTCGCCGTTGGGCTTGACCAGGTCGATGGCGAGACCGAGGTTGACGTGGGCCGGCTTGACCAGGGTCGGCTTGCCGTCCTTGACGGTGAACGAGTGGTTCATCGCCGGCATGGCCTTGATGGCCTGCACCATCGCGTACCCGATGAGGTGCGTGAAGGAGATCTTCCCGCCGCGGGCGCGCTTGAGGTGGTTGTTGATGACGATGCGGTTGTCGAACAGCAGCTTCACCGGGACGGCGCGGACCGAGGTGGCGGTCGGCATCTCCAGCGAGGCGTCCATGTTCTTCGCGACCGCGGCGGCGGGACCGCGCAGCGTGATCTGCTCGGGGCCGGCGGGGGCCTCGGCGGCGGGAGCGGCCTGCGCCTTGGGCTGAGCGGGCGCCTGTGCGGGTTGCGCCGGCTTGGCCGGGGAGGGGGCCGTCTTCGCCGCGGGAGCCGCGGCGGGAGCCGCAGCCGCGGGCGCCGGGGCGGCGGCGGGCTTCGGGGCCGCCGGAGCCGCGGGCGCCGGAGCGGCCTGGGGCGCCGGGGCGGGGGTCGCTGCGACCCCCGCGGCCGCAGTACCCGCCGGCGCGGGCGTGGCAGGCGCACCCGGCTTGTAATCGGCGAAGAAGTCCCACCAGGCACGGTCTACCGAATTCGGGTCCTGGAGGTACTGCTGATAGATCTCGTCGACGAGCCACTCGTTCGCGCCGAACGCGGCCGCGGGGTTCTTCCCGGTGGCTTGGTCGTCGGTGGAGATGCTCGAGTTACTGGGGGACTGTGGCGACACGGCGGCAACCGCCCTCTTCCGCTTCACAAGGTGATGGACAGCGGGAATAAAGGCTACGCCTTGGAGACGGTGAAGGTCAGGTCGGGCCCGTTCATCGTCGTGTAAGTCACATCGAAAATCTTGTTTCAGGGCTTGAAATGGCGGGAAACAAGCGTGGTTCCGGGTGCACTGGCCCGGCCCTGCGCCCCCGGCTTCTGCGGGCGGCGCGAGCCTGTGTCGCTTCACACGTGTCCAGCTGCGCGAAGACGGCGCAGAGGACCGTGGATCTTGTGCCTTCGCTGGAACTTTACGTCAACTTGAAGCGGAGTTCGCTCCCGGAAGAGTGACGATGATCCGGCAGCCCCGCTCCGATTCGGCCACCCCGATCCGGCCGCCGTGCAGATCCACCGCCCAGCGGGCGATCGCCAGCCCGAGGCCCGTGCCGCCGTCGCTGCCCGGGCCGTGCGGCCGGGTCACGGCCCCCCGGTTGAACCGCTCGAAGACCCGGTGCCACTCCGAGCGCGGGATGCCCGGACCCTCGTCCAGGACCTCCAGCTCCAGCGACTGCGGCTGGGGCCCGCGCCGCGCCTTCACGGTCACCCGGCCGTGCGGCGGGCTGTGCTTGACCGCGTTGTCGATCAGGTTGGCGACGACCTGGTGGATGCGCTCGGGGTCCGCGTGCGCGGTCAGCTCCGGCGGGGAGACGTCCAGGTGCAGATGGACGTCGGTACGGGTGTGGCTGCCCGAGCCGGTGGCCATGCCCGCGCGCGCCGAGGCGACCATGTTGGCCTCCTTCAGCACGCCCGACAGGTACGGCCACACCTCGAAGCGCCGCAGCTTCAGCGGTACGACGCCGTTGTCGAGCCGGGACAGGTCCAGCAGGGTCTCCACCAGGCGGCCGAGCCGCTCGGTCTGCTTCAGGGCCGTCCGCATGGTCTCCGGATCGGCCTCGGTGACCCCGTCGACGATGTTCTCCAGCACGGCGCGCAGGCCCGCGATCGGGGTGCGCAGCTCATGGGAGACGTTCGCGACCAGTTCCTTGCGCTGGCGGTCCTGGGCCTCCAGCTCGTCGGCCATGACGTTGATCGTCTGCGCCAGGTCGCCCAGTTCGTCGCGTCTGCTCTCGCGCACCCGGCGGGTGTAGTCGCCCTGCGAGATGGCACGGGCGACCGTGTTCATCTCGTCCAGCGGCATGGTGAGCGAGTGCGCCACGAACTGGGTGATCAGCAGGGTGGCGATCATCGAGAACACCGTGATGAAGCGCAGCTCCGTCTTGGTGTGCACCGCGACGATCGACAGACCGGTGGTGATCAGTACCGCGATGACCACCAGCGCGGTCAGCTTGGTCTTGATCGAGAAGGGGCGTACGCCGCCCCAGGGGTCCTCCGTGCGGACCCCGGAGCTCCTCCGTGCGGCCTGGCGCCCGCTCACGCTCACGGGTTCGGCGTCTCCAGCGCGTAGCCCACACCGTGCACGGTGCGGATGCGCTCGGCGCCGATCTTGCGGCGCAGCGCCTTGATGTGGCTGTCGACGGTGCGGGTGCCGGAGGCGTCCGCCCAGTCCCAGACCTCGGCCAGCAGCTGCTCCCGGGAGAGCACCGCGCGCGGGGTGTTGGCCAGGCAGACCAGCAGGTCGAACTCGGTGGGCGTCAGGTGGACGTCCTCGGACTTCACCCGCACCCGGCGCTGCGCGTGGTCGATCTCCAGTTCGCCGAGGCGCAGGATGCCCGAGCGGGGCGTGGAGGCGGCGATGGTGGCCCGCTCCACCCGGCGCAGCAACACATGCACCCGTGCGGCCAGCTCGCGCATGGAGAACGGCTTGGTCATGTAGTCGTCGGCGCCGACGCCGAGCCCGACCAGCATGTCCGTCTCGTCGTCCCGCGCGGTGAGCATCAGCACCGGCACCGGACGCTGGGCCTGCACGCGCCGGCAGACCTCCAGGCCGTCGAAGCCGGGCAGCATGATGTCGAGGATCAGCAGGTCGGGCTGCCACGCCTCGGCCGTGTCCACGGCGGCCGGTCCGTCGGCCGCGGTCTGCACGAGGAAGCCCTCGGCGCGGAGCCGGGCCGCGATGGCGTCGACGATCGTGGTGTCGTCCTCGACGACCAGTACCCGGCGCTGGGCGCCCGGAGTGGTGGTCGTCGCCGCCGCGCCGCTCTGGGAGGTGTGTGTCTGCTCCATCGCCCGCCCCTGCTTGTTGCTTTCCGGAACCCGTGGGGTGATCCCATGTCTGCGCTCGACGCGAAAGATCCGCGTCAGGGCAGCACCCTACGGGGATCGGCGGTGCCGTCGCTATCCAGGGCGGATGCCGAGGTGCACGGCGTCCGGAACTCCCCGGGCAACGGGCACCTCTTCGGTACGCACCCGTCGGAACCCGGCATTCCGCAAGGTTCCTTCAAATTCCGGAGACGGCCGCGCCGACCATACGGCAAGCACCCCGCCCGGTCTCAACACCCGTGCGCAGGCGGCCAGTCCGGCCGGCGAGTACAGGCCCTCGTTGTCCCCGGTGACCGTCCACCCGGGGCCGTTGTCGATGTCGAGGCACAGGGCGTCGAACGTGTCCGATGTCTCATTGACGTAACGGACGAGGTCGTCCCGGACGATCCTGGTGCGCGGATCGGCCCGTGCGGCGCGGGTCAGTCCGGCCAGCGGGCCCCCGTGATGCCAGTCCACGACGGCGGGCTCCCGCTCCACGACCGTGATCCGTCCCCAGCGGGGATCATCGGACGCGTGTGCGAGTGAGAACCCGACGCCCAGGCCGCCGATCAGCACGGCCGGCGCCGGGCGCCCGTCGAGGGCGTCGTGCGCCGCGTCGATCAGCAGCCGCTCCGAGCGGCCGTCCGAAGTGTCCATGAGGAAGCAGCCGTTGGCGATGATCTGGAGCAGCGCGCCGTGCCTGCGCAGCACCACCTCGCCGTACGGCCCCTCGCGCCGGTCCAGCACCACGGGGGAGTCGTCTGGGGCAGCCATGACTCCATCCTGCTTGAACGGGGCTTTGCTTTCACGGCAATTGCGGATGCCGGGCCGGTGGGGGCGCGGGTGCCGGGGCGGCAGGGCGACGGGCGGGCGGGGCGGCAGGCGGCCGGGGTGCGGCTGCCGGGCGTGGCCGGAACTTATGAGGTTGCCGTGAAATCGCTCTCCTTGGGCTCCGGACGTGGACAGCGGCTTCCTCCAGCACGGAGGGTGGGCGGGAACGGAAGGAGCGCCACCGTGGAACGGATCGCGCCGAAGACCGTGGGCGCGGACCTGCTGGACGGTGTGCCCCGCCAGCGGACCGTGCTGCCCGCGCCGCCGCCCGCCCGCCGCCCCGCGGTGCCGCGGGCGCGCCCCCGGCTGTCGCGGCCGACGCCGCTGTTGCTGCCGACGCCCGCCGGGACGCCGTTCACCTTCGGCTACGCGGCCCTGCTGGCCGTCACCTCCCTGATCGCGGCCCAGGCGCCCCCCGCCCTGGTGTACGCCCTCTACCAGGGCTCCAGTACGGACGTGGCGCACCTGATGCGCTCGCCCGTCGTGGTGCTGCTGGCCAGCGCGCTGTGGATCGCGGGCGGGCTGGTCTCGCCGTACGCGCTCGCGTTCGTCCTCGTGCTCACCGCGCTGGAGCGCCGGATAGGGGGTGCGCGGGCCGCCTGCGTCTTCCTCGCGGGCCATGTGCTGGCCACCCTGGCGACGGAGGTCCCGGTGGGCCTCGCGGTCCTCGCGGGGCATCTCCCGGAGACCTCCCTGCACCGCCTGGACTACGGCATCAGCTTCGGCGTCGCCGCGAGCACCGGCGCCCTGGCCGGCCTCCTGCGCCCCTGGCTGCGCTGGCCCCTCCTCGCCGGCACGGCCTACCTCCTGCTGGCCGATCTGCTCGCCTATACGGACCCCATGACGAACTGGGGCCACCTGATCGCGCTGACGATCGGCGTCTCGACATGGCCCGTCGTCCGCCGCTGGGCCGCCCTCAAAACCCCCTCCCACCTGCGCCTACAGGGTGATCGCTGACAGCGAACGCCCTGCGGGGAACATTCCCCGGCGATGAACATTGAGTCGGCATAACTCAAGTTGACTGCCGAAGGGGAGATCATGGCTGCTGAGTCACCGGCGTTCACGCTCGTCCTGCCCGTGCTGCCGCTCGACGACGAGGTCGTGCTGCCCGGCATGGTGGTCCCGCTGGACCTGAGCGACGCCGAGGTCCGCGCCGCGGTGGAGGCCGCCCAGGCCGCCGCGCGCTCGGAACCCGGCAAGCCCAGGGTGCTGCTGGTACCGCGCGTCGACGGCACGTACGCCAGGACGGGTGTGCTGGGCACGGTCGAGCAGGTGGGCCGGCTGGCCGACGGCGACCCCGGCGCGCTGATCCGCGGCCGCGGCCGCGTCCGCATCGGCGCGGGCACCCCCGGACCGGGCGCCGCCCTGTGGGTCGAGGGCGCCGAGGTGGACGACTCCGTGCCCGAGCCGCTGCCCGGCCAGGTCGCCGAACTCGTCAAGGAGTACAAGGCACTCGCCACCAGCTGGCTGCGCAAGCGCGGCGCCTGGCAGGTTGTGGACCGCGTCCAGGCCATCGAGGGCGTCTCCGCGCTCGCCGACAACTCCGGCTACTCGCCCTTCCTCACCACCGAGCAGAAGGTCGAACTGCTGGAGACCGCCGACCCGGTGGCCCGCCTCAAGCTCGCCACGCAGCAGCTGCGCGACCACCTCGCCGAGCAGGACGTGGCCGAGACCATCGCCAAGGACGTCCAGGAGGGCGTCGACAAGCAGCAGCGCGAGTTCCTGCTGCGCCGTCAGCTGGAGGCCGTCCGCAAGGAGTTGCGCGAGCTGAACGGCGACCAGGAGGGCGAGGAGTCCGACGACTACCGCTCCCGGGTGGAGGCCGCGGACCTGCCCGGCACGGTCCGCGAGGCCGCGCTCAAGGAGGTCGACAAGCTGGAGCGGTCCTCCGACCAGTCGCCCGAGGGCAGCTGGATCCGCACCTGGCTGGACACCGTCCTCGAACTGCCGTGGAACGAGCGGACGGAGGACGCGTACGACATCCGGGGCGCCAAGGCGGTCCTCGACGCGGAGCACGCGGGCCTGGAGGACGTCAAGGAGCGCATCACCGAGTACCTGGCGGTGCGCAAGCGGCGCGGCGACCGCGGCCTCGGTGTGATCGGCGGGCGGCGCGGGGGCGCGGTGCTCGCGCTCGTAGGTCCGCCAGGTGTCGGAAAGACCAGTCTGGGACAATCCGTCGCCCACGCCATGGGCCGCGAGTTCGTCCGCGTCGCGCTCGGCGGCGTCCGCGACGAGGCCGAGATCCGCGGTCACCGCCGTACGTATGTCGGCGCGCTGCCCGGCCGGATCGTGCGCGCGATCAAGGAGGCCGGGTCCATGAACCCGGTGGTGCTCCTGGACGAGATCGACAAGGTGGGCTCGGACTTCCGGGGCGACCCGGCCGCCGCCCTCCTGGAGGTGCTCGACCCGGCGCAGAACCACACCTTCCGCGACCACTACCTGGAGGTCGAACTCGACCTGTCCGACGTCGTCTTCCTGGCCACCGCCAACGTGCTGGAGGCGATCCCGGAGGCGCTCGCCGACCGTATGGAGATCGTCCGCCTGGACGGCTACACCGAGGACGAGAAGGTCGTCATCGCCCGGGACCACCTGCTGCCGCGCCAGCTGGAGCGGGCCGGGCTCGACACCGGCGAGGTCACGCTGGCGGAGAGCGCGCTGCGCAGGCTCGCGGGCGAGTACACGCGCGAGGCGGGCGTGCGCAATCTGGAGCGCTCGATCGCCCGGCTGCTGCGCAAGGTCGCGGCCCAGCACGAACTGGGCGAGCGGGAACTGCCGTGCACGGTCGCGGACGACGACCTGCGCGCCCTGATCGGGCGGCCGCACCATGTGCCCGAGTCGGCGCAGGACCCGGCCGAGCGCCGTACCGCCGTGCCCGGGGTGGCGACCGGGCTCGCGGTCACCGGCGCGGGCGGCGACGTGCTCTTCGTGGAGGCGTCCCTAGCCGACCCGGAGACCGGCGCGGCGGGGCTGACCCTCACCGGTCAGCTGGGCGACGTGATGAAGGAGTCGGCGCGCATCGCGCTGAGCTTCCTGCGCGGCCACGGCGCCGAACTGGGGCTGCCGGTGACCGATCTGAAGGACCGGGGCGTGCACATCCACTTCCCGGCGGGCGCGGTCCCGAAGGACGGCCCGAGCGCGGGTGTCACCCTGACCACCGCGCTGGCCTCGCTGCTCTCCGGCCGCCAGGTGCGCACCGACGTGGCGATGACCGGTGAGGTCTCGCTGACCGGCCGGGTGCTGCCGATCGGCGGGGTGAAGCAGAAGCTGCTCGCCGCGCAGCGCGCCGGGGTGACCACCGTGATCATCCCCAAGCGCAACGAGGCCGACCTGGACGACGTCCCGGCCGAGGTGCTGGACAAGCTCGACGTCCACACCGTGACCGATGTCCGCCAGGTCCTGGAGCTGGCGCTCGCGCCCGCGGCCACGGCCGACGCGGCGGCGCCGGAGGTTCCCCTGGCGGCGTGACGGACGCCTCGGGTACGGCAGGGCCCGGGTCCCGTGAGGGAGGCCCGGGCCCTCGCCGTGCGCACGCCCGGCTCGCCGAGCCGGGCGTGGCGGGCGCCGGCCGGCGGCGCCCCGGTTGCCGCCGCCGGGTCCGTCAGCCGTTGGCGAGCGCCTGGACGCGGTCGAGCGCGCCGTTGAAGTAGTCGTGGTCGCCGACGGTCGCGCCGGAGGAGGTGTACTGCCACATCGTGTAGTACGACCAGCCGCCCGGCAGCGTCCCCACGGACGAGGCGTAGCGGGCGATCCACAGCGGGTTGCTGCCCGCGAACCCGGCGTAGTCGCCGGTGCACTCGGTCCACCAGCTGGTGGCGGTGTAGATCACGGCGTCCCGGCCGGTGAGGGACCTGTACGTGTTCAGGAAGTCCGCGATCCAGCTGACCATCGCACTGGCGGACTTGCCGTAGCAGGCGGCGCCGTACGGGTCCCACTCGATGTCGAGCACGCCCGGCAGGGTCCTGCCGTCCTTGGACCAGCCGCCGCCGTGCGCGACGAAGTAGCTCGCCTGGGTGGCGCCGCTGGTGGTGTCCGGGGTGGCGAAGTGGTACGCGCCGCGGATCATGCCCACGTTGTACGAGCCGTTGTACTGCTGGGCGAAGGAGGGGTTCGTGTAGTACGTGCCCTCCGTCGCCTTCGTGTACGCCCAGCGGACGCCGCTGCCGTACAGGGTGGACCAGGCCACGCTGCCCTGGTAGTTGGAGACGTCCACCCCCTCGGTCTGGGTGGCGTCGCCGCTGGTGGGGGTGGAGTGGGTGCCGTCGTGGGCGGCGACGGTCTCACCCATGTAGGCGGTGCCGCGGGTGGGCGTGGACGCGGCCTGGGCGGTGCCGAGGGGGAGTGCGCAGGCCATCGCCGCGAACAGGGCCGTGACCATGACGGCGAGCGGGCGCGGACGGAGCGAGCGGGGTCTGGGCGCGGGCATGACGTGCCTCCGGGGAGGGTGGGGAGGGTGACGAGGGCGGGGAAGGCGGGGCGGAAGTGGGGGGAGCATGGCAGTGACCTCGGAAGTGGCGCACTGTCGTGGTCATGTCATTCAATGCCCTGACGAAAAAGCTACGCACGTAGACAGCGGCGTGGGAAGGGGGTCCGGCCGCCGCCGTTGGTCTACGCCTGCGAAATACTTACGGAGCTGCGGCTATGACCGCGTTTGGCAGAAACTTTCAGGACCGCGAAACCGATCAGGGGTGTGACGTGCACGAGGACGGAAACGGCGCAGAAGCACGCGTCGCCGAGCAGGTGACGCCCAGTGGTGCAGACCAGGAATTCCTGGCACTCGAACGCGAGTTGACCGTACTGCTGCGACGCGCCCGCGCCAACCAGGGCGAGATGGCCCGGGAGGTCCACCCCGACCTGGAGTCCTCCGCCTACGGGCTGCTGATCCGGCTGAACGAGCACGGCGGCCGGCGGGCCACCGAACTCGCCGGGTACTTCGGCGTCGGCAAGGCCACCATGTCCCGCCAGCTGCGCGCGCTGGAGGAGCTGGGCCTGATCACCCGGGAGCCCGACCCCGCCGACGGCCGCGCCTGGCTCGTCACCCTCACCGAGGAGGGCCACCGCCGGGTCGGCACGGTCCGCGAGGCCCGCCGTGCCCGGTACGTCAGCCAGCTCGCCCACTGGGACCGCCGCGAGGTGGCCGAGCTGGCCCGGCTGCTGCACGAGTTGAACGGGGTCATGGAGAGGTGACCCGCGGCTGAAGAGGGCGCGCTACAGCTCGACGAAGACGACCGTCGCGTCGTCGTGCGTCTTGCCGCGCCCCAGGAACGCCCGCTCCCGCGCGTCCGCCGACTCCAGCTGCCGTACCCGGTCGACGAGCGCGCGGGCGCCGTCCTTGGCGAGGACGTCGAACAGTCCCGTCCAGTCGCCCTGGTGGAACTTCTCCGTCCAGCGGGTCGCGCCGTCCGTCAGGGCGGCCAGCGCGGCGACCTCGCCGCGGGGCACGGTGCCGGTCACCGCGCGGGCGGCGACCGAGGGGTCCGCGGCGGCCGTGAAGAAGCCGCCCTCCTTGTTGCGCAGGTGCGCGTCCACCAGGGCGTCGGTGGCCAGCGCGGCGCGGGGCAGCCGGGCGAGCCGGTCGTCCAGGACCGCGGTGACCTCCCCGTCGGGCGAGCGCAGCAGCAGCGCCGAGTCGGAGAGCACCAGGTACTCGACCGTCTCGGCGGACCACCGCACGACGACCACGGTTGCCTGCGGAGTGCGCGGGTGAGAAAGGTCACAGGTGTCCGCGTGTGCTCGCGCGGTGTGCTCGATCGCCCGGGAGAGGATGCCGGCCGGCGTCAGATCTCGCCCGGAAACGGTCAGTTCGGTCAGCGCGCCGCCGAGCCGGGCGGTGAACCAGGGGACGGAATGCAGACAGCCCGTCTCCCCGGCGGGCGGCGTCACCCCGTCCAGCAAGATCACGCAACCACCCTGTCCGGACGCGGGTAGTCCGACATCGGCGAAGTCCTCGTTGGGTCGGGTCGCGTCGCCGGGTTCCGAAACGAGATCAGTTCGCATCCGGCCAGTCTGCACGACCCCTTCACGCGCTCTCCCAAAGGCTGGCAATCGCCGCCGGATCGGCATCCTCGCGCAGGTCAGCCGCCTGGTTTGGGCGGTAATGGGCCGCTTGGAAAAAGCGCGGTGGCGAATACTGCCAAACCCTGTCGCGCGCGTCCAACCGGCCCACCGCGACACGGCCCCGCACACGCCAGAGGAACTTGCCCGCCAACTCCCCTCCGGGGTTCACTCCTTCGGGTGGCGGGTCAGGTGATGCGCGACCACTGCCCACCGGCGCTGGGAGGGTCGGGAACCGTACGAACCGGGTGCACGCACCACTTGGCACCGAGCTGACGGGGCGCCACCCGGGCCCTTGGGTAGACGAGTTCAGGAATGCGAGCACCGGTGCAGATGAAGCGGCCTCGGCGCACAGGCAGGCAGACGGCCCCCGAGAAGGCCGCCCCCGAGACTCCCGTGGGCACCGGGCGGCCCACGCATGTGCGCACCCGGCTGATCGTCGCCGTCGCGGTCGTGGCCGCCGCGGTCGCCGGAGCCGGAGCCCCCTCTCTCCTCACCGCCTCCTCGGACGTGAGCGACTCCCAGGACCTGGTGACGCTGGCCTCCCGCACCCAGGACGCGCTCGCCCTCGCGGGCTCCCTGGCCGACGAACGCGACGAGGTCACCTCCTACATCGCGGCCGGCCGCCCCGAGTCCAAGGCACCCTCCGAGGACCGCGGCACCCGTGTCGACCGCCAGGTGGCGGACCTGCGCGCCGACAGCGGCACTCCGGCGGGCCTGCGCGGCGACCTGGACCACATCGCGACCGTCCGGCGCGCCGCCCTCACCGGCAAGAGCACGGCGCTCGAAGCCCACCAGGCGTACTCGGCGACGATCACCGACCTGCACCGGCTCGCCGAGCAGCTGGCCGAGCGGATGCCCCCGCGGGCCGGCTCCGGCGCCTACGCCCTCGCCGAACTGGACACCGCGGTCCAGCAGTCCGCCGCCGCCCGCGGCCTGCTGCTCGCCGCGCTCAACGTCCCGGCGACCACCCAGACGGTGTTCAACCCCGTCACCGGGCTGCCGGCCACCACCTCCGTGCCCACCGCGGCCGGCCGCAAGCAGCGCGACGCGCTCACCGCCGCCGCCCAGCAGGCCCGGCTGCGCTCCGACGCGGCCCTCGCCGACTTCCGCGACAACGCGCCCAAGCAGGCCGTGGACGCGTACGACTCCACGGTCACCGGCGCCGACGTCAACTCGGCCGAGAAGTACCTGGACACCTTCACCGCCCAGCCGGCCTTCCCCGACGGCGCCTCGGGCACCAGCGCCGCCAAGCTGGACACGGCCCTGTCCGGACGCCTCGACCTGATGCGCGGCGCCGAGTCGGCCCTCTACGAGCACCGCACCCGGGACCTGGAGAAGCTGCGGGACGACGACGTCACCGCGCTGGAGATCCGCGTCGCCGTCCTCGGCGTGCTGCTGCTGGTCGCGGTCGGCATCGCCACCGCCATGGCCCGCACCCTCACCCGGCCGCTGTCGGTGCTGCGCCGCGGCACGGCCCGGCTCGCCGAGCCCGGTGACGCGGCCGGCCGCGAACCCATCGCCTTCACTGGCCGCAACGACGAGTTCGCCCAGGTCGTCCGCTCCGTCAACGCCCTGCACGCGCACGCCGCCGCCCTGCACGAGCGGGTCGCCACCCTGGAGACCGACCGCAAGCACCTGGTCGGACAGCGGCAGAAGATGGCCGACGCCCGCGAGGAGCTGCGCGCCGAACTCGCCGAGGCGACGGCCGAACTGGGCCGGGTGCGCGCCGGCATCGGCGGCACCTTCGTCAACCTGGCGCTGCGCACCCTCGGCCTGGTCGAGCGCCAGCTCGCCGTCATCGAGGGCCTGGAGGACCGCGAGCAGGACCCGGAGCGCCTCGCCACCCTCTTCAAGCTGGACCACTTCGCCACGGTGATGCGCCGGCACAGCGAGAACCTGCTGGTCCTCGCCGGCACCGAGCATGTGCAGCAGCACCACGGACCGGTGCCGCTGGTCGACGTGGTGCGCGCCGCGGTCAGCGAGATCGAGCGGTACGAGCGGGTGCGCATCGCCGCGCTGCCGCCGCACGCGCACCTCGCCGGCTTCGCCGCGGACGACCTCTCGCACCTGCTGGCCGAACTGATGGAGAACGCCACCACGTTCTCCCCGCCGGACGTGCCGGTCGAGGTCTCCGGCTGGCTGCTGGAGTCCGGCGAGGTCATGCTCTCCGTGCACGACGAGGGCATCGGCATGACGGAGGACCGGCTCACCCGGCTCAACGCGCGCCTCGCCGACTTCGACCCGGAGGCCGGGTACGACCAGGAGGGCGACGACGGCCTCGGGCTCGGCCTGTACGTCGTGGCCCGCCTCGCCCACCGGCACGGCGTGCGGGTGCAGCTGCGCGAGCAGAAGCAGGGCGGGGTCGCCGCGGTCGTGGTGCTGCCGGCCACCCTGCTGGCCGAGGCCCCCGCCACGGCCGTACCCCCGCAGGCCGCCACCTCCACCACCGGCACCTTCACCCTGCCGGGCGCCGTCGCCGAGGCCAACTCCCACGTGCTGCCGACGCGTCCGAAGGAGGGTGCCGAGCAGCAGGACCCGCTGGTGGCACTGGCGGAGCAGGCGGTCAGGGACGCCGACGCGGAGCCGGAACCGGAGCCGGAGGCCGGGCAGGACGACGTCACGGACCCGGCCACGTCCGGAGCGGCGGCGCCGGAAGCCGCCGAGGAGACGACGCACGAGCAGGCGGGGCCCGGTCCGGACGAGGCCGAGGCCCGTCCCAAGGCGCCGGTGGAGACCTTCGCCGAGACGACGATGGAGCTGCTGCTCCCGCTCACGGACGAGGCCCCGGGCAAGGCCCACGAGAACGCGCCAAAGAAGACACCGGGCAGCGCGCCGGAGAACGTGCCGGGCAGCGCGTCGTACGAGGAACCGGACGACCGGCCGGACGAGCGGCCGGTCGCGCCCGCCGATGCCGACCACCTCAGCCACGCGCGGACCGTGACCGGGGCCGCCGACGAGAACGGCGGGGTCGGCGGGGACGGCGAGCGGGTCACCAGCAAGGGGCTGCCCAAGCGCACGCCCAAGATCACCGCACCCGCACCCCCGCCCCGCCAGCGCAGCACAAGCGTCGACGCCGAGGCCCTGCGCCGCAGGCTCGGTGGCTTCCGCCGAGGAGCACAGGCCGGCTACCGCGACGTGGAAGCAGAGAGCGCAGACCATTCCGAAGAAGCCACGGGGGGCCCCATCGAGGAGGCAAGCAGTTGACCGCTCCCAGTACCTTCGGGCTGAGCACGGAGGCCCGCAATCTGCACTGGCTGCTGACCAACCTGGTCGAGGAGGTCCCCGGCATCCAGTCCGTCGCCGTGGTCTCCTCGGACGGTCTGCTGCTGCTGTCGTCCGACCCGGGCCACACGGCGCAGTCCCGCCAGGCCCGTCCCGGCAAGGGCCCCCGCGGCTCCTCCGCCGACCTCGCCACCATCGTCTCCGGCATCGGCAGCCTGACCGTCGGCGCCGCCAAGCTGATGACGTTCGGCGGGGTCAAGCACACCATGGTCGCCATGGAGGAGGGCAGCCTGTTCGTGATGTCCATCAGCGACGGCTCGCTGCTCGGCGTGCACGGCTCCGCCGAGTGTGACATGAGCGTGGTGGCCTACCACATGGCGCTGTTCGTCGGCCGCGCCGGCCACGTCCTCACCCCGGAACTCCGCAGCGAGCTGCGCAAGTCCCTGGAGTCGGCGGGGAGCGCCCGATGAGCGGCACACCGAAGCTCCCGGTGCGCGGCGGCGAGCGCAAACCCGCCCGCGTGCGCCCCTACTCACTCACCGGCGGCCGCACCCGCTTCGGGCACGTCCTCCTCGTGGAGACCTTCGTGGCCAGCACCGCGGCCATCGAGGCGCCCGAGGAGCGCAGGGAACTGACGAAGGGCTCGCTCGCCGGTGTCATGCCGGAGATGCGGGCCATCGTCGAACTGTGCCGCCGTATGCGCACGGTGGCCGAGATCGCCGCGCTGCTGAAGATGCCGCTCGGCGTGGTCCGCGTACTCCTCAGCGACCTCGCGGACCAGGGAAAGATCCGTGTGTACGGCACCGGAACCGGTCACGGCACCGGCCGCCCGGACCGCGCTCTGCTGGAAAGGGTGCTGAGTGGACTCCGCCGTCTCTGACGCCACCGCCTCCGTGGGAGGCGCCGCCCCCCTCGTCGCCGGCTTCGCCGAGCCCGACGAGGATCTGAAGGTCTGGCAGACGGACCGGACGCGGGCCCCCATCGCGACGAAGATCGTGGTGGCGGGCGGCTTCGGCGTCGGCAAGACCACACTGGTCACGGCCGTCTCGGAGATCACGCCGCTGCAGACCGAGGCGCTGATGACCCAGGCGAGCGAGGGCACCGACGACCTGTCCGGCACCCCGGACAAGGTCACCACGACCGTGGCCATGGACTTCGGCCGCATCACGCTCGACGACGACCTGGTGCTCTATCTGTTCGGCACGCCGGGTCAGCAGCGGTTCTGGTTCATGTGGGACGACCTGGTGCGCGGCGCGATCGGCGCCGTCGTGCTGGCCGACACCCGCCGCCTGAAGGACTGCTTCCCCGCCCTGGACTACTTCGAGAGCTGCGGACTGCCGTACGTCGTCGCGGTCAACCACTTCGACGGCAGCGAGCGGTTCGACATCGAGGACGTACGGGAGGCGCTGACGATACCCGCGCACATCCCTGTCATGATCATGGATGCGCGCCAGCGGATTTCGGCCATCGAGACCCTTCTGGCCCTGGTCGGTCACGCGCTGGACGAAACCCCCGAGTAGTCCTGTAAGGAGCCACCACCCGCATGCGCAAGATACTCGTCGTCGGAGCCGGCCAGTCCGGCCTCCAGATCGCCCTCGGCCTTCAGTCGCACGGCTACGAGGTCACCCTGATGTCGAACCGGACCGCGGACGAGATCCGGTCCGGCCGCGTCATGTCGACGCAGTGCATGTTCCACACCGCGCTCCAGCACGAGCGCGACCTCCAGCTGAACTTCTGGGAGTCCCAGGCCCCGAAGATCCAGGGCCTCGGCGTCTCGGTCGCCGCCCCCGGCTCGCACGACCCCGGCCCCACCCAGCGCGCGATCGACTGGGTCGGCAGGCTCGACGGCTACGCCCAGTCCGTCGACCAGCGCGTGAAGATGGCCGGCTGGATGGAGACCTTCGCCCAGCGCGGCGGCCAACTGGTCATCCACGGCGCGGCGGTGGGCGACCTCGACTACTTCTCGCGCACCTACGATCTGGTGCTGGTCGCGGCCGGCAAGGGCGAGCTGGTGTCCATGTTCGGCCGCGACGCCGCGCGCTCCGCGTACAGCGAGCCGCAGCGCGCGCTCGCGGTGGCGTACGTGCACGGGCTCGGCCCGCGCCCCGAGCACCCGGAGTTCGACGCGGTGCGCTGCAACCTGGTGCCGGGCGTCGGCGAGCTGTTCGTGATGCCGACGTACACCGTCTCCGGGCGCGCCGACATCCTGTTCTGGGAGGGAATTCCGGGCGGTCCGCTCGACGTCTTCAAGGGCGTCAAGGACCCGGCCGAGCATCTCTCCCTGACCCTGGAACTCATGGAGAAGTTCACGCCCTGGGAGTACGCGCGGGCGACGAAGGTCGAACTCACCGACGCCGGTGGCACGCTGGCCGGGCGGTACGCGCCGACCGTGCGCAACCCGATCGGCCGGCTGCCCTCGGGCGGCCTGGTGCTCGGCGTCGCCGACGTGGTCGTCGCCAACGACCCGATCACCGGCCAGGGCTCCAACTCCGCGTCCAAGTGCGCGGCTTCCTACCTCGCGTCGATCCTGGAGCGCGGGGAGCAGCCGTTCGACGAGGAGTGGATGCGGGGCACGTTCGAGCGGTACTGGCAGACGGCGCGGCACGTCACCAAGTGGACGAACGCGATGCTGGCGCCGCCGCCGGAGCACGTCCTGAACCTCATCGGCGCGGCCGGGCAGCTCCAGCCGGTGGCGGATCGATTCGCCAACGGGTTCGACAACCCGGCCGACTTCGAGAACTTCTTCTTCGAACCGGAGAAGGCGGAGGCGTACCTGTCGGCTGTGGCGGGGGCCTAGGGGCGCGGGTGTGCGCGGCCGCGGGTTCGCCGTGGCTGGTCGCGCGGTTCCCCGCGCCCCCGGCAGGGCGCTACCCCGGGCGTACGGCTCCCAGGACCGGGTTCGACGCCAGTGGGGAGATCTTGATGGTGGAGCCAGGTCTCGGGGCCTGGACGACCTTGCCGTCGCCGGCGTAGATCGCCACGTGGGTGGCCTCGGGGAAGTAGATCACCAGGTCGCCGGGGCGCAGTTGGCGCAGGGTGATGTGGCGCAGGTGGCGCCACTGTTCCTGGCTGGTGCGGGGGATCGGGGTGCCCGCGTGCTGCCATGCCTGGGAGGTCAGGCCGGAGCAGTCGTAGGAGGAGGGGCCCTGCGCGCCCCAGACGTAGGGCTTGCCGACCTGTTTCAGGGCGAAGCGGACGGCGCGTTCGCCCAGGGGGGAGGCCGGGCGGTCGTCGGAGAGCGAGCCGGCGAGGGCCCGCTGGGCCGCGCTGACGCCCTGCTGTTCGAGGTGGTCGACGGCGGCCAGCTGGTCCGGGTCGAGGGAGGCCAGGAGACGCTCCACGCCCGCGAGTTTCGCCTGGACGGCGTCGCGCTGCTTCTTCTGCCGTCCGGCGAGGTCCCGTTGGGTGTCGAGGGCCTTGCGGGCGGTGCGGGCGACGGCGTCCGAGTGCCGCTCGGCGCCGGTCAACCGGTCGACCGTACGGGCGCGTTGGCGGGCCAGCTCGCCGAGCACATGGCCCTCGTCCAACGCGCGCTGCGGATCCGGGGCGAACAGCAGGCTGACATAGGGGCCGAGGCCGCCGGAGGCGCCCTGGTACTGCTGGCGGGCCAGCCGGCCGGCGTCGGCGCGGCCGGCCTCCAGGGCGCGCCGGGCCCGGCTCAGCTCCTTGTCGAGGCGGGCCACCTCGGACTTCTGCCGCCCCAGCCGGTCGGCGGTGGCGTCGTAGCTCTCGGTGGCCTGCTCGGTCTGGCGGTACAGCTTCTGCAGGTCCGTCAGCAGCTGGGAGACGGAGCGCTGCGGCTCGGGCGCGGCGGTGGCGGACACGGGCGCGAGGACGGCCTGAGTCGCCACCGTGGCCGTACAGGCCAGGCGCACAAGCTTTCCTGACACGTCATCACCTCGGGTGCGGAAGGGGAAGGCGCATTGCCGTCGCCTATCCGACCCCGATAATCAGACGTATACCTGCGGGACGCGCGCCGCGTGTGCGCGGTTCGGCGCAACCCTGTCACTCCTGGGTGTCACCCGGCTTGCCGGACGGCCTCGACCAGGGCCAGCGCAGGCGGCCGCCGGAGGTGTCGTCGGGGTCGTACACGTACTTCCAGCCCTGGATCAGGCCGAGCCGTCTGCTGTGGCCGCGCGGCACGCGCCGGTAGACGTACACCGTGGGCGGGCCGTCGTCCGGCTCGGGGACGGGGATGCGGTACGTCTTCGGGGGATGTCCGGTCGGCCCGAGCAGGACGGGCAGTACGCGTCCGTCCATGGGGCCGCCCTCGAACGGGATGTCCTGGCTCTTCACGGTCTCAGTCTCGGCCATCCGCCGCGAGGGTGCCCACGAGGGCGGCCGTCTGCTCGTCGCGGGCCGCGGTGACCGAGAGGGTGGCGACGAACTGGTCCACCAGCCAGTCCCGCAGTTCACCGGCGGGCGGCTGCTTGTCCTCGTCCAGCCAGATCAGGGAGGCCGCCTCGACGGCCGTGATCCACATCCGGATGGTCATCCGCAGCCGGGGCCCGGGGTCGGTGGCGCCGAGGTGGCTGAGAATGTGCTCGGCGGCGGCCCGCCGCACCCCGTCCACGATGGCCGTGGTGCGCGAGGTCTCCACCACGCTGCCGCCCCGCAGCAGCGCCGCGAAGCCGGTGTCGTGCTCGTCCACGAAGGCCAGATAGCGGGTGAGGGCACGGGTCAGCCGGGCCAGCGGGGAGCCGGTGCGGGGCTCGTCGAAGCACTGCCGCAGCTCGTCCGCCGCCGACCCCAGCGCGGCCTCGTACAGCTGCTGCTTGCCGCCGGGGAAGTACCGGTACACCAGGGGCCGCGACACCCCGGCCGCCTCCGCCACGTCGTCCAGCGACACGTCCTCGGGCGCCCGGTGCGCGAACAGCGTCAGCGCGGCGTCGAGCAGCTGGCGCCGGCGCTCCTCGACACTGAGCCGGCGGTAGGCGGGGGTGGTGGCGGTCTGGGGGGTCATGACACGCAGCGTAACGCGCGGGTCCCCGGGAGCGCCGGGTGCCGGTCGGCCGATCATGGCCGCGCTCGACAGCGGGGGCGGTCCGCGGATACACACGGGGGGACAGCGGACGAGAAGGAGTACGGGATGACGGTGCGGGTGCTGAGGGCCGGGGAACGTCCGGCGGCGCCGTGGAAGAACGGGGGCGGGCTGACCCGGGAGATCGCGGCGGCCCCCGAGGGCGCGGACATGGCCGGCTTCGCCTGGCGCGTCAGTCTCGCCGACGTGGCCCGGGGCGGCCCGTTCTCCCGCTTCGAGGGGGTCGACCGGGTCATCACCCTGGTCGAAGGACCCGGCATGGTGCTGGCCGTCGACGGGAGCCCGCACACCGTGGCCGAGCCGTACGTCCCCTTCGCCTTCCCCGGGGACGCGGCCACCGACTGCCGGCTGCTCGGCGGCCCGCTCGTCGACTTCAACGTGATGACCCGGCGCGGCCGGGCCGGCGCGCGGGTGGAGATCGTACGGGGGCGGACGGCGCTGCCCGCCGCGTCCGAGGCGCCCGCGCTGCTCGTCGTCGTCCTGGAGGGCTCCGCCGTCCTCGAAGGGGCGGGTACGGACCTCGGCCGTCTCGACGCGGCCCTGTTCACCGGCGCCCGTGACGAGGCCCTGGCCGTCGAGGGGGTCGCCGCGCTCGTCGCCTTCACCGGCGCGACCGAGGAGAGCTAGAGGTTCGCGCGTTGTTACCAAGTGCGGACAGAACCGGGTGAACTGCGTGGGCGCCGAGGTCATCTGATGGGGCGTAGGCAATGACCACCCGATGCCCGAGGGGGATTTCGATCATGACCGCTCGCACGGTGCGCCGCACCGCCCGTACCACTCGTTCCGTCCGTACCACCGGCCTGGTGGCCGTCGCCGCCGCCGCGGCGCTCTCACTGGCCGCGGTCTCCGCGCACGCCGCCACGTCGGCCGCCACCGGTGGCGCGCACCGCGCCGCCGTGTCGGCCACCGCGGCCAAGAAGCCGGCCCCGGAGCGCACCCAGAAGCTGCCGGACGGCAGCACGGCCGAGATCTACAGGCTCGGTGAGCAGCGCTACCGCGCCAAGATCGTCAGCCGCGGCTCGGTCCTGGCCACCCTGGACACGAACGGGCACGACGCCGGGCTCGACGCCAACGACATGTTCATCGTGCTCACCCTGGGCGGTGAGCTGCACGCCTGGATGGGCGGCGGCCACCAGGGCCCTGGCACCTTCAAGGTCGCGGGCGGCTGGACCGTCAAGGTGACGAAGTTCGGCGAGCTGCGCTACCGCGCGCAGATCATCGGCCACGACGGGGTGGCGGCCACCATCGAGACGAAGGACCAGCACGACGTGGGCCTCGACGCCAACGGCGTGTACATCGTGCTCAGCAACGGCGGTGTGCTCAGCGCCCACGAGTAGGAGGCGCCGGGATGCCGAAGTCCCCGCCGGACAAACGGAGTTCCGTCGGCGGGGACTTCGCGCGCCCGGCTACGCCAGCAGCCCCGACGACTGCCACAGCCGCCGCCCGACCCCGCGCAGCACGCCGATGTCGTCCAGGAAGTCGGTCAGCCGCTTCGCGCCGGTCTGCATGATCTCGCGGCGGTGGCCGCTGGCCTTGACCTGGGCCATGGCCTCCCGCCGGTCGAGGCCGACGTTGGTGTACACCTCCGGGTTGACGAAGGCGACGGAGAAGACGCGGGCGAACTCGCCGGAGGTCACCCGGGTGAACTCCTGGGACCAGCGCGGGGCGGTCACCATCTGGCGGCGCAACTCCTCACGCGCGTACCGGACATGGCGCGCCTCCTCGACCACATGGATGCGCGTCACGCCCCGCACCAGCGGCTGCACCCGCTCGTCGGGGAAGGTCAGGCGCTGCATCCAGTCCAGGACCTCCTCGCCCAGCAGGGTCGCCGTGAAGGAGCCCGGGGTGGTGGAGATCGTCTTGAAGAGGCGGCCCAGGTTCAGGTGCGCCCTGCTGACCGGGTACCAGGGGGTGTCGCCACGCTCGATCAGGCGCGCGAACATCTTCGAGTGGCGGCACTCGTCCTCGATCTCGGTGAGGGCGTAGCGCACATGCGCGCTCGTGGCGGCCTTGTCGTAGATGTGCCGCACCAGCAGCTGCATCAGGATGAGTTCGAACCAGATGCCGAGCGAGGCCAGCGCCGCCGCCTCGTGCTGGGAGAGCAGGATGCGCTGCTCCTCGCTCATCCGCTGCCACATCGGCGTGCCGTACAGCGAGACCAGCTCGGGCGGCCAGTACCACTTGCCCTCCTCGAAGGGCGCGTCCCAGTCCAGCTCCTTGTCGGGGTCGAAGGAGTGCTTGGCGGAGGAGACCAGCAGCCGTTCGGCCACCTGCTCCCGGTCCTTGAGCAGGCCGAGCGCGTCGCGCAGGCCGTTCAGCGCGTCCGCTTCCGTCAGGGTCGTCATGGCTCCCTCACCTCGTCACCCGGGGGTATGTCGTCCGGTATCTTATGAGACTGCCTGTCAGCAAGGGCGTCAATCCCCCGCGCAGGACTTGTTGACCGCGCGTCTACGTGTGAGCCTGCGAGATATGTCCACCCATGACCTGTACGCCGACGAACCCGGAGAGCCCACCTGGCAGGTGCCCGCGTCCGGCGCGGCCCGGTTCAGCTGGGAGTACGACGACGGCCGCGAGCGGCTGCTGGCCCTGTACCAGAAGGGCAAGGACAAGCAGTGGGACGCCACCCGGCGCATCGACTGGGATCTGGAGGTCGATCCCCATGACGTGCTCGGCACCCCCGACGAGGCGACGGCCCTGTACGGGACGCCGTACTGGGACCGGATGAGCGAGCGCGACCGGGGCGAGCTGCGCCGGCACTTCGCCTCCTGGCAGTTCAGCCAGTTCCTGCACGGCGAGCAGGGCGCGATGATCTGCGCGGCCCGGATCGTGGAGTCGGTGCCCGACCTGGACGCCAAGTTCTACTCCGCGACCCAGACCATGGACGAGGCCCGGCACGCCGAGATCTACAGCCGGTTCCTGAAGGAGAAGATCGGGCTCGTCTATCCGATCAACGACAACCTCCGGTCGCTGCTGGGCGACACCCTGCGCGACAGCCGCTGGGACATGCCCTACCTCGGCATGCAGGTGCTCATCGAGGGGCTGGCGCTCGCCGCCTTCGGCCTGATCCGGGACACCACCGACAAGCCGCTGCCCCGGCAGATCCTCACGTACGTCATGCAGGACGAGGCCCGGCACGTGGCCTTCGGCCGGATGGCGCTGCGCGACCACTACCGGCAGCTCACCGACGCCGAACTGCGCGAGCGCGAGGAGTTCGTCGTCGAGGGCTGCTATCTGATGCGCGACCGGCTGCGCGGGGTGGAGGTGCTGGAGAACTTCGGCATCCCGCGCGCCGAGGCCGAGGAACTCACCGAGCACACCGAGTTCCTCCGGCTCTTCCGCAAGCTGCTGTTCAGCCGCATCGTGCCCTGCGTCAAGGACATCGGCCTGTGGGGCGAGCGGCTCCAGCGGGCGTACGTCGATCTCGGCGTGCTGGAGCTGGGCGACACCGATCTGGAGCAGCTGATGGCCCAGGACGAGGAGCTGGCCGACCAGTTGGACGCGCGGCGCTTCGCCGAGGAGGAGCGGGCGCGGGTCGCGGAGGTGGGGGAGGCGATCGAGGCGGGCGCGGACGAGGGCTGAGCGGGCCGGTGGACGCGGGGCGGACGAGGGCGGAGCGGGCCGGTGGAGGTGAGGGAACGCGGCGGGCCCGGTGCCGACTCGGTGCCCGCGCGTTCACTCGTGTGCAGTAGCGTGCTGGCGTGTCCATGCCTCCGTCGCCGCAGCAGCCGCCGTACCCGAACCAGCCCGGTTCCCCGTACGGCCAGCAGCCTCCCCAGGGCCAGCAGCCCCCGTACGGCCAGCAGTCCCCCTACGGGCAGCAGGCCCCTTACGGGCAGCCCCAGCCGCAGAACCCCGGCCCCTACGGCTCGCCGTACCCCCCGCAGGGCCCGCAGCAGCCGCCGTACCAGGGCTGGGGCGGTATGCCGCCCGTCGTGCCGCCGCCCCCGAAGAAGAGCCGGGTCGGTCTGATCCTCGGGATCGTCGGCGGCGCGGTCGTGCTGATCGTGGGCGGTCTGGTCGCCCTCGGCGCGATCGGCTACAAGGCGGCGACCACCTTCCCCGACGCCAAGAACAAGCTGACGCTGCCCCAGACGCTGCTCGACGGGAAGTACGAGCTGGCCAAGGACCTCTCCGACACCGAGGGCAAGAAGATCGGGGACGAGGCGGACGGCGCCTGGGACGCCAAGGACACCCACGGTGTCGTCGGCAGCTACAGCCTGGGCGGCGACGACACCAAGGGCACCCTGGTGGTGTCCGGCATGTACGGCCGGTTCAAGAACACCGACGAGGCCCGCCGCAACATGATGAAGGGCGCCTCCGAGGGCAGCGGCGCCAAGATCGCCGTACCGGCGAAGGACTTCGACCTCGGCGGGATCACCATCTCCTGCGAGGTGCTGACCCAGGAGCAGCTCGGCTCCAAGATGACCCTGCCCATGTGCGCCTGGGCCGACGACAACACCGGTGCCAGCATCGCCCTCGTCGACACCCCGCACCTCACCGAGGACCCCGCCCAGGTCGACCTGGCGGCGCTCGCCAAGCAGACCCTCCAGGTCCGCTCCGAGGCGGTCAAGCCGATCGGCTGACCGCCGCCTCCTCCCCGGGCGCGAACGGCGCCCGCAGCGTGAAGGCGTACGCCGTCGGGCCGTGCGCCCTCAGGTGCAGCAGCCGGTCCTCCGCCTCGGTGACCGCCGGGCGGTGGCCGGCCGGCACCCACCACAGCGCGGTCACCGCCTCCTGGAGCCGCTCGAAGAACTCCCGGCGCCGGGCCAGCAACTCCCGGTGCAGCCCGCGGTACATGAACGCGGTGAGCGCCTCCGGGTCCCGCCACACCGATATGTTGACGATCACCCAGTCGTCCCCGAGCACCGGGACGTCGGTCGCGTTGCCGGAGTCGTTCTGCAGCCGCCACACGAAGCCGTCCGAGGCGTCGGCGGCGGCGTTCACCGGGTCGAGCCCGTCCACGAAGTCCTTCAACTCGGCGGAGTCCAGCGGGTGTCTGAGGCGGGCGATGTTGACCTGGGCGAGTTCGTACGCGGGTGCGATGTCCGTCATGGTCGCACCCTAAGGAGATCCCGGCCGCCTTGGGCAGCCCCGTCTCACCGGCCGAGCACCGCCCGCATCACGTCCCGGGCGATCGGCGCCGCGTCGCCCCCGCCGCTGATCTCGCCCCGGTCCGCCGAGGCGTCCTCCACCACCACCGCGACCGCGACCGCCGGCTCCACCGCGTTCTGGTCCTGCGCCCAGGAGACGAACCAGGCGTACGGCAGACCGGTGTTGCCCACCCCGTGCTGCGCGGTGCCCGTCTTGCCCCCGACGACCGCGCCGGGGATCGCCGCCCGGGTGCCGGTGCCCTCCCGCACCACCCCGGTCATCAGCGCCTTCAACTGCTCGGCCGTGTACGGGCGCATGACCTGGCGCACCGGATGCGTCCCGCTGCCCGCGACCGTCTCGCCGCCGTGCCGCGTCGTCCGCTCCACCAGGTACGGCAGGTGCAGCCGCCCGTCGTCGGCGACGGCCGCCGCGACCATCGCCATCTGGAGCGGGGTGGCGCGGGTGTTGTACTGCCCGATCGAGGAGAGCGCCAACTGGGCCTTGTCCACATGGGGGTCGAAGGTGCTGGGCGCGACGGAGAAGGGCACCCGCACCCCGCCGTCGTTGAACCCGAACGCCTCCGCCGTGGCCGTCATGTCCCGCACCCCGACGTCCACGCCCAGCTTGGCGAAGACCGTGTTGCAGGACCACTCGAAGGCGTCCCGCAGCGAGGTGTCCGCGCAGCCGTCGCCCTCGTTGGTCAGCGTGGTGCGGGTGCCGGGCAGCCGATAGGGGTCGGGGGAGTCGGTGCGCGCGTCCAGGTCGGTGACCACCCCCGCGTCCAGCGCCGCCGCCGCCGTGACCACCTTGAACGTCGAACCCGGCGGATAGGTCTGCCGCACCGCCCGGTTGAGCATCGGCTTGTCCGGGTCCCCGTTGAGCCGCGCCCACGCGGCCGCCACCGACTCGGCGTTGCCGGAGAGCTGGCCCGGGTCGTACGACGGGCTCGTCACCAGGGCCAGGATGCGCCCGGTCGAGGGGTCGACGGCGGCCACCGCGCCCTTGCGCCCGCCGAGTCCCCGGTACGCGGCCTCCTGCGCCTTGCGGTCGAGGGTCGTCACGACGTCGCCGCCCGGATCGAGGCCCCGGGTCAGGTCGTTCCACAGGGGCAGCGGCGCGAGCATCGGATCGGTGCCGGAGAGCACCCCGTCCTCGGTGTCCTCCAGGAGCGTGGTGCCGTACGACTGGGAGGCGAAGCCGGTCACCGGCGCGTACAACGGGCCGTCCTGGTAGGTGCGTTCGTAGCGCAGCTGCTCATGGGTGTCCACGGAGCCGGTGACCGGCTTGCCGCCGACCAGGATGTCGCCGCGCGGCTGCTGGTAACGGGCGATGGCGGCCCGGCGGTTGGCCGGGTTGCCGGTGTAGTCGCCGGCCTGGACGAGCTGCACCCGGGCCGCGTTGACCAGCAGCGCCGCGAGCAGCAGGGTGCAGAACGCGCAGGCGTGCCGGATGTACCGGGCCATCGGCCGCCCGCCCTCGCCGCCCATCCCGGTGTAGTCGCTCATGGCGCCTCCCTGCCGTCGTACTGGCTGCGCGCCGAGTCGCTCACCCGGATCAGCAGCGCCACGATCGCCCAGTTGGTGACCACCGAGGAGCCGCCCTGGGCGAGGAAGGGCATCGCCATGCCGGTCAGCGGGATCAGCCCGGTGACCCCGCCCGCGATCACGAACACCTGGAGCGCCAGGATCGAGGCGAGCCCCACCGCGAGCAGCCGCCCGAACGGCTCGCGCAGCGCGAGGGCCGCCCGGTAGCCGCGCTCCACCAACAGCGCGTACAGCAGGATGATCGCCGCGAGGCCCACCAGGCCCAGCTCCTCGCCGGCCGTGGCCAGGATGAAGTCCGACTTGGTGGCGAACCCGATGAGCACCGAGTGCCCGAGCCCGAGCCCGGTGCCCAGCAGGCCGCCCGCCGCGAACGCGAACAGCGACTGGGACAGCTGGTTGGGACCCCGCCCGGCCTCGATGGTGGCGAACGGGTGCAGCCAGTCCGCGATCCGGCCGCCCACGTGCGGCTCCACCCGGCCGACGGCCACCGCGCCCAGTACGGCGAGCACCAGCCCCACCGCGATCCAGCCGGTGCGCCCGGTGGCGACGTAGAGCAGCACCACGAACAGCCCGAAGAACAGCAGCGAGGTGCCGAGGTCCCGCTCCAGGACCAGCACCCCGACGCTGAGCAGCCAGATCGTCACGATCGGCCCGAGCACCCGCCCGGTCGGGAACTGCATCCGCCAGATCCGGCGGCCGGTGTACGCGAGGGCGTTGCGGTTGGCGGCGAGGTAGGCGGCGAAGAACACCGCGAGCAGCACCTTGGCGAACTCGCCCGGCTGGATGGAGAACCCGGCGGCCCGGATCCAGATCCGGGCGCCGTTGACCGCCGGGAACAGGCCCGGCAGCAGCAGCAGGACGAGCGCGGCGACCACGCACACATAGGAGTACCGCTGCAACAGCCGGTGGTCGCGCAGCAGCAGGACGACGACGATGAACAGGGCCACCCCGAGCGCGGACCACACCAGTTGGGCGGGGGCAGCCCGGTCGCCCGCCGTCTCCAGGTCCAGCCGGTAGATCAGCACCAGGCCGAGCCCGTTGAGCAGCACCGCGATGGGCAGCGGCAGCGGATCGGCGTACGGCGCCCGCAGCCGTACGGCGAGATGGGCGAGCAGCGCGAGCACCCCGAGCCCGGCCCCGTACGCCAGCGCCCCCGGCGGCAGCCGCCCGGCCCGGGCCAGCCCCACCGCGCAGTAGCCGTACACCGACAGCGTGACGGCCAGCACGATCAGCGCGAGCTCGATCCCGCGGCGCCGGGGCAGCCGTACGACGGGTACGGCGGCCGGGGCCGTCGCCGCGGCGGTTCCGGCGTCGGTCATGCCGTGAACCTACCTAAAACAGGCAATTCCGCCCCGCTGCAACGCGCCCCCGGGCTCTACCGCGCCTGCCAGGCCGCCGGCAGGATGAGCGTCGCCACCGCGCCCCCGTCCACCGCGTTCCGGAACGACAGCCGCGCGCCCAGCACCTCCGCCTGCCCCACCGCGATGGTCAGCCCGAGCCCGTGCCCCTTCGCCCCGCCCTCGGTGCGGAACCGCTGCGGCCCGTGCGCGACCAGGTACTCGGGATACCCGCCCCCGTGGTCCCGCACCGTCACCACCGGCCCGTGCACCGTGAGCAGCACCGGCGCCGCCCCGTGCTTGTGCGCGTTGGCCACCAGGTTCCCCAGCACCCGCTCCAGCCGCCGCCGGTCCGTCTCCACCAGGGCGTCCCGCACGACCCGCACCTCGGTGTCCGTGCCCGACGCCCGCACCACCCGCTCGGCGAGCGCCCCGAGCCCCTCGGCGTCGGCCTCCAGCCGCTCCCGCCCGCTGTCCAGGCGGGAGATCTCCAGCAGGTCCTCGGTGAGCGTGCGCAGCGCCGCCACCCGGTCCCGCACCAGTTCCGTCGGCCGCCCGGGCGGCAGCAGTTCCGCCGCCGCGTGCAGCCCGGTGAGCGGGGTCCGCAGCTCGTGCGCCACGTCCGCGGTGAACCGCTGCTCGCTGAGCAGCTTGCCCTGCAGCGAGGCGGCCATCGTGTCCAGCGCGGCGGCCACCGCGGCGACCTCGTCCTGGGGCCGGACCAAATCCTTCGTACGGGGGTCGTCGACCCGCGCGTCCAGATCGCCCGCGCTGATCCGGCGGGCCACCCGCGCCGTCGCGTGCAGCCGCCGGGTCACCCGGGACACGGCGAACACGCCGACCAGCACGGTCGCGCCGATGGCGAGCGCGGAGGACCACAGGATCGAGGTGTCGAGCCCGGCGATGGTGCCGGACTGCTGCGAGTAGTCGATCTCCACCGCGAGCACCCGGTGCCCCTGGACGGGGCCCGCCGCCCACATCGTCGGCCGCCCCCGGTGCGTGGACACGATGGTGCCGCGCCGCCCGGAGACCGCGAGCGTGTGCAGCGAGCCGGGGAGCCCCTCCGGGTCGACCCCGGCATTGGGCAGGAGGGTGTCCCCGGCCTCGTAGGCGCGGGTGGCGTCCGCGAGCCGGGACAGCGCGAGGTCGCGGGCCTGGCCGACGGTCTGGTCGGTCACCGAGACATGCACCAGCACCCCGAGCAGCGCGGCCAGCGCGCAGCACATCACGGTGATGAACACGGCCGCCTTCACGGCGAGCGGCCCCGCCCAGCGGGCCAGCAGCAGCCTCATGACGCGCTCGGGGAGGCGGCGGGGGAGGCGGACGGGCGCGCCTTGTGGAGACGGCGGCCCGTGCCGGTGTGCAGGTACTCGTCGCGGGAGAACACCATCGCGCGCTGGCCGGGGTCCCACTCCCAGGTGGTGCGGTACTCGTAGCCGGAGATGTCCGCCGGGTTGCGCTCGATCAGCGCGCGCCCGGCCAGCTCCACGCCGAGGATCGCGTCGTTGTCGGCCAGTACCTGCACCAGGCGGCTGCCCTCGACGGTGTAGACCCGGACCGCCGTCTGGTTGGTCGGGTAGAGCCGGAAGCCGAGCGTGAGATCGGGCCGGCCGTCGCCGGTGAGGTCCCGGTAGTACGGCTTGAGCAGCGGGCACAGCGCCCGGTCGCCGCCCGGGCGGCAGTCCTTCATCCGGTCCACGGTGCCGTGGAACGCCCCCTTGGACCCGTAGTCGGCCGGGTGCGCCTTCAGCTCCGCCTCGACGATGTCCACCGGATCGATCCTGCGTATGTCGCCGCCGGGCGCGGTCAGGCCCTTGACGGTCTCCCGGGTGGCCACGTCGTACGGGTACGCCGGGCTGGACGCCGGGCGCAGATCGGGCCAGAGCTTGGCGGGGCTGTCCGCGGTCTGGGTCGGCCCGGCGCTCTGTAGCTGGCCGGCGTCGCCGCAGGCCGCCGCCGTCGCCGACAACAGGGCGACGGCGGCCGCGGCGAAGGCGGTGCGCACAGGGCGACGGAGGGGCACGGTGCTCCAGGGGCGATGGTTTTGCAGGTCAGTAGGCCAGTATGCACATAGATTCCAAGGAAGCCCCTTTTAGTCCGTTCTGTGCACCTGGGCCGTCGGCCGGTGCCGGGACAGAGAGGCTACTCGGCCAGTTCCTCGAGCAGCCGTACGGTATGCAGCCCCGCCCGCAGATACGCCACGAACAGCTCGTTGTGCAGTGCCCACGCCCCGCGGCGGGCCCGGATCAGCCGGATGGCCTCGTCCGGCGCGCCGCCCCGCTGCACCAGCGCGTGCGCCACGACCAGGCCCGAGCGGTTGTACCCGTGGTAGCAGCGCACCAGCACCCGGCGGCCCGCGTCCAGCGCCTCGTTCGCCGCCCGCGCCAGCCGGATCACCCCGGCGAGCTGCGTCCCGTCCAGCGGCCCGTCCGGGATCGGCCACACATGGTGCTCGACGCCCGCGTCCGGGCCGTGGCCCGGCAGCCGCAGCAGCGACTGCACCACCTCGAACTCGTCCCGCACGACGGCCGTCTCCAGCCGTCCCGTACGCCCCCGGTACTCGTGCCCGCCCATCCACAGGCCGGGCACGATCTCGCTCCACGGGCTTCGTGGAGCCGGCACCTCGGGCTGCGTTCCGCGGGCTCGCACCGGCGCCTCCCCAACTCCCCTGCGCGGGGCCGCTCCCCACGGTAGCCGGTCTTGCCCGGGAAGCACCCGGCCTGTTCCCATGGTCGAGGGGTGATGCGCATGAGCGGACTGCGCGTGGTGCCGGGCCGCCGAGGGGACCGGGACCGGCTGTACGTCTGCCGCCCGGACGGCAGCCGGATCGCCTGGTACGACCGTGCCGCCGGCCGGGTCGACCTGCTCGCCGGGGACGAGCGGGAGCGGGTGCTCGAAGCGCTGCAACCCTTTCTCACCGGCCCGGTGGCCGTGGGCCCGCCCCCGGTCCCCACCCCCGCCGAACTCGCCCGGCTCGCCCTGCACCCGGACGACGACCTCGCGCCCAACCGGCCCGGCGAGGCGCTGCTGATCGCCCTCGACCGCGAGCCGGACGCCGGACACCGGCTGCGCCCCGACCCGCGCCGGCGCGCCCTGCTGGCCGAGCAGACCGTGGGCGACGTCCTCGACGGCCTGGCGGGCGCCGGCTGGCACGCCCTGCACTCGCTGCCGCTGCCCGGCGGCGACCGCGTCCACCATCTGCTGATCGGCCCCGGCGGGCTGTTCGCCGTGCACGCCCTGTACGCCCGCAGGGCGCGGGTGCGGGTGGCCGACCCGATGGTCACCGTGGGCCGGCGCGCCGCCGAGCCCCTGCTGCGCCTGCTGCGCGCCCAGGCCGGCCGGGCCGCCTACGCCCTGACCGCCGAGGTCCGCCCGGTGCTCGCCCTGACGGACCCCTCCGGGGTGACCCTGACCGCCGCGCCCCGGGGGATACGGGTGCTGACCGCCGGGGAGCTGCCGGGGCTGGCCCGGCTGGGCGGCGTACTGAAACCGGCGGACGTGACGGCACTGCACGCGATGGCCCGGGACCGCCGCACTTGGGAGAAGGTCTAGGGCGGCGGCTGAGCGGGGTCTGGCCGGGCTCTGGTCGGTTCTGAGCCGGGGCCGGCGGTTCGCGGTGCCGCGGCGGATGGCCGGGGCTCTCCGTTCCTCCCGCTCCGGGCGGTCGTCACGGGTGAGGGGGTGTCGCTCGGACGAGTCCCGTCTGGTAGGCGATGACGACGAGTTGGGCGCGGTCGCGGGCGCCGAGCTTGGTCATGGCCCGGTGGATGTGCGTCCGGGCGGTGAACGGGCTCAGGACGAGGGTCTCGGCGATCTCCGAGTTCGAGAGACCTTCCGCGGCCAGGGCCATGACCTCGCGTTCGCGCGCCGTGAGTCCGGCGAGGCGTCCGGGAGCCGCGAGGCGGGCGCCGGGGTCGGCCGACATGAGGAAGCGCGTGATGAGGGAGCGGGTCGCGGCCGCCGACAGGAGGGACTCGCCGGAGGCCACGGTGCGCAGGCCGTCCAGGAGGGCCTCGGCGGTGACGTCCTTGCCCAGGAAGCCGCTGGCGCCCGCGCGCAGGGCCTGGGCGACGTACTCCTCCGTCTCGAACGTGGTCAGGATGAGGACGCGGGTGGCCGTGAGGTCCGGGTCGGCGCACAGCGCGGAGGTGGCGGCGAGGCCGTCGGTGCCCGGCATGCGGATGTCCATGAGGACGATGTCGGGGCGGTGGGTGCGCGCCAGGGCGACGGCCTCCGCGCCGTCGCACGCCTCGGCGATCACCTCCATGTCCGGGCAGGAGTCGATGAGGATGCGGAAGGTGGCCCGCAGCAGTGCCTGGTCGTCGGCGAGCAGCACGGTGATGGTCATGCGGCCGTCTCTCCCGGGAGTTCCCGTACGGGCGGCGACAGCGGCAGGGTCGCGGAGACCTCGTAGCCGCCGTCGCGGGGGCGGGGTCCCGCGGTCAGGTCGCCGCCCACGGAGCGGGCCCGCTCCCGCATCCCCAGCAGGCCGAAACCGCCGTCCCGCGGGGTGCGGAGCCGGGGCGGCCCGTCGTTGGCCACCGAGATCGACAGGCGGGAACCCGTGTGCGCGAGGTGCACCCGGGCGGTCTTGGCGGTGGCGTGCTTGGCGACGTTGGTCAGCGCCTCCTGCACGATCCGGTAGGCGGTCAGGTCGACGCCCGGCGACAGCGGCTCGGGTTCTCCCTCGGTCGTCACCGTGACCTCCAGACCCGCCGACGCGCACATCTCGACGAGGTCCGGCAGCTGCGCCAGGCCGGGGAGCGGGCTGAGCGAGGAGTCGCCCGGGGGTCGTCGGTCTGCCGGAGCAGGCCGAGGGTGGCCTTCAGCTCGCGCAGCGCGGAGGAGGTCGTGTCGGTCAGGCCCACGAGTATCTTGCGCGTCTGCTCGGGGTTGCTGAGGGCGAGGTGCGCGGCGGTGCCGGCCTGCGCGTTGGCCAGGGCCATGTGGTGGGCGACCACGTCGTGGAGCTCGCGGGCGATGCGGACGCGTTCCTCGGCGACCCGCAGCCGGGCCTCCTCCTCACGGGTGCGCTCGGCGTGCTCGGCCCGGTGCTGCGCGGCGTGCAGGTAGGCCCGCCGCAGCCGTGCCATGGTGCCGGCGACGAGGGGTAGGGCCAGCCAGCAGGCAGGCCCGAACATCTGCAGGGGCAGCGTGACGGGGTCCGAGAGGTCGGTGAGCACGGCCGTGAGGGTCACGGCGAGCACGGTGGCGACGCCGTACCGGCGGGTGGTCCTCGGGCCGGTGCGGGTGGCGAGCCAGTACAGGGCGCCCATGAGCGGAGCCAGCAGCAGGGGCGTGAGCAGATAGCCCAGGGCGGCGGTACCCGCCGCGCACACGGCGCAGACGGTGACGGCGAGGCGCGGACGGGCCCGGCGCCCGAGCAGGGCGAGGCAGGACGTCCCCATGAGGGCGACGGCGGCCTTGTCGTGGTCCGGGGGTCTCTGGCCGGGCAGGTTGAGCCAGATACCGAAGGCCGCGCAGGCCAGCAGCGCCAGGGCCGCCGCGAGGTCGACGGCGAAGGGGCGTCGTTCGCCGATCTTCTCCAGACGGTTCGCGCCGGGCCGCTCGGTTGCCGTTCTCATCTGGTTCTCCGGTCAGTGGGCGCCAGTTTCAGTATGGCCGTTCCGGTCGGCCCCGCGGGCTGTCCGTCTCGGAGGCCGTCCGCCCCTCGGGACGGACGGCCTCCCGAACGGCGCCGGCCGGTCAGTTGCGCGCGGCGGTCTCGGGGACGGCCTCCGTCCCCGGCCGGCTGAGGGCCTCGCCCTCCACATCGATCCGGGGGAGCACCCGGCCCAGCCGCCCCGGCAGCCACCACGCCCTGTCGCCGAGCAGGGCGAGCACCGCGGGCACCAGGGCCATCCGGACGACGAAGGCGTCGAAGAGGACGGCGGCGGCCAGTCCGAAACCGATCATCTTGATCATGGAGTCGCTCTCCGTGATGAACCCGGCGAACACCGCGATCATGATGAGAGCGGCCGCCACGACCACCCGGGCACTGTGGGTGAAGCCGGACCTGACGGCCCGGTCGGCCGTCTCGCCGCGGACGTACGCCTCCCGCATCCGGGAGACCAGGAACACCTCGTAGTCCATCGCGAGGCCGAAGACGATGCCCACCAGGAAGACCGGCATCAGGCTCATGATCGGACCGGTCTGCTCCACGCCGAACAGCCCGGCGCCGTGGCCCTGCTGGAAGACCATGACGACCGCGCCCAGCGAGGCCAGTACGGACAGCAGGAAACCGAGGGCCGCCTTGAGCGGGATGAGCAGGGACCGGAAGACCATCATCAGCAGCAGGATCGCCAGACCGACCACGACGATCAGGTAGGGGGCGAGCGACGCCTGGACCTTCTGGGCCATGTCGATGTTCAGCGCGGTGGTGCCGGTGACTTCGTAGCGGGCACCGGTGGCGGACTCGACGCCGGGGCGCTCGTGCCGGATGACCTTCACCAGATCGACGGTCTTCTCGGCGGTGGGCGCGGTGGACGGTACGGCGGAGAAGACGGCGGTGTCCCCGGCCCGGTTGAAATGGGGCTCGGACACCGAGACGACCCCCTTCGTGCCGTGTATCTCCCGGATGACGGTGCCGACGGCGGCGCGGGGTTTCGCGGCGTCCTTGGCGTCCACGACGATGGTCAGCGGGCCGTTGAAGCCGGGCCCGAAGCCCTCGGCCAGCGCGTCGTAGGCCCGGCGTTCGGTGGTGGTGCGGGGCAGGGATTCGTCCCCGGGCATCCCCAGCCGCAGATCCGCCACCGGCAGGGCGAGGGCACCGAGAGCGGTGATTCCCAGGAGCAGGACGGGAACGGGCCGGCGCTGCACGAACCTGGCCCACCGGACGGCGCCGGAACTCTGCCGGCCACCGGTGTTCCTGCGGACACCGCGGGCCAGTACCGCGTCCGGCCAGAATCCGAGCAGGGCCGGGACGAGGGTCAGCGCGATCAGGACGGCGACGGCGACGGCACCGGCGGCGGCCAGTCCCATCTCGGTGAGCATCGGCACCCCGACCACCGAGAGACCGGCCAGGGCGATCACGACGGTCAGGCCCGCGAACACGACGGAGGAACCGGCCGTGGCGACGGCCGTCTCGCTCGCCTCCCGGGCCGTGCGCCCTCCGGCGCGTTCCTCCCGGTAGCGGGAGACGATGAACAGCGCGTAGTCGATGCCGACGGCGAGGCCCAGCATCATGGCCAGGGTGCCGGTGGTGTCGGACAGGCCCAGCGGGCTGGACAGGACGAGGATCGCGGCCATGCTCACGCCGACGCCGACGACGGCCGTCAGCAGGGGGAGCCCGGCGGCCGCGAGGGAGCCGAAGGTGAGGAGGAGCACGAGGGCGGCGACCGATATGCCGACCAGTTCGGCGGTGCCGCCCGGACCGCCGCCCTCGGAGAGTGCCGAACCGCTGGTCTCCACGGTCAGCCCGGAGTGCCTGGCCTCGGCGATGGTCCGCCGCACCGGCGCCCGGTCGGCATCGGTCAGATCGCCGGCGGCGATCTTGAAGGTGACGGTGGTGAACGCGGTCGTGCCGTTCGCGCCGACCCCGCCCGCCGTGAAGGGGTTGTCGGCGCTCGCCACGTGCGCGCCCCGGCCGAGCTCGGCGACGGCCTTCTCGACGGTCCGCTCGTGCCCGGCCGCGGTGATCTTCTCTCCGGCCGGGGCGATGAAGACGATCGTCGCGGACGCGGTGTCGGCCGTCTCGCCGGGGAAGCGCTCCTCCAGGAGGTCGAAAGCCTTCTGGGACTCGATGCCCGGCATCGAGAGCCCGTCGTCGACGGCCGCCGGAGCCTTCAGGGCGCCCAGCCCCGTGGCGACCAGAACAGCCGCCCAGACCAGGACGACGCGCCAGCGCCGCCTGAAGGCCAGCCGGCCCACGCGACAGAGAAAAGTAGCCACGACAGAAGATCTCCACATCTGATGATTGGAACGTCTGTCCAGCGTGGCTGTGCGAAGGGCGGCCTGTCGTCGTGCGGCTGCCGACAGTCCGGCGTACTGAGAACGCAGTAGACGAGGGGGGTCCGTCGGCCGGACGTACGGATACGCACGCCCGAGACCGGGCGTACGGATACGCCCGCCCCAGACCGGCGCGCCTAGGCGGGTTCCGGGAGGGGTGCGGCCCGGCGCCGGTCCAGCAGGGGGGCCATCAGGTCGCCGTGCTCCCGCAGGCGCGGGGCGATGTCCTCGGCCCGGAACTCCAGCCGCTCCGGTGAGCGGCACTCGGCGACCTCCTCCCAGGTCACCGGCGCGGAGACCAGCGGGGCATGGCGGGCGCGCAGAGTGTAGGGGGTGGCGGTGGTCTTGCGGGCCGCGTTCTGGCTCCAGTCCACGAACACCTTCCCGGGCCGCAGGCTCCTGGTCATCCGGTGCACCACCAGCCGGGGCAGCGCACGCTCCGCCTCCACCGCGAGCGCCCTGGCGTACTCGCTGGTCCGCTCCGGAGAGGCGCCGGACACCGCCGCCAGCAGGTGCAGCCCCTTGGACCCGGCCGTCTTCGGGTACGCCTCGATCCCGTCCGCCGCGAGCCGCTCGCGCAGCCACAGGGCCACCTCGCAGCACTGCACGACGGTCGCCGGCGCCCCGGGGTCGAGGTCGAACACCAGCCGGTCGGCCTCGTCGGGCGAGCCCACCAGCCACTGGTGGGTGTGGAACTCGGTGACCAGGTTCGCCGCCCACACCAGGCTCGGCAGATCCTGTACGACGACCATCCGGGCCGGGCTGTCCGCCGACGACCTCGGCACCTCGGCGGTCGTGACCCACTCGGGCGTACCCGGCGGCACGTTCTTGGTGAAGAACACCTGGCCGCCGGGGCCGTCGGGATAGCGCAGGAAGGACACCGCGCGGTCACGCAAGTGCGGGAGCAGCGCCTCGGCGGTGGTCGCGTAGTAGTGCACCAGCTCCGCCTTGGTGAAGCCGGTCTCCGGATACAGCACCTTCTCCAGGTTGGTCAGCGGGACCCGCCGCCCCTCCACCTCTGTGATAGGCGTCATAGGATGACAATCCCAGACAAACCGGTCCCCATGGCAAAGGAAGGGTGCGGCACGTGCGATCGATATGGAACGGCGCCATCTCCTTCGGGCTGGTCAGCATCCCGATCAAGCTGGTCAACGCGACCGAGAGCCATGCGATCTCCTTCCGCCAGATCCACACCGAGGACAACGGCCGCATCCGCTACCGCAAGGTGTGCGAGGTGGAGGACCGCGAGGTCGCCCAGTCCGAGATCGGCAAGGCGTACGAGGACGCGGACGGCACCATCGTCCCGATCACCGACGATGACCTGTCCCATCTGCCGATCCCGACGGCCCGCACCATCGAGATCGTCGCCTTCGTGCCGGCCGACAAGATCGACCCGCTCCAGATGGGGGCGGCGTACTACCTCGCCGCGAGCGGCGCCCCCGCCGCCAAGCCGTACACCCTGCTGCGCGAGGCCCTGAAGCGCAGCAACAAGGTCGCCATCGCCAAGTTCGCCCTGCGCGGGCGGGAGCGGCTCGGGATGCTGCGGGTGGTCGGCGACGCGATCGCCATGCACGCCCTGCTCTGGCCGGACGAAGTGCGGGCCCCCGAGGGGGTCGCCCCGGACGTGGACGTCAAGATCCGGGACAAGGAACTCGACCTCGCGGACGCCCTGATGGACACCCTCGGCGAGGTCGAGATGGCGGATCTGCACGACGAGTACCGGGAGGCCCTGGAGGAGGTCATCGCCGCCAAGGCCGCGGGGGAGGCGCCCCCGCAGGCCCCCGAGCCGGCGGAGGGCGGCAAGGTCCTCGACCTGATGGCCGCCCTGGAGAACAGCGTCCGCGCCGCCCGCGAATCCCGCGAACCGGCGGGGGAGGCCGAGGTCAGACCCCTGCCCGACCGCCGGTCCACCCCCAAGGAGACCGGCACCAAGAAGTCCACCTCCACCGCGAAGAAGACGACCGCCAAGAAGGCCCCGGCGCGGAAGTCCACCTCGAAGTCGGCCGAGCCGGCCAAGAAGAGCGCCGCGAGGTCGGGCACCGCGAAGTCGGGCGCGGGGAGCACGGGGAAGAAGACGGCGGCGAAGAAGACGGCCGCGCGGAAACGCCCTGCCTGAGCGGCTCCCGCGGGCCGGCCGTACCTGGGCCGGCCGCACCGCGGACCGGGCGGCTCAAGAGGCGGGTCCTTCCGCGTCCGGGAGCGCCTCGCGCAGGGCGCGGGGGAGACCGGGCAGGGCGCGCCAGTCGAACGGGTCCGTCCCGGGGGCGCCGCCGTCGGCGGTGGCATGGACCTCGGCGGCCAACCAGTGCGTGCCGGGCGGCAGTTGACCCCGCAGCACGGGCAGCGCCGTACGGGGCCAGAGGAGATGGCTGCCGGGGTCGGGGAGCATGATCTCGCCGGTACGCGCCCCGAGGAGATCGGTCACGGCGCTGGCGAGGTCACCGCACCCGGCCCGCGCGGCGGCGCCCTCGGCCCGGGTGGCGGCGCCCTCCAGGGGGACCGCGAAGCCGCCCTCCACCGTGTGCAGCGGGCGGGGCGTGGCCAGGCGGTGGACGCGGATATGCCGGCCGGGTCCGGCGGGCAGCAGCCAGGTGTCGACGGTGACATCGGGCCAGGGGTGCCAGCGGGCCCGCACCCGGTCGGCGGTCACGGAGCGGGAGGCGCAGGCGATCCGGGAGCGCCAGTACAGGCCGTCCTCGCTGAGCAGCAGGGCGCTGTCGGGGGCGGCGGCCTCCGCGCCGAGCGGCCCGGTGGAGACGGAGCAGCCGAAGGCCGTGGAGTACGCGAACCTGCCGTACTTACCCGGCGCGTTGCGCACCCAGGTGTCCGCGTCGCAGGCGGCCAGCGCCGTGGTGTGCCCGCCGCCGTGCAAAACGAGCAGACCCGCCTCCGGCTGGGGGTGCACCGCGCCCGGGGCGGGCGGCGGCTCCTCCTCGGCGGTCCAGAACGGGTGGTCGGCGGGCAGGGCGAGCGGCAGGAACGCCTTGAACGCCCAGTACGGGGAGCCCGCCGCGTTGTACTGCTCGCTCATGAACAGATTCGGGTAGGCGTAGCCGACCGACAGCGTGCCGTCGGCCGCGAACACCGGCTGCCGCGCCCACCAGCGCAGATTCCGGGCCCACAGCCCGCGCAGCACCCCCCAGGGCAGCGCCTCGACACCCGCGTGCGCGAGCGCGCCCCAGAACGCGCACTGCGCGAACCGGTACGTCAGACTGCGGCCGAAGGGCAGCGCCGCGCCGTCGGCCGCGAACCAGTGCCGGAACTCCCCGGCGAACAGCGCGGCCCGCTCCCGCACCCGCGCCACGACCGCCGGACCGGCGTCCGGCGCGAGCGTCGTGTACAGCAGCGAGTACAGGTGCAGGGCCCAAGGTCCGTAATAGTCACAGGGTTTGCCCTCCGGGCCGTCCGAATACCAGCCGCCGCCCCGGTAGAAGTCCTCCACGCGCGCCAACGCCCGCTCGGCGAGTCCGGGTTCGGGCCGCTCCCCGACCGCGGTCAGGCCCAGCTCCGCCATCACGGGGAACAGATGCCAGTTGTTGTCGGGGACGCGTGCGGCCCGCGCGGCCCGGCGCAGCCAGGCGGCGAGCCGCGCCCGCTCCTCCCCGGCGAGCGGCTCCCACAGCTCCCCGGGCGCCAGGGCCAGCGCGCAGCCGAGCCCGGCCGCCTCCACCAGCCGCTGGTCCATCGCGCCGGGCTCGCCCCAGTACTCCGGGTGCCCGGGATCGGTCCCGGCGGCGACGGCCCGGCGGAGCCGCTCCCAGCCGTCGTAGTGCCCGCCGCCCGCCGCCAACGGGGCGAGCCCCCACAGCGGTCGTACGGTCGCCTCCAGCCGGGCGACCCGGGGCGCGTACGCGGTGCCGGGGGCGGCCAGCGCCGCGTCGTCGGCGTAGGCGCCGGTGAGCGGGGCGCACAGGCCGAGCAGCGCGCGCTGCCAGTCGGCGCGGCTGTGCAGGGGATTGCCGGAGAACGGGTGCGGGCGCTCGCGGGTCATGGCTCCTCGTTCGGGTCGGGCCGGCGGACGGTGTGACTGCCCGGCCGGTCTTCCCCCGGCCGGTGTGCCTCAGGCCGAGTGCGCGAACCGCTCGCGCACGACCGGATGGGCGAACGGCCGCCCCCGTGCCAGGCGTTCCAGCTCGTCCAGCGCCGAGTCCGCCATCCGGTGCAGCTCACCGCCGAGCGAACCGGCGATGTGCGGGGTGAGCACCACGTTGTCCAGGTCGTACAGCGGGGAGCCGGGCGGCAGGATCTCCGGTTCGGTCACATCCAGTACGGCGTTCAACCGGCCGCCGGTCAGCTCGCGGGTCAGCGCGCCGGTGTCCACCAGCGCCCCGCGCGCGGTGTTGACCAGGGTGGCGCCGTCCGGCATCAGCCCCAGCCGCCGCTCGTCGATCAGGTGCCGGGTCTCGGGCAGCGCGGGCGCGTGCAGCGAGACCACGTCGCAGCGCTCGCACAGCTCGTCCAGGCCGACCGGCTCGACGCCGAGCGCGCGGGCGTCCTCGGCACTCAAGTAGGGGTCGTGCACGAGGAGTTCCATGTCATGGGGGGCGAGCAGGGCGATGACACGGCGCCCGGTGCGGGAGGCGCCGACGATACCGACGGCGCGCCGAAAGTTCCCGGCCTCGCGGTACTCGTGCTGCCAGGACACCTGGCCGCGCACGGCCCGGTACCGGTCGCGCGCGGCCAGCGCCCGCTTGTTGGCGAGCAGGATCATCGCCAGCGCGTACTCCGCCACCGGCAGCGCGTTGGCGTCGGCGGCCGAGGAGAGGGCGATGCCCCGCTCCCAGCAGGCGTCGGTGACGAAGCCGCGCACCGAGCCCGCGGCATGCACCACCGCCCGCAGCCGGGGCGCCCCGGCCAGCACCTCGGGGGTGAGGGGAGGGCAGCCCCAGAAGGTGAACAGCACGTCGGCGCGGGCGAGTTCGGCGGCGACGCCGGGGGCGGCGAAGTCGTCGGCGACCAGTGCGGGGTCCAGGTCGGCGAGACCGGTGAGCCGGGCCGTCCGCGCCGGGTCGAGCAGCAGGGGCCGCAGGTCGGGCCGCATGGCGAGCAGGACTCGGGGGCGGTGGGGCGCGGGCGAGGGCGAGGGCACGGGGGTCCGGGGGTGGCGGGACGCGGGGGGCAGGTCGGGCATAGAACTCCTCGGGTCATGGTGGGGGCCGCCTGTGCGGGCGGCGCTCCACGCGGGAGGTGCGGTACGTCGGCCCGTGGCCGCCGGGGTCACCACGCGGTCCGCATCACCACGCGGCCCGCGTCACCGCACGGTCCGACTCACCACGCGCCCGGGCTCACCACGTGCCCGGACTCACGCCGGGCGGACTGGCTCACCACCGGCGGACTGGCTCACCTCCGGCGGCCTGGCCGGAGGCGGTGGGCGACCCCGCGCCCAGCCACCCGGCGGCGGAGATCCTCCCGCTGCCCGTCTCGGCCACGGCGAGTTCCCCGGCCATCCGGTCGACGCCGTTCCGCTGCCCGATCCGGGCGACGGCGCTGTTCCGGCCGGCCGGACATCTTGCGCCTTCAGCATCCGGTCGGGTCCGTAACCCGTCAATGAGGTCGTGCGCATCCGGAACGACCCGGAAGTGTCCCCAGCCGTTCGGTATCCCCTTCTCCGCCCATTCACCCCCGTTCCTCCCTTCAGTGACCCGTCACCTCACCACCCCCCACCACCCCTCTGTCCCCACCGGGCCATCGGGGACTGCCCAACTCCCTTCCGGCACGCTAGGTTTCTTGCGTTTCCAACAGTTCGGAAGGTGGCGCGTGATGCTCTCTCCGGACCGGCACGACCTGCTCCTCGCCCATCTGCGGGAGCACGGCTCGGCGCGGATCAGCGACCTCGTGGGCCTGCTGGGGGTCTCCGACGTCACGGTGCGACGCGATGTCGAGGCCCTCGAACGCGAGGGTCTGGTACGGCGGTTCCACGGCGGTGTCGCCCTGGACCGCAGGGGCGGTACGACGGACCACGAGTCCGAACGGGCACCGGACACCGTGCGGTTGGGCCTGCTGCTGCCCAAAGGCCCCTACTTCCGGGAGGTGCTGGAGGGAGCCCGCGAGGCGGCGTCGGAACAGAACGCCGAACTCACCCTCGCCTTCTCCGACTACCAGCCCGAGCAGGACCTGGTCGCCATCCGCCGCCACCTGGACGACGGCGTCGACGGCCTGCTGCTGGCCCCGCCGCCCCTGGAGAACTCCCGCCACACCCGCTTCGAGGAACGTCTGCGCGAGCTGAGGGTCCCGGTGGTCCTGGTGGAACGCGAGCTGCGCTCCACGACCCTGGTCGACCGCCTGGACCACGTGGTCACCGACCATCAGGCGGGCGCCCGGCTGGCCGTGGAACACCTGGCCCGCCTCGGGCACCGCCGGATAGCCCTCATGGTCAAGGACCTGGGCCCGACGGCCCCCGCCGTCCGCCTCGGCCACGCCCACGCCCTGCGCGCCCTGGGCCTCGACCTGGACGCCCCCGTCCACGTGGTCCCGCAGCGCGAGACCTCCCCCCGCACCGAGCAGCGCGTCGACGAGGTCCTCGACGACCTCCGCGCCCACGGCGCCACCGCCGTCCTCGCCCACGGCGACGCGGAGGCCATCGTCCTGCTCCAACTGGCCGCGCAGCGCGGCCTCCGCGTCCCCCGGGACCTGGCGATCGTCTCCTACGACGACGAGGTCGCCGCCCTGGCCAGCGTCCCCCTGACCGCCGTCGCCCCACCGAAACGCGCCCTGGGCCGCAAGGGCGTCGAACTCCTCACCTCCCGCCTCCGCTCCCCCCACCCCCTCCCGGTCCACCACCTGACCCTTCAACCGGCCCTGGCGCTGCGAGCTTCCTGCGGGAGGGGCACGGGGAGCCGGGGGAGAAGGGGTTACTGAATCCGGGGCCGGCCGGGCAGGACTCCTGGGACCGGGACGGGCCACCGCCCGCCCCCGCCCTTGCCGCCGCACGCCCCGGCGCCTGCGGCCACCGGCCCGCAGGAGCGCGTCCCGGCCATGGCTCCCCGGTCACCGGTTGCCGGACACACCACCCGGGCCGCCCCCCGCCTCCTCGGGTGACGGCCGCCCCGCCCGTCCCGTCCGACGAGCGCCCTGCGCCGCGGACGCCGGTGTGCCGACCCTCGTCCTATGGGGGGCCTCGGAGCGGATTCCGCGTCGGCTCGGCCGCGGGCGGTCACGCTGCCCGCACCGCGGCCTGCCACAGGACCGGGTGGCGACGCTCGGACACGAGTGGGTCCTGCTGGAACCGGGTCTGCGGCCGCTGGCCCACGAGGTTCCGGCGGGGCACCGGTGGATCGAGCTGTCCGACGGACGGGTGACCGTCTACGGCGTCTGCCCACCGGATCAGTCCCAGCGGTGCCGCATCGAACACCGTCTCGCCTGCCCGGCCCGCCCCCTGCCCGACCTGTGGCCGTGGCTGACGGACCTGCGGGACGAGAAGGCGCGGCAGGCGGAAGGGCAGAGCGCACCGGAGCCGCCGGCGCCCCCCGAGGAGTGGCCGGACACCGGTTGACGAACGCGCGGGTCGCTCCCCGCCCTCCGCCCTCCCCGCTCACCGGTCCCAGGGCCGGCCCGCCGCCCCCTCACCTCTCCCGGGCAACCCGCTCCCGCCCCCGCGTCCCGTTGCTTATTGCCCTTTGCATATTGGTTGACCTGCGGGCAAGATGAATCCGATTCCCGACCGGCACGCGGCGGCCACCCCGGAAGCGGGCGGGCGGCGGAGGCCGGCGGGATGCGCAGGTGCGCGGCGTCGGCCGTGCGGGCTGAGCGGGGGCAGACATGGAACGTAGCAGTGCGAGAGGCGACCGGGCCCACTGTCCGGCCGTGACCTCCCCGGATCCGTCGATCCCGCCGGGCGCCCCCGCCCGGCCCCATCCCGCCTGACACCGGAGACCGGCCCGGCACCGCAGACCGGCCCGATATCAGAGATCGGCCCGATATCGGAGTCCGGCCCGCGCGGCCCGCACCCGGCGATCCCCGGGCGGTGAACCGACCCCGTCCCGAACCGCGTCGGTCCCGCCCAGGTCAACCGTGCCGCCGACCGGCGGGAACACCGGCGCCCGGCCGTGCCCGCGGCCGCCGGGCCACTCCTGTGCCATTCATCAGGAAACTCATGGCAATCACCGGATGTCAGCTCCGAACCAGGGCTACGGTGCTGATCGTTGTGCGCGACGCTACGTGGGGGGAAGGCGAGGGTGGACGACATGATCCTTCGGCTGCTGGGGCCGGTCGAGCTGGTCCACGAGGGTCGTGCGCTCGAGGTCGGCGGCCCGCGCCAGCGGGTGGTCCTGGCGATGCTGGGGCTGAACATCAACCGCACGCTGTCCACGGAACAGCTGATCGACGCGGTATGGGGCGACGCGCCCCCCGTCACCGCGCGCGGTCAGATCCAGGTCGCCGTCTCGACGCTCCGCAAGCAGTTCGCCCTGGCCGGCCGCCCCGACGCGATCAAGACCCGCGCGCCCGGCTACGTCCTCGAACTCGCCGCGGACGGTGTGGACAGCCTGGAGTTCGACCGGCTGGTCACCACCGCCCGCGAGCACTCCCGCGCCGGCCGCGTCACCGAGGCGGCGGCGGCCCTGCGCCAGGCCCTCGGCCTCTGGCGCGGCCCCGCCCTCGACGGCGTCCCCAGCGACTCCGTACGGCATGTGGCCCGGCATTACGACGACAGACGCCTGGCCGCGATCGAGGAGTGCCTGCGCCTCGACCTCCTGTTGGCCCGGCATGGCGAGGTCTGCGCGGAACTGACCGTGCTCATCGGCCGGTTCCCGCTGCGCGAGCGCCTCTACGAGCTCCTCATGCTGGCGCTGTACCGCTCCGGGCGGCAGGCGGAGGCGCTGGCGACGTTCCAGCGGGCCCGCAGAACCCTGGTCGAGGAGATGGGGATCGAGCCGGGGCAGGAACTGCGCGATCTGGAACAGGCGATCCTGACGCAGTCCCCGGCGCTCGACCTCCCCGCTCCGCCACCGGACCGGGACGTCCCCGCCCGCCCCGCCGCCGGGCCCGGCACCCGGGACACCGCGGACACCCCCGACGCGCGGGAGAGCGGCTTCCGTCTCATCCCCCGCCAGCTCCCCGCCACCATCGGCGACTTCACCGGCCGCCGCGCCCAGCTCGACGAGATCAAGGAACTGCTCGTCGCCTCCGCCCGGGCACAGAGCCCGGGCTACGCCGTGCCGATCGTGGACATCTCCGGCCCCGGCGGCGTCGGCAAGTCGGCCCTCGCCGTACGCGCCGCCCACGAGGTGAGCAAGCACTTCCCCGACGGCCATCTCTACGCCGACCTGCACACCGTCTCCGGCGACGCGCAGATCACCGCCCTGCTGGCCCGCTTCCTCCGGGCCCTCGGCATCCCGGCCAAGGCCATCCCGGACGACGCCCAGGAACGCGCCGAGATGTACCGCAGCAGACTCGCGGACAGCCGGGTGCTCGTGGTCCTGGACGGGGTGACCGGCGCCGGGCAGGTGACCCCGCTCCTGCCCGGCAGCGCCACCTGCGCGGTGATCACCACGAGCCGGGCCCGGCTGGCCGGCACGGACGGCGTCCGCGGGATCGACCTCGCCGCCTTCGACATGGCCAACGCCCTGGAACTGCTGGCCGGCATCGTCGGCCGCGAGCGCGTCCAGGCGGAACTCGACACGGCCGTCGAACTGGTCAACCTGTGCGACGCGCTGCCCCTGGCGCTGCGGATCGCCGGCGCCCGGCTGGCCTCCCACCCCCACTGGCGGATCGAGTGGCTGGTCCAGCGGCTACGGGACGAGCGCCGCCGGCTGGACGAGCTGAGCCACCGTGGCCTCGAACTGCGCTCCACCATCAGCCTGACGTACCGGGCGCTGCCCCCCTCCGCCCAGCGCCTGTTCCGGCTGTTCGCCCTGGTCCAGGCCCCCGACTCGCCGGCCTGGGTCGCCGCCGCGCTGCTGGACGCGGACCTCGGTGCCGCCGAGGACACCCTCGACGCCCTGGTCGAGGCGCAGGTCATGGACACCGTGCGATACCCGGACTCGCTCCGGCCGCGCTACCGCTTCCACGACCTCATCCGCGCCTACGCCCGCGAGGAACTCCTCGCCGCCGAACCCCCGAGGAGCAGGACGCCGCCCTGGCGCGCGTGCTCGGCGGCTGGCTCTCCCTGGTCGAGGAGGCCCACCGGGAGGAGTACGGCGGGGACTACACGATCATCCACGGCCACGCCGAGCGCTGGAAGCTCCCCGCGGACGCCGGCGCGGAGCCCGCCGCCCGGCCGATGGAGCGCCTCAGCGGGGAACGCCGGGCGCTGGTGACGGCCGTACGGCAGGCCGCCGCGGCCGGCCTGGACGAGCTGTGCTGGGACCTCGCCCTCACCTCGGTCACCCTGTTCGAGGCCAAGGGGTACTTCGACGACTGGAAGGAGACCACGCGCCTGGCCTACGAGGCGTCGGCCCGGGCCGGAAACCGCATCGGCCAGGCGGCGATGTCGTACTCGCTGGGCACCCTGCACATGTTCCAGACCCGCATGGAGCAGGCGGACGAGCGCTTCGGTCAGGCGCGTGAGCTGTTCGAGGCGGCGGGCCACGACCACGGGCGCGCCCTGGTGCTGCGCAACGCCGCCTACCTGGACAGCGTGCGCGGGGACGACGCCGCCATGCGGGAGAAGTACGACGAGGCGCTGGCCATCACCAGACTGGTGGGCGACCGGATCGGCGAGGCGCACATCCTGCGCAGCCTGGCCGGCTGGTGGCTGGCCTCGGGAAACACCGAACGCGCCCGGGCGCTGCTGGAGCAGGCCCTCACCATCTCCCGGGAGGAGAACTGCCTGCGCGTCCAGGCGCAGGTGCTCCAGCGGTTCGCCGAGCTCCACCTCGCGATCGACCAGCCGCGCCAGGCCCAGGAGGCGCTCCAGGAGGTCCTGCGGATCGTGCGGGACAGCGGCGACCGGATCGGCGAGGCGTACGCGCTGTACGGCCTCGGCGCGCTCCGCCGCCGGGAGAAGCGGCTGGACAGCGCCACCGACACGCTGACCCGCGCCCTGCATCTGTCGCGGCAGGTGGGGGAGAGGCTCGTCGAGGCCAGGTCGCGCTACGCGCTCGCCGAGATCGCCCTGGTCCGCGGCGATCACCAGCTGGCCTCGGCGCAACTGGAGGCGGCGCGCGACCTGTTCGCCGACCTCGGCTCCCGGACCTGGCTGGAACGGACCGAGGACCTGATGGTCGAGGCCGGCGGCCCGAACACCGCCGCCAGCGGGGCTACGACCGCCACCTGAACCCCGCCGGCGAGGGACCCGGACGCCCCGGTCGCCGGACAACTCCGCTTCCGCACAGCGGAGTTCGCCCCTCACCTCCGGTGCTCGCCCCGGCTCAGCCCCGTGCCGTGCCCGGTTCCCCGCAAGCCGCCGCCACCGCCCGCAGCCGCTCCGCGCGGTCCACGCGTTCCCAGGTGAAGTCGGGCAGTTCGCGGCCGAAGTGACCGTACGCGGCCGTCTGGGCGTAGATCGGCCGCAGCAGGTCGAGGTCGCGGATGATCGCCGCCGGCCGCAGGTCGAAGACCTCGATCACCGCGTCCTGGATGCGCGCCACCGGCACGGTCTCGGTGCCGAAGGTCTCCACGAACAGGCCGACGGGCTCCGCCTTGCCGATCGCGTACGCCACCTGCACCTCGGCGCGCCGGGCCAGACCGGCCGCCACGATGTTCTTGGCGACCCAGCGCATCGCGTACGCGGCACTGCGGTCCACCTTGGACGGGTCCTTGCCCGAGAACGCGCCGCCACCGTGCCGCGCCATACCGCCGTACGTGTCGATGATGATCTTCCGCCCGGTCAGACCCGCGTCCCCCATCGGACCGCCGATCTCGAACCGGCCGGTGGGGTTGACCAGCAGGCGGTAGCCCTCGGTGGCGATGCCGAGGGCGGCCAGCTCGGGCTCCACCACCTGCGCGCGGATGTCCGGGACGAGGGTCCCCTCCAGATCGGTGTCCGCGGCGTGCTGCGCGGAGATGACGACCGTGTCGAGACGGACCGGCCGGTCGCCGTCGTACTCGATGGTGACCTGCGTCTTCCCGTCGGGGCGCAGATACGGCAGGGTGCCGTTCCTGCGGACCTCGGACAGCCGCCGGGACAGCCGGTGGGCCAGGGTGATCGGCAGGGGCATCAGCTCCGGCGTCTCGTCGCAGGCGTAGCCGAACATCAGGCCCTGGTCGCCCGCGCCCTGCCGGTCCAGCTCGTCGCGCTCGCCACCCGCGGCGGCGCCCCCGACCCGCGACTCGTACGCCGTGTCCACACCCCGCGCGATGTCCGGGGACTGCGCGCCGATGGACACGGAGATGCCGCAGGAGGCGCCGTCGAAGCCCTTGAGCGAACTGTCGTAGCCGATCTGGAGGATGCGGTCGCGCACCAGGGCCGCGATCGGGGCGTACGCGGTGGTCGTCACCTCGCCCGCGACATGCACCAGGCCGGTGGTGACCAGGGTCTCCACGGCGACCCGGGAGCCCGGGTCCTCCTTGAGGAGGGCGTCGAGAATGGTGTCGCTGATCTGGTCGGCGATCTTGTCGGGATGGCCCTCGGTCACGGACTCCGAGGTGAACAGACGACGTGACACGGTGACTCCTCAGGACGTGGCGGTCAGTGGTGGTTGCGCGGGCTCGCCATCGAAGCGGCCCCGGCCCGCGCGGCGGCCGCTTCCGGCGCCGGTTCGTCCCCGGCCCAGACGTCACCCCGGATCAGCAGCTCGCCCGGTACGGCCCGGCGCACCACGAGGTAGACCTCGTCGCCCGGCACCCCGAGCAGGGCGCTCAGCTCGTCGCGCAGCAGCCGCAGCAGCCGGCCCACGGTCTCCCGCGGATACGTCGCCTTGCAGGTGATGAAGCCGATCGGGGCACGCGGGTGGCCGGCCGGGCGGTCCCATTCGGGCCGGTGCGCCGCGTCGTCGTCGAGCCGCTGCCAGGTCACCCAGCAGTGCTGCGGGGCGATGCCCAGCAGCCCGGTGACCGCCTCGGCGATCTTCGCCAGGGCGGGACGGCCGGGGCCGGCGTCGGGCGACATCAGGGTGATGACGGGCATGGAACTGCCTTTCTCGGCGGGGATGTCTCGGGCCTGTGGTCGTCGCGCGGGCCTGCGGCCGCCCGCGCGCTCACCCGACGAGCGTGGCGAGCAGCTCCGACCGGTCGACCTTCCCGTTGGCCGTCACCGGCAGCCGCTCCACCCGCCGCACGACGTCCGGCACGGCGTGCGCGGGCAGCCGCAGGGACAGGGAGCGGCGCAGCAGCACCGGGTCCTCCTCCGTCTCGGCGGCGGAGGTGTAGAACAGCGCGAGCCGGTCGTAGTTGCCCAGTTCGCCCGGGACCGGGACGGCCACGCAGCGGGTGACGCCGGGGAGCCCGGCCGCGTGGGTCTCGATCTCCTCCGGCTCGATGCGGTAGCCGCGGATCTTGACCTGGCGGTCGGTGCGCCCGGTGAAGTGGAGGACGCCGTCGGTGTCCCGCAGGCCGTGGTCGCCGGTCCGGTAGAGCCGGGTGCCGGCCGACGGGTGCCCGGTGAAGCGCGCGGCGGTGAGGTCCGGGTCGCCGAGGTAGCCGAGCGCCAGCCCCGCCCCGCCGACGCACAGCTCGCCGGTGACCCCGGGCGGACACTCCCGCCCCGCCTCGTCCAGCACATGCACCCGGGTGCCGGGGACCGGGCGGCCGATGGGAACGCCGTGCTCCGCCGCGCAGTCCGCCGCGGTGATGGGGTGCACGCTGGCGAACACGCAACTCTCCACCGGACCGTAGCCGTTGAACAACTCGGTTTGGGGGTGCGCGGTGAGGAACCGGCCCACGTGCGCGGCCGACAGCCGCTCCCCGCCGATGTAGAGGCGGCGCAGGCCCCGGAAGCAGTCCGGGTCGATCTCGGTGAACAGGTTGAACAGGGACGACGTGAGCCAGGCGGTGTCGAGGGCGCGGGTGTCGATCAGGTGGCGCAGCGTGTCCGGCAGGAGGTAGTCCTCCGCGGCGGTGACACAGGTGCCGCCGGTGGTGAGCATCCCCCACAGCTCCAGGGAGAAGGCGTCCCAGGACGCGGGGGCCGCCTGCAGCATGACCGTGCCGGGGCCGAAGGCGAGGGGCCCGTCCGCCGTGAACAGCCGGGTGGTGGCCGCGTGCGGGGACACCACGCCCTTCGGGGTGCCGCTGGTGCCGGAGGTGAAGAAGACGGTGGCGGGCACGTCGGCCGGCCCGTCGTAGGCACGGAACGCGCTCCCGCCGTCCCGGGTGGCGGCCGCGTCCGTGAACGCGTCGAATCCGGCCGGGGGCTGCCACACCGGCCAGGGCCCGAACCGCATCCCGGACGGCTCTCCCGTCGTCTCACCGGAGTCCGTCACCAGCACCGGACCGCCGAGCTGCCCGAGCACGGACTCGATCCGCTCCCGGGGCCACCTCGGGTCCAGCGCGGCGTACCCGGCACCGCACTTGAGCACCGCGAGCAGGGCGACGTACAGCCGGGCCGAGCGCGGCAGCAGGACGGGGACCAGGGTGCCCGGCCCCGCGCCGGCCGCCGCCAGGGCGGCCGCCCAGGCGTCCGCCGCCGCGTCGAGCGTGGCGTAGTCGAGCCGGGTGGAGCCGTCCACCACGGCCGGCGCGTTCGGCCGGGTCCTGGCCCGGTGTGCGACCGCCCGGTGGATGAGGCCGACTCCCATGGAAATCCCTCCGGTTCCGCAGACGGTACGAGGACCGGGCCGACCGGAATTCCGGCAACCCGCCACCGATACTCCGCCCCCTTCACTCGCGGTGTCACGTACCCGAATCCGGGGACAGCGCCCGCCGTTGACTTCATGGGCCATGGAATCGGAATCTGACGGGGCCGGGCAGCCACCTCGGCTTTCCACAAGGGGGTTGATCTCCATGAGCGTTGCCGGACCGGAAGACCGTGTTCTTCCCACACCGGCCCTGGCGGGACACGGCAGCGGTGTCCAACTGCTGGACTACGACGCCGTCCCCGGGCGCTCCGGGGCCGCCGGCGCCCCCGGCAGCATGCTCCTGCTGCACGGATTCGGCGGCGACAAGACCCAGCTGAGGCCCATCGGCGACGCCCTGTGCCCGCCCGGTTCCGTCGCCGTCCACCCCTCGCTGCGTGCCCACGGCGACAGCCACCGGCCGGCCTGGGGCTACTCGGTCCTGGACTTCTCCGCCGACCTGCACCGCGTCGCCGACATCCTCCCGGGCGAGGTGCACCTGGTCGGATACTCGTACGGCGGCCTGGTGGCGGCCGTCTCCGCGGTCACCTGGGGAGCGTCCCGGGTGCGCAGCCTCGTGGTGATCGACCAGTCCTTCGACGCGCACCCCGCGCTGCACGAGGCCGACGAATGGGCCGAGGGCAGCCTGCTGCGCTGGACCTACGACTTCGGGCACCTGCCGGACCTGCTGGAGCGCCTCGGCGTCCCGGTCCTGGTGCTGGCCGGCGCCGGCAGCCGCAACATCCTGCCCGGCGAACGCGAGCGCCTCGCGGCCCGCGGCGGGACGCTCCGGCTCGAAACCATCCGGGGATCGCACGCCGACTGTTATCGCAATACGGCCGAGATCACCGCGGTGATGCGTGATTTCTACCAGGACGTATTCCCCGGGATTCCCGGCAGGGAAAACGCCGAGGAGGGCGAAGTCGCATGAAATCCCGTCTTGTCGAGGAAGGCCCCGCCCGCACCCTTGTGCTCGGCACGCTCGCCAATTCCCTCGGAAACGGCGTCTTCGTGACCTGTTCCGCCCTCTATTTCACCCGGATCGCGGGCTTCACCCCGGCCCAGCTCGGCCTCGGCCTGAGCATCGCGGGCATCGCCGGACTGTTCGCGGGCGTCCCCTTCGGACACCTCGCCGACCGCAGGGGCCCGCGCGGCACCGCGGCGGCCCTCCTCGTCCTCGCGGGCCTCGCCACCGCCGCCTACCTGCTGACCGACGCGTATCCGCTGTTCATCGTGTTCGCCTTCCTGTACGCGCTGTTCGACCGCGGGGCCTACGCGGCCCGCCAGGCACTGATCCCGGCCGTCCTCGAGGGCGAGAACCTGGTCCGGGTCCGCGCCAAGATCCGTGTCGTCACCAATGTGGGCGTCTCGGCCGGCGCCGCGCTCGGCGGCCTCGCCCTGCTGTGGGACACCGGAACCGCGTACCGGCTCACCTTCCTGCTCAACGCGCTGAGCTTCGTCGTCTGCGGCCTGGTGTTCCTGCGGCTGCCCGCCGTACCGCCCGCCCCGCAGCGCCCGCCGGGCGAACCCCGGCTCGCGGTGCTGCGCGACACCCCGTACGCGCTGCTCGCCGTGCTCAACATGGTGATGCAGCTGCACATCCCGATCCTCGAGGTGATCCTGCCGCTGTGGATCGCGCTGCACACCGGCGCCCCGCACGCGCTCACCGCCGTACTCCTCCTCCTGAACACCCTCGCCTGCGTGGGCCTCCAGGTCCCCGTGACCAAGAAGATCGACGAACTGCGCTCCGCCGTCCGCGCCTTCCGCGTCGCCGGAGTGGCCCTGCTCGGCTGCTGCGCGGCCTTCGCGCTCTCCTCGGGCCGCGGCCCCTGGGCCGCGACCGTGACGCTGGTGGTGGCCGCGGCCCTGCACGTGTACGGCGAGATGGTCCAGTCGGCCGGCTCCTGGGTGATCGGCTACGAACTCGCCCCGCCCACCAGACAGGGCCAGTACCAGGGCCTGTTCAACACCGGCATCGCGGCGGTGCAGATGTTCGGCCCGGTCTCCCTGACCCTGCTCCTCATCGACTGGGGCACCCCCGGCTGGCTGACCCTGGGCGCGGTCTTCCTCGCCGGCGGACTGGCCATGGCACCGGCCGTGCGCTGGGCCGAGCGCCGCCGGGCCGGGTCCGCGGCAGCCGCCCCCGCGCCGGCCACCGCCGCCTGACCGCCCTCCCGCATCACATCCCCTACGACACACCGGACGAGGGAGACGATGACTCACCCCCACCCGACCACGGACCCCGGGCGCGACGGAGTGGAACTTCAACTGGCCGATGTGTGGCGCCGGTTGCTGGGCCGCGACGACGTCGGCATCCACGACGACTTCTTCTCGCTCGGCGGCCACTCGCTGCTCGCCATCAAGCTGACCGTCGAGGTGCGCAGGCTCTTCCAGGTCGACCTGACCGCCGCCGACCTGCTCGCCGCGGCCACCGTCGCCGAGCTCGCGGAGATCGTCCGCCGGGGCACGGCCGACCGGCAGGGCCAGCTGGTCCGCATCCAGCAGGGCACGGGCGGCAGCCCGGTGTACGCCCTGCCGCCGGTGTCCGGAACCGTGCTGCTCTACCCGCCCATCGCCCGCGCCATGGGCCTCGACCAGCCCTTCTGGGCCGTCCAGTCGCTCGGACTGCTGCCCGGCGAGGAGCCGCTCACCTCGATCGAGGAGATCTGCGAGCACGTCATCGAGCAGCTGCGCGCCGTCCACCCCGAGGGCGCCGAGTGGAACCTGATGGGCTACTCGATGGGCGGACTGCTCGCCTACGAGACCGCCCGCCGCCTCAGGGAACGCGGCGAACGCGTCGGGCTCGTCGGCCTGCTCGACACCCGCATCACCGTCGAGCCCAGCGCCGACCCGGACTTCGCGCTGCGCGCCCTGCTGTGGCGCGGACTCAAACTGGAGCTGGACATCGACTGGCTGCGCGGCCTTGGCCCGGACGCCCGGGCGAAGGCCCTGGTGGAACGGGCCGTCGAGGCCGGCACCATGCCCGCCGACTTCGACGCGGACCGGCTGCGCCGCATGATCGACATGTACCAGTTCAACCTGGACGCCCTCGCGGCCTACGAGATCGAGCCGTACGACGGCCCGGTCACCGTCTTCCGCGTCACCGACCGCTCGATGGAGGGCGGGACGCTCCCCGAGGACCTGGGCTGGAGCGAGGTCGCCGAGCGCGCCGTCGTCGTCGACGTCCCCGGCGACCACTTCACGATGGTCGAGCCCGGCCAGGTCGAGGTCCTCGGCCGCCGACTGCGCGAACAGCTCGACCTGGCGTCCGCGCCCGCCGTCGCCTCCTGACCCCCGCGACCCGCAGAGGAGTACCCGTGCAGGAGCCGAACGGCACCGCACCCTCGTACGTCTTCCAGCCCATCGGCGTCGTCCGCTCGCCCCGCCGGGTGCCCGAGCACGACCACTGGGGCGAGGTCACCTCCGTCATCGAGCTGGACCCGGAGCGGCTGCGGCCCGAGGCCGTGACCGGCCTGGAGCGGTTCTCGCACCTGGAGATCGTCTTCCACTTCCATCTGATCCCCGAGACGGCGGCCGTCACCGGCGACCGCCACCCCCGGGACCGCACGGACCTGCCCCGCCTCGGCATCCTCGCCCAGCGGCTGAAGGAACGCCCGAACCGGCTCGGCGTCTCGCGCTGCGAACTGGTCCGGGTCGACGGCCTGACCCTGCACGTCCGGGCGCTCGACGCGCTGGACGGCACCCCGGTCCTCGACGTCAAGCCGTACCAGAAGCTCTTCGCGCCGCCGCCGGAGACGGTCCGCGAACCGGACTGGCTGCACGAGGCCATGTCCCGGTACTACGCCCCCTGACGCACAGCACGCTCCTCGCGCCCTTTCGCACCGCCCGGCGCGGTCACAAGCCACCCGGGCCCCCAACAGCCAAGGAGTCCCATGTCTGTCACCACCACCGACGGCACCCCGGTCGATCTGGAGCTCAACCTCGGCCGCCTCCTCGACCGCAACCCCCAGCTCCAGATCCCCCGCGACGAGTACAACATCAACGTCACCTCGAACGAGGGCGACCGGCTCGGCGCCGACGAACTCGCCGCCGAGTACGGCCGGTTCCCGGGCGCCGGACACCCGGCCCACCTGTACTTCCACCTCCCGCTGTGCAACTACATCTGTCACTTCTGCAACTACGTCAAGCGCCTGGTGCCGCGCGGCAAGGAGGACGGCGCCCTGCGGCTGTGGTCCGACCTCCTCATCGAGGAGTCCCGCCGCTACCTGGAGCGCTACGACTGGATACCCCGGGCCCGCATCGAGTCGTTCTACATCGGCGGCGGCACCGCGGCCCTGCTGCTCAACAGCCCCGAGTACATCCGGCCGCTGGTCGAGCACGTCCGGGAGAACTACGAGCTCTCCGACGAGATCGAGTTCAACATCGAGGGCAACCCGGAGAACTTCCAGGAGCACCACCTGGAGACCGCGCGGGAGCTGGGCTTCAACCGGTTCAGCCTCGGCGTGCAGTCGCTCCAGGACGAGGTGAACGACTTCACCAAGCGCCGCCACTCCACGGCCCAGTCGATCGAGGCCATCAAGAACCTGCTCGCGACCGGCTGCCCCTTCAACGTCGACATGATGTTCGGACTGCCGTACCAGACCCCGGAGTCGGTGCGCCGCGACATGGAGATCCTCACCGGTCTCGGCGTCCCCACCATCACCATCTACCGGCTGCGCAACGCCGACCGCGAGGAGATGGGCATCGGCAACCGCGCGGTCTGGAACAACCCCGCGGTGCGCGAACGGCTCATCAGCGAGGGCCGGTTCCCCGAGCTGGACTCGACCTACGCGATGCGCCAGGAGGCCGTGGAGGTCCTGCTGGAGCAGGGCTACTACCCGAGCCCCTGCGGCTGGTGGAGCCGGCCCGGCACCTACGAGGGCGGCAACATCCCGCAGACCTCGAAGAACAAGTGGGAGCACTACAACACCATGATCGCGTACGGTCCCGGTGCCTACGGCTGGCTCACCGGCGACCAGGAGGAGTTCCTCCAGACGCACAACATCACCGACATCAGCAAGTACGTGTCGTTCATGCAGAACAACGAGGGCCTGCCGCTCAACTTCGGCCGCCGGCTCAGCGGCCACAAGGCCATCGGCACCGCCCTCGGCTTCAACTTCAAGGCCAACCAGCCGATCGACCTCGCCCGCTACCAGGAGCGCTTCGGCGCCGATCTGCTGGAGACGGAGCCCTTCGCCTCCGCCTTCGGCGAGCTGATCGAGCGCGGACTGGTCGAGAAGGTCAACGACGGCGCCGCCCTCAAGCCGACCCTGGACGGCGAGGCGCTGCACGAGGAGATCATCTTCCACTACTTCCACCAGCGCATCGGCCTGTCCGACGCGCCCGTGTGCCGGCGGTGACCATGCGCCCCTTCGCACCCCCGACCGCCGCCGCGACGGCGTCCCCGGCCCCGGCCCACGCGCCGGCCCGCCGCGTCGAGGACGCCTTCGCCGCCCTGCACGGCGCCGACACCGCGCTGCTGGTGCCCGGCGTGGTCGCCGCCACCACGGCCACGCTGCTCGCGCTCACCAACCCGGGCGGCCACATCGTCGCCTCCGACCAGACCCCCGACCCGCTGCGCGGCGTCCTCACCCAGGAACTCGCCGGGCTCGGCCGCACGGTGAGCTTCGTCGACAGCACCGACGCGGACGCCGTCCTGGCCGCCGTACGGCCCGAGACCCAGGTCGTCCACACGCAGTCCCTCAGCGACCCGCTGATGCGCCCGGCCCCGCTCAACGAGATCGCCATCCACGCCCAGATGAACGACCTGCTGCTCGTGGTGGACAACACCGCGCTGTCCCCGGCCGAACTGCGGCCCCTGGAGACCGGCGCCGTGATCGTCGTCGAGGACACGGCGCCCTACCTCGACGGCTGGGGCGACGTCGGCGCCGCCCTCGTCACCGGCCTGGACCGGTACCTGCCGAGGATCGCCGAGCAATGCGCACGGCTCGGCGGCGAGGTGCCCGACTGGTCCGCGCATCTGCTCGAACGCGCCCTGTCCACCCTCCCGTTGCGGCTGACCGCGCAGCGCGACGGCGCCGAACGGGTCGCCGGGATGCTGCGCGCCCACCCCGCCGTACGGGCCGTACACCGGCCGACGTTCGACGAGGCGCCCTGGGCGCTGGAGACCCACCGGGGCTTCGGCGGCCTGCTGTCCTTCGAGGTCGTACCGGAGATCCACGACCTCACCGGCATCCTGGCCGCCTGCGACGACGGCCGCACCCCCCTCGGCAGCACCGCCCGGCTGCCCGCCCGCACCAGCCACGCCCACCTCAGCGAACGGGTCCGCCGGGAGCGGGGCATCACCCGCCACCTGGTCCGCCTCGCGGTGGGCGTCACCGGCGCGGACGCCCTGTCCGGCCGGCTCCGGCGGGCCCTGGACACCGCCCTCGCACAGGGCGACGGAGGTGACGAGTCATGCTGAACGGCGTCGACCTGCGCGCCCGGCACTCCCTCGCCGAGCAGATCGGGGAGGACTCCTGGGAGGCCCAGCTGAGCATCGGCGTGGCGGCCCAGCCGGCGGCGGCCGGCCGCTGCCGGGTACGCACCGAACCGATGCGCCTCGGCTCCACCCGTGTGGCCCGCGCCTTCGGCATCGACCAGCGGTTCGGGCCCGGCGCCGCCGACTGCCTCGACCCGGTCGGCTCCCTGCTGGTGGCGCTCGGCGCCTCCGTCGCGGACAGCGTCGTCACCGAGCTGTCCGGCGCGGGCTGCGGCCCGGCGCTCCTGGAGGTGCTGCCGTGCGCCGAGTTCGCGGCGGACGGCGCCGCCAGGCTCTCGTACGAGATACGGCTCGACGGCGAGGTCCCGGCCGAGCAGGCCCGGCGGGCGGTGGCCGCGGCCCGCGCCCGGGGCAACGCCCACCGCACCCTGGAGGAGCCCAACGAGATCAAGGCCGTGGTGCAGAGCGCGAAGGACGTGCACCTCGCCAGCCCGCCCGCCGCCCGCGCCACCGCGGAGCTGACCGTCGCCGGACGGCGCACGGCCCGGGTGATGTGGGAGATCGGCACCCATGTCCTCGCCGAGGTCGACGGCGTGCGCGCCGAGTCCGACCAGCCCAAGCAGCTGTTCGGCGCCGACCTCGCGCCGAGCGCCCAGGAGTACTTCCTGGCCGCGCTCGCCGCCGAGGCCCTCGGCTTCGCCGACCCGCGCGCCGCCGCACCCGGCGAACCGGCCGTCTCCGTGCACGCCTCCGGCCGGATCGACCTGCGCGGCCCCTACTCCACCCAGGACGCCCCCGCCGGCCTGCGCAACATCCTCGTCCAGCTGCTGCCCGCCGACCCGACCCGGTCGGGCGAGGCCGCACCGGACGCCGTACGCCGCTGGTTCGCCGAGGGCGACGCCCTGCGGCTGGTGCGGGACCCGCACCCGATCGAGGTCCGGCTGGTCCTCGACGGCACCCCGGTCCCCGTACCGCACCCCGAGAACGACCGCTCCACCGACACGAAGGAACCTCACCGTGCCCCGTGAATGGGACGCCAAGACGTACGACTCGCTGCCCCTGCCGCACCAGCAGTGGGGCAAGCGCACCCTCGGCAGGCTGAACCTCAAGGGCGGCGAGACCGTCCTGGACGCCGGCTGCGGCACCGGCCGGGACACCGCCGCGCTGCTCGACCTGGTCCCCGACGGCCGGGTGATCGGCGTCGACGGCTCCAGCCGGATGCTCGACCAGCTGCGCGCCAAGCTGGCCGGCCGGCTGGACCGGCTGGAGATCGTCCAGGCCGACCTGACCAAGCCGCTGCCGGTCTCCGGCCAGGTCGACGCGATCACCAGCGTGGCCACCTTCCACTGGATCACCGACCACGCGGCGCTCTTCGCCAACCTGGCCGGACAGCTGCGGCCCGGCGGCCAGTTCGTCGCCGAGTGCGGCGGCCAGGGCAATGTGGCCCTGATCAACGCGGCCGTCGGCGAGGTGCTCGGCAAGAAGTCCGAGGACGAGCCCGAGGGCAAGGACAAGGTCTGGTACTTCGCCGGCGTCGAGGAGACCACCGAGCGGCTGCGGGCCGCCGGGTTCACCGACATCGACGTCGACCTGCTGCCCGACCCGGCGCGGCTGGAGCCCGGCGAGCAGCTGTGGAGCTACCTGGCCACCGTGGTCCTCGGCTCCCACCTCGACAAGCTCCCCGAGTCCGACCACGAGGAGTTCGTGCGCGCGGTCGCCGCCCGCCTGCCCGAACCCGTCGTCGACTACGTCCGGCTCAACATCACCGCCCGCCGGGCCTGACGGAGGAACCCATGGCACACTCCGCGCTCCCCGCCCTCCTGGTCGTCCACGACCGGGGCTCCGCCACCGCCTGGCGCATCGTCTCGGCGGCCCGCGGACTGTGCCGGGTGATCTTCCTGTGCGAGCCGGAGAACCCGGCGTACCAGGCCGAGTTGGCGCAGATCGGGAAGCACGCCGAGATCGCCGACCTCACCGGGCTCGGGGAGGCGGAGGTGTGCCGGCTCGCCGAGAGCCTCGATCCCGCGGGCGTCCTCACCTTCAGCGAGCACCGGCTGCGCCTGACGGCGGCGATCGCCGAGCACTGCGGACTGCGCTTCCACTCCCGCGCCACCGCGGCGGCCCTCACCGACAAGTACCGGCAACGGCGGGCCCTTTCGCAGGCGGGCGTCCAGCACACCGGATGCGTCCTGGTCCGCGACCCGGACCAGGCGGCCGCCGCGCTCGCCCGGGTGGGCACCCCCGCGGTCCTCAAACCGCGGCACGGCGCCGGCAGCGTGGACACCTGCCTGATCACCTCCGCGGCCGAACTCCGCGCCCGCCTGGCGGAGTTCGCCGCCGGAGCCGACCGCGATTTCGTCCTGGAGGAGTTCCTGCCCGCGGACCCCACCCGGACCGGCCCCGGCTGGGCCGACTTCGTCTCCGTGGAGTCCCTGGTCGTCGACGGCGAACCGCGCACCGCCGCGATCAACGGAAAACCGCCGCTGGTCCCGCCGTTCCGCGAGACCGGCCATGTGCTGCCGGCCCCGGTGACGGCCGACGTCGCCGCCGAGGTCGAACGGCTGGCCGAGGCGGCGGTGCGGGCCCTCGGCATCCGGCACGGCATCACCCACACCGAGGTCAAGTTCACTCCGCGGGGCCCGAGGGTCATCGAGGTCAACGGGCGGCTCGGCGGGTTCATCGCGGAGATCGTGCAGCGCCGCACCGGTTACGACATGGTGGCCGCCGCCCTGCGCCTCGCCCTGGGCCTGCCCGTCACCGCACCGGACCCCGCCCGGCTGCACGGCGACCGGGTGACCTTCCAGTACCTGCTGCTGCCGCCCACCGGTCCGCTGCGGCCCGGCCCGCGCTCGCTCCTCGACGACCTCGGGGACCTGCCCGGCGTCGACCTGGTCGACGTCTCCCCGCCCGCCGACTGGCACACCGACTGGCGCCGGGGCACCATCGGCGCGATCGGCACGGTCTACGGATCGGCCGCCGACCACACCGAGCTGAGGGCGCTGATCAGCCAACTCACCGACCGCGTGGACCAGTTCTGGAGCGATCCGGACCTCCCGCGTACCGGCGCGCCGCAGCTGATCGATACGGTGGACCACTCGATCGACGTATCGACTCTTTGAACGAAAGGCGCTACTCATGCCCGAGAACAGCACTCCCGCCGAGGTGGTCTTGGTCCCGGTGGGCCGGGTGGTAGGCGGGCGCGCGGAGGTCCGCGACGACGACTGGGGCAGCGAGACGGCGGTCATCCGCCTGGACGCCGGCCAGTACGGCGCCGACGCGGTGGCCGGCCTGGACTCCTTCTCCCACCTGGAGATCGTCTTCCACTTCGACCGCGTGCCCGTGGCGAAGATCGAGACCGGGGCCCGGCACCCGCGCGGCAACACCGGCTGGCCGCGCGTCGGCATCTTCGCCCAGCGCGGCAAGAACCGCCCGAACCGGATCGGCGTCTCCCGCTGCCGCCTGCTCAAGACCGACGGCCTCGACCTCCACGTCGAGGGCCTGGACGCCGTCGACGGCACCCCGGTCCTCGACATCAAGCCCTACATGAGCGAGTTCGGCCCCCAGGGCGACACCACTCAGCCCGAGTGGGCCACCACCATCATGCGCGACTACTACTGACCGGTACCACCGACCGTACGGCGGCCTCCTACAAGGGCTGGAGGCCGAGCGCGACGCGGGTGAGTTCCGCCTTGTTGCCGATACCGAACTTGGATCGCACCCGCTTCACGTACGTGTCCACGGTGTGCTGGCTGATGCCGATGCGCCGGGCCACCTGGCCATGGGTCATCCCCGACGCGATGAACCGGAGCACCTGCTCCTCGCGCGGCGACAGCCCGGCCGGCGCCCGGTCGCCCGCGGCGGCGGGCGCCCGCCGCTCCACGGCCTCACGCACCTGCCGCAGCACCTGGTCCGGGGTCGCGTCGGCCCGCACCACGACGACGTCCGGCGCGCTCCCGCACCACAGCGCCCGCTCCGGCACGTCCTGCGCGAGGGTGTCCTCGACCAGCAGCACATCGATCCCGGGCCCGGGCTCCGGGAAGCCGTCGGCCGAGGCGAAGACGACCTCGCAGGGCGACTGCGTGGTCAGCAGATGCGTGAGTCCCACGAGCACGAGCGGCCGCACCCCGCAGATCGCCGTTCTCGTCCCCTGACCGTCGCCCGTCACCGTCGCTTGCGGGCGTTCGAGCGTGACCGTCTCAGTGCTCATCGGCGCCTTCCCCGTAGACCTTGTTGATGCGTTGAATCGCCTCGGCCACCCGCTGCGGTGGCGCGGCGGTGAAGCAGAGGCGGGCCCAACCGCCGCAGTGCGCGCCGAAGTCCCGCCCCGGCGCCAGACCGACACCGTGCTCGGCGCACCGCCGCACGAACCGCTCGCCGTCCCCCAGGCCCGCAGATCGAGAAACGTGTACAGGCCGCCGGACACCTCCGTGTGCGGCACCTCCAGCGTCGAGTCCGCGAGCCACCAGGCCGCCGCGGCACGGTCCCGGCGCCGGTCCAGCTCCGCACGCGGGGTGCGCAGCGCCTCGTACGCGGCGAACTGCGCCGCGGTGGGCACGGCCCCACCCGTGTACCGCGCCCAGGAGACCGCCGTCGCCGCCGCCCCGGGCGGGCAGACCAGATACCCCACCCGGTTCCCGGGCATCGCGTACGTCGTCCCACAGCCGTGCACCGAGAACGTCCGCTCCGCCGCCGCGCCGATCCCCGCGATGTCCGAAAACCCCTCCCGGGTGAAGTCGTACCCGTCGTAGGTGTTGTCGGCGATGAGCCACAGATCGTGCCGCTCGGCCAGCTCCACGAGCAGTGCGAGCCGCCGCCGATCGAGCCGGTACCCGGTCGGATTGTTGGGACTGTTGAAGTAGACGGCCCGCGTCCTGCGGGTCACCGCCCCTTCCAAGGCCCCCACCAGGTCGAATCCAAAACCGCCGGCCCCGAGCCCCAGGAAGACCGGCACCTCCCGCACCACCCCGCCCACGGCCCGGACCACCCCGGTGACCTCCGGCCAGTGCGGCGAGAGCACCAGCACCTCGTCGCCCGCGCGGAGTACGGCACGTAACGCGAGGGAGAGGGCGTGCGTGGCCCCACCGGTGACCAGCACCCGCTCGGCCGGCACGTGCCCACCCCGCCGGCCACTCGCCTCCTTGGCGAACGCCGCCCGCAGCTCGGCCACCCCACCGACCGGCGCCTCCTCGTCCGGCCCGGCCCCGAACTCCCCCTCGCCCCACTCCCGAGGCCGCGCACAGGCACCGAACACGGTCCTGCCCCGATGCAACGGAACGCTCTCCCCGTCCCCGGAACCACGCAGCAACGCGTCGACCCGATCGCCGTACTCGCCGCGGGAACCGCCGAGTTCACCGAGAGCGCGGGGGAGGGAGGGCATGGGAGAGGGGCTCCTGACGGTGGCGTCGAAAGGGTGCGGGGGGCGATGAGTCAGCTACTGCTACTGCTACTGCTACTGCTGTCGCCGAGGGAAACCGGAACACTGTCGTGAACGGCACCCCAGTGGGTGTCCCCGGGCTCCGCGCCGACGACGGCGGCCGGAGCGATGCCCCAGTGCGTGTCCCCGGGCGCAGCCGCGGCGACGACGACCGGGGTCCCACCCCAGTGCGTATCCCCGGGCTCGGCCGCGACGGCCCGCGCCGACCCCCCGACCACCAACACGGCCACCAGCCCCACCACGGACCGTCCCACACCCTTAGCCTTGACCATCACTGTCTCCCCCGTCCCCAGAACACCCCTCCGCCGGGGCCACCCCCCGAACAACCCCCATCCCACCCCGACCCCCTTTCGAACGCCCTTCCATCCCCCAACCTGCCTGCCGGCAGCATCGAAAGCAGATCAGAAGAAAACGAGAAGGAGTGCCTGCCGGTGTGCGGCCGGGACAACACCCCGAGGTCATCGCCATGGATGGCACATAAATTCCGCACCGACTCCTTTATGTGCGAAATAGACATGGGCTCGAATGTGTCTCTTGCGGCTCTGAGCGAGAACGCCGATTCGGTGATCGTCCGTCTGGGCTGGGAAAGCCCGGCCGGCGAAGGGGACGCCGATGTGTCCGTACTGCTGTCGGCGCCGCATGCCGAACCATTCGAAGCGCACCCCCGATGGCCGCCACGCGAGGGTCCGTGATGGTCTTTGCCCTCGCCGCGTTGCATCTGGGCCGGGCGCTTCACTGACTGGGTTGCTCCCGTGGGCAGCCAGCTGGGCCGTCATCTTCGCTGCGGTCACCTGGTACACGCGGTGGTTCTACAGTGACTCGCCGAAGGTTCTCATGCTGCGGGCGAGGGCCTAGGCGAAAACTCCAGCGCCGGCGGCCAGTGAGTCCTGCGCGACACGCCCATGAGCGCGAAGACCCCGTCATCAGCGTCTCCACTAATGGCGGGGCCTTCGGGCACCAAATACAAGGTGCCCCCGGCAGGATTCGAACCTGCGCACACGGCTCCGGAGGCCGCTCCGGTCCCTGGCGTATGCACAGGTCAGCGCTACCACGCAGCGCGGTGGGTCGGAACTCGTCCACAGATAGTCCACGATCTCTGGATGCGGACGAGTTTGACGACAAGTGCAGCTGTCATGTGTTGGGTGCGCCTGAAGAGGTAAAAGCCAACGGTTTGCCCCTTGATCGCGACGGTCTGGCCAGAGGACATGAACTTGTCGCGGCTCTTCTGCCCCTGCTCGACGAAGAGGAAAGAACCGTTACTGGTAGTCGTTTCCTCCAGCACCCAGCCCAAAGAACCGCTCGAAGAACCGTGTCAATGTTTCGATCACGCGCTTCTTCTTGTCGCTGTGGCCGCCATCGCGACTGAAACGAGAGACGGGGCGAAGGATCTTCGTAATCTCCGTACCAGTCGTACGGATCTGCCCGTCCTGGAACGCGGTCGTGATGAACGCCCGGGTCTGCTCGGGCTTGAGTTTTTGCTCTTCGATGATCGCCGAGAGTTCAGCATCTCGCTTCGCCTCCACGTACGCCTGCCACTGTTCATCGACAGGGCCGTGTACAGACAGCGAGTTCACGAACTCTTCAACTAGGTCGCGCTTGCTCCGCAGGCTCGGGCTAGCGTCGACCGCACGCGAGATCTGGGCGCGAATCTCCTTGTCCTCACCGTCCCCGCGCTCGGCCCGCATCTTCTCAACGAGCATCAAAATGTAGTCGACGTTGATCTCGACCTGCTTGACCAGTTCGATCTCGAAGACGACATCCTCGTTTATGCGCTCCTTCTCCGTGGCGGTCTCTGCACGGAACTCGGCGTACAAGTTGAGGTAGACACTGCGGTAGTCCTGGTGCTGGCGTTCTGTCAACAGGTCCTGGCCGGCGAAGTCGTCAAACTCGGTCAGAATGTTGTGCAGCCGCAGTACGGCACCGAAAAGGTTGATGAACGCCTTCTGGGCCTGCTCCCCGATGATAGGGGCGCCAAGCGGGAAGGTCTGTAGCAGCTCGGTGACCTTCTCTACGTACTCGCTGTAGTACTCGCTGTAGGACGGCACGATGACGATGCCCTTGGCGTCCTTGTTCCCGAACAGCTCGAGCGCCGCGTTCGTCTCCTGTTCAAGGTCACGGAAGACGACGATATTCCCGTGGCGTTTGACTGAATTGAGGATCCGATTGGTGCGCGAGTATGCCTGGATCAAACCATGCATCTTTAGGTTCTTGTCGACGAACAGTGTGTTCAGCGTGGTCGCGTCGAAGCCGGTGAGGAACATATTCACCACGATGACCAAGTCGATCTCGCGGTTCTTCATTCGCTGCGACAGGTCCCTGTAATAGTTCTGGAACTTGTCGGCGCTGGTGTCGTAGCTGGTGCCGAACATCGCGTTGTAGTCCCGGATCGCATCTTCCAGGAACGTGCGCGCGTCTCCGCTCAGGGCGTCGGTGTCGAACGCCTCGTCGTCAAGAATCCCGTCATCGGTGGCCTCGTTCGCGCCGTAGGAGAAGATGATGCCCACCTTCAGCCGCTGATCCGAGGTGAGCGCCTCCTGCTGATGCTTGAACTGCAAGTAATAGCGCTGCGCTGCCTCGATTGAGGCGGTGGCGAGCAGGGCGTTGAAGCCGCGGACTCGCTTCTTCTCACAAAGCGCCTCTACCTGACGCCTCGTCCGGGTCGATTCCACAACATTTGCGACAACCGCGTGCTCATAGCTCGTCTGCCGCTTCGTCTTTTGATCGAATTGGGCCAGGATGTACGTCGTGATCTCGCGGAGTCGGCGCACATCCAACAGGGCGCGCTCCCGATCGATCGCCGAGACCTGCTTATCGTCTGGGTTGCCGACCTTGACCGTGTTGATGTAGTCGATTCGGAACGGCAGGACATTCCTGTCCGTGATCGCGTCTATGATCGTGTACGTGTGCAGCTTGTCGCCGAAAGCCTGCTCAGTGGTCTTCAGCAGCGGGTTACCGCCGCTCGAGGAGTTGACCGGGAAGATCGGGGTACCGGTGAATCCGAACAGGTTGTACCGCTTGAAGGCTCGCGTGATGTCGGTGTGCATGTCGCCGAACTGCGACCGGTGACACTCGTCGAAGATGATCACAGAGTGACCCGAGAACACCTCGTGTCCTCGGTTCGCCTTGATGAACGTCGACAGCTTCTGGATCGTCGTGATGATGATGCTTGCGTTCGGATCCTCCAGCTGCTTCTTCAAGATCGCCGTGGACGCGTTCGAGTTGGCGGCGCCTTTCTCGAAGCGGTCGTACTCGCGCATCGTCTGGTAGTCGAGGTCCTTGCGGTCGACGACGAACAACACCTTCGCGACATCGGGTAGCTTCGATGCCAGCTGCGCAGCCTTGAACGACGTCAGCGTCTTGCCCGACCCGGTCGTATGCCAGACGTACCCGCCCGCCTCGACGGTGCCGAGCGTCCTGCGGTTCGTCGAGCACTCGATCTTCCGCAAGATCCGCTCCGTCGCCACGATCTGGTACGGCCGCATCACCAGCAGGTCACGGTCGGCTGTCAGCACGCAGTATTTCGTCAGCACGTTCAACAGTGAGTGCTTGGCGAAAAACGTCTTGACGAACGCGGTCAGCTCCGCGATCGGCTTGTTCTGCGCGTCCGCCCACCACGACGTGAACTCGAACGAGTTGCTTGACTTCTTGCCCTTACCCGCGCCGGCAGCCTTCTGGTTGTCCTTGAGGTGCTTCGAGCGGGTGCTGTTGGAATAGTACTTCGTCAGCGTGCCGTTGCTGATCACGAACAACTGCACATACTCGAACAACCCAGAGCCTGCCCAGAAGCTATCGCGCTGGTACCGGTTGATCTGGTTGAACGCCTCACGGATGTCCACCCCACGGCGCTTGAGCTCGATATGCACCATCGGTAGACCGTTGACTAGCACCGTCACGTCGTACCGGTTCGCGAAGCTCGTACCGCCCTCGCCTCGGTCAACCTCGTATTGGTTGATGACCTGCAGACGATTGTTGTGGACGTTCTTCTTGTCGATGAGATTGATGTTTTTCGTCGAACCATCGTCACGCTTGAGAATCTGAACGTGGTCTTCCTGGACCCGCACCGTTTTCTCGACTATGCCCTCGTTCTGTCCGGCAATCCTAGTAGAGAAGAACGACTCCCACTCGGAATCCGAGAACGACACGTGGTTCAGCGCCTCAAGCTGGACCCGCAGGTTAGCGACAAGCTGCACCTCCGATGTGATTGGAAGGTACTCATATGCCTGCGATTCCAGCAGGCGGATCATCTCCCGTTCAAGTGCCGCCTCCGATTGGTATGCCGCGGCTCCAGAGGCATCGGGGACGTACTCAGCAACGACGGTACTTTCAGCCGAGACGGCGACCGGATCGTACCTACGTGCCTGCGCTTCCCTCATGCCGCGGCCTCCTTGAACGTCAACAGCCGATCGCGGTAGTGCTCATACTGCTTGCGGCGCAATGAGATCTCAGCGGGTAGCCCGAAATTGCTGTCATTGACGAGAGCATCAAAATTTCCGAGCGTCTCGACGATCCTCTCCTGAACAGTCAGATTCGGGACTGGGATCTTGATATCGGCGAGCCCAGCCGCTGAGAGCCTCTTCACCTTGGCCCGCGACACATGGCGTTCCTTTTGGCGATGAAACTCCTTTGTCTGCACCGCATAAGCAACATACTTAGGGTTCAGTGGGGAGGTGAAAACAAATGTATCGTCGTGCGTCGCCACTGGCTCGTTTCCTAGCCATGCAACAGCTTTACCCACGTCTGCAACCGTCTCGCCAACACCGGCGAATACTACGCTTCCAGGCTGCGCATATCGGAGTTGATCGCGAAGCTCTGCACGGACCTGCCTAACGGCCTCGTTAGTGAAGGTTCCGTATTCGGTATAAATCTCACCGTAGTGAATACTTGGAATTCCAGAATCGACCACATCGTCCTTGGTGAAACGACGTCCACGTACAAAGGAACCAACGTCACCGAGGCGAAGATACTCCGCCCCGATAGCCTCGCTCACCAGCTTGTCTCGGTAGTACTGATACTGGTGGTGGCGCGCCTCCAGCTCCGCCTCCAGTTCAACCTCCAGCTGACTGAAATGATCCAGCACTCTCACGATCTCCCGCTGAACCTCGAGAGGCGGCACGGGGATATGGAAATGGGAGTACTTTCCAATCCAGTGCCGGGCGTGGTCTTGAGGCTCGTATCTAATGCACTGCATCGCAAAGTAGACATAGCGAAGGAGTGCGGGAGCATTGGATCTAGTGGTCAGCATCTTCATCGCCGACGACTTCGCTTTAAATGGGAAGTCAACCCACCGGAACGCTGTCGTGAAGTCGTCAAAGATCAGGACCGGATGCTCAGTGGAAGCTGGATAGATGCCGTCCACTTCGTTTGTGTATCCAAGAATGAACGTCTGACCTGCCGTCAGTACCGGCGTCTCGTGGTCATTTTGATAGTCAGTCGAGGAGACCAGGTACTTTCCTGGCTGCTCGTAGTCGAGCAGCCCCCCAAGAGCCATCGTGGCGACCCCGTCCGGGCACAGCTCCTGAAGCATTTCATCGATACGACTCACGCGACGCCCCCTCCTGTGATCTCACTAATATTCTCGACGTTCCAGCCCAACTCTTCGATCGCTCGCGCGTATTCGTTGTCGCGACTTACTTCGTCAACGACACCTAGGACCAACTGGAGGCAGGGCTTGTATTTCTGGAGCGCCTCTTCTTCGCTTGACTCGCCATGGATAATATTGCTGAGCTCACGAAATAGTTGATATCCATCACTTGAGAAGCGTCGCGGGATAATATTGCGAACTTCATTCACTTGCTGGAGCACCAGAGCAAAGGGCTGATTATTCCCGTTATTCTTCTTTGTCTCGATCTCGGCAATCTCGGCCACTCCGAACGTGACGAGCTCGAAGATTTTGCGAAGGTAGACGATCGATCCGGCACCAAGTTGGTTCTCATATGCGAGCTGCGCTCGCTTGACCAGATCCGAGAACGGCCCACGATGACTGTCAATCCGGTCAGCGCGGTCGCGAAGGTTCTCTGTGTAGCGCTCGATACGCACTTCTGGTGCGACACCAGAAATATCACCATTGCTGCCGATGAGGAACCATATCTCCACGGATGACTGGCATTCGATACATTGCAGCGTGGCATCGATACTGATTTGATTGTCGCCGAGGCCCAAACATGACAGCTCATCTCCAGACACGAAGGTTCGCTGAGTGTCACAGGTGCGGCACTGAAAATTGCGGAGGACCTTCCCTACTTTGATCCTCTTGTGCTTGCCCCACTTTAATGCGCGCCCATCGAGAAAACCATCCACTTGCATGGTTGCCGCTGCTGGAGCATCGGAGAGGAGTTTAGACAGGCGCATTTCCCCCCGCTTCCAGATCGGAAACGATCGCGTTGATCGACGTGCGCAGCTCCGCCTGCCGCGCCACGATGCGGGCGATCTCGACGTTCAACTTGACGATGTCGACCTCCGTGCGAATGTCCTCTGACTCTACATAAGAGGACACAGCGATGTTGTAGTCGTTCGTCGCGATGTCCTCGATTCCGACAAGCGTAGCGAAGTGATCTTCCGGCTCACGCGTGGTGAATGCATTAAGGATCCTCGCCTGGTGCTCCTTGAGCAGCATGTTCTTGGTTCCGACACGCTTGTACTCGGCTGAAGCGTCGATAAAGAGTACATCGCTGGTTTTTTTTGACCTCTTCAGCACGAGGATGCACGTGGCGATCGTGGTTCCGAAGAACAGGTCGGCAGGCAACTGGATGACCGCGTCGACGTAGTTGTTGTCGATCAGGTACTTCCGGATCTTTTTTTCCGCACCCCCGCGGTATAGCACCCCAGGGAACTCTACGATTGCGGCCGTGCCGTTGACGGCGAGCCAGCTGAGCATGTGCATCGTGAAGGCCAGGTCGGCCTTCGACTTCGGCGCCAGCACGCCCGCCGGCGCAAACCGTTCATCGTTGATCAGTAGCGGGTTCGCGTCACCTTCCCACTTGATCGAGTAGGGCGGGTTGGAGACGATCGCCTCGAACGGTTCATCGTCCCAGTGCGCCGGGTCGATGAGAGTGTCGCCGTGCGCGAGGTTGAAGTCGGAGTAGTTCACGTCGTGTAGGAACATATTGATCCGGGCAAGGTTGTACGTGGTCAGATTGATCTCCTGACCGTAGAAACCCCGGCGAACATTGTTCTTGCCGAGTACCTTGTCGAATTTCAGCAGCAGCGAGCCCGACCCGACCGCCGGGTCGTAGACCTTGTTAACCTGCTTCTTGCCGACGACTGTGATGCGCGCCAGCAGTTCAGAGACCTCCTGCGGCGTGTAGTACTCGCCACCGGACTTGCCCGCGTTGGCCGCGTACATCTGCATCAGGTATTCGTAGGCATCGCCGAACAGGTCGATCGAGTTGTTCTCAAACCGCCCCAGCGGCAGATCGCCGATGGCGTCAAGCAGCTTCACGAGTTTCTGGTTGCGCTTGGCGACCGTTCCTCCGAGCTTGTTGCTGTTGACGTCAAGATCGTCAAACAGTCCCTTTAGAGCGTCCTCGCTGTCGGTTCCCAGCGCCGAGCCCTCGATGTTCTTGAAGACCCGAGCGAGCGTTTCGTTGAGGTTCTCGTCCCGCGCGGCACGCTCGCGGACGTTGGCGAACAGTTCCGACGGAAGAATGTAGAAGCCCTTCTCTGCCACGACCTCCTCACGAGCGAACTCGGCCTGCGCGTCGGGAAGCACCTTGTAGTCGAACGACTCATCTCCAGCTTCATGTTCGCCGCGGTTGATGTATGCCGTCAGATTCTCGGAGATGAAGCGGTAGAAGAGCATGCCAAGCACGTAGCTCTTGAAGTCCCAGCCGTCGACACTGCCGCGCAGGTCGTTCGCGATACGCCAGATCGTCTTGTGCAGCTCTGCCCGCTGGCCTTCTTTGGTGGTCGGTGCCATGTTGCAGTTATTCTCCTCCGCGCCACGGCGCGATCACGTTGCCTCGAAGTGCGCACCTAGGATACCGGCGACACAGTCACGGCAGCTGTGGTTCCGATCATGATGGGGGTGCCCTGCAGTTACGGGTGACAGGTTCGGGGGCCTAGTACTCCAGCTGTAGATCACTCTTGGCTGATGGCGCCTATGTTCTGCGCGGTTTGCGTGGCCTGCTCCAGCTGCCGTGCGGCCGGTTTCGTTCCTGGGCCAGCGTCGCGGCGTCGAACTGGGCCTTGCTGGTCACTTCTCGTGGTTGAGGCACGAGCGTGGTCGCAGTCGATCGCCACGGGATGGCCGAGGCCCACCCGACCAGGGGCATGGTCTCCTCGTAGTGCGGAGCGAACTGCGCGACGGTGATGGTGGGCATCCGGTAGTTCAGGCTGCGGACGTGTTCGATGAACGCGTCGGGCAGCGAAACATGGTGCGTTTCCACGTAGTGCGGGAAGTCCTGGCGCCACAGCCAGGAACCGTCGGTCATCAGGGAAGAGCATCCCGGAGAGTGCCGGTGGGCGCTCCCGGTGATGACATCATGTCCGCCTTCCATGACGTCAATGAGGACGTGGCCGGCGTCCAGGTACGCCACCAGGTCCATCTCATCCGGCTCGCCAGCAGGCTGGACGGCATCGTGTATTGATCCGCTCGGCTGGCCGGAGCAGTTGTCCAGTTCGTCGTAGAAGCCCAGCAGTCCCAGCACGGCGTCTCCTTCAACGAGCCTTTCCACACTGGCACTCGTAGACGCGGCCACCGTTGATCATCGGTGTGTGAAGACAAACGATCACGCGGTGGCCGCCGGGCACAGCGTAGACGCTACCCACTGGCAGGAAGCGTTCGAGGGTCTGATGGACCGCATCGCAGGCAGGTTCGCCCGGGTCGAACCCCGTCGCCGAATACGGCACCTGGTGCTGGGAGTGCTCGCGGACCTGCCGCGGAAGAACTGCTGGACCATCGCCGAATGGGCCGGGGAGGCGACCCCCGACGCCATGCAGCACCTGCTGAGCCGTGCCAAGTGGGACGCCGATGCTGTGCGTGACGACCTGCGCGTCTACGTGGTCGAGCACCTGCACGACGAACAGGCAGTACTCGTGGTCGACGAGGCCGGCGACGTGAAAAAGGGCAGCCACACCGTCGGCGTCCAGCGCCAGTACACCGGTACCGCGGGCCGGATCGAGAACTCCCAGGTCGCCGTCTACCTCGCCTACGCAGGCCAGCGCGGACACGCCGCACTGGACCGCGAGCTGTACCTCCCGCGCTCGTGGACCGACCAGCCCGACCGCTGCCAGGCGGCCGGGCTCAACCCGGACACCGCGTTCGCCACCAAGCCCGAACTGGCCGTCCGCATGATCACCCACTTCCTGGACTCCGGCCACTACGCCCCCTGGGTGGCCGGAGACGAGGTCTACGGCGGCAACCCCGCACTGCGCGCCGCCCTGGAGGAGCGCGCCACCGGATACGTCCTCGCGGTGGCCCGCACCCACGAGGTCACCACCGGGGCCGGGAAATTCCGCGCGGACACCTTGGTCAACAAGCTCCCCAAGCGCGCCTGGCAGAAGCTGTCCGCCGGAGCCGGAGCCGAGGGGCACCGCTTCTACGACTGGGCCCACATCGACTTGCCCAGCACCGCATCCGGCCACCGCCACCTGCTGATCCGCCGCAACCGCACCACTGGCGAACTCGCCTACTACCGTTGCTACTCACCCCAACCGGTACCCCTGGCAGCCCTGGTGCGGGTCGCGGGATCCAGATGGAGGGTCGAAGAGACGTTCCAGTCCGGAAAGGGCCTGGCCGGCCTGGACGAGCACCAGCTCCGCCGCTATACGTCCTGGTCCCGCTGGGTCACCCTCGCCATGCTCGCCCATGCCTTCTTGGCCGTCGTCCGCGCCGACGAGCACCGACTCCGCCCCGGGCCTGACGACCTGATACCGCTGACGTGCAACGAAATTCAGCGACTCTTCATAGCTCTCGTCGCCGGACCCGTCCACGAGGCCGGCCACTGGCTTCACTGGTCCCACTGGAGGCGTCGTCATCAAGCCCGTTCCCAGCTCAGCCACTACAAACGCCAAGCGGCGGCCCAAGCATGATCGTGATCTACAGCTGGAGTACTAGGACAGTCCTAGGATCACGCGGACGCGGTCTTCAAGGTGCTTCATCTCGGCCGGATCTAGCAGTCCGAGACGCTTCCGGAGCCTGGACTTGTCGACTGTGTGCAGGTCGGTGCAGTTGACGTAGGACTCGTCGTACTTGGTGACGCCGCATTCAGGACCAATGGGCACGTGAGTAGCGGCCGGTCCAGACGTTCCCGTGACTACGGCAACCGTCACTGCTGACAGGGGCTCGGCAATGCGATTGACCGTGAGAACGACTACGGGATGTGCGCCAATAGGGTTTGGTAGAACACATCCCCAGACCTCGCCACGCAATGCAGAGCCGGGGTTCACCATTCGATTTCGTCCCCTGCTGCCAGCTCCTCAGCAGTGGCAGGCAGCACACCGGCGGGAGCCGGCGCAGTAGCTCCCTGGTAGAAGGATCGAATCTCCTCAGAGGCTGCCAACTCTGCTGCCTCACGCGAGAGCAAGCGGAGTCCTTCGCGAAGTGCATCCGAGACCGACGCCAGATTGAGAGACTGCATCACCAGCCGTAGGTCTGCCATCTCATCAGGCCTGAGGCGGACTTGAGCCACTTCAGTAGAGCGGGAATAGCTGCCTTGTTGGAGCAGGCCACGGTACTGATCAGACTTCGTTGTTTTCGTGGTCTTGCTGATCACAGGGGTCCTTGTGGTCCTGCTACGCGTAACGCTCGCCTCGCCTCGCTTCGTGCGGGATGAGGCTGGCTCGACCTTCTTACCTCGGGTTTTAGGGGTCATCGTTCCTCCTTCCCTAGCTGCGTAGTACAGATGTCATACACCAAGTGTCAGGGGTGCGACCCGGCTGGTCAAGGCAACATGGTTGGACTGGTCAGCGGTGCTGGTGGCGTCCTGCCTGAAGCGTGTCGGGGGTGTGTCGCGTGTATCGCAGATGGTGCGTGAACAGTGAGAGACAACGAGAAAGAGCGGGAGTCAGTGAGACTGACTCCCGCTCTCTCATGTCGGCATCCGCCCAGCTCAGCGCGTGATTCTTGCTGGCTGTGTGGCGAGTGCCCCCGGCAGGATTCGAACCTGCGCACACGGCTCCGGAGGCCGTTGCTCTATCCCCTGAGCTACGGGGGCGTGTCGGTTGCGGAGCGTTGTGCTCGCGGCGACGGGTAGAACACTAGCAGGTCCGGTGGGGTGATCAGGAACCCGTTTGTGGGGTGGGGTCCCCTGTACGGGGCGGAAGTGGGGAAAACCCGGACGCGGTGGCCCGGGCGGTCCTACTCTCGAGTTGTGGCGGGCGCGTCGGGCCGGGTGCTTGTTGTCGACGACAACAAGGTCATCCGGCAGCTGATCAGGGTCAATCTCGAGCTGGAAGGGCTCGAGGTCGTGACCGCGGCCGATGGTGCCGAGTGTCTGGACGTGGTGCACCAAGTGCGGCCCGATCTCGTGACGCTCGACGTCGTCATGCCGCGGCTGGACGGGCTGCGCACCGCCGCCCGGCTCCGTGCCGACCCCCGTACGACCCATCTGCCCCTCGCCATCATCAGCGCCTGCACCCAGTACGAGATCGAGACCGGTCTCGATGTCGGTGTCGACGCCTTCCTCTCCAAGCCCTTCGAACCCGCCGAACTCGTGCGCCTCGTCAAGCAGCTGCTCCAGGGCCGCGCCGGGCGTGGGGGAGTGGGCGGTGGAGAAGGAGGGGGAGAGGGAGGGGGCGGAGGGGACGGCGGTGGTGATGACGATGATGACGGGCTCGCGGACGGGGTGGCCGGTGGAGTCTCCATCGGGTGAGGCGGGCGCCTCTGCGTTCGACCGCTCCGACGGTTCCGACGGTTCCGGCTGATCCGACCGGTCCGGTGGGTCCCACAGGACCAGCGGGTCTGACCAGTCCGGCGGATCCGAGGGGACCGGTTCGTAGAGTTTCCCGGTTCGCAGGCGGCGAAGGATGCGGCCTTCCCCGTCTCACCAGGGAAACCGGCTCGCCCTCCCACCCCCCTCCTCCCCTACCCTTGTCCCGTGACCCCCGTCGAGCTCTCCCGCACCGTGCTGCACGCGGTGCGTCGTGCTGTTGACGAGGGGCAGCTCAGCGTCGCCGTGCCCGAGCGGGTCGTGGTGAGTGAGCCGGGGGCCGGCGGATGCGGGGAGTACGCGACCAACGTCGCGCTCCAGCTCGCCCGCGCCGCCGGCAAGCCGCCGCTCGCGGTCGCCGAGATCCTGCGGCCCCGGCTCGTCGCGGCCGACGGCGTCGAGGACGTCGTCGTCACCGGCCCCGGATTCCTCAACTTCCGGCTGGATCGGCGGGCCGATCCGCTCCAGGACCTCGTCCGGGAGATCCGCGCCCAGGGGCAGCGGTACGGCCACGGGGACGCCCTCGCCGGGCAGGTGCTCGCGCTGCGGGTGCCGTACGAGGTGCGGGCCGAGGTCGTCGCCGACGCCGTCGTAAGGATCGTCGCCACCCAGGGCGGCCGGGCCACCGTCGAGCACCAAGGCGGCCGGGTCACCGTCGAGCACCAGGGCGGGCGCGCCACCGCGGAGCACCAAGCCGGACAGGCCACCGTGGAGCACCAGGGCAGTCGCGCCACCGTGGAGCACCAGGGCGGCCGGGCCACCGTCGAGCACCAAGGCGGCCGGCGACCCACCGCAGCGCACGCCGAGCCCATCGATCTGCGCCCCGTTCCCGCTCCCGAGGACCCCGCGCCGCTCGGGCCCGACGCCGCCCGGTGGGCGCTGCTCCATCCCGCCCCGCGCGACCGCCCCCGCATCACCGCCGACCATCTCGTCCAGCGCGAGAGCAATCCGCTGTTCCGGGTCCGGTACGCCCACGCCCGCGTCCGCTCCCTCAGCCGTAACGCCGCCCGCCTGGGCTTCACCGCCGAGCCGGGCCCCCTGGACACCGCCAAGGCCCGCACCGCGGTCACCCCGGCCCCGGACACCGTCAACGCCCGCGCCGCGGTCACCCCCGCCCCGGACACCGCCAACGCCCGCACCCCGGTCACCCCCGCCCTGCACACCCCCCTCGCCGACTACCCCCGCATCCTCACCGCGGCCGCCACCCACCGTGCCCCGGACCGGCTGGCCCGGCATCTCGTCACCGTCGCGGATGCCGTGCTGCCCTTTCTGACCTGTGTGCTTCCGATCGGCGAGGAGAAACCCTCGGCCGCCCACCGGGCCCGGCTCGCGCTTGCCGAAGCGGCCGGGACGGTGCTGGCCGGCGGCCTGTCCCTGCTCGGCATCGACGCACCCGAACATCTCTGAGGGGACCGAGACACCGATGTCCCCCGGAGAGAGACAGAGAGTCTGAGAGCCACCGTCATGAGCCGTTCCGCCCATCCCGCCGGGCCCCGTCACGCCGACGTCCTCACCGAGGGGCACTACTCCGCGCCGCCCACCGACCTCAACGTGCTCGACCACAAGGTCTGGGCGCAGACCGTCGGCCGCGGCGAGGACGGGGTCGTCACCGTCGGCGGGGTCCCCGTGACCCGGCTCGCCGAGGAGTTCGGCACGCCCGCGTACATCATGGACGAGGCCGACTTCCGGGCGCGGGCACGCGCCTGGCGCACCGCCTTCGGGTCCGACGCCGACGTGTTCTACGCGGGGAAGGCGTTCCTCTCGCGTGCCGTCGTGCGATGGCTGGAAGAGGAAGGGCTGAATCTCGACGTCTGCTCCGGGGGCGAGCTCGCGACGGCGCTCTCCGCCGGGATGGACCCCGAGCGCATCGCCTTCCACGGGAACAACAAGTCCGTCGCGGAGATCACCCGCGCCGTGGAGGCCGGCGTCGGGCGGATCGTGCTCGACTCCTTCCAGGAGATCGCGCGGGTCGCGCATATCGCGCAGTCCCTGGGCAAGCGGCAGAAGGCCCAGATCCGGATCACCGTCGGCGTCGAGGCCCACACCCACGAGTTCATCGCCACCGCCCACGAGGACCAGAAGTTCGGCATCCCGCTCGCCGGCGGCCAGGCCGCCGAGGCCGTGCGGCGCGCGCTGCACCTGGACGGGCTCGAACTGACCGGCATCCACTCGCACATCGGCTCGCAGATCTTCGACATGTCCGGGTTCGAGGTCGCCGCCCACCGCGTCGTCGGACTGCTCAAGGACATCCGCGACGAGCACGGCGTCGAACTGCCCGAGATCGACCTCGGCGGCGGCCTCGGCATCGCCTACACCAGCGACGACGACCCGCGCGAGCCCCACGAGATCGCCAAGGCGCTCGGCGAGATCGTCAGCCGCGAGTGCGAGGCGGCGCGGCTGCGCACGCCCCGGATCTCGGTGGAGCCCGGACGCGCCGTCGTCGGCCCGACCGCGTTCACGCTCTACGAGGTCGGCACCGTGAAGCCGCTGGACGGGCTGCGCACGTACGTCTCCGTCGACGGCGGCATGTCCGACAACATCCGGACCGCGCTGTACGACGCCGAGTACAGCGTCGCCCTCGTCTCGCGGGCCAGCGATGCCGAGCCGCTGCTCGTCCGGGTCGTCGGCAAGCACTGCGAGAGCGGGGACATCGTGGTCAAGGACGCGTTCCTGCCCGCCGATATCGCGCCGGGCGACCTCATCGCCGTACCGGCCACGGGGGCGTACTGCCGGTCGATGGCCAGCAACTACAACCATGTGCTCCGGCCGCCCGTCGTCGCGGTGCGCGACGGCGAGGCCCGGGTGATCGTCCGGCGGGAGACGGAGGACGATCTCCTGCGTCTCGACGTCGGGTGAGTCCGCAAAACGCGGGGCGGACGACGCGGAGTGGAAGATCTGCGGTCCGCACCCCGCGAAAATGAAATAAACGTCTCAGGATCCGGACGAAGGGTAGAAACTCCCGTCCGGTGAGTGAGACTGGTCCAACCGTCTACGGTAAGAGGAAACGAGGTCGGATGATGCGTACGCGTCCGCTGAAGGTGGCGCTGCTGGGCTGTGGGGTTGTCGGCTCAGAGGTGGCGCGCATCATGACGACGCACGCCGACGACCTCGCCCAGAGGATCGGCGCCCCGGTGGAGCTCGCCGGGGTCGCCGTACGACGCCCGAGCAAGGTGCGCGAGGGCATCGACCCGGCCCTGGTCACCACGGACGCCACCGCGCTCGTCAAACGCGGCGACATCGACGTCGTCGTCGAGGTGATCGGCGGGATCGAGCCCGCCCGGTCGCTCATCACCACCGCGTTCGAGCACGGCGCGTCCGTCGTCTCCGCGAACAAGGCCCTGCTGGCCCAGGACGGGGCCGCCCTGCACGCCGCCGCGGAGGAGCACGGCCGGGACCTCTACTACGAGGCAGCCGTCGCCGGCGCCATCCCGCTGATCCGCCCGCTGCGCGAGTCCCTGGCCGGCGACAAGGTCAACCGGGTGCTCGGCATCGTCAACGGCACCACCAACTTCATCCTCGACAAGATGGACTCCACGGGCGCCGGCTACCAGGAGGCCCTGGACGAGGCCACCGCGCTCGGGTACGCCGAGGCCGATCCGACCGCCGACGTCGAGGGCTTCGACGCCGCCGCCAAGGCCGCCATCCTGGCCGGCATCGCCTTCCACACGCGGGTGCGCCTGGACGACGTCCACCGCGAGGGGATGACCGAGGTCACCGCCGCCGACTTCCGCTCGGCCAGGCAGATGGGCTGCACCATCAAGCTGCTCGCCATCTGCGAGCGGGCGGCGGACGGCGCGTCCGTCACGGCGCGCGTGCACCCCGCCATGATCCCGCTGAGCCACCCCCTCGCCTCCGTGCGCGGCGCGTACAACGCCGTCTTCGTGGAGAGCGACGCGGCCGGCCAGCTGATGTTCTACGGCCCCGGCGCCGGCGGTTCCCCGACCGCCTCCGCCGTGCTCGGCGACCTCGTCGCCGTCTGCCGCAACAAGCTCAACGGCACCAAGGGGCCCGGCGAGTCGGCGTACGCCGCGCTGCCGGTCTCCCCGATGGGCGATGTCGTCACGCGGTACCACATCAGCCTGGACGTGGCCGACAAACCGGGTGTCCTCGCCCAGGTCGCCACGGTCTTCGCCGAGCACGGGGTGTCCATCGACACCGTTCGGCAGTCGGGCAAGGACGGCGAGGCGTCCCTCGTCGTCGTCACCCACCGAGCCCTGGACGCCGCCCTCACCGGTACCGTCGAGGCGCTGCGCAAGCTCGACACCGTGCGGGGTGTCGCCAGCATCATGCGGGTTGAAGGAGAGTAACGAGCAATGACCCACCAGTGGCGCGGAATCATCGAGGAGTACCGGGACCGGCTGCCGGTTTCCGACACCACGCCGGTCGTGACGCTCCGAGAGGGCGGCACGCCCCTCGTGCCCGCGCAGGTGCTCTCCGAGCGCACCGGCTGCGAGGTCCACCTCAAGGTGGAGGGCGCGAACCCGACCGGGTCCTTCAAGGACCGCGGCATGACGATGGCCATCTCCAGGGCGAAGGAGGAGGGGGCCAAGGCCGTCATCTGCGCGTCCACCGGCAACACCTCCGCCTCCGCCGCGGCGTACGCCGTGCGTGCCGGCATGGTCTCGGCCGTGCTCGTGCCGCAGGGCAAGATCGCGCTCGGCAAGATGGGCCAGGCCCTGGTGCACGGCGCGAAGATCCTTCAGGTCGACGGCAACTTCGACGACTGCCTCACCCTCGCCCGCGCGCTGAGCGAGAACTACCCGGTGGCGCTGGTCAATTCGGTCAACCCGGTGCGGATCGAGGGCCAGAAGACGGCCGCCTTCGAGATCGTGGACATGCTCGGCGACGCGCCCGACATCCACGTCCTGCCGGTCGGCAACGCGGGCAACATCACGGCGTACTGGAAGGGCTACCAGGAGTACGCCGCCGACGAGATCGCCACCCGCACGCCCCGCATGTGGGGCTTCCAGGCCGCCGGCAGCGCCCCGATCGTGCGCGGCGAGGTCGTCAAGGACCCGTCGACCATCGCCACCGCCATCCGCATCGGCAACCCGGCCTCCTGGCAGTACGCGCTCGCGGCCCGGGACGAGTCAGGCGGCGCCATCGACGAGGTGACGGACCGTGAAATCCTGCGCGCCTACCGGCTGTTGGCCGCGCAGGAGGGCGTCTTCGTGGAGCCCGCCTCCGCCGCCTCGGTCGCCGGTCTGCTCAAGGCCGCCGAGCAGGGCAAGGTCGACCCGGGCCAGCGCATCGTCTGCACCGTGACCGGCAACGGCCTGAAGGACCCCGACTGGGCCGTCGCCGGCGCGCCGCAGCCGGTCACCGTCCCGGTCGACGCGGCCACCGCGGCCGAGCGCCTCGGCCTCGCCTGAGCGACCGGGCACACCGGGGTCCTCCCGACGGGGCCCGACCGGGGCTTGCGAGCGCCCGGCCGGGCCCTGTCAGGGTGCACAAGGGGCCTACGACACGCATCGTGCGCCTCCTGTGCGCCCTATGTCGCTACTGAACCTTCCTTCGATACGCTGTACCGAACCCGCTCGTTGCATATGCACTGCGCATAGGGGCAACGCCGCGCCGTCTGCGCGGCCGAGGGTCTCCACGTACGTATCGAATGTCTTTGACAGTCACGCAGCTCAAGGAGAGTCTTCGAGCGATGGCCGGTCCAGCCTTCCGTGCCGCCGCCGTCCGGGTGCGCACCCCTGCCACCAGCGCCAATCTCGGTCCGGGCTTCGACGCCCTGGGCCTCGCGCTGGGGCTCTACGACGACGTCGTCGTCCGGGTGGCCGACTCCGGGCTGCACATCGACATCGCGGGTGAGGGCAGCGAGAACCTGCCACGCGACGAGCGCCACCTCCTCGTCCGCTCCCTGCGCACCGCCTTCGACCTGCTGGGCGGCCAGCCCCGGGGCCTGGAGATCGTCTGCGCCAACCGCATCCCGCACGGCCGGGGCCTCGGCTCCTCCTCCGCCGCCATCTGCGCCGGCATCGTGGCCGCCCGCGCCGTGACCATAGGCGGCGAGGCCCGGCTGGACGACGCGGCCCTGCTGGCGCTGGCCACCGAGATCGAGGGCCACCCCGACAATGTGGCCGCCTGTCTGCTCGGCGGATTCACGCTCTCCTGGATGGAATCCGGCGCCGCCCGCGCGATCAGAATGGAACCCGACGATTCCATCGTTCCGGTGGTTTTCGTGCCCGGAAAGCCGGTCCTGACGGAAACCGCCCGCGGACTGCTGCCGCGCACCGTGCCGCATGTCGACGCCGCCGCCAACGCGGGCCGCGCGGGCCTGCTCGTGGAGGCCCTGACCCGGCGCCCCGAACTGCTGCTGCCCGCCACCGAGGACCGCCTCCACCAGGAGTACCGCGCCCCGGCCATGCCGGAGAGCGCCGCGCTGGTGGAGCGGCTGCGGGCGGACGGCATCCCCGCCGTCATCTCCGGCGCCGGACCCACCGTCATGGCCCTGACCGACGCCGGCACCGCCGACAAGGTCTCCCACCTCGCCGGTGCGGGCTGGGCCGCCAACCGGCTGGACCTGGATATGCGGGGAGCGAGCGTGCTTCCGCTTGCGCCCTGACACACGGTTGCCGGATTTGGAGAGGGGGAATGTTTGTTGGATCCGGTAGTGTTAATCTCAAGTCTGCACCCGACCCCACCATGGCGAGGTGCCACGTGTCCCCGTCCGGGACAGACATTCTTCCGGGAGCCCCCCACGCCACTCCGTGTTCCGCGCGCCGTACCTGGGCAGTACGTCGTATGCGAGCACTGAGCCGGCCGCAGGGCATGCTCCGGAACAGGTGCTACCACGCCACGTGACACCGGGTGTCACGGCTCGCGGAAGCGCCGTCACCGCACATTTCTCTTCCGCCGCGTTGGCGGACCACCGCCCCGGCACGGTTCACGAAGACAGGACCGTAGTCGGACAGCACAACCGGTCGCCGAGCCAGACAGGCCGACGTCCGCTCCAGGGAAGGACCCTTCGTGAGCGACACCACCGATCTGATGGGCGCACGTGTCGAGGAGACCGCTGCCGCGCCCGCCACGGACGCCTCCGCGCCTGCCACCGGTGCCGGCTCCCGGCGGCGCCGGGGTACCGGCCTTGAGGGCATGGTGCTGGCCGAGCTGCAGCAGGTCGCCTCGGGCCTCGGTATCAGGGGCACCGCGCGGATGCGCAAGAGCCAGCTGATCGAGGTCATCAAGGAGGCGCAGGCCCAGGGCAGCGCCCCCAAGGCCGAGGCCGCCGCCGAGACCAAGCCGAAGCGCCGGGCCACCTCCAAGGCCCGCACCGGCGAGAGCGCCGACGGCGCGCAGAAGGCGGCCAAGTCCGAGGCCCCCGCCGAGAAGGCGCAGCAGCAGATCGAGATTCCCGGCCAGCCTGCCAGCGAGGACGCGCCGACCGAGCGCCGTCGCCGCCGTGCCACCGCCGAGGCCGGCAGCCCCGCCGAGCCGGCCGCCGCCGAGGCGAAGACCGAGGCCCGTACGGACGCGAAGAGCGACTCCAAGGCCGACGCGTCCGCCCAGCAGCCGCAGCAGCAGGGCGAGTCCGCGAAGAACGACGCCGGTGACGGCGAGGGCCGCGGCCGCCGCGACCGCCGTGAGCGCGGCCGTGAGCGCGGGGACCGCAGTGAGCGGGGCGAGCGCGGTGAGCGTGGCGACCGTAGTGAGCGCGGCGAGCGCGGTGACCGTGGCGACCGCCGCAACAAGGGCGACGACCAGCAGGGCGGCGGCCAGCGCCAGCAGCCGCAGCAGCAGGGCGGCCGTCAGGACCGGCAGCAGCAGGACGACGACGACTTCGAGGGCGGCCGGCGCGGCCGGCGCGGGCGCTACCGCGACCGCCGTGGTCGTCGTGGCCGCGACGAGATCGCCGAGCCGCAGGTCACCGACGACGACGTCCTGATCCCCGTCGCGGGCATCCTGGACATCCTCGACAACTACGCCTTCATCCGGACCTCCGGCTACCTGCCGGGCCCGAACGACGTGTACGTCTCCCTCGCCCAGGTCCGCAAGAACGGCCTGCGCAAGGGTGACCACCTCACCGGTGCGGTCCGCCAGCCGAAGGACGGGGAGCGCCGCGAGAAGTTCAACGCGCTCGTCCGCCTCGACTCCGTCAACGGCATGGCGCCCGAACACGGCCGCGGCCGCCCGGAGTTCAACAAGCTGACGCCGCTGTACCCGCAGGACCGCCTCCGCCTGGAGACGGACCCGGGCGTGCTGACGACCCGGATCATCGACCTCGTGTCGCCGATCGGCAAGGGCCAGCGCGGTCTGATCGTGGCCCCGCCGAAGACCGGCAAGACCATGATCATGCAGGCGATCGCCAACGCGATCACGCACAACAACCCCGAGTGCCACCTGATGGTCGTCCTGGTCGACGAGCGTCCGGAAGAGGTCACCGACATGCAGCGGTCGGTCAAGGGCGAGGTCATCTCCTCGACCTTCGACCGCCCGGCCGAGGACCACACCACGGTCGCCGAGCTCGCCATCGAGCGCGCCAAGCGCCTGGTGGAGCTGGGCCACGACGTGGTCGTGCTGCTGGACTCCATCACGCGTCTGGGCCGTGCCTACAACCTCGCGGCGCCGGCCTCCGGCCGCATCCTGTCCGGTGGTGTCGACTCGACCGCGCTGTACCCGCCGAAGCGCTTCTTCGGCGCCGCGCGCAACATCGAGGACGGCGGCTCGCTCACCATCCTGGCGACGGCCCTCGTGGACACCGGCTCCCGCATGGACGAGGTGATCTTCGAGGAGTTCAAGGGCACCGGCAACATGGAGCTCAAGCTCGACCGCAAGCTCGCCGACAAGCGCATCTTCCCGGCGGTGGACGTGGACGCGTCCGGTACCCGTAAGGAAGAGATCCTGCTGGGCGCCGAGGAGCTGGGCATCGTCTGGAAGCTGCGCCGGGTGCTGCACGCCCTGGACCAGCAGCAGGCGATCGAGCTGCTGCTGGACAAGATGAAGCAGACCAAGTCGAACATCGAGTTCCTGATGCAGATCCAGAAGACGACGCCGACCCCCGGGAACGGCGACTAGAAGTCACCGGATCCAGCTGACCGAGGCCGTCCCCGCGGGGGCGGCCTCCGTCGTGTGCGGAGCGAGACCTTTGCCACAAGGGTCACGTTCCGCACCTGATCGGAAACATACGACAACCGACGACAAAGCCGCAGGTGAGCGCCGTAACCCCGGCGCGGCCGACTACACACGGTGCCCATCGCCCCACGCGGTGGGCACTCTGCGTTGTGCAACGCTGTCCCGAGTTTCTCCGTCCTACCGCACGGGGGGACGATGGAGCGGTGATGACCGCGCCTGACCCTGACAGCAGGGGGTAACCGATCGACGAGACCTAGGAGTGCCGTGTCCGCCGAGAGCATGCCGGAACCGATACCCCAGCCCGGCGCCCAGCCGCCCGGCCGCGGCGGCCGGGGGCGACGCCGCAAGCCCCGCAGCGCCGGCCGCAAGGCCCTGCTGGCGACGGCCTGGACGGCCGCGGGCGTCCTGGTGCTCGGCGGCGCCGGAGCCGGGTTCCTGTACTTCAAGCTCAACGGCAACCTGCACAGCGTCGACATCGACCAGGTCCTCGGCAAGAACCGCCCCACGAAGATCGACAACGGCTCCGAGAACATCCTGGTCCTCGGCTCCGACACCCGCTCCGGCTCCAACAAGAAGCTCGGCGGCGGCACGGACGACGGCAGCGCCCGCTCCGACACCGCGATGATCGTGCACGTCTACCAGGGCCACAAGAAGGCCAGCGTGGTCTCCATACCCCGGGACACCCTGGTGGACCGCCCCGCGTGCACCGACACCAAGGGCACCACGCACCCGGCCGCGAGCGCCGTGATGTTCAACGAGGCGTACTCCACCGGCGGCGCGGCCTGCGCCGTGAAGTCCGTCGAGTCCCTCACCGGTATCCGCATGGACCACTACCTGGAGGTCGACTTCGCGGGCTTCCAGAGGCTCATCGACGACCTCGGCGGCGTCCCGGTGACCACCACCAAGGCCATCGCCGACCCGCAGAGCCACCTGGACCTCAAGGCCGGCACGCACACCCTCGACGGGCAGCAGGCCCTCGGCCTGGTCCGCACCCGGCACGGCGTCGGCGACGGCTCCGACCTCGGCCGCATCCAGCTCCAGCAGGCATTCGTCAAGGCACTGCTCGGCCAGGTCAAGAGCGTCGGCGTCTTCAGCGACCCGAAGAAGCTGTACGACCTCGCCGACACCGCCACCAAGGCCGTCACCACCGACTCCGACCTCGGCTCGGTCAACTCCCTCGTCGACTTCGCCGACGGCCTCAAGGGCATCGACTCCCGGCACATGACCATGGTCACCATGCCTGTCCAGTACGACCCGGCCGACCCCAACCGCGTCCTGCTGGAGAAGTCGAAGGCCCACCTGGTGTGGGACGCGCTGAAGAACGACCGCCCGATCCCGAGGTCGGCCACGAAGGGCACGGCCACGGGCGAGGCCGACGGCGTGGTCAGCGGCTGACGTACGGCCGTCGAGGCGCCCGGGAAGAGCGCCGGACCACCCGGCGAAGCCCGCCGGACCGCGACGCGAAGCCCGCCGGACCACCGGCGGAATAGAACAGGCGCACCCCCGGTTTTGGGGGATGGCCCCAGTCCTGGCAGACTGGTACGTCGGCCCCGGTTCACGTCCCCGCAGCCCGCGGCGGCGACCCGGAGCCCTCCCGAAACCTAGGAGAAACCTTGAAGCGCGACATCCACCCCGAGTACGTCGAGACCCAGGTCAGCTGCACCTGTGGCGCGTCGTTCACCACTCGTAGCACCATCGACTCCGGCACCATCCGTGCCGAGGTCTGCTCCGAGTGCCACCCGTTCTACACGGGCAAGCAGAAGATCCTCGACACCGGTGGCCGTGTGGCCCGCTTCGAGGCCCGCTTCGGCAAGGCCGCCGGCTCCAAGAAGTAGCGAGCCCCCATTCGCCGGTCCACGGCCGTACGCCCACGCGGGCGTGCGTCCGGGACCGGCGTTTTTGGTCGCCCGCCCCTTCCCTTCACCGCAGTACAGGAGCCGAAAGATGTTCGAGGCAGTCGAGGACCTCGTCGCCGAGCACGCCGACCTCGAGACGAAGCTCGCCGACCCGTCGGTCCACGCCGACCAGGCGAACGCGCGCAAGCTGAACAAGCGCTATGCCGAGCTGACCCCGATCGTCGGCACGTACGGCTCCTGGAAGCAGGCCGGCGACGACATCGAGACCGCGCGCGAACTGGCCGCCGACGACCCGGACTTCGCCGCCGAGGTCAAGGAGCTGGAGCAGCAGCGCGAGGAGCTCACCGAGAAGCTGCGCCTGCTGCTCGTCCCGCGTGACCCCAGTGACGAGAAGGACGTCATCCTGGAGATCAAGGCGGGCGCGGGCGGCGACGAGTCGGCGCTGTTCGCCGGCGACCTGCTGCGCATGTACCTGCGTTACGCGGAGCGCGTCGGCTGGAAGACCGAGATCATCGACGCCACCGAGTCCGAGCTGGGCGGCTACAAGGACGTCCAGGTCGCGGTGAAGACCCGCGGGCAGACCGAGCCCGGCCAGGGCGTGTGGGCGCGGCTGAAGTACGAGGGCGGTGTGCACCGCGTGCAGCGCGTGCCGGCCACCGAGTCCCAGGGTCGTATCCACACCTCCGCCGCCGGTGTCCTCGTCACCCCCGAGGCCGAGGAGGTGGACGTGGAGATCAACCCGAACGACCTCCGCATCGACGTCTACCGCTCCTCCGGTCCCGGCGGCCAGTCCGTCAACACCACGGACTCCGCGGTGCGCATCACCCACCTGCCCACGGGTGTCGTCGCCTCCTGCCAGAACGAGAAGAGCCAGCTCCAGAACAAGGAGCAGGCCCTGCGTATCCTGCGCTCCAGGCTGCTCGCCGCGGCCCAGGAAGAGGCGGAGCGGGAGGCCGCGGACGCCCGCCGCAGCCAGGTCCGCACCGTCGACCGCTCCGAGAAGATCCGTACGTACAACTTCCCGGAGAACCGCATCTCCGACCACCGTGTCGGCTTCAAGGCGTACAACCTGGACCAGGTCCTGGACGGCGAGCTCGACGCGGTCATCCAGGCGTGTGTCGACGCCGACTCCGCGGCGAAGCTCGCGGCCGCGTAAGGAACCACGAGGATTTGCTGACTTCCGGAGGACTCGCGTGAACCTGCTGCTATCGGAGGTGGCCCAGGCCACCCAGCGGCTGGCCGACGCCGGCGTGCCCTCGCCGCGCACCGACGCGGAGGAGCTCGCCGCGTTCGTGCACGGCGTCAAGCGCGGCGAACTGCACTCCGTGAAGGACGCGGACTTCGACGCCCGGTACTGGGAGGCCATCGCCCGGCGCGAGCAGCGCGAGCCGCTCCAGCACATCACCGGGCGGGCCTACTTCCGCTACCTGGAACTCCAGGTCGGGCCGGGCGTGTTCGTGCCCCGGCCGGAGACCGAGTCGGTGGTCGGCTGGGCCATAGACGCGGTGCGCGCCATGGACGTGGTGGAGCCGTGCATCGTCGACCTGTGCACCGGCTCCGGGGCCATCGCGCTCGCCCTCGCCCAGGAGGTGCCGCGGTCCCGGGTGCACGCCGTGGAGCTGTCCGAGGACGCGCTGCGCTGGACCCGCAAGAACGTGGAGGGGTCCAGGGTCGACCTGCGCCAGGGCGACGCCCTGAGCGCGTTCCCCGACCTGGACGGCCAGGTCGACCTGGTCATCTCCAACCCGCCGTACATCCCGCTCACCGAATGGGAGTACGTCGCCCCCGAAGCCCGCGACTACGACCCCGAACTCGCGTTGTTCTCGGGGGAGGACGGGCTCGACCTGATCCGCGGCATCGAGCGCACCGCGCACCGGCTGCTGCGGCCCGGCGGGGTCGTCGTCATCGAGCATGCCGACACCCAGGGCGGACAGGTGCCGTGGATCTTCACCGAGGAGCGGGGCTGGGCCGACGCGGCCGATCACCCCGACCTCAACAACCGGCCGCGGTTCGCCACCGCCCGCAAGGCGCTGCCGTGAGCAGCACCGAGACTTCACCCCCGCAGTCTGTGTACGAGGAGGCCCGTTAAATGGCACGGCGATACGACACCAACGACGCGACCGACCGCGCCACGGGTCTGCGCGAAGCCGCGTCCGCCGTCCGCCGGGGCGAGCTGGTGGTGCTGCCGACCGACACGGTCTACGGCATCGGCGCCGACGCGTTCTCCTCCGAGGCCGTCGCCGATCTGCTCGCCGCCAAGGGCCGGGGCCGCACCATGCCCACCCCCGTGCTCATCGGCTCCCCGAACACCCTGCACGGCCTGGTCACCAACTTCTCCGAGATGGCCTGGGAACTGGTCGACGCGTTCTGGCCGGGCGCCCTGACGCTGGTCGCCAAGCACCAGCCGTCCCTCCAGTGGGACCTCGGCGACACCCGGGGCACGGTCGCCGTACGCATGCCGCTGCACCCGGTCGCCATCGAGCTGCTCACCGAGGTCGGCCCGATGGCCGTGTCCTCCGCCAACCTCACCGGGCACCTGTCGCCGGAGACCTGTGACGCCGCCCAGGACATGCTCGGCGACTCCGTCTCCGTCTACCTCGACGGCGGCCCGACCCCGGGCAACGTGCCCTCGTCCATCGTGGACGTCTCCCGCGACGTGCCGGTGCTGCTGCGCGAGGGCGCCATCTCGGTGGACGAGCTGCGCAAGGTCGTACCCGACCTCGAGGTGGCGAATTGACGGCCCCTGCGGCGGGGCGTGGCATAGGCATCGGGGAGCGCCTCGCGGAGGAGACGACGACGTTCGGGTTTCCGCGCGACAGCTTCCGCATCCTCCACGTCAGTACCGGCAATGTGTGCCGCTCGCCCATCACCGAGCGGCTGACCCGGCATTTCGTCGCCGAGCGCCTCGGGGTGCTCGGCGGCGGGCTGATCGTGGAGAGCGCGGGCACCTGGGGCCATGAGGGCGCGCCCATGGAGACCAACGCGGAGACCGTGCTGGCCGAGTTCGGCGCGGACGCCTCCGGCTTCATGGGCCGGGAACTGCTCGACGAGCACGTCATCCGGGCCGACCTGGTCCTGACCGCGACCCGCGACCACCGCGCCCAGGTCATCTCCATGGGGCACTCGGCGGGCCTGCGCACCTTCACGCTCAAGGAGTTCACGCGCCTGGTCCGCGCGATCGACCCCGCGACGCTGCCGCCCCTGGAGGACGGCCTCGTCATGCGCGCCCGCGCCCTGGTCCGCGCCGCCGCCGCCCTGCGCGGCTGGCTCCTGGCCCCCACGGCCGAGGCCGACGAGGTCTACGACCCCTACGGCGCGCCCCTGCCGTTCTTCCGCTCCATCGGCGACGAGATACGGGACGCGCTGGACCCGGTCGTCACGGCGCTCACCGGAGTGCCGGCCCGGATGTAGGGCCGGGCACCGGCCCGGCGCCGCACGCCGCGCCGGTCGGCGGACCCCGGCCTACATTGGGGATACGTCACCGTCGACCGCCCGGAGCCCGTCATGTCGGTCATCACCCTGCACGAGGCCGATGTCCTGCGGGAACAGGACCCGGAGGTGGCCGAGATCCTGATGGGGGAGCTGCGCCGGCAGTCGACGTCGCTCCAGCTCATCGCGGCGGAGAACTTCACCTCCCGCGCCGTGCTCGCCGCCCTCGGGTCGCCGCTGGCGAACAAGTACGCCGAGGGCTACCCCGGCGCCCGCCACCACGGCGGCTGCGAGATCGTGGACATGGCCGAGCGGCTGGCCGCGGAGCGGGCGTGCGCGCTGTTCGGGGCCCGGCACGCGAACGTACAGGCCCACTCCGGCTCCTCCGCCGTCCTCGCGGCGTACGCCGCCCTGCTGCGCCCCGGTGACACCGTCCTCGCCCTGGGCCTGCCGTACGGCGGTCACCTCACCCATGGCTCCCCGGCCAACTTCTCCGGCCGCTGGTTCGACTTCGTCGGCTACGGCGTCGACGCGGAGACCGGGCTGATCGACCACGACCAGGTACGCCACCTGGCCCGCAACCGCCGCCCCAAGGCGATCGTGTGCGGCTCCATCGCCTACCCCCGGCACCTCGACTACGCCTTCTTCCGCGAGGTCGCCGACGAGGTGGGCGCCTATCTGATCGCGGACGCCGCCCACCCCATCGGCCTCGTCGCGGGCGGCGCCGCCCCGAACCCGGTGCCGTACGCCGACATCGTCTGCGCCACCACGCACAAGGTGCTGCGCGGTCCGCGCGGCGGCATGATCCTGTGCGGCGCCGAACTGGCCGAGCGGGTGGACCGGGCGGTGTTCCCGTTCACCCAGGGCGGGGCGCAGATGCACACCATCGCCGCGAAGGCCGTCGCGTTCGGCGAGGCCGCGACCCCGGCGTTCGCGACGTACGCGCACCAGGTGGTCGCCAACGCCCGCACCCTGGCCGGCCGCCTCGCCGAGGAGGGGCTCACCGTCACCACCGGCGGCACGGACACCCATCTGATCACCGCCGACACGGCGCCGCTCGGCGTGGAGGGCCGCACCGCCCGCGGCCGGCTCGCCGCCGCCGGGATCGTCCTGGACTGCTGCGCGCTGCCGCACGGCGACGGCCGGGGCCTGCGCCTGGGAACCGCCGCGGTGACCACCCAGGGCATGGGCGAGCCGGAGATGGAGCGGATCGCGAAACTGCTCGCCGCGGTGGTGCGCGGACACCCGGAACCGGCCGGGGCGCGGGCCGAGGTGCGCGAGCTGACCGGGGCGTTCCCGCCGTATCCGGGCTGATCAGGGGCGGTCGCACCGACATCGGGGGCAGTCGTGCCAACGGGGACGGTCCGGACACGGCGAGGGTTCACAGCGAGGGTCACAGGGAGGTCTGCAACCATCCTGGCTACCCGTAAGTCCTCATCCGTATACGCCCGCCGCTAGGCTGTGGGGCTGTGATGGCCAGCGAGACCTGTGGGGAAGCCCGTGCGTGAATACCTGCTGACGCTCTGCATCACGGCCGCGGTGACGTACCTGCTGACAGGGCCGGTGCGGAAGTTCGCGATCGTGGCGGGGGCGATGCCGGAGATCCGGGCCCGGGACGTGCACCGGGAACCCACTCCGCGCCTCGGCGGGATCGCGATGTTCTTCGGACTGTGCGCGGGCCTGCTGGTCGCCGACCACCTGACCAGCCTCAACTGGGTGTTCGAGAAGTCCAACGAGCCGCGGGCGCTGCTCTCCGGCGCCGCCCTGATCTGGCTGATCGGCGTCCTGGACGACAAGTTCGAGATCGACGCCCTGATCAAGCTCGGCGGCCAGATGATCGCCGCCGGCGTCATGGTGATGCAGGGTCTGACGATCCTGTGGCTGCCCATCCCCGGCGTCGGCAATGTGGCGCTGACCCAGTGGCAGGGCACCCTGCTGACCGTGGCGCTCGTCGTCATCACGATCAACGCCGTGAACTTCGTGGACGGCCTCGACGGCCTCGCGGCCGGCATGGTGTGCATCGCGACGGTGGCGTTCTTCCTGTACGCGTACCGCGTCTGGGTGTCGTACGGCATCGAGGCCGCGGCCCCCGCCACCCTGTTCGCGTCGATCCTGATGGGCATGTGCCTGGGCTTCCTGCCGCACAACATGCACCCGGCGCGCATCTTCATGGGCGACTCCGGCTCCATGCTGATCGGCCTGGTGCTGGCGGCGGGCGCCATCTCCATCACGGGTCAGGTGGACCCGGACGTGATGAACCTGTTCTCCGGTTCCGAGCGCGCCACCGTGCACCAGATGGTGCCGGTCTACATCCCGCTGCTGATGCCGCTGACGATCATCGCGATCCCCGCCGCCGACCTGGTGCTGGCCATCGTGCGCCGCACCTGGCGCGGGCAGTCGCCGTTCGCCGCGGACCGCGGGCATCTGCACCACCGGCTGCTGGAGATCGGCCACTCGCACAGCCGCGCGGTGCTGATCATGTACTTCTGGTCGGCGCTGATCGCCTTCGGCGCGCTGGCCTACTCGGTCAACTCGGCGTCCATGTGGATCGTGCTCGGCGTCGTCTTCCTCAGCGCCGTGGGCCTCGTCCTGCTGCTCCTGCCGCGCTTCACGCCGCGGGTGCCGGTGTGGGCCCAGCGCTTCGTGCCGCCGCGCTACCGGCGTCGGCGGGCGGCCGCGGCGGAAGCGGAACTCGCCGTGGAGGCGGCCGCGCGGGACGGCGCGGACGAGCCGGAGACCGAGGAGCGCGCGCCCGTCACGGCCGGTGTGTCCGGCGTCAACGGGGCGACCGCAATCGGCACTCGCGGGCGATTTCCTGATCGTTCCTAGGACGGTCAAGGTAAGAATCTGACTAGAGCATTGCCAAGTCGTGGGGGAGCAAAGATCCCCAATACCAGACAAAGAGGCTTGGTTTCTGATCAGACGTGCAGAGTCACTCTCATGTGTGACAGCAAGCACACCTACCAGGTAAAGACCTCATCAAATAGTTTGTGATACTGTTCACGAGAACCCGGGATAGAACCGACGGACCGTAGTGCGACGGTCCTTTGGTGTGAGATCTCGATCGCTCAGCCCGGGACTACGCTCGTCCATGACGACACCTGCCCCCTGTGAAAGCGGAGTTGCCGCCATGCCGTCTTCTGACGCCCGGATCCTTGCCCAGGCCGCCGTACCCACGGCTGTCGTCGGCGCGCTCGCCGCCGTCGTCAGTGGTGTGGTCGCGGGCGGCAAGGGAGCGATCGGGGCAGTCGTCGGGACGCTGGTCGTGATCGTGTTCATGGGGCTCGGTCTGTACGTGCTCCAGCGCACCGCCAAGTCTTTTCCGCAGCTGTTCCAGATGATGGGCCTGATGCTCTACGCGGCCCAGCTGCTTCTGCTGGTCATCTTCGTCGCACTGTTCAAGAACACCACGCTCTTCAACCCGCGTGCCTTCGCCATCACGCTCGTGGTCGCCACCCTCGCGTGGATCACCGCACAGACGCGTGCGCACATGAAGGCCAAGACCCTCTACGTCGATCCGGACGCCTCGTCCTCGGGTGACAAGCCCGAAAAGACAGGGCGTTCGTCGTGAGAGGTAGGGCCGGGATAAAGGCGCAGCACGCTTGCTGCTATCGTCCGGTGCCAACTGCGGCATCGCGGGCGCGGGCATCTGAGCTGACGCCTGTTCGATCGCGAGGCGAGATGCCCCCCAGCCGCCCCCACATCCGTCACACCAGTCCCGTGCCGACCCGCGGCCGCACGCCGCGCCGACACAACGAGGTTGCCGTACCTATGCGCCACGATGAAGGAGCCCGCGGTGAGTGCTGATCCGACGCAGACGCTCGCTTTCGACTCGAGCTGCCACCTGTTCAGCGGGTGCGGCTTCGGGACCGTCGCTCCGGGCCTGCATTCGTTCCTCTTCGAGCCGATCTGGGGGGACACGAACGGCCTGTACTTCAACAAGCCGATGCTCCTCGCCCTGCTCGGCTCCATCATCGTCGTGGGCTTCTTCTGGGCCGCCTTCGGCAAGGCCAAGGTCGTTCCGGGCAAGCTCCAGATGGTCGGCGAGGCCGGCTACGACTTCGTGCGCCGCGGTGTCGTCTACGAGACCATCGGCAAGAAGGAAGGAGAGAAGTACGTACCTCTGATCGTCTCTCTCTTCTTCTTCGTCTGGATGATGAACATCTGGTCGATCATCCCGGTCGCCCAGTTCCCGGTGACGGCGATCATCGCCTACCCGGCAGCGCTGGCCGCGATCGTCTACGTCCTCTGGGTCTCGCTCACCTTCAAGCGGCACGGTTTCGTCGGCGCCTTCAAGAACTTCACGGGCTACGACAAGTCGCTCGGCGCGGTGCTGCCGCTGGCCATGGTCATCGAGCTGTTCTCGAACCTGCTGGTCCGCCCCTTCACCCACGCCGTCCGACTGTTCGCGAACATGTTCGCCGGCCACACGCTGATCGTGCTCTTCACGATCGCGAGCTGGTACATGCTGAACGGCATCGGTATCGCCTACGCCGGCGTCTCGTTCGTGATGACGATCGTCATGACCGCCTTCGAGCTGTTCATCCAGGCCGTCCAGGCGTACGTCTTCGTCCTGCTGACCTGCTCCTACATCCAGGGCGCGCTCGCCGAGCACCACTGAGCCACTCCGCCCCGAAACCCCTGGTCGTCCGGTGGCCAACCCCCCACCGGTCCGTAAAGAAAAGGAAGAACTGGCATGTCCCAGACCCTTGCCGCTGTCACTGGTTCGCTCAGCTCCGTCGGTTACGGCCTTTCGGCCATCGGCCCCGGCGTCGGCGTCGGCATCATCTTCGGTAACGGCACGCAGGCTCTCGCGCGTCAGCCCGAGGCTGCGGGCCTGATCCGCTCCAACCAGATCCTCGGCTTCGCGTTCTGTGAGGCGCTGGCCCTCATCGGCCTCGTCATGCCGTTCGTCTACTCCTGAGTCGAACGACAGCGACAGCCCATTCGACGAAAGGCACTGAGATGACCCACTCATGGGTTCAGTTTGCGGCGGAGAAGGAGAACCCTCTCATTCCGCCGTGGCCGGAGCTCGTCATCGGCCTGATCGCCTTCGTCATCGTCTTCGGCTTCCTCGCCAAGAAGCTCCTCCCGAACATCAACAAGGTTCTGGAAGAGCGTCGCGAGGCCATCGAGGGCGGTATCGAAAAGGCCGAGGCCGCGCAGACCGAGGCCCAGAGCGTCCTTGAGCAGTACAAGGCCCAGCTGGCCGAGGCACGGCACGAGGCCGCGCGACTGCGCCAGGAGGCGCAGGAGCAGGGTGCCACGCTCATCGCGGAGATGCGGGCCGAGGGTCAGCGGCAGCGCGAGGAGATCGTCGCCGCCGGTCACACCCAGATCGAGGCCGACCGCAAGGCCGCCGCGTCCACGCTGCGTCAGGACGTCGGCAAGCTCGCCACCGACCTGGCCGGCAAGCTCGTCGGCGAGTCCCTCGAGGACCACGCCCGGCAGAGCCGTGTGATCGACCGCTTCCTCGACGAGCTCGAGGAGAAGGCCGAGGCCGCGCGATGAACGGAGCGAGCCGCGAGGCCCTGGCAGCCGCACGGGAGCGTCTCGACGCGCTGACGGACTTCATGTCCGTGGACGCGGCCGCGCTCGCCGACGAGCTGGCGGCCGTCACCGCGCTGCTCGACCGCGAGGCCGGCCTGCGCCGGGTTCTCACCGACCCGGCGCAGTCCGGAGAGGCCAAGGCGGCCCTCGTCCAGCGCCTGCTCGGCGCCCAGGTCAGCGGCGTGGCCGTCGACCTGGTGGCCGGGATGGCCCGCGCCCGCTGGTCGCAGCCCCGCGACCTGGTGGACGCGACGGAGCAGCTGGCGGACATCGCCGACCTCACCGCCGCGGAGAAGCGTGGCAACCTCGACGAGGTGGAGGACGAGCTGTTCCGGTTCGGCCGGATCGTCTCCTCCAGCACCGAGCTGCGCGCCGCCCTGACCGACCGCACCGCGGGTGCCGCGGCCAAGACCGAGCTGCTGAACCGGCTGCTGGGCGGACGGGCCAAGCCCGCCACCGAGCGACTGGTCGTGCGCCTCGTGGCCGCGCCGCGTGGTCGTAGCCTGGAAGCGGGACTGGAGTCCCTGTCCAAGCTGGCCGCGGAGCGCCGGGACCGTCTGGTCGCCGTCGTCACCTCGGCGGTACCGCTGAGCGACACCCAGAAGCAGCGCCTCGGCGCCGCTCTCGGCAAGCTCTACGGCCGCCGGATCCACCTCAACCTGGACGTGGACCCCGACGTCGTCGGCGGTATGCGGGTACAGGTCGGTGACGAGGTCATCAACGGTTCGCTCGCGGACCGCCTGGACGAGGCCGCCCGCCGCATGGCGAGCTAGCGGCGACGCGACAGCGACGCAGCACCTCGACACACCAGAAATAGCAGTACGTACATACGGCCCTGGTTGGGCCGTGCAGAGGATTCACCTCCTGTTGGGGGGAGTCCCCATCCCCCCAAAGTGAAACTTCGGGCCCAACAAGGAGAGCAGGGAACCCAGATGGCGGAGCTCACGATCCGGCCGGAGGAGATCCGGGACGCGCTGGAGAACTTCGTCCAGTCGTACAAGCCGGACGCGGCCTCGCGCGAGGAAGTCGGTACGGTCACCCTTGCCGGCGACGGCATCGCGAAGATCGAGGGTCTTCCCTCGGCCATGGCCAACGAACTGCTGAAGTTCGAGGACGGCACCCTCGGCCTCGCCCTCAACCTCGAGGAGCGCGAGATCGGTGCCATCGTCCTCGGCGAGTTCAGTGGCGTCGAGGAGGGCCAGCCGGTCACGCGTACCGGCGAGGTGCTCTCCGTCGCGGTCGGCGAGGGCTACCTCGGCCGTGTTGTCGACCCGCTCGGCAACCCGATCGACGGCCTCGGCGAGATCGAGACGTCCGGCCGCCGCGCCCTTGAGCTGCAGGCCCCCACGGTCATGCAGCGCAAGTCGGTGCACGAGCCGATGGAGACCGGCTACAAGGCCGTCGACGCGATGACCCCGATCGGCCGTGGTCAGCGTCAGCTGATCATCGGTGACCGCCAGACCGGCAAGACCGCCCTGGCCGTCGACACCATCATCAACCAGCGCGACAACTGGCGCACCGGCGACCCGAAGAAGCAGGTCCGCTGCATCTACGTCGCCATCGGCCAGAAGGGCTCCACCATCGCGGGCGTTCGCCGCTCGCTGGAGGAGAACGGCGCGCTGGAGTACACGACCATCGTCGCCGCCCCGGCGTCCGACCCGGCCGGCTTCAAGTACCTGGCGCCGTACACCGGTTCGGCCATCGGCCAGCAGTGGATGTACGAGGGCAAGCACGTCCTCATCATCTTCGACGACCTCTCGAAGCAGGCCGACGCCTACCGCGCCGTGTCCCTGCTGCTGCGCCGCCCGCCGGGCCGTGAGGCTTACCCGGGCGACGTCTTCTACCTGCACTCGCGTCTGCTGGAGCGCTGCGCCAAGCTCTCCGACGAGATGGGTGCCGGTTCGATGACCGGTCTGCCGATCGTCGAGACCAAGGCCAACGACGTCTCGGCGTTCATCCCGACCAACGTCATCTCCATCACCGACGGCCAGTGCTTCCTGGAGTCGGACCTGTTCAACGCCGGTCAGCGTCCCGCGCTGAACGTCGGTATCTCGGTCTCCCGAGTCGGTGGCTCCGCCCAGCACAAGGCGATGCGCCAGGTCTCCGGCCGGCTGCGCGTGGACCTCGCCCAGTTCCGTGAGCTGGAGGCGTTCGCCGCCTTCGGTTCCGACCTGGACGCGGCCTCCAAGTCGCAGCTGGAGCGCGGTCAGCGCATGGTCGAGCTGCTGAAGCAGGACCAGTACCAGCCGATGGCCACCGAGGACCAGGTCGTTTCCGTGTGGGCCGGCACCAACGGCCGCATGGACGAGGTCCCGGTCGTCGACATCCGCCGCTTCGAGCGGGAGCTGCTGGACTTCCTGCACCGCAAGCACCAGGGCCTGATGACCTCCATCAAGGAGGGCGCCAAGATGTCGAACGACACCATTCAGGCGATCGACGACGCGGTGGCCGAGTTCAAGAAGCAGTTCGAGACCTCGGACGGCAAGCTGCTCGGCGAGGACACTCCTGCCGCTGCCGCCAAGTGACGTAAGGAAGGGACCTGACTCATGGGAGCCCAGCTCCGGGTCTACAAGCGTCGCATCCGATCCGTCAGCGCGACCAAGAAGATCACCAAGGCGATGGAGATGATCGCCGCCTCGCGCGTCGTCAAGGCGCAGCGCAAGGTGGCGGCCTCCACGCCGTACGCGACCGAGCTGACGCGCGCGGTCACGGCGGTCGGTACGGGGTCGAACACCAAGCACCCGCTCACCACGGAGGCGGAGAACCCGACCCGTGCCGCGATCCTGCTCCTCACGAGCGACCGCGGTCTGGCCGGCGCCTTCAACTCCAACGCCATCAAGGCGGCGGAGAAGCTGACCGAGCGCCTGGAGCGCGAGGGCAAGCAGGTCGACGCGTACATCGTCGGCCGGCGCGGTGTCGCCCACTACAACTTCCGCGAGCGCAAGATCGCGGAGTCGTGGACGGGCTTCACCGACGAGCCGTCGTACGCCGACGCGAAGAAGGTCGCGGCACCCCTGATCGAGGCCATCGAGAAGGACACGGCCGAGGGCGGCGTGGATGAACTCCACATCGTCTACACCGAGTTCGTCTCGATGATGACGCAGACCGCGCTCGACGCACGGCTGCTTCCGCTGCGCCTCGAAGAGGTCGCCGAGGAGACGAAGTCCGAGGGCGAGATCCTGCCGCTCTACGACTTCGAGCCCTCGGCGGAGGACGTCCTCGACGCCCTGCTGCCGCGCTACGTGGAGAGCCGTATCTACAACGCGCTGCTCCAGTCGGCCGCTTCCAAGCACGCCGCCACGCGGCGCGCGATGAAGTCGGCCACCGACAACGCGGGCGAGCTGATCAACACGCTGTCCCGTCTTGCCAACGCGGCCCGCCAGGCCGAAATCACCCAGGAAATCAGCGAGATCGTCGGTGGCGCCAGCGCCCTGGCCGACGCGACCGCGGGGAGTGACCGATAAATGACCACCACTGTTGAGACCGCGACGGCTACGGGCCGCGTCGCCCGGGTCATCGGCCCGGTCGTCGACGTGGAGTTCCCCGTCGACGCGATGCCGGACATCTACCAGGCGCTGCACGTCGAGGTCTCCGACCCGGCCAACGCCGGCGAGAAGAAGACGCTGACCCTGGAGGTCGCCCAGCACCTGGGTGACGGTCTGGTCCGCACCATCTCCATGCAGCCGACCGACGGTCTGGTCCGCCAGGCCGCGGTCACCGACACCGGCGCGCCGATCTCGGTGCCGGTCGGCGACTTCACCAAGGGCAAGGTGTTCAACACCCTTGGCGAGGTGCTGAACGTCGACGAGCAGTACCAGGGCGAGCGCTGGCCGATCCACCGCAAGGCCCCGAACTTCGACGAGCTCGAGTCGAAGACCGAGATGTTCGAGACGGGCGTCAAGGTCATCGACCTGCTCACCCCGTACGTCAAGGGCGGCAAGATCGGCCTGTTCGGCGGTGCCGGCGTCGGCAAGACGGTGCTCATCCAGGAGATGATCTACCGTGTCGCCAACAACCACGACGGTGTCTCCGTGTTCGCCGGTGTCGGTGAGCGCACCCGTGAGGGCAACGACCTCATCGAGGAGATGACCGACTCGGGCGTCATCGACAAGACCGCCCTTGTCTTCGGTCAGATGGACGAGCCCCCGGGCACCCGTCTGCGCGTCGCGCTGGCCGGCCTCACCATGGCCGAGTACTTCCGTGACGTCCAGAAGCAGGACGTGCTGTTCTTCATCGACAACATCTTCCGCTTCACGCAGGCCGGTTCCGAGGTCTCCACGCTGCTCGGCCGTATGCCGTCCGCGGTGGGTTACCAGCCGAACCTGGCCGACGAGATGGGTCTCCTCCAGGAGCGCATCACGTCGACCCGCGGTCACTCGATCACCTCGATGCAGGCGATCTACGTCCCCGCGGACGACCTGACCGACCCGGCCCCGGCCACCACCTTCGCCCACCTCGACGCGACGACGGTGCTCTCCCGTCCGATCTCGGAGAAGGGCATCTACCCGGCCGTGGACCCGCTGGACTCGACGTCCCGCATCCTGGACCCGCGGTACATCGCCGCGGACCACTACAACGCGGCCATGCGTGTGAAGAACATCCTGCAGAAGTACAAGGACCTGCAGGACATCATCGCGATCCTCGGTATCGACGAGCTCGGCGAGGAGGACAAGCTCGTCGTCCACCGTGCCCGTCGCGTGGAGCGCTTCCTGTCCCAGAACACCCACGTCGCCAAGCAGTTCACCGGCGTGGACGGTTCGGACGTGCCGCTGGACGAGTCGATCGCCGCGTTCAACGCGATCTGCGACGGTGAGTACGACCACTTCCCGGAGCAGGCGTTCTTCATGTGCGGTGGCATCGAGGACCTCAAGGCCAACGCCAAGGAGCTCGGCGTCTCCTGAGCCTCGCGCTCTTGTGAGGGGGCGGGCGCGTCCCGCCCCCTCACCAACGCCCACTAGAATTGACCCCAACACCCGGCACCCCTGCCGGGTGGTGACCCGAGGAGCCACTCTTGGCTGCTGAGCTGCACGTCGAGCTGGTCGCCGCGGACCGCCAGGTCTGGTCCGGCGAGGCCACCCTGGTCGTCGCGCGCACCACCTCCGGCGACATCGGCGTCATGCCCGGTCACCAGCCGCTGCTCGGTGTGCTGGAGTCGGGCCCGGTGACCATCCGTACGAGTGATGGCGGAACGGTCGTCGCCGCGGTGCACGGCGGTTTCGTCTCGTTCGCGGACAACAAGCTGTCCCTGCTGGCCGAGATCGCCGAGCTGTCGGACGAGATCGACGTCCAGCGCACGGAGCGGGAACTCGAGCGCGCGAAGGCGGAGGGCGACGCCGCCGCCGAGCGCCGCGCGGACGTCCGACTTCGTGCGGCGACCGCGCGCTGAACCAGCCGCGCGGTACGTTGACATCACTCAGCCGCGGCCGGCCCGGAGCAATCCGGTGCCGGTCGCGGCTGAGGCAGATGTAGGTGTTTTTTCCGTTTCATTACTCAGTAGTAGAAGCAGTTCCCTACTTAGGAGACGAGGAGGTCGGTGCCGATGGTCCTCGCTCTGACTGTGTGCGGGATCGTGGTCGCGCTCGTGGTGGCCGGGCTGTTCCTGTTCGGCCTCCGCCGCCGGCTGATCCAGCGCTCGGGCGGGACCTTCGACTGCTCCCTGCGCTGGGACGTGGCCGAGAATCCGGACACCGGCGGCAAGGGCTGGAGCTACGGCGTCGCCCGCTACAACGGCGACCGCATCGAGTGGTACCGGGTCTTCTCCTACGCCATCCGCCCCCGCCGCGTCCTGGAACGCGCCCAGATCGAGGTGGCCGGCCGCCGGCTGCCCGAGGGCGAGGAGGAACTGGCGCTGCTGTCCGACGCGGTGATCCTCGCCTGCGTCCACCGGGGCACGCGCCTCGAACTCGCGATGAGCGAGGACGCGCTGACCGGTTTTCTCGCGTGGCTGGAAGCGGCCCCACCCGGACAGCGGGTGAACGTGGCGTAACCACGTCCACCCGCTGGAGCGATGCTTCTTTCGGGGCTTCTTACAGGTTGCTGCTGATGGCGTTCACCAGTTCGCCGTCGCTGGTGTCGCCGCTGAACTCCCAGAAGAACGCGCCGCCCAGGCCCTGGGTCTTGGCCCAGCTCATCTTCCCGGCGATGGTCGACGGGGTGTCGTACGACCACCAGTTGCTGCCGCAGTGGGCGTACGCGGTGCCCGCGACGGTGCCGGTGACCGGGCAGGAGGACTTGAGGACCTTGTAGTCCTCGATGCCCTGCTCATAGGTGCCGGCCGCCGGGCCGGTGGCGGTGCCGCCCGGGGCGTCCTGGGTGACGCCGGTCCAGCCGCGGCCGTAGAAGCCGATGCCGATGAGCAGCTTGGCCGCGGGAACACCGGCCGCCTTGTACTTGGCGATCGCGTCGGCGGTGGTGAAGCCGGCCTTCGGGATGCCGCTGTACGAGGTGAGCGGGGAGTGCGGGGCGGTGGGGCCCTTCGCGTCCCAGGCGCCGAAGAAGTCGTACGTCATCACGTTGTACCAGTCGACGTACTGGGAGGCGCCGGAGTAGTCGGCGGAGTCGATCTTGCCGCCGTTCGAGCCGTCGGCGGAGACCGCGGCGGTGACCAGCTTGCCGGAGCCGAACTTGGCGCGCAGCGCGGCCATCACGTTCTTGAACGCCTCGGGCCCGCTGGTGTCACAGGTCAGACCGCAGTTGTTGGGGTACTCCCAGTCGATGTCGATGCCGTCGAACACATCGGCCCAGCGCGGGTCGTTGACGAGGTTGTAGCAGGACTGGGCGAAGCCGGCCGGGTCCTTGGCCGCGTCGGCGAAGCCGCCGGACCAGGTCCAGCCGCCGAAGGACCAGATGACCTTGAGGTTCGGGTACTTGGCCTTCAGCTCGCGCAGCTGGTTGAAGTTGCCGCGCAGCGGCTGGTCCCAGGTGTCGGCGGTGCCGTTGACGGCCTGGTCGGCGGTGAACGCCTTGTCGTAGTCGGCGTAGGAGTCGCCGATGGCGCACTTGCCGCCGGTGATGTTGCCGAAGGCGTAGTTGATGTGGGTGATCTTGGCGGCGGAGCCGGAGGTCACCAGGTTCTTCACGTTGTAGTTGCGGGCGTAGATGCCCCAGTCGGTGAAGTAGCCGAGCTTGACCTTGCCGCCGGCCGGCGGGGGAGTGGTGGAGCCGCCGCCGGTGGTGTGCACGGCGACCGCCGCGCTGGCCGGACCGGTCTGCCCCGCGGTGTCGCGGGCCTGCACGGAGTAGGAGTAGTCGCTGCCCGCGGTGAGCCCGGTGTCGGTGTACGACGTGGTGGTCACGGTGGCGACGACCTTGCCGTCGCGCAGCACGTCGTAGTTCTTGATGCCCTTGTCGTCGGTGGCCGCGCTCCAGGAGAGCTTCACCGAGGTGTCGCCGACGCCGGAGGCGGTCGGGGTGCCGGGGGCGCTCGGGGCGGAGTCGCCGGGGGCCGTCGTGCCGTCGCAGCTGCTGCCGTTGAGCGTGCAGTTGCTCGGGTTTCCGGAGCCGGCGCCGTTGAAGCCGAAGCTGACGGAGGCACCGGGGGCGAGGGTGCCGTTGTAGGACTTGTTCTTCGCCGTCCAGTGGTTGGCGGAGTTGGTGACGTCGGCGTCCCAGGCGGACGTCACGGACGTGCCGGAGGGGAAGTCCCATTCGACGGTCCATGAACTGACGGCGGCCGTACCGGCGTTCTTGATGGTCCACTGGCCGCCGAAGCCGGTGCCCCAGTCGCTGGACTTGGTGAAGCTCGCGGTGACGCCGGCCGCCTGGGCGCTCGCGGCCGGTGCGGGACTCGCGAGTCCGACCAGTCCGGCCAGGGGGAGTACCAGGGTCGCGAGCCCTGCCGCGACCTTGTGTCTGAAGCGCATCGAGCGCCTCCCTCGGTAGTGGGGGTGACGGGGGCATGACTGAGCCTTCATGCCCACGGTGCTGCGAGGGTAGAAAGGTCTGGACCACGGGTCAATAGGTCTGGACCATTCCAACTCCTGTACGCCCCCTGTGCATTGGGGGGTTTTCCCCAGCGAAGTGCAGGCGGTGGGGTGCGTACGATCGATGGGACCGATCAACGATCCGATGCGCTGTATACGGGGGACTCTTCATGCGACGCGCGCGCTTCCTCGCTGCCGTGGCCCTGGCCGCACTCACCGTCGGCGGCCTGTCCGCGTGCTCGGTCGCCGACCAGAAGACCTTCAAGGACGACGCCGAGGTGTCCCAGAAGGTGACGTCGATCCGTCTCGACAGCGGGAACGGCAATGTGCGGACGCGGACATCGGCGGACGCCTCCGCGATCTCCGTCCACCGCAAGGTCTTCTACCGCGGCGACAAGCCCACCGGCACGAGCTTCCATGTCGACCACGGCGTCCTGACCCTCGCCGGCTGCGGCCACCGGTGCTCCGTCGACTACGACGTGACGGTGCCCGCCGCCCTCCCGGTGACCGGCGGCACCAGCAACGGCGACCTCGTGCTGAACGGCGTCGGCGCGGTCGACGTGCACACCAGCAACGGCGACGTCGTGGTGAACGGAGCGGCGGGCGCGGTGAAACTGCGCTCCGCCAACGGCGACGTCACCGTGAAGAACACCAAGGCCGGCATCGCCGCGCAGACGTCGAACGGCGATGTGACGGTCCAGGTGCCCACCCCGCAGAACGTGCGGGCCCACAGCTCCAGCGGAGATCTCACGCTCACCCTGCCATCCGCCCGCTACCGGATATCGGCGGCCACCACCAACGGCGACAAGAAAGTGGCCTTCCGGGACGACCCGTCGGGCCGTTACACCCTGGACCTGACGACCACGAACGGCGACCTGACGGTGAAGCCGGCGGGCTAGCGCTCGCCGCCCGGTACCCACAGGACGTCGCCGGTGGCCTTGTTGGCGACGCGGGCCAGGATGAAGAGCAGGTCGGAGAGGCGGTTGAGGTAGGTGGCGGTGAGGGGGTTCATGGCGTCGCCGTGCACCTCCAGGGCCGCCCAGGTGGAGCGCTCGGCGCGGCGGACGACCGTGCACGCCTGGTGCAGCAGGGCCGCGCCCGGGGTGCCGCCGGGGAGGATGAAGGAGCGCAGCTTCTCCAACTGCTCGTTGAAGCGGTCGCAGTCCGCCTCCAGGCGGTCGATGTAGAACTGCTCGACCCGCAGCGGGGGGTACTCGGGGTTCTCCGTCACCGGGGTCGACAGGTCCGCGCCCACGTCGAACAGGTCGTTCTGCACGCGGGTGAGGACCGTGACGACCTCCTCGGCCAGGCCGCCCAGGGCGATCGCGGTGCCGATGACCGCGTTGGCCTCGTTGGAGTCCGCGTACGCGGAGATCCTCAGGTCCGTCTTGGGTACCCGGCTCATGTCGCCGAGGTGCGTGGTGCCCTTGTCGCCGGTGCGGGTGTAGATACGCGTCAGATTGACCATGGGCCCAGCGTAATTACGCCCCGGCCGTCCGGAACACCCGTGTGCCCGTCGTCACGGACACCACCGCGAAACCGACGGCCACGAGGACGCCGTAGAGCATGTGGGCGGTGGCGTAGTGGCCCACGTAGGCGTCGCGCACCGCGTCCACCAGATAGCGGAACGGCACGAGGTGCGAGAGCACGTCCAGCCAGGTGGGCGCCAGGGACATCGGGAGCATCAGGCCGGACAGCAGCATGGAGGGCATCGACACCGCGTTGATCAGCGGGCCGAACTCCTGCGGGGTGCGGACCTTCATCCCCGTCGCGTACGACAGGGAGGCCAGGGAGAGGGTGAGCAGGGCGACGAACCCGAAGCCGATGAGGATGCCCGCCAGGGGTGCGCGCAGGCCCATCGCCAGGGCGGCCAGCACCAGGAGGACCGCCTGGACCACGAACATCGTGGCGTCGCGCAGCACCCGGCCGAGCAGCAGGGCGAGCCGGCTGACCGGGGTGACCCGCATCCGGTCCACCACCCCCTGGGCGCCCTCCATGATGATCATGAATCCGGCGAACAGGGCTCCGAAGAGGCCGAGTTGGAGCAGCAGGCCCGGTACCAGGATCTGCCAGGAACTACCCGTCCGGCCGAGCGGCAGACCCGTGAGCAGGGGGCCGAAGAAGAGCAGGTAGAGCAGCGGGGTGAGGGCGCCGAAGAGCATGGCGAAGGGGGAGCGGAGGGACTGGCGGAGGTAGCGGCCGTAGACGAGGGCCGTGTCGTGCAGCAGCATGCCGGTGGACTCCAGGGGGCTACAGGGCGACGGGGGCGTCGTCGACGGGGGCGGGGGCGCGACCGGTGACGGCCAGGAAGGTGTCCTGGAGGGTGGCGTCCAGGGAGCCGCCGTACCGCAGCTTGAGCGCGCCCGGTGTGCCCTCGGCGGCGACCGTGCCGCCGTCCACGATCACCAGGCGGTCGGCGAGGGCGTCGGCCTCGTCCAGGTAGTGGGTGGTCAGGAAGACGGTCGTGCCGTGCTCGTCGCGCAGCCGGCGCACCAGGTCCCACAGGTCGGCGCGGCTGCCGGGGTCGAGGCCGGTCGTCGGCTCGTCCAGGAACAGCACCTCGGGGCGGTGGGTCAGGGCCATCGCGATGTCCAGGCGGCGGCGCTGACCGCCGGAGAGCGCGGCCGTCCTGCGGTCGAGGAGGCCGCTCAGGTCGAGTTCGCGGGCGAGTTCCCCGACGCGGGCGACGGCGTCGCTCTTGGACAGCCGGTAGAACCGCGCCTGGGTGACCAGCTCCTCCCGGACGCTGATCGCCGGGTCGACGCCGCCGGACTGGGCCACGTACCCGGAGACCCGGCGCACTCCGGCCGGGTCGGTGACCAGGTCGTGCCCGGCGACGGTGGCGGTGCCGCCGGTCGGCTTCAGAAGGGTGGTGAGCATGCGCAGGGTGGTCGTCTTGCCGGCGCCGTTGGGGCCGAGGAAGCCGAGGATCTCGCCCTCGTGGACGGTGAGGTCGACACCGCGTACGGCGTCGACGGGACCGGCTTTCGTCCGGAAGGTGCGGGCGAGGTTCGCCGCGCTGATGACTTCTGCCATGCCCCACAGAAAAACAGAGCCCCTGCAAAATTACAATGGCTCCAACTTTTAAGAAGGTGCAGCGAAGCTAGGATGGCGGGCATGGCTGAGGGGCTCAGGGAGCGGAAGAAGCGGCAGACCCGGCAGTACATCTCCGATGTCGCCACCGGGCTGTTCCTCGAGCGCGGCTTCGACGCGGTGACGGTCGCGGAGATCGCCGACGCGGCGAACGTCTCCGTGAACACGGTCTACAACTACTTCCCCGCCAAGGAGGACCTGTTCCTCGACCGCTCCGCAGGGATGGTCGACCGCCTCGCCCGCTGGGTCCGGGGCCGTGCCGAGGGCGAGTCCGCGGCGGCGGCGGTGCTGCGCGAACTGCGGGACGAGATCCGGGCGGTGTCCCCCCGCGTCGGCCTGCTCGCGGGCTACGCCGACTTCATGCGCGTGATCCAGGAGGCGCCGGCCCTGCGCTCCCGGCTCTGGGCGCTCGCCCAGGAGGTGGAGGCCGGCCTGGAGCAGGTGCTGCGCGAGGAGACCGGGGCGGCCGAGGGCGACGAGCTGCCGAGCCTGATGGCCGGTCAGATCAGCTGGATCCACAGCACGGCCATCCGGGTCATCGGCCGCGAGATGCTCAAGCGGCGCGAGCCGGGCGAGGTCTCACGGGAGGTGCTGGCGCTGCTGGACGACATCGAGGAGCTGCTGAGCGAGCGGGTGCTCGGTTATGCGGTGCGCGGCTAGCCCAAGAGGGTGGTGCCGACGGGGTGGTGTCAACAGGGCGCCGCCCGGGGCCTTTTCGCCCGGCGCGGGCGTAGTGCCGCGAACACGCACCGTGTCGGCCGCCGTTCGGGCGCTGTTCGGATCGCGGAGGAAGCCGTCCCGATGTGACGTCCGTCAAATGAGACGTGACGCGCATTACTTACTGGTCACACGGCCGCTTCGGAGCGCTATCGTCCGCCGAAGGCACACAGGTCCATAGCGGGTATCAGCGGGAAGAGGGAGTCGGACGTGGCAGGGAAGCTCGCCGTCATCGGGGCCGGTCTCATGGGGTCCGGTATCGCTCAGGTCGCCGCGCAGGCGGGCTGGGAGGTCGTCCTCCGCGATGTCACCGACGAGGCGCTGGCGCGCGGCACCGACGGCATCAAGGCGTCGTACGACAAGTTCGTGAGCAAGGGCAAGCTGGACGCGGCCGACGCCGAGACCGCCCTCGGCCGCATCACCCCGACCACCGACCTGGACGCCGCAGCGGACGCGGACATCGTCGTGGAGGCCGTGTTCGAGAAGCTGGAGGTCAAGCACGAGATCTTCCGCGCGCTCGACAAGATCGTGCGCCCGGACGCCGTGCTCGCCTCCAACACCTCCGCCATCCCGATCACCAAGATCGCGGCGGCCACCGAGCACCCCGAGCGGGTCGTCGGCGTCCACTTCTTCTCGCCGGTGCCGATGATGAAGCTGGTCGAGCTGGTGCGCGGCTACAAGACGAGCGACGAAGCGCTCGCCACCGCACGGGAGTTCGCCGAGTCCGTCGGCAAGACCTGCATCGTCGTCAACCGCGATGTCGCCGGGTTCGTCACCACCCGCCTCATCTCCGCGCTCGTCGTGGAGGCCGTCAAGCTCTACGAGTCGGGCGTGGCGACCGCCGAGGACATCGACCTCGCCTGCAAGCTGGGCTTCGGGCACGCCATGGGCCCGCTCGCCACCACCGACCTGACCGGCGTGGACATCCTGCTGCACGCCACCGGGAACATCTACACCGAGTCCCAGGACGAGAAGTTCGCCCCGCCGGAGCTGATGCGCCGGATGGTGGATGCCGGTGACATCGGCCGCAAGAGCGGGCAGGGCTTCTACACGTACTGATCGGCGTACTGACGCGTCCCGGTACCGAGTTCACTCCCGAAGCATCACCCTCAGGGGTGAATTCGGTATCGGTTCGCTTACAAGCAGCAACCGCACCGCCACGCATTCAGTCAGACGGTGCACACCATTGATACGGAGTTGGCCACAACCGCACTCGACGGGGAGCGCATATGTACATCAGGGGCGACCACGCCGAGCTGGTCGTCGGGGGCCGCCTCGACGTCCGCAGCGCGGCGGACGCCCGTACGGCCCTGCACCTGGCCGTCGACGACGGCGCCGGCGACCTGGTGCTCGACCTGTCCGAACTGGACTCCTGGGACGCCACCGGGCTCGGTGTGATCATGGGGGCCCACCGGCGGGCCGGCCGCTGCGGGCGCCGCCTGGTGCTGCGCGCCGTACCGCCGCAGATGCAGCGCCTGTTGGTGGCCACCCGGCTGCACCGCATCCTCGCGATCGAGGGCGGCATCGGGGTGGAGTCGCTGCCCCGGGTGTGACCCGGCGCCCACGGCGCGAGAAGGGGCGCAAGCGCACCGGACGGTCAATCCGCGGCGGACCGTGACGTCTCGGACCACCGGGCACCCCGGCCTGTCGTGGATACTGGGCAAAGGTTTAGTGTTCGGTCGCCCGCCCGACTCGCAACCCTCGACCGCGCGGGCCCGGACCGGAGCGACAGTGCGACGTGCGGCAGGCCGGGAGGGGCCGTAACACGAGCACACGACGCTTATGGGGGGCTTGAACCCATGGACCCGATCACCCCTGGGCCTGAGGAGTACGGACACACGGGCGCCCGACGCCCGCCCCGGGACCCCCTCACCGCCGACTTCGGCCCGAGCACGCCCGCGCCCGCCCGTACGGCGCACCTGGTCACCGGCGATCTGCTGCTGACCGTCAACCCCGTGGACGGCAGCGAGATCGAGCCCTGCCCGCCGGCCCGGCGCCCGGGCAGCCCCCGCAAGCGCGGCGCCGCCGAGCGGGCCGAGGCCGAACGCGCGGCCCGGCCCCCGGTGCCGCCGGGCCCCGCCCAGCACCCGCTGCCCCTGCTGGAGCGCCAGGAAGTACGCGAGCGGCTGGTACGGCTGCTCGCGCGCGGCCGCACCGTACGGCTCACCGGCCCCGGCGGGTCCGGCCGCAGTGCCCTGCTCGACCTGGTCGCCGACGACTGCCACGACCTCGCGCCCGACGGCGTGGTGCGCCTGTGCGGCATCCACCGCACCGCCGAGGACCTGCTCCACGACCTCTTCCACACCGTCCACGACGCCCCCGGCCACCGCCCCGAGCGCCTCGATCTGCGGGCGCCGCTCGCGGAGATCGGCGCGGTCGTCGTGGTGGACGACATCGAGTTCGGCGGCGCCGAGCTGGACGAGCTGCTGGAGGCGACGCCCGAGTGCGCCTTCCTGTTCTCCGCCACCCCGGACGTGCCCGCGCCGACCGCCGAGGCCGATGTCGAGGAGGTCTTCCTCGGCGGGCTCGACCGGGCCGGCGGGGTGGACATCCTGGAACGCGCGGCCGGGCGGGTGCTCACCGAGGAGGAGGCCAACTGGGCGGGCGACCTGTGGTTCGAGTCCGAGGGGCTGCCGCTGCGGTTCGTCCAGGCGGGCGCGTTGCTGCGGCAGCGGGACCAACTCCGGGCCGACTCCGGGGCCGTGGACGAGTACGGCGTCTTCGAGGACGTACGGCCCGTGGTCAACCCGGTGCAGGAGTTCACCGACGAGAGTGGTCCGCTGCCCTCGCTCGGCGAGGCCGCCGCGCCCGCGCCGCTGCTCGCCTCCCGGCTCAGCGCCGCCGCCCGCGCCACCCTGCGCTTCGCGGTCGCCCTCGGCGGCGAGGTCCCGCACCAGGCCCATCTGCCCGCGCTGGTCGGCGACACCCACGCCGACGCGGCGCTCGGGGAGCTGGCGGGCTGCGGCCTGGTCTCCCCGGCGGGCTCCCGGTACCGGCTCGCGGCGGGCGTGCGCACCCAGCTGGAGGCCGCCGGGTACGGCGACGACGCGCCGGAGCGGGCCCGTACCGCCGCCCGGCACTATGCCTGGTGGGCAGGGCACCCCTCGGTCACCCCGGAGCGGGTGAGCGCGGAGGCCGACGCGGTGCTCGCGGCGCTGGCGGCCGTGGTGCCGCCGGTCGAGGGCGACGGCGGTGAGGCGGTACGGCTCGCCCGCACCGCCGCTCCCGCGTTCGCCGCCGCGCTGCGCTGGAGCGCCTGGGAGCGGGCGCTGCGCAGCGGTGCGCAGGCCGCGCTGCACTCCGGCGAGGTGCCCGAACAAGCCTATTTCCACCATGAGTTGGGGATTCTCGCGCTGTGCGGGGGACGGCTGGACCGGGCCCGCGCGGAGCTGGAGGCGTCGACCGGGCTGCGCGGCGCGCTCGCCGACAAGCGGGGCGCGGTCGCGGGGCGCCGGGCGCTGGCGCTGGTCGCGGACCGGGCGGGGGAACTGCCCGGCCTTCCGGTGCCGGTGGTCGTGGGGGAGCCCGCGACGGAGCCGGTGCCCGCGCTGCCGTCCGTGCTGTCGGTGCCCGCCGTGCCGGACACCCTGGTCTCCCCGCGGATCGTCGCCGCGCCCCCGGCGAAGGGGCTCGGCATACGGCGGATCGCGCGCCGCAACCTGGTGGCGGCCGGCTCCGGCGCGCTGCTCGCGGCGGTGCTGGGCACGGTGGTGACGCTCGGCATGACGTCCCACGACAGCGACGACAAGAACCCGGCGGGACGGGCCGACGACAACCCCGCCACGAGCCAGGACGCGGGCGACCCGGACACCGGTCAGGACCAGGCCCCGGCGCAGGACCCGGGCACGGCCTCGCGGCCGTCGACGGGCCACCGTGCGACACCGGCCCCGTCGGGCACGTACGCCGGGACGGACACTCCGGCGCGGCCGTCGACGAGCCCCACGGCGAATCCGACGGGCCCGACGGGTTCGGCTACGGGCGGCGCCGGCGGCGGGGGAGGAAGCGGCAGCGCGAGCACGAGCCCGACGCCGACCAGGACGAAGCCGTCGTCCCCGCCCCCGACCAAGCCGACCCCGCCGACCACACCCCCGACCTCGCCGACCGGCTCGCCCACCCCGCCGCCCCCGACGGGCTCGCCCTCGGACTCGGCGAGCGACACGTCGTCGTTCACCAAGTCGGCGTCCGGGGCGGCCTCCCCGACGGACCCGGCCTCGGACCCGGCGGAGCAGGGGCAGATGTGAGAAACGGCGGTGCCGGACCGGCCCGAGGCCGGTCCGGCACCGCCGGTCACCACTGCGCGGGTTGAGCGCCGTCGCGACGGAAGGGGATACGCCGGGCCTCCTTAAGGCCCCGCCCCCTCAGAACAGCCGCAGCTTGTCGTCCTCGATGCCGCGCAGGGCGTTGTAGTCCATGACGTGGCAGTCGATGCCCCGGTCGGTGGCGAGGACGCGGGCCTGGGGCTTGATCTCCTGGGCGGCGAAGATGCCGCGGACCGGCGCGAGGTGGGGGTCGCGGTTGAGCAGGTCGAGGTAGCGGGTCAGCTGCTCCACGCCGTCGATCTCACCGCGCCGCTTGATCTCGATCGCGACCGTCCGGCCCTCGGCGTCCCGGCACAGGATGTCCACCGGGCCGATGGCCGTCATGTACTCGCGCCGGATGAGCGTGTAGCCGTCGCCGAGGGTCTCGATGCGGTCGGCGAGCAGCTCCTGGAGGTGCGCTTCCACGCCGTCCTTGATCAGACCCGGGTCCACACCCAGCTCGTGCGAGGAGTCGTGGAGGATCTCCTCCATCGTGATGATCAGTTTCTCGCCCGCCTTGTTGACGACGGTCCACACGCCTTCGTCCTCGCCCGCGCCCTCCTTCAGCGTGCAGGGCGGCGACATCCAGTTGAGGGGCTTGTAGGCCCGGTCATCGGCGTGGATGGAGACGCTGCCGTCCGCCTTGACCAGGATCAGGCGGGGCGCCGAGGGCAGGTGGGCGGTGAGCCGGCCGGCGTAGTCGACCGAGCACCGGGCAATGACGAGACGCATGGTCGGCAACGCTACTCGACACCCGCCGCCGTACGCGATTCGCCCGAGCCGCTCCCTGTGGATCGCCCCACTTGTCACTGCTTTGTCCCTGGAAACTCTTGTTCATCCATGGCCGATTGTGGGTGCAACCCGACCGTTCCATATACGCATTCTGGTGGTGTGGTCACCGACCGTTGCCTACCGTAGGGAACGGGAGGTCGCGGTCCATGTACTCAGCGTGTTTTTCGGCGCCGAACTCCCTTTATCCGTCCGGCAACCCCTGTTCACCAGGGGTGCGAGAGGAGAACCCATGTCGCTCGACGTCTCACCGGCCCTACTCGACGCGGCCGAGCGAGGCGAGGTCGACGAAGCGGAATTCGTCGACTGCGTCCGGACCTCCCTGCCCTATGCATGGGAGATGATCAGCTCCCTGGTGGCCCAGCTGAAGGTGGACGGCGGTCCCTTCGCCGACAACCAGACGCCCCCGCCCAACGAGCAGGCACGCGGTCAGCTGCTGCGCGCCCTCGCGAGCGACGCCATCCGCGGCGCGCTGCAACGGCACTTCGGCGTGCGGCTGGCCTTCCAGAACTGCCACCGGGTCGCGGTGTTCCCGCTGGACGCCTCGGTGGACGAGACGCTGACCCGCTTCACCTCGGTGCGGGCCCAGCTGCTGAACCAGTCGCCGGAGTTTCGGGACTGCTGACCCGCGGCCCCGGGACGTCCGGGGCGGTGCGTCGCCTGCTTGCCGCTCCACCCGTGCAAGGCGTCATCGGCGCTGGGGCGGCAAGCCCCCCAGGTGGCCTGCCCTCCATGCCTGTTCGCCCGCTTTCGCCGGTCGGACGACAGGCGGTCCGTCAGCGCAGCTGCGGGAGCACCTCGGCGCCCAGGCGGCGCAGGGTGTCCTCCGTCGCCGCGAGATCGCCGGAGCCCTCGACCAGCAGGGCGAAGCGGGAGATGCCCGTGCGCTCGGCGGTGGCCGCCAGCCGGTCGCCGGCGAGCCGGGGGGTGCCCACCGGGTGCAGCCCGCAGAGCAGTTCGGTGTAGGCGACCGGGTCGCGCATCGCCCGCGTGCGCCCGTCGACCGTCACATGCGCGTCGAGTCCTTGTTTCAGCCAACCCGGCATCGCCTTGAGCAGGGTCTCCGCCGCGTCCTGGCGGCGGTCGGCGAGCTGGCAGACCCCGGCCGCGACATGCGCGGCGTCCGCGATCTCCTCGGGCGTCCGCCCCGCCGCGCGGGCACTGCGCCGCCACAGCGCGACCATCTCGGCCTTCTCCTCGTCGCCCGCGTGCATCCCGAGCAGCATCGGCAGCCCGCGCTCCGCGGCCAGCCGTACGCTCTTCGGCGAGGTGCAGGCGACGACGACCTCCGGACCCGGGCTGTCCGTCAGGGCCTGGTCGGGACGGGGTACGACGGGCACCTCGCGGAACACGAAGCGCTCACCGGAGGCGCCCACCGAGGGCTCGCGCAGCCAGCGCAGCAGCAGATCGAGTGACTCGGGGAACCCGTTTTCGTACGCGTCAAGGCCGCTGCCGAACACCTCCAGGTCAACCCAGGGCCCGCCGCGGCCCACCCGAGGGTGAACCGGCCGCCGCTCGTCAGATGCAGCAGCGCGGCCTGCTCGCCCAGGGCGACCGGGTGGACGGTGGGCAGTACGCTGACGGCGGTGCCCACCCGGATCCGGCGGGTGCGGCCGAGCAGCAGCGCGGCCAGGGTGACGGCGGACGGACAGGTGCCGTACGGCACGAAGTGGTGCTCGGCCAGCCATACCGAGTCGAGCCCGGCCTCCTCGGCGACCTCCGCCGAGCGGACCGCCCGGTGCAGGGCCTCCCCCTGGCCCTGGCCCGGAAACTGGGCGCCCAGCACAAAGCTTCCTACGTACATCGCATTTCCCGCTTCCTCGGCTCCGACCCGAGCTCCCCCACCGGCATAACCGTCTGACACGTGCCAAGGACACGGCTTGGCAGGGTAATTTGCGGATTGTCTTCAGAATCGGCCGTTCCGGAGGGGGACTTGCGCCGGTTGGCGGCCTTCGCGTACCCCGCACGGCGGCGCGTACGCTGGACGCAGCCCTTGCTTGCCACCGAGCCCCGAGAGGTGTCCCGTGTCCCCGCGCCGCAACCGACCGAAGGCCGCCGATCCGACCGGCCGCAGCGCCGAGGACGACCGCACCGGGCGGTACGGCGGCTTCCAGGCCGCGGAGGACTGGCAGGGCGAGGAGTGGAGCGTGCGCCATGTCGCGGGCGCGAGCGCCCAGGGCAAGACCTACCGCTGCCCCGGCTGCGACCAGATGATCCCCTCCGCGGTGCCGCATGTGGTGGCCTGGCCGGAGCACGCGGGCGTGGACGACCGCCGGCACTGGCACAAGTCCTGCTGGAACGCGCGAGACCGCCGCACCACACGGGTGCAGCGGTCTCGTAACGCGCCGAAGTTCTGAGGAACCGGCCGGTCACACGCCCCGGCCGGTCACACGCCCCGGCCGGTCACACGCCCCGGCCGGTCACACGTCCCGGTTGCGCAGCAGCGCGTACGCCCCCGCGCCGGCCACCGCGGCCAGCCCCAGCATGATCCACAGCGGGTCCCAGTTCCGGGGCCCGGAACCGCTGAGCGTGCTGTCGTAGAAGACCCCGAGCTGGCTCGGGAAGCTGTACTCGAACAGGAAGTCGCGCACCGAGTGCAGCGACTCCGTGGCCATGAACAGGGCGAGCACCAGCGGGGCGAGCACCAGGCCGATCATGATGGTGATGCCGCCCGCGGAGTGCCGGATCATCGAGCCGACGAACAGCGCGAGCAGGCCGAGCAGCGCCATGTAGAGGCTCACGCCGACGGTGGCCTTCAGCCAGTCCCCGCCGGAGGGCGACTTTGTGCCGGAGCCGGACAGCATGGACGACTGCACCATCGCCACGAAGGTGACCGACACCAGGGAGACCACGAAGGCGACGGCGAAGAACACGATCGCCTTGGCGGCCAGCACCCGGCCGCGGCTCGGGCACGCGGTCATCGTCGTCCGGATCATGCCGGTGCCGTACTCCGAGGCCGTGGTCAGCACGCCGAGCGTGATGACGCACATGTTGCCGACGAGCAGGCCGAAGAAGCCGAAGGAGAGCGGGTTGGTGCCGTCCAGCGAGGACTCGCTGGCGTGCGCCGACACCAGCGCTCCGACCAGCAGGCCGATGCCCACGACGAGGAACACGAAGACGCTGAGCGTCCAGATCGTCGAGCGGACCGACCTGATCTTCGTCCACTCCGAGGCCACCGCGTGCCCGAGGTGGGTGCGCACGACGGGGATCGGCGAGGTGTAGCCGGGGTACGACCCGCCGGGCGCCGCCTGCCAGTCGGGCGCGCCGGGGGCCTGCGGCATCGGGGGCTGGTGGGTGCTCATCGGGCGTCCTCGGGCTGGGTCGGGTCGGCGGCGGGGGAGGAGGCGTCGGGCGTGGCGGGGGCGGCGGCCGGGGCCGGGGGAGCGGCCGGGGCCTGCGGGGCCTCGGCCGCCGGCTGGGCGTACGGGTTCGCGGCCGGGGCTCCCTGGCCCGCGGGGGCGCCCGGAGCGCCGTACGCGCCCGCCGGGGCGCCCGCGTACGGTCCCGAGGGCGCGCCGGGGCCGCCCGCCGGCATCGCGAAAGGCTGCCCGCCCTGCTGGGGCGGCGGCGGGGCGTACCAGCCGGGCTGGCCCTGCCCCGGCACCGGCACGGGCGGCTCGGCGCCGGGCGGCAGCGGCTGCTGGAGGCCCGCCTTCTGGTCGATGGTGGAGCGGTAGTCCACCGCGCCCTGGGTCATCCGCATGTACGCCTCCTCGAGCGACGCCTGGTGCGGCGACAGCTCCCACAGCCGTACGCCCGCCTCGTGCGCGAGGTCGCTGATGCGGGGCAGCGGCAGGCCCATCACGCGCAGCGCGCCGTCCTGCTCCGGCAGCACATGGCCGCCCGCCCCGGTGAGCGCGGCGCCGAGCTTCTCGCGCAGCTGCGGCTCGGTGTCGGGGGTGCGCACCCGCGCGAAGTCGGCGGAGTTGGCGGAGATGAAGTCCTTCACGCTCATGTCGGCGAGCAGCTGGCCGCGTCCGATCACGATGAGGTGGTCGGCGGTCAGCGCCATCTCGCTCATCAGATGGGAGGAGACGAAGACCGTACGGCCCTCGGCGGCCAGCGCCTTCATCAGATTGCGCACCCAGAGGATGCCCTCGGGGTCGAGGCCGTTGACCGGCTCGTCGAAGAGCAGCACCTGGGGGTCGCCGAGCAGCGCGGCGGCGATGCCGAGGCGCTGGCCCATGCCGAGCGAGAAGCCCTTGGAGCGCTTCTTGGCGACGTCCTGGAGGCCGACCACGCCGAGCACCTCGTCGACCCGGCGGGCCGGGATGCCCGAGAGCTGGGCGAGGCTCAGCAGATGGTTGCGGGCGGAGCGGCCGCCGTGCACGGCCTTGGCGTCGAGCAGCGCGCCGACCTGGCGGGGCGCGTTGGGCAGCCTGCGGTACGGATGACCGCCGATGGTCACCTGGCCGGACGTGGGGTTGTCCAGGCCGAGGATCATCCGCATCGTGGTGGACTTGCCCGAGCCGTTGGGCCCGAGGAAGCCGGTCACGGATCCCGGTCGTACCTGGAAGGAAAGGTTGTACACGGCCGTCTTGTCGCCGTACCGCTTCGTCAGGCCAACAGCCTCGATCATGCTCCGCACCCATCGGAAGATTCAGGACAGCGGAAAACCGCCCCCGTAAGGGTTAGGAGGATAGCCGGGCGCTGACGGTTCCGCCCAAAGAAAAGTAAAGCTGAAGTAATACGCTGCGTGAACGCGGCCTCTACTGCGCGTCCCGGTGCCTGAGCAGCGCATATCCTCCCGCGAGCGCGGCGATCACCCACAGCGCCATGATCCCGAGCCCGCCCCACGGCCCGTACGGGGTGCCGTCGGGATGCGGCACCGCCTGCATGATCCGGCTGCCGGCCTGGTCGGGCAGGTACTGGCCGACCTTCTTGGTGGTGTCGACGGCGGCCAGGATGTTGGAGATCAGGAAGAAGAACGGCATCAGGATGCCGAGCGAGAGCAGCGGTGAGCGCAGCATGGTGGCGACGCCCATGGAGAACACCGCGATCAGCGTCAGATACAGCCCGCCGCCGACCACCGCGCGCAGCACCCCCGGGTCGCCGAGCCCGGCGCGGTAGGGGCCGAGCACGGCCTGGCCGAGGAAGAACGTGGCGAAGCTCGTGACCATCCCGACGGCCAGGGCGAGCGCGCCCGCCACCGCGGTCTTGCCGAACAGGAAGACGCCCCGGCGCGGTACGGCGGCCAGCGAGACCCGGATCATGCCGGTGCTGTACTCGCTGGTGACGACCAGCACGCCGAACACGATCATGGCGAGCTGGCCGAGGGTCATCCCGGCGAAGCTGGTGAAGGTCGGGTCGAAGGCCAGCCGCTCCTGGACCGGCATCGAGTCGTACTCGTTGCGGGTCAGCGCGGAGATGAGCATGCCGATGCCGATGGTGACCACGACGGCGACCGAGAGGGTCCAGCCCGTGGACGACACCGACCGGATCTTCGTCCACTCGGCGCGGAGGCTCTGGGTGACCTGGGCGCTCGTCATGGCGTACCCCCTCGCCAGTCGGCACCCCAGTCCGCCGGGGCGGACTCCGCCTGCGCGTGGTACTCCACCGAACCCGCCGTCAGCCGCATGAACGCCTCCTCCAGGGAAGCCTGCCGCGGGCTCAGCTCGTGCAGGACGACGCCGTGCCCCGCGGCCAGCTCCCCGATCCGCTCGGCCTTGTCGCCCTCCGCCTCCAGCGCCCCGTCCGCCGCCTCCGTCACGGTGACCCCGGCCTCGTGCAGCGCGTCCAGGAGCCGTTCGCGCTGGGGGGAGCGGACGCGGACGTAACTGCGCGCGTGCCGCCGGATGAAGTCCGCCATGGAGGTGTCCGCGAGCAGCCGGCCCTGCCCGATCACGACGAGGTGGTCGGCGGTCTGCGCCATCTCGCTCATCAGATGGGAGGACACGAAGACCGTCCGCCCCTGCGCGGCCAGTGATCTCATCAGATTGCGGATCCAGTGGATGCCCTCGGGGTCGAGCCCGTTCACCGGCTCGTCGAACATCAGGATCCGGGGGTCCCCGAGCAGCGCGGCCGCGATCCCCAGCCGCTGCGACATGCCGTACGAGAACCCCTTGGCCTTCTGCCGCGCGACGGCCATCAGCCCGACCGTCTCCAGCACCTCGCCCACCCGGGCGCGCGGGATGCCGTTGCTCTGCGCGAGGCACAGCAGATGGTTGTAGGCGCTGCGCCCGCCGTGCATCGCCTTGGCGTCCAGCAGCGCGCCGATGTACGTCAGCGGGTCCGTCAGCTCGTCGTAGCGCCGGCCGTCGATCCGCACGGCACCGGCGGTGGGATGGTCGAGCCCGAGGATCATCCGCATGGTCGTGGACTTCCCGGCGCCGTTGGGCCCGAGGAACCCGGTGACGATGCCGGGCCGCACGGTACATGTCAGACCGTCGACGGCCACCTTCTCGCCGTACCGCTTGGTCAGCCCGTCCAGCTCGATCATGCCGCCACGCTAGAACGGGACAAAGCCCCCTGCCACTTGAAGCAGGGGGCTTTCGAAGGCGCGGAACCCTATCGGGACTGCTGCGCCGGGACCCCACGAGAGACGGGCTCGTCCTCGCCCGTCGTGCCGGCGGCGGCCACCGCCGCGCCGGTCAGCGTCGCCAGCATCTCGCGCACGTTCGTCAGCTGCGCGTTGATGCTGTCGCGGCGGTTGGTGAGGGCCGCCAGCTCACGCTCGGACTCGGAACGGATGCGGTCCGCCTTGGCGTTGGCGTCGGCCACGATGTCCTCGGCCTGGCGCTGGGCGGTCTCCACCGTCTGGCGGGCGCGGCGCTCGGCGTCGGTGCGCAGCTTCTCCGCCTCCAGGCGCAGCTGCTCGGCGCGGTGCTCGATCTCCGCCAGCCGCTTCTCCGCCTTCTGCTGACGCGAGGCCAGGTCGCGCTCGGACTGCTCGCGGCGCTTGGCCAGGTTCGTCTCGAAGTCGGCGGCGGCCTGCGCGGCCTTGGCGCGGGTCTCCTCGAAGAGGGCGTCCGCCTCCTCACGCTTGGACTGCGCGTCCTTCTGCGCGTCGGCCCGCAGCTGAGAAGCCTCGCCCTTGGCCTTCTCGACGATCCGGGTGCCCTCGTCCTCCGCCTTCGCCTTGCGCTCGGTGGCGTAGGACTCGGCGTCGTTGCGCACCTGCTGGGCGGCCGACTCGGCCAGCTCGCGGTGCTGTTCGGCCGCGCGGCGGGCCTCCTCACGCAGCTCCTTGGCCTCTTCCTCGGCCAGGCGCAGGATCTTCTCGACCCGAGCGCCGAGACCCGCGTACGACGGCTCGGCGTCGCTGACCTGGGTCTGGGCGTTCTGCGTCTCGAGGTGCAGCTCCTCGATGCGCTTTTCCAGGGCGGTGATACGGGCGTTGGCCTGGTCACGTTGGGAGACGAGGTTGGAGATACGTTCGTCCACCTGAGCGCGGTCGTACCCACGCCGCACAAGCTCGAAGCCGTAGGGGGAAGTGTCGCTCATGGGGTTCCTGTCAAATGAGACCGGTGAGGTGATAGGGGGAATCCTAGGCGCCGAAGCGGTGTGTCATCGAGCGGATACGTGTTTGATCTGGAGAATGACACCTCTTTTGAGTGGCTGACCGTCAGAGGACTTGCCAATGAGCAGGGCAAAGCCCTCAGTCGACACCGAAACACCCTTCGGATGCTAGCTGTCTGACGACTTGCCACCCGAACGGGGGGCTCCGACCGTCGCGCTCGCCTTGACCGAACCGTCCTTGCCCGCACCCGGTGTCTCGAAGGACTCCAGCGCGTCCAGCACCTCCTGGACACGGGAGATCTCGGCGTTGATGTCCTCGCGCCTGCGCACCAGGACCTCCAGCTCCCGCTTGCCCTCCTCGACCGAGCGCCGCGCCTCCTGGATCGCCTCCGCCTTGAGCTCCTCGGCCTCCTTGACCAGCCGCGCCTTCTTCTGCTCGGCCTCCTTCAGCAGGCCCTCTGCCTTCTTGACGGCCGCGATGCGCACCTTGCCCGCCTCGGAGTCGGCGTCCGAGCGGATCTCCTTCGCCCTCGCCTGGGCCTTCTCCAGCTGCTCCTCGGCGGCCTTGATGAGCGCGTCGCAGCGGTCACCGGTGGACTTCATCGTCTCGGCGGCCTCGCGGCGGGCCCGGGTGTGCAGCTCCTCGATCTCGGCGGTGACCCGCTCGCGCAGTTCCTCCGCCCGCTCCCGGATCGCGGTCGCGTCCCGGCGCGCGCCCACCAGCAGCTCGTCCGCGTCCGTCCGGGCCTTCTCCACCAGGGAGTTGCCCTCGATGGTCGACTCGGCGACGATCCGCTCGGCCTCGCTGCGGGCCGCGCCCACCATGGTGTCGGCCTGCGCCTCGGCGTCCGCCGTGGTCTGCTGCGCCTGCTGCTGTGCCTCGGTGAGCAGCTTGTCGGCCTCGGCCGTGGTCTCGCCGATGAGCTTGTCGACCTGCTCGGCCGCCTCCGAACGCCGCTTGTTGGCGTCCTTGCGGGCCTCGTCCATGGTCCGCTCGGCCTCTTCGCGCGCCGTGGCGAGCAGCCGCTCGGCCGCCGCCCGGGCGTCCGCCTCGACCCGCTCGGCCTCGGCGCGCGTCCGCTCGGCGTGCGCCTGCGCGGAGCCCACCGTCTCGGCGGCCTCGGCCCGCAGCCGCTCCGCCTCCGTGGTGGCCTCGCCGACCAGCTGCTCGGCCGCGGCCCGCGCCTCGGCCCGCACCCGCTCGGCCTCCGTCACGGACTCCGTGCGCACGCGCTCGGCTTCCGTCACGGACTCCGTGCGCAGCCGCTCGGCCTCGGTCATGGACTCCGAGCGGACCCGCTCGGCCTCCGCCACCGACTCCGTGCGCACCCGCTCCGCCTCGGCCGCGGTCTCCGTCCGGAGCCGCTCCGCCTCCGCGACTGTCTCCGTCTGGAGGAGTTCGGCCTCCTTGCGGGCCTCCGTGATGAGCGTGTCGGCCTGCGTCGCCGCGTCCGAACGGATGCGGTTGGCGTCCTCGCGGGCGTCCGCCCGGGTCCGCGCCGCCGCCTGGTCGGCCTCCGCCAGCGCGTCGGACGCCTCGGTGCGCACCCGCTGCGCGTACTCGCCCGCGTCCGAACGCAGCCGCTCGGCCTCCGCCGTCGCCTCCGCGAGGGTCCGCTCGGCCAGCTCCCGGGCCGCCTCGGACTCCTCCCGCGCCTCCTGCCGCAGCCGCCCGGCGTCCTCGCCCGCCCGCTCCCGCTCGGCGTGCGCGTCGGCCCGCAGCCGCTCGGCCTCCTCCTCGGCCTCCCGCTTCGTACGCTCCGCCGCGTGCTCGGCGGCCGAGCGCAGCCCGGCGATCTCCTCCTGCGCCTGCTCGTGCAGCCCGGCCACGGACTCCCGCACCTGCTGCGCGTGCTGCTCGGCGGCGGACACCATCTCGCCGGCCCGCCGCTCGGCCTCCTCGACCAGCCGGACCGCCTCGGCCTGCGCGTCCTCGACCCGCTTGCGCGCCGAGGCCAGCAGCTCCTCGCTCTGCTCGCGGGCCCGCCGGCGCTCCTCGTCGGCCTCCTCGCGGGCCGCGCCCAGCAGCTCCTCCGCCTCGCGGCGGCGCCGGGCGGCCTCCTCCTGCGCGGCGGCCAGCGTCTCGGACGCCTCGGCGGCCAGCCGCTCGGCGGCGGACTGCGCCTCCGCGCGCACCCGGTCGGCGCTCTCCTGCGCCTCGGTCTTCAGCCGCTCCGCCTCGGCCGCGGCCTCGCCCCGCAGCCGTACGGCCACGGCCTCGCCCTCGGCGCGGGACGCGGACGCGTCGGCCGCCGCCTCGTCGCGCAGCCGCTCCGCCTCGGTCTCGGCCTGCTCCTGGAGCGCCCGGATCCGCTCGGCGGCCTCGGTGCGCAGCCGCTCGGCCTCCTCGGCGGCCTCCTTGCGGATGCGGGTGGCCTCCGCACGGGCCTCGGTCAGCGCCTGCTCGGCCGAGGTGAGCCGCTCCTGCGCCTCGGTCCCCAGCCGGGTCAGCTCCTCGGCGGCCTCCGCGCGCCGCGCCTCGACCGCCTTGTCGGTCTCCTCGCGCAGCTCCCGGGCCGCCTTCTCGGCGTCCCCCTTGACGGACTCGGCCTGCTCGTCGGCCTCGGTGCGCAGCCGCTCGGCCTCCGCACGGGCGCGCTCCAGGGTCTCCTCGGCCTGCCGGCGCAGCGACGTGGCCCGCTCGATGGCCTCGGTGCGGACCTTCTCGCTGTCGGTGGTCGCCTTCTGCCGCAGCTCGTCGGCGTCCGCCTTGGCCTTGGCCAGCAGCTCCTCGGCGGACTTGGCCGCCTCCTCGATCTTGGTGACCGACTCCCGGCGGGCCTCCGTGCGGATCGACTCGCCCTCGGCCACCGCGTCGGAGCGCAGCTGCTCGGCCTCGCCGCGCAGCCGGCGGGCCTCCTCCTGGAGCTCGACCGTCTTGGCGCGGTACTCCTCGGTGTCGTCCTTCGCCGCGCCCTTGAGCTGCTCGGCGATGTCATGCGCCTCGGCGCGCAGCCGGTCCGCCTCGGCCTCGGCCTCGTTGCGGATCCGCTCGGCCTTCTCGGCGGCCGCCCGGGTGGTCTTCTGGGCGTCCTCCGACGCCTTGTTCAGGACCTCCTCGGCGGTCCTGGCCGCCTTGGACAGCTGGGTCGCGGTCTCCTCGGCGGTGGCCGTACGGGCCTTCTCGGCGGCCTCGGCGAGGATCTTCTCCGCCTCGGCGCGCGCGTCCGCCACCAGCTGCTCGGCGTCCGAACGGGTGGCCTCGGCCTCCTTCGTCGCCTCCCCGACCAGCCGCGCGACCTGCTCCTTGGCGGTGCGGGTGCGGGTCTCGTTGGCGGCCTCGGCGCTCGCCAGCTTCTTGGCGGCGGCCTCCTCGGCCTCGGTGACCAGCCTCTCGGCCTCGGACTGCGCCTTGCGCAGCGCCTCCTCCGCCTCGGCCATCTGCTTCTCGGCGGCCCGGCTCAGCTCGCCCGCCTGGCGGCGGGCGGTGTCCGACTCGGTGGCCGTGGTGGTGCGCAGCCGCTCGGCGTGCTCGGTGGCCTCCTGCGCCTGCGTGGACGCGGTGGTCAGCAGCCGCTCCGCGTCGGTGCGGGCCCGGCGCAGGATCTGCTCGGCCTCGGAACGGGCCTCCTCGGCCTCGCCGCGCAGCCGGTCCCGGGCCTGAAGGGTCAGCCGCTCGGCCTCCGCGCGGGCCGTGGCCATCGCCTGCTCGGCCTCCGCGCGCGACTCGTCGAGGAGCCGGCGGGCCTGCTGCTCGGTACGGGCCCGCAGCTGCTCCGCCCACGCCACGTTCTCGTTGACGTGCGACTCGACGGTCGCCCGGCGCTCGGCCAGCTCCTGATCGAGCTGCTGGCGCCGGGTGACCGCCTCCTGGTGCAGCTCGGCCTGGAGCCGCGCGGCCTGCTCGGCGTGCTCCTGGAGGATCCGCTGGGTCTGCGCGCGGACCTGGCTCAGCTCGCGCTCGGCGTCCTGCCGCAGCTGCTCCGCCTGCATCTGGGCGTTGCGGAGCAACTGTTCGGCCTGGTAGCCGATGTCGCCGCCGTCGAAGGCGGGACGGGTCATCAGGGTGCGGCGCGCCTCGTGCAGCTTGGCGCGCAGCACCTCGACCTGGTAGCCGAGGTCCTCGGCGTGCTGGATCGCCTTCTCCCGCTCGGTCCTCAGCCGCTTCATATCGGCCTCGAACCGAGAGAGGTGGTCGACGTCGTCAGCCGCCGGCTCTCGCTCCTGGCTCTCGTAGCCCCGCACTGCGCGGTCCCATCCGTCCCCTGGTCAGCTTCTCCAACGAGCCACGTCCAACCGCCGAACGGGGCCCCCGGGGAAATGGTGTCAGATCAACGGCGGAGCACTGCCTGCTGCCCCGACGCACGTCCCCCGAAACCCGGACCCCGGCATGCGGCCGCCCCGGTTCGCGGGACGACCGCCCCCAACCCTACCGGCCCTTATGTACGGCGGTCAGTGCTCGGGAGACTCAACAGGCGCCGAAGTCACCAGTTCTGTGAGGACACCATGGCAGTCCTTGGGGTGCAGGAAGGTGATCCTGGACCCCATGGAACCGCGTCGCGGCTCGTCGTAGAGCACCCGCACGCCCTTGCTCCGGATGTCCTCGGAGTCGGCGTCGACGTCCGCCGTGCCGAAGGCGATGTGATGCACGCCCTCGCCGTTCTTGGCCAGCCACTTGCCGACCGCGGAGTCCTCGCGGGTCGGTTCCAGGAGCTGGAGGTAGGAGGCACCGCCGTCCGAGGTCTCGTTGATCTTGAGCATGGCCTCGCGCACGCCCTGTTCCTCGTTGACCTCGGTGTGGAACACCTCGAAGCCGTAGGTGGCCCGGTAGAACTCGACGGTGGCGTCGAGGTCGTGGCAGGCGATCCCGATGTGGTCGATTCGCGTCAGCATGGTTTCAGTGCAGCGCCACGGCGGTGGTTACGCAACGTGCGCGCGATCACACCGACTGGACGATGACGGCACTGAGTGCCTCTCAGTACATTCGAGGTAAACCCTCGTTCACTCCTCGGCTCTGCGTAGCTGGAAGGGGATCGCACCTCATGTCTTCTGGAACGAACAGCTCGGTGATCGTCGCGGGCGCCCGTACGCCCATGGGACGACTGCTGGGCTCCCTGAAGTCCTTCTCCGCGGCCGACCTCGGCGGTCTCGCGATCAAGGCCGCCCTCGACCGCGCGGGCATCGGCGGCGACCAGGTGCACTACGTGATCATGGGCCAGGTGCTCCAGGCCGGCGCCGGCCAGATCCCGGCCCGCCAGGCCGCCGTCAAGGGCGGCATCCCGATGAGCGTCCCGGCCCTCACCGTCAACAAGGTCTGCCTCTCCGGGCTCGACGCCATCGCCCTGGCCGACCAGCTGATCCGCGCCGGCGAGTTCGACATCGTGGTGGCCGGCGGCATGGAGTCCATGACCAACGCGCCGCACCTGCTGCCCAAGTCCCGCGAGGGCTACAAGTACGGCTCGATCGAGATGATCGACTCGATGGCGCACGACGGTCTGACCGACTCGTTCGAGGCCATCGCCATGGGCGAGTCCACCGAGCACCACAACACCCGGCTCGGCATCGGCCGCCTCGCGCAGGACGAGATCGGCGCCCTGTCCCACCAGCGGGCCGCCGCCGCGCAGAAGAACGGCGTGTTCGAGGCGGAGATCACCCCCGTGGAGATCCCGCAGCGCAAGGGCGACCCGATCCTGTTCAGCAAGGACGAGGGCATCCGCGCCGACACCACCGTGGAGACCCTGGGCAAGCTGCGCCCGTCCTTCACCAAGGACGGCACCATCACCGCCGGCACCTCCTCGCAGATCTCCGACGGCGCCGCCGCCGTGGTCGTGATGAGCAAGGCCAAGGCGGAGGAGCTGGGCCTTCAGTGGCTCGCCGAGATCGGCTCGCACGGCAATGTGGCGGGCCCGGACAACTCGCTGCACTCCCAGCCGTCCAACGCGATCCTCAACGCCCTCAAGAAGGAGGGCAAGGAGGTCGCCGACCTCGACCTGATCGAGATCAACGAGGCGTTCGCCTCCGTCACCGTGCAGTCAATGAAGGACCTCGGTGTGTCCACGGAAAAGGTGAACGTCAACGGCGGCGCGATCGCGCTCGGCCACCCGATCGGCATGTCCGGCGCCCGCCTCGTGCTCCACTTGGCGCTGGAGCTCAAGCGCCGGGGCGGCGGCCTCGGCGCGGCCGCGCTGTGCGGTGGCGGCGGCCAGGGCGACGCGCTGATCGTGCGGGTACCGAGGGCCTGAGCCCTTCCGGCAGGTCGTGAAGCGAACGGAGCTGTGTGATGCAGGACGTCTCCTCCCTGGTGGCCCAGGCCAGGGACGGCAGGCCGCGGGCCGTGGCCCGGCTGATCTCCCTGGTGGAGGGGGCGTCCCCGCAGCTCAGGGAGGTCATGGCGGCGCTGGCCCCCTTGACCGGCAACGCGTACGTGGTGGGCCTGACCGGCTCGCCGGGCGTCGGCAAGTCGACCTCCACGTCCGCGCTCGTCACGGCGTACCGCAAGCAGGGCAGGCGGGTCGGCGTCCTGGCCGTCGACCCGTCCTCGCCCTTCTCCGGCGGCGCCCTGCTGGGCGACCGGGTGCGCATGTCGGAGCACGCCTGTGACCCCGGCGTCTACATCCGCTCCATGGCGACCCGCGGCCACCTCGGCGGCCTCGCCTGGTCCGCCCCGCAGGCGATCCGGGTCCTGGACGCGGCGGGCTGTGACGTGGTCCTGGTCGAGACGGTGGGCGTCGGCCAGTCCGAGGTGGAGATCGCCGCCCAGGCGGACACCAGCGTGGTGCTGCTGGCCCCGGGCATGGGCGACGGCATCCAGGCCGCCAAGGCGGGCATCCTGGAGATCGGCGACGTCTACGTCGTCAACAAGGCGGACCGGGACGGCGCCGACTCCACCGCCCGCGAGCTGAACCACATGCTGGGCCTCGGCGAGGCCCGCAAACCCGGCGACTGGCGGCCGCCCATCGTGAAGACGGTCGCCTCCCGCGCCGAGGGCGTGGACGAGGTGGTCGAGGCGCTGGACAAGCACCGCGCCTGGATGGAGGAGCACGGGGTGCTCACCGAGCGCCGGCGCGCCCGGGCGGCCCGCGAGGTGGAGACCATCGCGGTCACGGCCCTGCGCGAGCGCATCGGGGACCTGCACGGCGACCGGCGCCTGAGCGCCCTCGCGGAGCGGATCGTCGCGGGCGAACTCGACCCGTACCGCGCCGCCGACGAACTGGTGGCGGGGATCACCGAGGGCTGAGCCTGGCCGACTCCGGGTGCCTCCCGCTACCTTGTCCTCCGTGTTCCTCCTCCTGGCATAGGGCCCGCCCCGCACGCGACGCCGTGACCGATCCGGCGCTCGCGTGCCTCGGCATGCCCTTCTCCCGCCTCCACCAGAGGAACTCTCCGCATGTCCACGCACGCTCCCGTGCGGCCTTCGTACGCCGCCGTGCTGCGCCTTCCGGGCGCCCGCCGCACCTTCGCCGCGGCCCTGACCGCCCGTCTCTCCTACGGCACCGTCTCCCTCGCGGTGATGCTGTCCGTCACCCGCGCCACCGGCTCCTACGCCGTCTCCGGGGTGGTGATGTCCCTGTTCGGTGCCGCGTCGGTCTTCCTGATGCCGGTGCGCGGCGCCCTGATCGACCGGCACGGGCCGCGCGGTGCCCTCGCGCCCATGGCGTGCGTGTACGGCGCCCTGCTGACCGTGCTCGCCGCCCTGACCTGGCACCCCGGGGCACCGGTGGCCCCGCTCGCCGTGACCGCGGCGCTGGCCGGCGCGTGCACGCCCCCGCTGGGGCCGACGATGCGCGCGCTGTGGGCCGAACTCGCCCCCGACCGGCACCTGTTGCAGCGCGCCTACAGCCTCGACGGTGTCGCCGAGGAACTGCTCTACGTCTCCGGGCCGCTCCTGGTCGGCGTCCTGACCGGGTTCGCCCCGCCGGCCGCCGGCATCCTGCTCAGCGCCCTGCTGATCGTGGGCGGCACGGCGGTGTTCGTCGCCTCCCCGGTGCTGCCGGGGCCGCGGCCCGCCGCCCGGGGCGTACGGCTCGGGGGCGGCTCCGGTCCGCTCGCCCCCGCCGTCGTCGCCCTCGGCGTCGGGCTGACCCTCAGCGGGGTGGACCTGCTGACCATGGCCTACGCCTCCGCGCACGCGTACGACACCGATCTCGTGCCGTGGGTCCTGGGGGCGCTGTCCGCGGGCAGCGCGCTCGGGGGCCTCGTGAACGGGGCGGTGCGCTGGACGGCCCCCGCCCGCACGCGGCTGCTCCGCTTCTCGGTGGCGCTGGGGCTGGTGGTCGCGGCGGCGGGTCTCGCGCCCGGCCTCTGGGCCCTCACCGCCGCGCTGGCGCTCGCCGGGGTCTTCTTCGCCCCGACCCTGACGACGGCGTACCTCGCGGCCGACGAGTCCGTGCCCGCCGCGTCCCGTACGCAGGCCGGGGCGTGGGTCAACATGGGGGTGAACGCGGGCAGTTCGGCCGGGGCGCTGGCGACGGGGCTGCTGATCGGCCGGATGCCGCTGGGGGTCTGCTTCCTGGTGGCGGGTGCGACCTCCCTTGCCGCCGCCGCGGCCGGGTGCCTCCCGCGGGCCCGTCGTGGCTGAGCGCGTGGTTTCCCGCCGCCCTTTCCGGGGCGGCGGGAAACCACGCGGCCGGTCTAGGGGCGCCCCCGCTGCCCCCGCAGATGCTCGGCGATCGGCTTCAGTGCCTTGTCCAGCTCCACCAGGGCCTCCGGTGAGAGCAGGTCGATGAAGTGCCGCCGCACCGAGGACACATGGTGCGGCGCCACCTTCTTCATCGTCTCCATGCCGTGCTCGGTGAGCACCGCGTACAGCCCCCGCCGATCCGATTCGCAGTTCTCGCGGCGCACCAGGTCCGCGTTCTCCATCCGCGTGATCTGGTGCGAGAGCCGGCTCTTGGACTGCAACGTGGCGGAGGCGAGGTCGCTCATCCGCATCCGCACGTCCTCCGACTCGGACAGGTTCACGAGGATCTCGTAATCGTTCATCGTCAGGCCGAACGGCTGCAGATCCTTCTCCAGCTGGTACGTCAACAGCCTGTTGACCTCCAGGTGGGTGCGCCAGGCGCACTGCTCCGCATCGGTCAGCCAGCGCGTGGCCGTCTCGGTCTCCATGAATGAAGTCTACCTAAGAAGTTGAATGGCGAACTACTTCGGGTGGTGTGACTGTGCGCACGCGTTCGACGTCACACTCCGCAGACTACCGCTCACAGCCCGAAGCGACGCTGGAGGTCCCCCAGCTGTCCGGGAAGGCGCGGTGCACCGGGTGGTTGCGGACCGTGTCCGGGCCGCCCCGGTGCGCCACCGCCCGGAGTCCCCGGATCGGACGGAACGACCCCCGTGTCGACCTCCGCCATCAGCGCCTCCGAGGACTGCAGCAGCACCGTCCCGGCACCCACGAACTCGAACTGGTGCTCCTCCCCGGAAACCCCGCCCAGGCCCGTCATCGCACGGAGTCCGCCCAGTACACCGGTCAGGTACCCGTGGTCGTAGTGATGGCACGGGGAGGGGCAGTCCGCCCAGCCGACGAGTGCCTGCGGATCGACCCGCAGAGGGGGCTCCATGAACACCACCGGCCCGTTCGACGCGGCCACGAATCGTCCGGTTCCGATCAGGGTCAGAAAACCCGGCACGATCGATTGTTTGAGCGCGAGACTTGGCTGAAAAGCGAGCAGATTGCCCGCGCGAATGGTCAAGTTCCCGTCGTCCAGGTCGTACGAGTTGACGTCGAAGGCCCGGTCGGCGAGCAGCATCTTGCCCGAGCCGCTCGCCACGACCCAGTCGCTCGCGTGCAGTGGCGAATGGAACGAGGTGCGCACGAGATGGTCGAGCCGGCCGTGCCCGATGCCGTTGAACTCGATCGCCCCGTAGTAGGCGATCATCTTCCCCTTCTGGAGGAACCACTGACCGGACTTGAGCTCGACGCAGAACGTGTATCCGTTCACGTTGTCGTCGGCGGGCAGGGTCATCGGGTCGTACACCACCGGGCCGCCGGGACCGGCGGTGCCGTAGGTGCCTGAGTACGCGCTCACAGCTTTTCCTCCGAAGCCTGGACGTACACCGTGCCGCTGCCGCTCAGCTCCAGCTGGAACGCCTCGCCGGAACCGCGGCCCACCATCTCGCGCCAGCCGAGCGCGGTGGACAGCCGGTTGCGGACGTCGCCGTGGTGGGCGACGTACGCCTGCGGGTCCACATGCACCGGGCGGCCGGGGCCGATCGGCAGCTCGAAGACGCCGCCGTGCGCCATCACGGCGACCGCGCCCTGGCCCTGGAGGGTGGTGGTGAACAGCCCCTGACCGGTGACCTGGCCGCGCACCAGGCCCATCACCCCGCCCTGCGCGCCCATGAACATGGTGCCCTGGCGCAGCGTGCCCTCGAAGGCGAGCAGGCGGTCGGCCTCCACGTGGAGGGTGTCGCCGGTGAGGTGGATGACATGGATGTGATGGCCGCCGTGCCCGAAGAACACGGTGCCGCTGCCCTCGACGGTCATCAGCGGGGTCGCCTCGCCCGTCACCCGGCGCCCCAGCATGGACATCACCCCGCCCTGGCCGCCCTGGATGTTGGGCGTGAAGGACACGTCCCCCTGGTAGGCGAGCATCGCCCCGCGCTGGCTGAACAGCCGCTGCCCGGGGACCACCGTCGCCCGCACCATCTTGGAGTTGATCTCTCGGAAGGTCATCTCACAGGTCCCCCGCGATCGTGTTCCGCTCGCTCGGCTGCACATAGACCAGGCCGTCCCCCTCGAAGCGGATCTGGAACGCCTCGCCGCCGCCCTCCCCGACGAAGGTGCGGAACGTCACACCGGACTGGAAGGACTGCCGGACCTCGCCCTGATGGGCGATATAGGCCCCCGGGTCGACGGTCAGCGGGTACTGGGGGCTGACCCGCAGCGCCACCGCCGGACCGTCCGACATGATCGCCGCCTGGCCGTGCCCCTCCACCGTCGTGGTGAACAGGCCGTTGCCCTGGGAGGCGCCGCGCAGCCCGGTGAAGGTGGTGCCCGTACGCAGCGCCGCGTCCGTCACCAGCAGGTTGCTCGACTCCACGTACAGCTTCTCGCCCTGGAGGCGCACCAGGTTGATCTCGGTCGCCCGGTCGGCGAACCAGCAGGTCCCGTGTCCCTTCACCTCCATCACCGCCATCTGCTCACCGGTCAGCCGGCGGGTCACCATCCCGCGCAGCCCGTCGCCGCCCCCGGTGAGTTTCTTGAAGGTCATCTGCCCGTCGTACGCGACCATCGAGCCGTTCTTCGCCTTCACGGCGTCCCCGGTCATCTCGACGGCGAGCACCTTGCTGCCTTGCAATCGGAACATCGCCACGCTGGGAAACGTAGCGCCGACGCGGGTGGACCGAACAGCACCCGCGGGTGGAGCCGCACCCTGAGCGGACCCCCAGGGGCGCCGTTTGCCACAATGGCGGCACGCTTGTGCGTGCGTTCACAAACCGGTAGCCCCCGACGGCGCTCCGTAACCGCCGGACCGGCGACCCCGGGCCGGCACCCCCGGACCGGCGACCGCCGGACCCGGTCGGCCGCCACTCCTCGCAACTCCCACCGAAGGTGACCCGTGGACATCAAGACCGCCACCGCCATCCGCCGCCTCCGCCTCGTCTCCGCACCCGAGGCCGTGTCCTTCATCGTCCTGCTCGTCTGCTCCGTGCTGAAGCGGACCACGGACTTCAACGCGGTGCCCGTGATGGGCGCGATCCACGGTGTCCTGTTCGTCCTGTACGTGCTCTTCTGGGCCGACGCCTGGAACCGCGCCAGGTGGAGCCTCGGCACCGCCGCCCTCTACTTCGTCCTCTCGGTGCTGCCCACCGGCGGCTTCTTCGCCGAGCGCAAGCTGCGCCGCGAGGCCGAGGACGCCGTGATCGCCGCCCGCGCCCGCAAGGAAGGGGTCATGAGCGCATGATCGTCGCCTTCTCCGTGACGCCCCTCGGCGTCGGCGAGGACGTCGGGGAGTACGTCGCCGACGCCGTCCGCGTGGTCCGCGAGTCCGGCCTGCCGAACCGCACCGACGCCATGTTCACCTCGATCGAGGGCGACAGCTGGGACGAGGTCATGGACGTCGTCCGGCGCGCCGTCGCCGTCGTCGAGGAGCGCGCCCCGCGCGTCTCCCTCGTCCTCAAGGCCGACATCCGGCCCGGTGTCACCGACGGCCTCACCTCCAAGGTGGAGACGGTCGAACGCCACCTGGGGGCTAGCCGGCCACCACCTGGCGGGCAGCGGTTTTGAGCGATCGCTCAAAGGGAAGTACCTTCTTCTCGAAGATCCTTTGAGCGGTCACTCGAGCAGCGGCCTGACGTGGGGGAACACCATGGGTCTCTATACGGAGACACACATACGCGCCGACCTCGACCGGCTGTGGGCGCACACCCAGGACCCCGTCCTGCACCGGCGCTGGTACCTGCTCGTCACCGAGCTCCACCACCTCCCGAGCGACCCCGGCGAGCCGCGCCCCTTCCGGTTCACCGCGCGCCTGCCCCCCTTCCTCACCCTCTCCGGCACCGGCGTCTCGGCCGGCGAGAAGGAACGCCCCGACGGCACCCGCACCTCCGCCCTGTGCTTCTCCTCCACCCACCCCCTCGGCCTGATCGCCGAGGGCAGCGGCTACTGGCGCTACGTCCCCGACGACCGGGGCGTGCGCTTCCTCACCGGCTACGACTACCGCCCCCGCGGCGGAGCCCTCGGCGCCGCCGCCGACCGCCTCCTGGTGCGCCCGCTGCTCGACTGGGCCACCGCCTGGTCCTTCGACCGGCTCCGGCTCTGGCTGGAGCGCGGCATCACCCCCGAGCGCGCCCTGTGCAACTGGCTCGCCGAGATCGCCGTACGCGTCCTGCTGCTCGCCGCGTGCCTCGGCGGGCTGCGCCTGGAGCGGCTGATGCGCCTGTTCGGATCGTTCGCCGCCGCCATGGCCTACCTGTGCCCGGTGCTGCTGCTCGCCGCCGTCTGCCTCGCCCTGTTCAAGTCGCCGCTCGACTGCACCCCGGCCGCCCGCCGCTGCCTGCGCGCCCCCGCCACAAGGATCCGGGCCCCGCGGCTGCTGCGCACCCTCCAGAAGCGCGTGGAGGCCCCCGCGTGAGCCCCGAGACGGCGAAGGCCCGGGAGACCAAGACCAAGCTGCTGGAGGGCGCCCTGCGCACGCTCACCGAGCAGGGCATCGCCAAGACCTCGGCCCGTACGGTGGCCGCGGCCGCCGGCGTCAACCAGGCGCTGGTCTTCTACCACTTCGGCACGGTGGACGAGCTGCTCGCGGCGGCCTGCCGGTACGGCGCGGAGCAGGCGGTCGCCCGCTACCGCGAACGGCTCGCCGCGGTCACCTCCCTGTCCGAGCTGCTCGCCGTCGGCCGGGAGATCCACGAGCACGAGCGGGACGGCGGCCATGTCGCCCTCCTCGGCCAGCTGCTCGCCGGCGCCCCACGCACGCGGCGCTCGGGCCCGCGACCGCGGCGGGGCTGCGGCTGTGGATCGCCGAGATCGAACAGGTGCTCACCCGGCTGCTCGCCGCGACCCCGGTCGCCGAGTTCGTCGACCCGGCGGGGCTCGCGCGGGCGGTGGCCGCGTCGTTCGTCGGGATCGAGCTGTACGAGGGGGCCGACGAGGAGGGGGCGCGGGCGGCGCTGGAGGCGCTGGACCAGCTGGCCGCGCTGGTGGCCGCGCTGGAGGAGCTGGGGCCGGTGGCGCAGCGGGCCGTGCGGCATCGGCTGCGGCGGGCCGGGCGGTGACCGCGCCGGCCCGGTGCGGGCCGGGCGGGAACGGCCCGCGATGGCCGAAAGATGAGACGGAGCTGACCGGCATATGACCGGCCGGTAGGGTCTGATGACGTGCCGAAGCCTCTCAGCCTCCCGTTCGACCCCATCGCCCGCGCCGACGAGCTGTGGCAGCAGCGCTGGGGCAACGTGCCCTCCATGGCCGCGATCACCTCGATCATGCGGGCCCAGCAGATCCTGCTCGCCGAGGTGGACGCGGTGGTCAAGCCGTACGGGCTGACGTTCGCCCGCTACGAGGCGCTGGTGCTGCTCACCTTCTCCAAGGCCGGCGAGCTGCCGATGTCCAAGATCGGCGAGCGGCTCATGGTGCATCCCACCTCCGTGACGAACACCGTCGACCGGCTGGTGAAGTCGGGCCTGGTCGCCAAGCGGCCCAACCCCAAGGACGGGCGCGGCACCCTCGCCGTGATCACCGACAAGGGCCGCGAGGTGGTCGACGCGGCCTCCCGCGACCTGATGGCCATGGACTTCGGGCTCGGGGCGTACGACGCGGAGGAGTGCCGGGAGATCTTCGCGATGTTCCGGCCGCTGCGGGTCGCGGCGCTGGACTTCGACGAGGGGTGACCCCCGCCAAGATCTCCCGGAACGGGTGGTTACGCTCGACTCCATGAAGAAAAGCGTGCTGACCCGCTACCGCGTCATGGCCTACACCACGGGTGTCCTGCTGGTGCTCCTGTGCCTGAGCATGATCGCGAAGTACGGGCTGGACATCAGCGGCGCGGCCGACCTGACCCGTGTCGTCGCCATCGCCCACGGCTGGCTGTACGTCGTCTACCTGGTCTTCGCCTTCGACCTGGGCTCCAAGGCGAAGTGGCCGGTCGGCAAGCAGCTGTGGGTGCTGCTCGCGGGCACCATCCCGACCGCCGCCTTCTTCGTGGAGCGGAAGATCAGCCGGGAGCTGGACGGCAAGATCGCCGGCCGTACCGCCCCGGCCGTCGCCGAGGTGTAGGTCCCGGCCGTCAGGGGTCGCAGCCGCCGTACCCACCCGTACGGCGGCTTTGCCATCGACAGGTACTAGGACGTCCAAGTAAATTCGATGGTATGGACGCTCAGGCCATCGAGGAGGGCCGCCGGCGCTGGCAGGCCCGATACGACGCCGCGCGCAAGCGTGACGCCGACTTCTCCACGCTCTCCGGGGACCCCGTGGAGCCGGTGTACGGGCCGCGGCCCGGGGACACGTACGAGGGATTCGAGCGGATCGGCTGGCCGGGGGAGTACCCGTTCACCCGGGGGCTCCATGCGACCGGCTACCGCGGGCGCGCCTGGACCATCCGGCAGTTCGCCGGGTTCGGCACCGCCGAGCAGACCAACGAGCGCTACAAGATGATCCTCGCGGCGGGCGGCGGCGGGCTGTCCGTGGCGTTCGACATGCCCACGCTGATGGGCCGGGACTCGGACGATCCGCGCTCGCTCGGCGAGGTCGGGCACTGCGGGGTCGCGATCGACTCGGCCGCCGACATGGAGGTCCTGTTCAGGGACATCCCGCTCGGCGAGGTCACCACGTCCATGACGATCAGCGGGCCCGCCGTGCCCGTCTTCTGCATGTACCTGGTCGCGGCCGAGCGGCAGGGCGTCGATCCCTCGCTCCTCGACGGCACGCTCCAGACGGACATCTTCAAGGAGTACATCGCCCAGAAGGAGTGGCTCTTCCAGCCGGAGCCGCATCTGCGGCTGATCGGCGACCTCATGGAGTACTGCGCGGCCGGCATCCCCGCCTACAAGCCGCTGTCGGTCTCCGGGTACCACATCCGGGAGGCGGGGGCGACGGCCGCGCAGGAGCTGGCGTACACGCTCGCGGACGGGTTCGGGTACGTCGAGCTGGGGATGAGCCGGGGCCTGGACGTCGACGTGTTCGCGCCCGGCCTGTCGTTCTTCTTCGACGCCCATGTGGATTTCTTCGAGGAGATCGCCAAGTTCCGTGCCGCGCGGCGCATCTGGGCGCGGTGGCTGCGCGATGTGTACGGCGCGCGGAGCGAGAAGGCGCAGTGGCTGCGGTTCCACACCCAGACCGCCGGGGTCTCGCTGACCGCGCAGCAGCCGTACAACAACGTGGTGCGCACCGCGGTGGAGGCGCTGGCCGCGGTGCTCGGCGGGACCAACTCGCTGCACACCAACGCCCTGGACGAGACGCTGGCGCTGCCCAGCGAGCGGGCCGCGGAGATCGCGCTGCGCACCCAGCAGGTGCTGCTGGAGGAGACCGGGGTCGCGGGGGTGGCGGATCCGCTGGGCGGCGCGTGGTACGTCGAGCAGCTGACCGACCGTATCGAGGCGGCGGCGGAGAAGGTCTTCGAGCAGATCGAGGAGCGGGGGCGCGCGGCTCATCCGGACGGCCACCATCCCATCGGGCCGATGACCTCCGGGATTCTGCGCGGGATCGAGGACGGCTGGTTCACCGGGGAGATCGCCGAGTCCGCCTTCCGCTACCAACAGGCGCTGGAGAAGGGGGAGAAGAGGGTCGTGGGCGTCAACGCGCACACCGGTTCCGTCACCGGCGAACTGGAGATCCTGCGCGTCGGCCACGAGGTGGAGCGGACCCAGGTCCAGCTTCTCGGCGACCGCAGGGCGGCTCGCGACGAGACCGCCGTACGCACCTGCTTGGACGCCCTCCTCGCCGCCGCCCGGGACGGCTCCAACATGATCGAGCCGATGCTGTCCGCGGTCCGCGCGGAGGCGACCCTCGGCGAGATCTGCGGCCTGCTGCGCGACGAATGGGGCGCGTACACGGAACCGGCGGGCTTCTGAGGGCGCTCGGGCCCGCGCCTTCGCGCGCGGGCCGTTCCGGCCTTCTGCGCGAAGGGTTCCCGGTGGCAATTACGCCGGTGCCGACAGCCCCAGCAGCAGGACCCTGATGAAGCTTCGGATCCAGGGGCCGTCGGCGGGTTTGCCGCTGACCAGGGTGCGGTGGACGACGGCGCCGGCGACCATGTCGAAGGTGAGGTCGATGGTGCGGGCGGTCTCCTCCGGGTCGGATTCCGGGGGGAGTTCGCCGCGGGCCTGGGCGCGCGAGCGGCCCTCGACGACCAGGCGTTTCTGGCGTTCCACGACCGAGGCGCGGATGCGTTCGCGCAGGGGTTCGTCGCGGGTCGACTCCGCGACCACCGCCATCAGGCCGCTGCGGCACTCGGGGCGGTCCAGGAGCGCCGCGAACTGGAGGACCACGCCCTCGATGTCGGCGGCCAGGCTGCCCCGGTCGGGCAGCCGCAGCTCGTCGAAGAGTTCCGCGACCGCGTCGACGACCAGCTCGTTCTTGCCGGCCCAGCGGCGGTAGAGCGTGGTCTTCGCGACCCCGGCGCGCATCGCCACGTCCTGGAGCGTGAGCTTGGACCAGCCCAGCTCCACCAGCGCCTCCCGGGTCGCGGCCAGGATCGCGGTGTCCGCGGCGGCACTGCGGGGGCGCCCGGGGCGGCTGGCGGGGGTGCGGCTCTGCATCCCCCGACCATAACCGGCCCGTCGGCGGCCGGATCCGTGGCGTGGTGAGGGAGATCACCGGATTGCGGTGTCGCGTGACCCCTCATTGCCATTACGCTACGGGTCGTAGCGAAAGCTCGCGACGGACGTACGCGGGCAGAACGGCACGGCGCGGGTGGGGACCCGGCGCCGGACACCGACGCTTTTTTCTTCAGGCGCGGGAACAGGGGAGGATAGACGCATGCAGCCACGGAACATGTCCATGAGCGGCGTGGTCGACCTCGCCGCGGTGAAGGCGGCCCAGGAGGCCAAGGCCAAGGCCGAGCAGACGCGCGCCGAAGCGGCCCGGCAGGGCGGCACGGGTGCCGTCTCCCCGGCCGATCTCGTCATCGACGTCGATGAGGCGGGCTTCGAGCGCGAGGTCCTCCAGCGCTCCGCCGAGGTGCCCGTCGTCATCGACTTCTGGGCCGAGTGGTGTCAGCCCTGCAAGCAGCTGAGCCCGGTCCTGGAGCGGCTGGCCGTCGAGTACGCCGGGCGCTTCCTCCTCGCCAAGATCGACGTCGACGCCAACCAGATGCTGATGCAGCAGTTCGGGGTGCAGGGCATCCCGGCGGTGTTCGCCGTCGTGGCGGGCCAGGCCCTGCCCCTGTTCCAGGGGACGGCCGGTGAGGAGCAGATCCGCGGGACCCTCGACCAGCTGGTGCAGGTCGCCGAGGAGCGCTTCGGTCTGACCGGCCTGACCGTCGACCCGGAGGCGCAGCCGGGCGGTGCCCAGGGCATGGGCGCCGAGGCCCCGGTGGGCCCGTACGAGTCGCTCCTGAACGCGGCCGCCCAGGCCCTGGACGCCGGCGACCTGGACGGCGCGGTCACCGCCTACCAGAACGTACTGGCCGACGACCCGGCCCACCCCGAGGCCAAACTCGGTCTCGCGCAGGCCGAGTTGCTGCGCCGGGTGCAGGGTATGGACCCGCAGAAGGTGCGCCGGGAGGCGGCCGATCAGCCCAAGGACGCGGACGCGCAGATCGCCGCCGCGGACCTGGATCTGGTGGGCGGTCATGTCGAGGACGCCTTCGGGCGGTTGATCGAGACCGTGCAGCGCACGGCGGGTGACGACCGGGACGCGGTACGTCGCCGGCTCCTGGAGCTGTTCGAGGTCGTGGGCTCCGAGGACCCCCGGGTGATCGGTGCTCGCCGGGCGCTCGCGCGGGCGCTTTTCTGACCAGTCACTCAACGCCACGGCCGTGACGCCGGGGTGAAAGGTTTGGCGACAAGACGTTCAGGCCGCTCCACTTTGCCAAATCTTGGTAATCGGGGCGGCTGTTACTCCGAGTAAATCACAGCCGTTGATCTGTCTGGTTTCGTACAGGGATCAACGGCTTTGCTCTGCCCTGCGTTGCGACGGAGTGTCGCGCTCCGGGATCACCCGGTCGTGTCTTGGTTATCCGCCCGTTACTAGCCAGTAACGAACCCCCTTGTGCAGGCGGCCAATTTGCACCACGATCGGCGACGCTCGGTCCATTCCCGTACCCCGGCATCCGGTCGGGGCGAGGGAGACTCTGGGTCCCCACCGAGCAGAGCCGGCGGCAGTGGCGCCGGCTCTAGGGCAGGGGGGTCTTCGCCGGCCGGCGAAGCCTGTCCAAGCAAGGTTGTGCGTGATGTGTGTCAGGCGCGACCAGTGGTTGTCGCTCGGGGGTGATCGCCGGTGATTCGGGCGCTTGTGCGCCTGCGAGTACGGGCGCTCTCCTTCCCGAGGACGTAGCACTTCTCCCATCCCTGCCCGGCTGAGCCGCCGTATGTGGGCGAGTCCGGGCCAGGAGATGTACGTCCGAGAAGGAGGAAATATGGAGTCCCAGGTGCGTGGCGGGACCAGATGGAAGCGGTTCGCTGTGGTCATGGTGCCCAGCGTCGCCGCCACGGCGTGTATAGGTGTCGCCCTCGCTCAGGGTGCGCTGGCCGCGTCGTTCAGTGTGTCGGGTCAGTCGTTCAAGGTCACCGCCGACAAACTGGTCGGCCAGGGCTTCGAGCAGTACGGCGCGCTCGACAACGGCTACACCCTCGGTGGTGACCAGACGACCCACCCGGTCGCGGTCTCGGCCTTCAAGACGGCCCAGATCACGAACATGTGCCAGTCGGTCGTCACGCCGAACATCCCGGTGCTCGGCTCGGTCAGCCTGGTGCTGAAGGCGGGCGCGGACAAGCCGGTCGAGGCCGACCAGCTGTACATCGACGTCGACGACCTGAACGCCGACGCCACCTTCACCAACATCGACATCGGTGTTGCCGCCAAGGACGCCGGCAAGGGTCCTGGCATGAAGGGTGGCAAGGAGCAGGCCAACCCGTTCGGCTTCGCGCAGCAGGCCGACTCGGCCACGCTGACCGGTGTGAAGCAGACGGCGTGGGCGACCACGGCCGGCACCTTCAAGCTCAGTGGTCTGCACATGTCCGTGCAGGCGGGCACACACGAGTGCTACTAGGCACTCGTTGACGGGCGGGGGAGCCGACGGCGCCCCCGCCCGCGCCACATCCGCCGCGTCTTCACACGTGGCACACGTCATCACCACAGCAATGCCGCACCAGGGAGCTGTTTTCCATGAGCGCCGAGACCCCTGCCGCCGAATCCGGCCAGTTCGACATCCGGAGGCAGCAGTTCCGCGCCTGGCGGGGCGCGCGGCCGTTCTGGGCAGGTCTGTTCATCTTGCTCGGCGGCTTTCCGATCATGTACTTCCCGTACGCCCACCTCCAGCTCGGACACCTGACGCTGGCGATGGCGACCACCGCGGGGGCGGGATCCCTGATCATCGGTGTGCTGCTCGTCGTGCTGGGCGTCAGCCTCTGGTTCCAGAAGCATGTGCGGACCTTCGCGGGAGTCGCCGCGATCCTGCTGGCGCTGGTGTCCCTGCCCGTGTCCAACTTCGGCGGCTTCGTCCTCGGCTTCCTGTTCGCCCTCATCGGCGGAGCGATGGCCGTGGCGTGGGCGCCTGGCGAGCCCGGCGGACCGGAGTCACAGGCCGGTGAGGCCGCCCCGGGCACCGGCGGCGCGCCCGAGTCCGTGCCGCTGCCCGGCCAGGGCACCGCCGGCGCGTACGAGCCGAACGACCTGTCAGGAACGAGCCCGGCCAACGGGGCGAACGGGAGGCACAGTGCCGGCTGACGAGGTGAGCCGCGGGAGCGACGCGGACGAGTCCCGCGGGAGAACCGGAGCCCGCCACGCGGCCCCCAGGAAGCCGCTGTTCACCAGGTTCCACATGCCGGCCGGCAAGGCGATAGCCACCGTGGCGATGCCGACGGCCGTGCTCATGGGCATGGGCTTCACCTCCACGCTCGCCCTCGCGGCGGGCAGCGGCGGCAGCCCGGCCCCCTCCACCACGGCCAAGAGCCTGACGGCGGACGAGTACAAGGACTGCGTCAAGGCGCTGGACGACGGCAAGGACCCCTCGTCCTCGCCGTCGCCCTCGGCCACCAAGTCCACCGACGCGCCGACGCCGACGTCCTCGCCGAGCGGTGACGCGACGAAGGACACCGGCAAGGACTCCTCCGAGGACCCGTCCGACCCGTCGTCCAAGGACCCGGGCTCGGGTTCGGGCTCGGGTTCCGACTCGGGTTCCGCGGGCGGGACCACGCCGAAGCCGACCGAGACGTCCGGCTCCGGGTCGGGCTCGGGCTCCGGTTCGGGTTCCGGCTCCGGTACGACGACTCCGAGCGCGTCGCCCGGCAAGAGCAGCGGCGGCGGACTCCTCGGCACCATCGGCGACACCATCGGGAACATCCTCACCGGCGGCAAGCACGACACCGCCACGCCGTCCGCGAGCGCCACGCCCTCGGCGAGCCCCTCGCCGTCCGCGTCCGGCTCCACGGCGTCGCCGTCCGGCACGAAGCCGTCCGACACCGTCAAGGACACGGCCTCCAAGGCCGCCAAGACGGTCGGGGACACGGTGAAGAACACCACCGGCACGGTCTCCAAGACGGCCGACGACGCGGGCAAGGCGGTCGACGGCGCGGGCAAGGCGGTCAAGGACACGGCGGACCCGGCGACCCCGGACCCGTCCACGAGCGCGAGCCCCTCGGCCAAGGACTGCCCGGCGGCCACCACCGACGAGGGCGGCGTCGACAACCAGGTGCCGGTGGCGGACGACCCCTGGTACCTCCAGGCCAGCTCGCTGCTGCTCAAGGGCGCCGACTACCAGGGCGTCGTCGAGGTGAGGACGGCGGGCGGCACCACCAAGAAGGTGCTGAAGTACGTCATCTCCGACGGCACCGACATCGGCGACCTGCACCAGACGGTGCACGACTCGCTGTCCGGCAAGACGTACCACGTCCAGGCGTCCAAGGGCTCGACGTCGACCATCCGCGACGGCAAGACCGTGATGTACACCGAGTCGATCTCGGGCAACCTGTTCGGTCTGATCCCCATGACCTTCAGCCCCGACAGCCCGCCCCCGCTCAACCTCCCGCTGATCTACTTCACCAGCGTGAAGGTGACCCAGGCCGCCCAGTTCGGCGGCAGCCTGCACGTGCCCGGGATGCATGTGTACACGACCGGCTGACCGGTCCCCCGGACCCCTCCGGGAGCCGCGGCACCGCGAAGGGCTCCCCCTGCGAACAGGGGGCGCCCTTCGCGCCGTTCACGTCCGTGCGGGCCGCGTCAGTTGTCGGTGCCCAGGTGGTGGACCCGGATCATGTTGGTGGTGCCGGGGACGCCGGGGGGCGAGCCGGCCGTGATGACCACGGTGGCGCCCTTCTCGAAGCGGCCCAGGCTGGCCAGCTCCTGGTCCACCTGGTCGACCATGTCGTCGGTGGTGTTCACGAACGTCACCACGTACGGCTCCACGCCCCAGCTCAGCGTGAGCTGGTTGCGGGTGGACTCCTCGGTGGTGAAGGCGAGGATCGGCTGGGCGGCGCGGTAGCGCGAGAGGCGGCGCGCGGTGTCGCCGGACTGGGTGAACGCGACCAGGCCGCGGGCGCCGAGGAAGTCGGCGATCTCGCAGGCCGCGCGGGCCACCGAACCGCCCTGCGTGCGCGGCTTCTTGCCCGGCACCAGCGGCTGCAGGCCCTTGGAGAGCAGCTCCTGCTCGGCGGCCTGGACGATCTTCGACATGGTCTTGACCGTCTCGACCGGGTAGGCACCCACCGAGGACTCGGCGGACAGCATCACCGCGTCGGCGCCGTCCAGGATCGCGTTGGCCACGTCGGACGCCTCGGCGCGGGTCGGCCGGGAGTTGGTGATCATCGACTCCATCATCTGGGTCGCCACGATCACCGGCTTGGCGTTGCGCCGGCACAGCTCGATCAGGCGCTTCTGCACCATCGGGACCTTCTCGAGCGGGTACTCCACCGCGAGGTCGCCGCGGGCCACCATCACCGCGTCGAACGCCGCGACGACGTCCTGCATGTTCTCCACCGCCTGCGGCTTCTCCACCTTGGCGATGACCGGGACCCGGCGGCCCTCCTCGTCCATGACGCGGTGCACGTCCTGGACGTCCTTGGCGTCCCGCACGAAGGACAGCGCGACCATGTCGCAGCCCATGCGCAGCGCGAACCGCAGGTCCTCGACGTCCTTCTCGCTCAGCGCGGGCACGTTGACGGCCGCGCCGGGCAGGTTGATGCCCTTGTGGTCGGAGACGACGCCGCCCTCGATCACGATCGTCCGGACCCGGGGGCCCTCCACGTCCACGACCTTCAGCTCGACGTTGCCGTCGTTGATCAGGACCTGGTCGCCGCGCGTGACGTCGCCCGGCAGCCCCTTGTACGTCGTCCCGCACAGGTGCCGGTCGCCGGGCACGTCCTCGGTGGTGATGACGAACTCGTCGCCGCGCTGAAGCTCGACCGGACCGTCGGCGAAGGTCTCCAGGCGGATCTTCGGGCCCTGGAGGTCGGCGAGGACGCCGATGGGCCGGCCGGTCTCCTTGGACGCGGCCCGGACGCGGTCGTACCGCGCCTGGTGCTCGGCGTGGGAGCCGTGGCTGAAGTTGAAGCGGGCCACGTTCATGCCCGCCTCGATCATGGCGACGAGCTTCTCGTGGGAGTCGACCGCGGGGCCGAGAGTACAGACGATTTTCGAACGGCGCATGGGGCGATCCTATCGGTTTGTTTCGCTACGGAATATTCCGTCTGGCGGAAGATACAAATGAGAGGCGTCCTGCTCAGGTGCTGCTCAATTGCTCTTTCCGACCAGTGCGTAGGTCTGCGTCGCGATCTCCAGTTCTTCATCCGTCGGCACCACCGCCACGGCCACCCGGGCGGACGCGGGCGAAATCAGCCGCGCCCCGTCGCCGCGCACGGCGTTCAGCTCCGGGTCGACCGCCGCGCCCAGCCCCTCCAGGCCCGCGATCGCCGCCTGGCGCACGGGCGCCGCGTTCTCCCCGACCCCGGCGGTGAACGCGATCGCGTCCACCTTCCCGAGCACGGCGTAATAGGCGCCGATGTACTTCTTGAGCCGGTGAATGTAAATGTCGAAGGCGAGAGCGGCTTCCTCGTCGCCCTCGTCGATCCGGCGGCGGATCTCCCGCATGTCGTTGTCCCCGCACAGACCGAACAGGCCGCTCCTCTTGTTGAGGAGAGTGTCGATCTCGTCCATGGACATTCCGCCGACCCGTGCCAAATGGAAGATGACGGCGGGATCCAGATCACCGGAGCGCGTACCCATCACCAGCCCCTCCAAAGGCGTGAGCCCCATGGAGGTGTCCACGCACCGGCCCCGCTCCACCGCGGACGCGGAGGCGCCGTTGCCGAGGTGCAGCACGATCACACTGACCTCGGCGGGGTCCTTGCCCAGCAGCCGGGCCGTCTCGCGGGACACATAGGCGTGCGAGGTGCCGTGGAAGCCGTAGCGGCGCACCCGGTAGCGGTCCGCGATCTTCGGGTCGATCGCGTAGCGCGCCGCGGACTCCGGCATCGTGGTGTGGAACGCGGTGTCGAACACGGCGATCTGCGGCAGGTCGGGGCGCAGCGCGCGGGCCGTGCGGATGCCGGTCAGGTTGGCCGGGTTGTGCAGCGGGGCGACCGGGATCAGCCGCTCGATCTCGGTGATCACCTCGTCGTCGACGACGGTGGGCTCGGTGAAGAACATCCCGCCGTGCACCACCCGGTGGCCGATCGCCAGCAGGTCCGGCGAGTCCAGGCCGATGCCGTCGCGGGCCAGCTCCCCGGCGACGGCCTTGAGCGCGGCGTCGTGGTCCGCGATCGGGCCGTTCTGCTCGCGGGTCTCACCGGTGCCGACGCAGGTGTGCTTGAGCCGGGAGGTCTGCTCGCCGATCCGCTCGACCAGGCCGAGGGCGAGCCGGCTCGCGTCCCGCATGTCGAGCAGCTGGTACTTCAGCGAGGAGGAGCCGGAGTTGAGGACGAGGACACGGGTCGCGGTCACGGTACGGGCACGCTTTCTGCTCGGTCTGCGGAGGTCTGGGCCTGGATGGCGGTGATGGCGACGGTGGTCACGATGTCCGGCACCAGGGCGCCCCGGGACAGGTCGTTGACCGGCTTGTTCAGTCCCTGGAGGACCGGGCCGACGGCGATCGCGCCGGCCGAGCGCTGCACGGCCTTGTAGGTGTTGTTGCCGGTGTTGAGGTCCGGGAAGATCAGCACCGTGGCCTGCCCGGCGACCTCGGAGCCCGGCAGCTTGGTCGCGGCGACGGTGGGCTCCACGGCGGCGTCGTACTGGATCGGCCCCTCGATCTTCAGGTCGGGTCGGCGGGCGCGCACCAGCTCGGTGGCCGCGCGCACCTTGTCGACATCGGCGCCGGTGCCGGAGGTGCCGGTGGAGTACGACAGCATCGCGATCCGCGGCTCCACCCCGAACCGGGCCGCCGTACCGGCCGACTGGATGGCGATGTCGGCGAGCTGCTCGGCGTCCGGGTCGGGGTTGACCGCGCAGTCGCCGTAGACCAGCACCTTGTCGGCCAGGCACATGAAGAACACCGAGGAGACGATCTCGGCCTCGGGGCGGGTCTTGATGATCTCGAAGGCCGGGCGGATGGTGGCCGCCGTGGAGTGCACCGAGCCGGAGACCATGCCGTCGGCGAGACCCTCCTCGACCATCAGGGTGCCGAAGTAGTTCACGTCCGTGACGACGTCGTACGCCAGCTCCACCGTGACGCCCTTGTGGGCGCGCAGGGCCGCGTACTTCTCGGCGAAGCCGTCGCGCAGCTCGCTGGTGGCCGGGTCGATCAGCTGGGTGTCGCCGAGGTCGATGCCCAGGTCGGCGGCCTTCTTGCGGATCTGGTCGGCGGGCCCGAGCAGGGTCAGGTCGCACACGCCCCGGCGCATCAGCACCTCGGCCGCGTGCAGCACCCGCGCCTCGGTGCCCTCCGGGAGCACCACCCGGCGCCGGTCGGCGCGGGCCCGGTCGAGGAGCTTGTGCTCGAACATCATCGGGGTGACGCGGTCGCCGCTGGTCGCCGAGATGAGGCTCGCCAGCTCGGCGGTGTCGACATGGCGTTCGAACAGGCCCAGCGCGGTCTCCGCCTTGCGCGGGGTGGCCGCCGTCATCCGGCCCTCCAGCGAGAACAGCCGCTCGGCGGTGGGGAAGCTGTTGCCGCGCACCGACAGCACCGGGGTGCCCGGGGCGAGCCGGTCGGCCAGCGTGAGGATCTCCTGGCTCGGCACCTCGTCCAGGGTGAGGAGCATGCCGGCTATCGGCGGGGTGCCGGCGCTGTGCGCGGCCAGCGCGCCGACGACCAGGTCCGCGCGGTCCCCGGGGGTGATGACCACACAGCCCGGCATCAGGGCGGTCAGCAGGTTCGGCAGCATGGCGCCGCCGAAGACGAAGCCGAGGGCGTCGCGGGCGAGCCCGGAGTCGTCGCCGAGCAGCACCCGGGCGTCCAGGGCCTGGGCGATCTGCGCGACGGTCGGCGCGGACAGGGCGGGCTCGTCGGGCAGCACGTAGCAGGGCACCGGCAGCCGGGAGGCCAGGCGCTCGGCGAGTTCGTCGCGGTCCTCCCGGGCGACCCGGTTGGCGATCATGGCGAGGACGTCGCAGCCCAGGCCGTGGTAGGCGCGGTAGGCGTTGCGGACCTCCGCGCGCACCGACTCGGCGTTCTGGCCGCGGCCGCCGACGATCGGCAGCACGGAGGCGCCGAACTCGTTGGCCAGGCGGGCGTTCAGGGCCAGCTCGTCCGGGAGCTGGGTGGCCGCGAAGTCGGTGCCGAGGACCAGGACCACGTCGTAGTCGCGGGCCAGCAGGTGGAAGCGGTCGACCAGAGTGGAGACCAGTTCGTCGGTGCCCTGCTCGGCCTGGATCGCGGACGCCTCCCGGTAGTCCATGCCGCCGACGGTCGCCGGGTCCTGGGAGAGGCGGTAGCGCGCCCGCAGCAGCTCGAACAGCCGGTCGGGGCCGTCGTGCACGAGCGGGCGGAAGACCCCCACCCGGTCCACCTGCCGGGTCAGCAGTTCCATGACCCCCAGCTCCGCGACCTGGCGGCCGTCGCCGCGGTCGATGCCGGTCAGGTACACGCTGCGCGTCACGTGTCCACTCCGTTTCTCATGTCGCCGTTTCTCATGGCGCCGTCGAAAGATCGTCGCCGCAGGATCGTCGTCGAAGGGTCGGCATAAAAATCGCCCACCAGGGTGAGCGGAACCCTCTTGACAGTACCCCTCGGCCGGGATAAGGCGCCCGTCAGGATCCCGGGGCTCCCGGCGGACGTGAAAGAATCGGGGCAGGCTCACGCACGGACGAGACAGCGAGCAGGAGACACAGCACGATGCGCATCGGAGTTCTCACCGCAGGCGGCGACTGCCCCGGCCTGAACGCCGTGATCCGTTCGGTCGTGCACCGCGCGGTGACGCAGTACGACGACGAGGTCATCGGATTCGAGGACGGCTACCGGGGTCTGCTCGACCGCCACTACCGCGCCCTCGACCTGGACGCGGTCGGCGGCATCCTGGCCCTCGGGGGCACCATCCTCGGCTCCTCCCGGCTGGAGCGGGACCGGCTGCGGGAGGCGTGCGAGCGGGCCACCGACATGGTCGGGGAGTTCGGCATCGACGCGCTGATCCCGATCGGCGGCGAGGGCACCCTGACGGCGGCCCGGATGCTCTCCGACGCGGGCCTCCCGGTCGTCGGCGTGCCCAAGACGATCGACAACGACATCTCCGCCACGGACCGCACCTTCGGCTTCGACACCGCGGTGGGCGTCGCCACCGAGGCGATGGACCGCCTCAAGACCACCGCCGAGTCCCACCAGCGGGTGATGGTGGTCGAGGTCATGGGCCGGCACGCGGGCTGGATCGCGCTGGAGTCCGGCATGGCCGCCGGCGCCCACGGCATCTGCCTGCCCGAGCGGCCCTTCGACCCCGCGGACCTGGTCAAGATGGTCGAGGAGCGCTTCTCCCGCGGCAAGAAGTTCGCCGTGGTCTGCGTCGCCGAGGGCGCGCACCCCGCCGAGGGCACCATGGACTACGGCAAGGGCGCCATCGACCAGTACGGCCACGAGCGCTTCCAGGGCATCGGCACCGCCCTCGCCTACGAGCTGGAGCGCCGCCTCGGCAAGGAAGCCAAGCCGGTCATCCTCGGCCATGTCCAGCGCGGCGGCGTGCCCACCGCCTACGACCGCGTCCTCGCCACCCGCTTCGGCTGGCACGCCGTGGAGGCCGCCCACCGCGGCGAGTTCGGCCGGATGACCGCCCTGCGCGGCACCGACATCGAGATGGTCCCGCTCGCGGAGGCGGTCACCGAGCTGAAGACGGTCCCGAAGGACCGGATGGACGAGGCGGAGTCGGTCTTCTAGACCGCCCCGCTCTCCGGAGGCGTTGTCCCGGCGGGAGTTCTACGGCTCCCGCCGGACCGCCGCCCAGAAGTTCTCCACGATCCGCTCCAGGAACTCCTCCCCGGCGGCCCCGGCCGTGCCCCCGCCGCCCCAGCCCAGGGTGGCGGTCATCCGGCCCTGGTAGTCCCGGTGCAGCCGGCGCAGGCCCTCCTCCAGGACGGGGCGCTCCAGGGCCACCAGCTCCCCGACCTGGCGCACATACGCCTGCCAGCGGGTGGTCACGGCCCCGCGCAGCAACGCGGCGAGCGGCTCCGTACGGCCCGTGACGGCCACCACGTCCGGCGGTTCGAGGCGCAGCACCCGGACGAGGTCGAGGAGCTGCCGCTCGGTGCCGCGCCAGACGCCGTCCTCCTCCATCCGCAGATACGCCGGAAGGCCCACGCCGACGGCGTGCGCGACGTCCTGCGGTGCGACGCCGCGCGCGATGCGGTGCTCGCGCAGGGTGCGGGGGCGGTCGAGGAGTTCGCCGGGGTCACACCACAACGCCCCGGCGAGCGCGGCGAGTTCGGTGTGATCCGGGCCGACGGTGCCGCGCTCCCAGGCGAGCACGTACCCGGGGGTGACGTAGGGCAGCCCGTACGCGGACCGCAGGGCGTGGGCGACATGCTCGGGACCCATGCCGAGGGCGCCGCGCAGCCGCCGGGCGGCCTGGGCGTCGAACGGGGGCGGAGGCGGGGGAGAGGAGGGTGGGCGCACCCCGCACAAGGTAGGCCCGGCGGGGCGGGGGCGATACGGTCCGTTCCGACAGGATCACGTATTGGCCGAATACACAGCCCCCGCCCGTCCGTTCGTCAGCCCTTCACCGCGCCCCCGAGCGCGAAGCCGCTTCCCAGCCGGCGGGAGACCAGCACGTACAGCAGGATCACCGGGGTCGAGTAGACGACGGAGAACGCGGCGAGCTGGCCGTAGGCGACCATGCCGCGGTTGCCGAAGAAGTCGTTGACGCTCACCGAGGCCGGCATCTTGTCGGGGGTGAGCAGGAGCATGAAGGGGACGAAGAAGTTGCCCCACATCATGACGAACGAGAAGACCGTCACGACGGCGAGGCCCGGCCCCATCAGCGGCAGGACGACGCGCAGCAGCGACTGCACGGGCGAGGCGCCGTCGGTCCAGGCGGCCTCCTCCAGTTCCTTCGGGACACCGTCCATGAAGTTCTTCATCAGCCAGATGGCGAACGGGAGCTGGGTCGCGGCGAAGAACAGGATCGTGCCCTGGAGGGTGTCGATCAGATTCACCCGGACGAACAGGGCGTACACCGGCACCATGATCGCGGTGATGGGCAGGCTGGTGGCGAAGAGGATCGTCAGCAGGAACGGCCGGTTGAGCCGGGACCGGAACCGGGAGAGCGGGTACGCGGCGAGCGCGGCGCACCCGACGGTGAGCGCGGTGGCACCGCCGCACAGGATCAGGCTGTTGAGCAGCGGGGTGTAGGTGATGTCCGGGGTCAGGATCGCCCGGAAGTTGCCGAGGGTGAGCGCGTGCGGGACCCGGACCCGCAGACCGGCGGACGGGTCCACGCTCGCCAGCACCACCCAGGCCAGCGGCAGCGCGAAGGCGGCGGCCACCAGCAGCAGACAGGCGTCGGCGGTACGGCGCCGTGCGGCACGTGCGCGGGTGCGGGTGCGAGTACTGCGGGTGCGGGTGAGGGCGCGGGCCATCACACCTCCGTCCGCAGCAGCCGCAGATACACGGCCGAGAACAGCGCCCCCACCAGCAGCAGGAGCAGCGCGACGGCGGTGCCGTACCCGATCATGCTGTTCTGGAAGGCTTGTTCGTACATCAGCAGCGGCAGCGTCTGGCTCCGGTCGCCGGGGCCGCCCCGGGTCATCACCCAGATCAGCCCGAACACCGAGAGCGTCTGGAGGGTGTTGAGCATCAGATTGGTGCCGATGGACCGGCGGATCATCGGCAGCGTGATGTGCCACAGCCGCCGCAGGCCGCCCGCCCCGTCCACCTCGGCCGCCTCGCTGATCTCGGCCGGGATCTCGTCCAGCGCGGCCGAGTACACCAGCATCGAGAAGGCCGTGCCGCGCCACACATTGGCGAACGACACCGCGAGGATCGGCAGGGTGTACAGCCAGTTCTGGCGCGGCAGCCGGAGCCAGCCGAGGACCGCGTCCAGGGTTCCCTCCCGCCGGAAGAAGGCGTAGAGCAGGAACCCGGCGACCACCTCCGGCAGCACCCAGGCCGTGACCACCACCGCGCCGGCCACCGCCCGCACCGGCCGCGACGCCCGCTTCATCAGCGCGGCGAGCGCGAGCCCCAGGGTGTTCTGCCCGACGATCGAGGACAGCACGGTGAACACCAGCGTCAGCCAGACCGCGTTGAGGAACGCCGGGTCCGCGAAGGCCCGGCGGAAGTTGGCGAACCCCACGAAGGAGGAGTGCGCCTGGCCGGTCAGCTGGAGGTCGGTGAAGGCGATCAGGACGCAGTAGGCGATGGGCCCGGCGAGGAAGAGCAGCAGCAGGACGACGGCGGGGGCGAGGGGCAGGGCCCGGAGGAGCCCGGGTGCCGCGCCCCGTCTCCTCATCCGCCGACCACCTGTCCGCCGGTGGCGTCCTTGAGCGCGGCGTCGTAGTCACCGGCCGCCTGCGCCACCGTCCGGTCCCCGGTGGTCACGCCCTCCATGGCCTCCTGGATCGCGGTCGACACCTTCGGGTAGGCGGGGAACGCGGGCCGGTAGTGCGTGGTGGCCACCAGGTCGGTGAAGAACTTGATCCCGGGCTGCGCGCCCGCGTACGCGGGGTCCGACGCCACGTCCGCGCGCACCGCGATACCGGAGTTGGCGATGTACCACTTCCGCGCGTTGTCCCTGGTCTGGAGCGTCCTGATGAAGTCGAACGCGAGGTCCGGATGGGCCGCCCGCGCCGGGATCGACCACGTCCAGCCGCCCGACATGCTCACCTTGCCCGGCGCCTGCCCGTGCTGGGTGGGCATGGAGGCGAGCCCCGTCTCCTTCGACCAGTCCTTCCACTCGTGTCCGCTGCCCGGCAGCCAGTCCTGCGGCAGCCAGGAGCCGTCCAGGTCGATGCCGAGCCTGCCCTCGGGGAGCAGTTCACCGCGCACGGTGGTGGAGTAGTTGGGGTCGAGCGCGTCGGACACGTCCGGGCCCAGCTTCTCCTGGAACACGCTGTGCACGAACGCCAGCGCGTCCTTGAAACCCTGGCCGGCCGCGATCCACTTCTTGCTCGCGGCGTCGTACAGCGGATCGCTCCGGCCGTCGTTCGTGCCGTACAGCAGTTCCTCGAAGCCCTGCATCGTGGCCTCTTCGCCCGCGGGCTTGCCGGTGTAGAGGTTGAGCGGGGTGACCCCGGGGACCTTCCGCTTGATGGTGCGGGCGGCGGCGAGGATCTCGTCCCAGGTCCGCGGCTGCCAGTCGGCGGGCAGCCCGGCCTTGCGGAACACCCGCTTGTCGAACCAGAGTCCGCGGGTGTCGGTGCCGTCCGGGACGCCGTACGTCTTCCCGTCCTGCCCCCGGGCGGCGGCCTTCGCGGTGCCGATGAACCGTCCCCAGTCCGGCCACTTCGCGAGATACGGGTCGAGGGGCTTCAAGTACCCGCTGGTGATGTCGGAGTTGATGAGGAAGGTGTCCTCGTAGACCAGATCGGGTGCGGTGCGCGGGGAGCGCAGCATCTGCTGGAGCTTGGTGTAGTACTCCGAGTCCGGCGCCTTGATCGGCACGAACTCGACCTTCTTCCCGGGGTGTTCGCACTCGAACTGCTTCTTGATGCCGGCGAGGTAGGTGTCCATCACCTTGACGGAGTTGTCGGTCGACTGCTTGTACGACACCCGCAGGGTGTCGGGTCCCTCGCCGGAGCCGGCGTCGCACGCGGTGAGGGCGCCGGCGGCGAGGACGGTGGTGAGCAGGGCGGTGAGAGCGGCGGTGGGGCGCACGGGCATGACCTCCTGCGGGCACACGTGGGGGTGGCCTCGGTGGTGTCCGTGAAGGTAAGAGCGGCACTCCGCTCAGGTCAATGCGTGTGCAGTGAAAGGGAGTCGGCGATCACGGCCGGCTCACGGCGCCTGCGGCACCCAGCGGTAGACCAGTTCCGGCCGCCCCACCTGGCCGTACAGCGGGCTGCGCGCGGCCCGGCCGGTGGCCACCAGGTGCTCCAGATAGCGGCGCCCGGTGATCCTCGATATGCCCACCGCCTCGCCGGCCCCGGCCGCGGTGAGCCCGTCGGGCGCCTCGCGCAGCGCACCGGTCACCCGCTGGAGCGTGGGCCCGCTGAGCCCCTTGGGCAGCGCGGCCGGGGCGGGCGCCCGCAGCGCCGCGAGCGCCCGGTCCACCTCGTCCTGCCCGCTCGCCTCGCCCGCCGCGCCGCGGAACTCGGCGTAGCGCACCAGCCGGTCGCGCAGCGTGCCGAAGGTGAACGGCTTGAGCACGTACTGCACGACGCCCAGCGAGACCCCCTCGCGCACCACCGCCAGATCCCGGGCCGAGGTCACCGCGATCACATCCGCGTGATGGCCGGCGGCGCGCAGCGAGCGGGCGAACTGGAGCCCGTGCACATCGGGCAGATGCAGATCGAGGAGGAGCAGATCCACCGCCGTGCGGTCCAGGACCCGCCGCGCCTCGGCGCCCGTGCGGGCCTTGCCGACCGCGGTGAAGCCCGGCACCCGGCCCACGTACAGCTCGTGCGCGTCGGCGGCGACCGGGTCGTCCTCCACCACCAGCACTCTGATCGCCTCCGTCATCCGGCACCGCCCTCGGCCGCCGCCGGCACCGGCGCCGGGCGCAGCGGCAGCCGTACCTCGAACACGGCGCCGCCCCCGGGCGCCGCGTCCGCGACCGTCAGCGCCCCCGCGTGCCGGGTCACCGCCTGCCGTACGAGCGCGAGCCCGAGACCGCGGCCACCGGGCCCGGCCGGCTTGGTGCTGAAGCCGCGCTGGAACACCAGGTCGGCGTGGCCGGGGTCGACGCCGGGGCCGGAGTCCGCGACGCGCAGCACCAGTTCGGCCGCGGCGGCGTACGCCGTCACGGTCACCCGCGCCCGCGCGCTGCCCTGCGCCGCGTCCACCGCGTTGTCGATCAGATTGCCGAGGACGGTCACCAGATCCCGCGCGGGCGGAGCGCCGGACAGCAGACCGTCGTCGAGCCGGCTGTCCGGCGACACCACCAGCTCCACGCCCCGCTCGTTGGCCTGCGCGGTCTTGCCCAGCAGCAGCGCCGCGAGGACCGGCTCGCCCACCGCCGCCACCACCTGGTCGGTCAGCGCCTGGGCCAGCTCCAGCTCCGCCGTGGCGAACTCCACCGCCTCCTCGGACCGGCCCAGTTCGATCAGCGAGACCACGGTGTGCAGCCGGTTCGCCGCCTCGTGCGCCTGCGCGCGCAGCGCCTGGCTGAAGCCCCGCTCGGTGTCCAGCTCGCCCATCAGGGACTGGAGTTCGGTGACATCGCGCAGGGTGACGACGGTGCCCCGGCGTTCCCCGCCCAAGACCGGGGAGGTGTTCACCACCAGCACCCGGGAGGCGGTCGGATGCACCTCGTCCACCCGGGGCCGCGCGGACAGCAGCGCACCCGTCAGCGGCGCCGGGAGGCCCAGCCCGGCCACCGACCGTCCCACCACCTCGTCCTCCTCGCCGACCCCGAGCAGCTCCCGGCCGCCGTCGTTGATCAGCGCCACCCGGTACTGCCCGTCCAGCATCAGCAGCCCCTCGCGGACCGCGTGCAGCGCCGCCTGATGGTAGTCGTGCATCCGGCTCAGCTCGGCGGCGTTCATGTGGTGGGTGTGCCGCCGCAGCCGGGCGTTGATCACGTACGTGCCCACCGCGCCCAGCAGCAGCGCCCCGCCGGCCACCCCGAGCAGCCCCGTGACCTGGTCCTGGAGCCGTGCGGTGATCCGGTCCACGGTGATGCCGGCGCTGACCAGGCCCACGATCCGGCCGCCGTCCGTCACCGGGGTCACCGCCCGCACGGAGGGGCCGAGGGTGCCGGTGTAGGTCTCGGTGAAGGTGCGGCCCGCGCGGGCGGGTGCGGTGGTGCCGAGGAAGCGCTTGCCGATCTGCCGCGGGTCCGGGTGCGTCCAGCGGATGCCGGCCGGGTCCATGATCGTCACGAAGTCGACGCTGGTGTCCCGGGTGACCTTCACCGCGTACGGCTCAAGGCGTGCGCTCGGGTCCGGGGTGCGGATCGCCGCGCGGACCGCGGGGGAGTCGGCGATCGAGCGGGCCACGGCGGTGGCCTGCCGGGCGGCCGCGTCCTCCGCCTGCCGCCGGTCGCTGACGTAGGTGAACAGCGCGTATCCGGCCACCACCACCGCTATCAGCACCGCCTGCATGGCGAACAGCTGGCCCGCCAGGCTGCGCGGACGGGGCAGGGACGGAAGGCGCATGCCAGCCAGTGTGCCCCCGGCCGTGGCGTGAACTAAATGAACGCAAGCGTGACCGCCCTCACAGGACGGGAGATAGTCACCGCGTTCCCCCGCACCACCCGGACGTGAGCCGCACGCCGGTCGTGCACCGACGACGACGTCGACGAAGACGTCAGGACGACGTCGACGAAGACGTCAAGGAGGGCAGTCGTGGCCGCCACCACCCCCGATACGGCAGCTGCCGCACCCCGCGCGCGGCGGGACCGTACCCATTACCTGTACGTCGCCGTCATCGTGGCCGTCGCGCTCGGCATCGCCGTCGGACTCATCTGGCCGGATGCCGCCGTCCAGCTCCAGCCGCTGGGCACCGGGTTCGTCAATCTGATCAAGATGATGATCTCGCCGATCATCTTCTGCACGATCGTGCTCGGCATCGGATCGGTGCGCAAGGCGGCCAAGGTGGGCGCCGTCGGCGGGATCGCCCTCGGCTACTTCCTGGTGATGTCGCTGGTCGCGCTCGCCATCGGGCTCGTCGTCGGCAATGTGCTGCACCCCGGCGCGGGGCTCCATCTGACCAGCGCCCTGAAGCACACCGGACACGCGCAGGTCAGCAGCGACGCGCTGCCGCCCGTCGACTTCGTCCTGTCGATCATCCCCCAGACCTTCGTGTCCGCCTTCACCGAGGGCCAGGTGCTCCAGACCCTGCTGGTCGCCCTGCTCGCCGGGTTCGCCCTCCAGGCGATGGGCACGGCCGGACAGCCGGTGCTGCGCGGTGTCGAGCACATCCAGCGGCTCGTCTTCCGCGTCCTGTCCATGGTCATGTGGGCCGCGCCCCTCGGCGCGTTCGGCGCGATCGCCGCGGTCACCGGCTCGGCCGGACTGGACGCCCTCAAGAGCCTCGCCGTGCTGATGTTCGGCTTCTACGTCACCTGTGTGCTGTTCGTCTTCGTGGTGCTCGGCGCGGTGCTGCGGATCTTCGCCGGGGTCAACGTCTTCTCCCTGTGCCGCTACCTGGCCCGCGAGTTCCTGCTGATCCTGTCCACCTCCTCCTCCGAGTCCGCGCTGCCGCGCCTGATCGCGAAGATGGAGCACCTCGGGGTGAGCAAGCCGGTCGTCGGCATCACGGTGCCGACCGGGTACTCCTTCAACCTCGACGGCACGATGATCTACATGACCATGGCGTCGCTGTACATCGCCGACGCGCTGGGCACGCCGATGTCGGTGGGCGAGCAGATCCCGCTGCTGCTCTTCCTGCTGCTGGCGTCCAAGGGCGCGGCGGGGGTCAGCGGCGCGGGTCTCGCCACGCTGGCCGGCGGCCTCCAGTCGCACAAGCCCGCGCTGGTGGACGGCGTCGGACTCATCGTCGGCATCGACCGGTTCATGAGCGAGGCGCGGGCGCTGACGAACTTCGCGGGCAACGCGATCGCCACGGTGCTGGTCGGCACCTGGACCAAGGAGATCGACACGGTGCGGGTGGCGCGGGTGCTCTCCGGCGAACTCCCCTTCGACGAGACCGTGATGGACGCGACGGCGGGTACCGTGGCCGGGGTCCCCGAGCCCCGCGAGGAGCGGCTGGCCAAGGCGTAGCCCCCGGTCTCCTGCTCCGGATGCCCGGCCCCGCCTGAACCGGGGCCGGGCATCCGGCTGTTCCGGAAAGCCAGGGGCCCGGACCCTAGAGGTCCGCACTCACCTTGGTCACCAGGGCGGTGGCCAGCGAGGCGGGTACGCCCGCCGCGGTCAGCACGGTGACCGTGGCGGCGCGGCCCGCCTCCTTCGCCGCCAACAGGCCGTCGTTGACCGCCTCCATGACCGCGAAGAGCGTCTGCTCGTGCACATAGGCGAGCGCCGGGGCGGGCAGCGGTGAGGTGAACACGCCTTCCTCCAGGCCCTGTTGGAGCACCCGTACCTTGGCCGCGCGCACCGGGGCGAGCCGTTCGCGGATGCCCTGGACGGTGACCGTGCGCTGGGCGAGGGCGATCAGCAGCCGGTAGCGGTCGGCGGTCGCCCAGAGCGCCAGTACCGAGCGGGCCAGTGCCTCCGCCGGGTCCGTGACTCCCGTGCGTCCCGCCGCGTCCGCGTCCGCGAGCGCCTGCACCGCCTCGTCGGTCAGGGTGCTGATCAGCGCCTCCCGGCTGGGGAAGTGGCCGTACACGGTCCGTCGTACGACTCCGGCGGCGCGCGCGATCTGGTCCATCGACGCGTCCGGGTCGCGCAGCAGCTCGGCGAGGGCGACGTCGAGGATGCGGCGGCGGTTGGCGTCGGCGCGGCTGGGGTTACCCGTGGTCATGGGGGCCATTCTGCACTTCCTCACCCAACTTGCACAGCACTGTGTAACGGCGTACATTGCACATCGTTGTGCAATTGCACGCTGATGTGCAAGTCCGTCGCGAACCCGAGGAAGGCAAACCCCTGCCATGCGACTCGTCATGACCGAACCGGTCGAGAAGATGGAGCGCCCCTACGCCCGGCGCTGGTGGGCCCTGCTGGTGCTCTGCCTGAGCCTGCTGATCATCGTGATGGCCAACACGGCCCTCACGGTCGCGGCGCCCGACATGACGAAGGACCTCGGGCTCTCCAGCGCCGACCTCCAGTGGGTCATCGACGGCTACACCGTGCCCTACGCGGCGCTGATGCTGCTGCTCGGCGCGATCGGCGACAAGTACAGCCGGCGCGGGGCGCTCGTGCTCGGCCTGCTGGTCTTCGGCGGCGGCGCCGTCTTCGGCTACCTCGCCGACAGCGCGGCGACCGTGATCGCGGCGCGCGCGGTGATGGGCGTCGGCGCGGCGCTGATCATGCCGGCCACGCTGTCGCTGCTCGCGGCGACCTTCCCGCGGGCCGAGCGGGCCAAGGCGATCGTGCTGTGGACGGCGACGGCGGGCCTCGCCATCGCCGCGGGCCCGGTGGTCGCCGGCGCGCTGCTGCGCGACCACGGCTGGTCCTCGACCTTCCTGATCAACGTGCCGATCGCGCTCGTCGCGCTCGTCGCCGCCTTCGTCCTGGTCCCGCCGTCCAAGGCCGGCCACCACGACCGCATCGACTACGTCGGCGGTCTGCTGTCCGTGATCTGGACCGGCTCCCTGGTCTACATGATCATCCAGGGCCCGCACTTCGGCTGGAGCGGCAAGGCCGTCGCCGCCGCCGTGATCGCCGGCGTGGGCCTGATCGCCTTCGTCCTGTGGGAGCTGCGCCACCCGCGTCCGATCCTGGACGTCCGCCGCTTCGCGCACCGCCGCTTCGCCGGCTCCAACCTGGCCGTCGCCCTGTTCTTCCTGGCCGTCTTCGGCGCGTTCTACTTCCTGACCCAGCACCTCCAGTTCGTCCTCGGCTACGACGCCCTGGAGACCGGCGTACGGATGCTGCCGCTGGCCGGCGCCGTGTTCGTCGGCTCGGGCCTCACCGGCTGGCTCACCCCGCGCGTCGGCATGAAGTGGACCGTCAGCGCGGGCATGGTCCTCGGCACGGCGGCGCTGGGCCTGCTCACCCAGGTGGACGCGGGCTCGACGTACGGCGACTTCGTGGCCCCGCTGATCATCCTCGGCCTGGCCATCGGCCTCGCCCTCTCGCCCTGCACCGACGCGATCATGGGCGCGTTCCCCGAGTCCGAACTGGGCGTCGGCGGCGCGGTCAACGACACCTCGCTGGAGCTGGGCGGCTCGCTCGGCATCGCCATCCTCGGCTCGCTGCTGGCCACGTCGTACGGCAACCACCTCACCGACGCCACCGCCGGCAGCAAGCTCCCGCCGAGCGCCCTGGAGACCGCCCAGGACTCGGTCGGCGCGGGCTACGCCGTCGCCCAGGGCATCGCCGACAAGGCCCACCAGGCCGCCGCCCAGGCCGCCCACGCGAGCAGCCCCCAGCAGGCCGCCGCGCTCAAGCAGCAGGCCACCGAACTGGCCGCGGGCGCGCACCAGATGGCCGACGCCGTCGGCTCCTCCTTCTCCTCCGCCGTCGCGCACACCAGCCTGGTCGGCGCGGTCGTCCTCGGCATCGGCACGGTCCTGGTGGCCTTCCTGCTGCCGCGCCGCGCGACGACCGAAGAGGTGAAGGAAGAGGAGAGGGAACCGGCCGAGACCACCGCCGGCTGACGTTTCCCCACCGACATCCATTAGCGTGCCGTTCCGGACGACCGGAACGGCACGCTCGCGCGTGGCGTCTGTACCTGTATGGAGGCACGGGGGACATGAAGATCGACTGGGACCGGCGGACCTGCGCGCGCAAGGGGCATGTGACCTACGCGCCGGACGATCCGCGGCTGCGGGTACGGCTGCACGCGCAGACCGGGCTCGGGGACGCGTGGCGCTGTCTGCGCTGCGGGGACTTCGTGCTCGGGGAGCCGCACGGATCGGGACCGGCGCGGGACGCGCCGCTGGTGCCGCGGGGCAAGGTGCTGCGGGACCTGTTCATCCTGCGCTTCCTCGCCGTCGAGCGAGCCGTGCGCGGGGTGTTCATAGTGCTGGTCGCGGTGGCCGTGTGGAAGTTCAGCAACAGCCAGGACGCGGTGCGGCGGCTGTTCAACGAGTACCTGACGGTGCTGCGCCCGGTCTTCCGGCACTTCCACTACGACCTCGACCACTCACCCGTGATCGGCTCGATCCAGAAGGCGTTCGGCTACAAGCACTCCACGCTCCTCCTGGTCGCCGGGCTGCTCCTCGCCTACGCCCTGATCGAACTGGTCGAGGCGGTCGGCCTGTGGCGGGCCAAGCGCTGGGCGGAGTACCTCACGGTGGTCGCGACCGCCGCGTTCCTCCCGCTGGAGATCTACGAGCTGACCGAGAAGATCAGCTACCTCAAGATCGCCACCCTCGTCCTCAACATCCTCGCGGTCCTCTACATCGCCCTCGCCAAGCGCCTCTTCGGCCTGCGCGGCGGCCGCCGCAAGTTCGACGAGGAACGCCACAGCGCGTCCCTGCTGGAGGTGGAGGAGTCGGCGGGGGTGCTGGTCTGAGGCCACCGTGCGGCGTCGCCCTCTCTCCCACCGGTGGGAGAGAGGGCGACGCCGTGTGCGGGTGATCCGCTGAGGCCGTCTCAGCCGATCCGGACCAGCTGTTCGATCCGGAGGAAGTGGGACTCGCCGTACCGGAACCGTTCACCGATGGCCTCGTACCCGGCGAACTGCTCGCGGGTCAGGGGCACGGCCAGCGCGGCCAGGGCCCGCAGGAACAGCCGGAACCCCAGATCGGGATCGACCCGGGTGACGACCCGCCGCAACGCTGCTGCCACGACGGAGCCTGGTAGAGCCTCCCCGCCGTAGCCGACGACCCGGCCCGCCATGTCCTCCTCCCTCTCGCGGAGCTGCCGCAGCACACCCGCTGCCGCCCCGGCGTCGACGGGTCGCAGGACGGGAACGTACCCGGGGGCGACGGCACGCAGCCGTTCCTCGCACACCGCGACGACCTCTTCCAGCCATCGGCGCCCGTCGCCGCCGAAGAGATGGATACCGCTGCCCTGTTCCGAGGCCGCGAGCCACAGAGTGGTAAGGGTGTCCGTGGCGAGACCGGACCGGAGCACGCGCAGCACGTCCTCCAGCAGAAGTGCCGCTTCCGTACCGGGAGTCCGCTCGAATCCGTCCCAGGAGAGATGGTCGGTCAGGATTTCCCGGGCGGTGTGCGGGTGCCATGAACCTGCGAACCGCTCGGCGAGTCCGGACAGACCAAAATCCCGTTCCATGTCCCGCCGCCGGGTATCGACGGGCGGCCAGCACACGTCGAGCCCGTCATGGACGACCGCGAGTGGGTGACCGAGGGGCCCTGCCAGCGCGAGGAGCCGGTCGTAGCGCTCCTTCCCGATCCGCGGCCGGGACACCTTCAGGGCCCTCAGGAAGAGCCGGTACCCGAGGTCGACGTCCGCCCGGTCGACGACCTCCTCCAGGCCCGCGGCCAGACCTGGAGCCCCCTGCGCACGGTCCAGGACCGCGCCCAGGTCCCGGATCTCCGCCACGACCAGCCGTCCGAGCCCGGCGTCCCGCACCGGACGGATCTCCGGTGGGACGTAGGAGCGCTTGTTCCGCCGCAGACGGGCCGTAGCCACCTCCGACAGTTCCGTCAGCCAGGCACGGGCAGCCATCCCGTGGGCGGCCGGATCGAAGCACGCTCCGACGGAAGCCAGCCATACGGTGCGCAGGACCTCGTCGGAGACCGGCGAGGACAGCAGACGGCGTGCGTCCTCGCCCAGTTCGACCGCCTCTTCCCCCTCCGATCCGTCCGCCGACTCGGCCGCGAGGGCGAGAGCCGACATCCGGTCGATACGGCGCCCGCGGGCGTGGATCAGCTCCGCCAGCCCGGTCAGCCCGAAGTCATCGCTGTAGCCGAGTGCGACGTACGTGGAGTGCTCGTCCATGATCCGGCCCTTCACCGCGGGTAAGCCGTTTTGACGACGTACCCGCCCCGGCCGGCGCCGTTGTGGCCCTTGACCTTCATCAGGATCACCACGACGTCGTTGCCCGCGTCCGTTATTGTTCGGCCGTCCGGATGATACGCCTTGCCCAGGGACTGATAGGCATCCCACTGGCCCGTCATGGATTGATACTGCTCACCGTCCCGGGCCCGGGCCAGCCATTTCTCGAAGCTCGCCCACTTCCTGGTGTCCAGCACCCTCTGGCCGGCACTGTTGAAGGTGGAGAAGTAGTCACCCACCACGCGGTCCACTGCCTGCTGCGCGATGTCCTGATTGGTCCAGACAGAGTTGGGCTTTCCCTTCTTCCTGGCAAGCTCGAATGCCGTCTGCTCATCGACATTCACATGCTCCTTGAGGGTGTGGATCTCGTCCTTGTACGGCTGGAGAGCAGGCAGCAGCTCGTCGCCGAGGTTGAGGCAGTTGTGCACCAGCACATCCGTCGTGCGCCCGGAGCCTGTCGTGCGCACGTAGAACGTGTGCAAGCCGGCGACCGTCAGGTCGTACACCCGCCGGGGGGCGAGCCCCGAGTGGTCGCGCACACGGGTCACCGTGCGCAAGGACCCGTCCGAATCGAGCAGCCGGTCGTCCACCAGCAGTTGGGAAGCGACGATCCAGCCACGGTCCCTGGTCCGGATCTTGTGCCCGGCGGTGGTGTCGAGTCTGCCGCCGTCGGCCAGCTCGATGCTGACCAGTCGACCTGTGTTGTGCCGGTAGGTGTCGGTGACGGGTGCGGATCGGGCGATGCCGGTGTCTGGGTCGGCCGCCAGCACCTGGTCACCTATGTGCAGCGAAGGGATCGGCCGGTACGAGCCATCGGCCATGACCACCTGTGTGGTGGCTGGGAAACTGTTCTTTGTGCACGCAGTGAACGCCACTTCGGCCACTTCGGCCCTGCGCTCGATGGCGGCCATCACCTTGGGATCCAGATTGAGTACGCGCAGGGCCTTGGCCGCGTCCTCGATGCCGACTCCGCTGCGCAGCGCGATCTCGAAGAGTCGAATGGCGTTCGCCGCCTCCTCGATCGCCTTGCCGGGGATGAAGTTGGACGCGGCCCAGGCACAGTCGCCGAGGCTGCCGCCGTCGCCCTTCAGCTTGTGATAGCAGCCGGTGAAGTCGCCGGTGATCGCCTCGAACAGCCCCTTCCACAGGTCGACGGTCGCCTGCCAGGAGGAGACCTTCACCTCGTGGGTCTGGTTGGCGAATGTCTGTGTGCCGAGATAGACGGTGTCGGTGTCGGGGCAGCCGGCCTCGGTCGCAGGCACGTCCGGGTTGACGCACATGTAGAAGCTGACGACCGCGTCGAAGTGCACCCGGTACACCAGGTCGCACGGGAGGCGATGACAATCGTCCGGCAGGCGCTCCGGGTCGCCCTTCTGCTTGATGTCATCGATGACGGAGAACACTCCGCCGACACCGGTCGTGGCACCGGTCTGGACTTGTTGGTTGGCCTTTTCGTGTTCGGTCCTGTCGGCCGCGTCCTGGGCGTCCTTTGCGTACTTGTCGGCGTCCTTGGCGGCCTGTTCGGCCTCGGTCGCGGCGGTGTCGGCGCGGTCGGCGGCCGCGCGGGCGTCCTTGGCGTCCTGTTCGGCCTGGTCCGCGGCGGAGCGGGCGGCGGTGGCGTCGAGTTCGGCGGCGTCGGCGGAGGCGCGGGCGTCCTTGGCGTAGCCCTCGGCGTTGCCGGCTGCCTTGTCGGCGGCCGTGGCGTCGTCGGCGGCCTGTCTGTCGTAGGCGATGGTGCGGGTCAGGGACGCTGCGGCGGCCGATGCGGCCGTGGCGGCGTCGGCCGCGTAGCCGAGGGCCTCCTTGGCGTAGGTGCGGGCGTCGGCCGCGTACCGGGCGGCGCCCGCCGCGTGCTGGTACGCCTCCTTGGCGTCGCCCTTGGCCTGGTCGGCAAGGTCCTTGGCGGCGTCCGCCTCGGCGGCGGCGTTCTTGGCGTGGGCGTCGGCGACGGCTCGCTGCTGGTCGGCGATGGACTTGGACGCCTGTCCGGTCAGCACCACCAGGGCGGCGGCCGAGTCGGTGTCGACGTACGGTGAGCCGAGCTGGATCGCGTCGTTGGCCGGCTTCGCGACCTGTTCGGCGGCCTTTCCGGCGTCGACGGCGGCCTGGGCGGTGACATGGGCGAACCCGGCGGCCTTCGCGGCGGCCGCGAGGGCCTTGCCCGCCTCGCTGTTCGCCTGGTCGGCCTGGCTCTCGGCGTCCTTGGCGTGCTGTTCGGCCTCGTCGGCGAGCTTGACCGCGGACTTCGCCTCGGCGGCGGCGTCCTGGGAGGCGGCGATGGCGTCGGCCACCGCGCTGGTGGCGGTCCGGACCGCCGCGTCCGCCTTCAGCTTGTCCGCCTGGGCGGCGTCCGCGTCCGAGCGGGCCCGCTCGGCGGCCGCCTTCGCACGGGTCGCCGCGGCGTCGGCGTCGGCCGCCGCCTGGGTGGCCGCGTCCGCGTCCGCGCGGGCCTTCGCCGCCGCCGTCTCGGCTTCGGTGGCGGCCTTGTCCGCGTCGCCGGCGGCGGAGCGTGCCGCGTCGGCCGCGGCCCCCGAGTCGAGGGAGTCGGCGTAGGCGTTCTTGGCGTCGGCCTTGGCGCGGGCCGCGTCCGCCTTCTGTTCGGCGTCCCAGGCGTCGTCGCGCATCGCCTTGGCGTGGTCACTGGCCTTGACGGCGTCGTCGCGCTTGCCCTGGGCGGTCTTCTCCGCCGCGTCCGCCTTGTCCTTGGCCGCGTCGGCCTTGGTCGCCTGTGCCTGCGCATCCTGTTTGTACCGGGCGGCGTCGGCCCGTTCGGCGGCGGCGGTCTCCTTCTCCGCCTTGGCCGTCTTCTCCTCCGCCTCCGCGGCCAGCCGCTTGGCGTGGGCGTCTGCGGCGGCCGCCTTCGCGTCCCCCTCGGCCTTCAGCGCGTCGCCGAGTTTCGCCTCGGCGGTCTCCTTGTCCGCCTTGGCGTTGTCACGGTGCACCTTGGCCGCGTCCGCGGCCGCCTTGGCCTGTTCCTCGGCCGCCTTCGCGGCCTCTTTGCGGAACTCCGCCTTGACCTGCGCGGCCTGCGCCAGCGCGCGCTGCGCGATGGTCGCGCTGTCTCCGGCCGAGGCACGGGTGGCCGCCAGGGCCGTCTCACCGGCCTTTTCCATCGCCTGGAGCGCGGCCACCGCACCTCGGGTCACCTGCGCCTTCTGCTGCCCCACCAGCAGACCCCGGCCGCGCGGCGCGCCCGCCGCGTCGGCGATGCCGTACGCGGTCTGAAGGGCGCCGTCCGAGACGACGCCGGCATTTTTCGCCGTGAACAACTGCGCCTTGAGCGTTCCCAGTTTCGCACCGGCGCCGGTGCGGGCGGCGGTGACACCGGCCGTCGCCTTCGTGAACTGCGCCTTGTCCGGGTACGACGGCTTGTCGGTGCCGTCGTGCGACTGCGCCACCATGCGGATCTTCTGGGCGTCGGTGCCGTTGCACGTGTACAGCCGGCTGTCGTTGCCGTTGGTGAACGTATGCAGGTCCAGGCACTTGTCGGTGGCGGCGTTGCGCAGCTCGCCCGCGGCGTGGACGTCGAGCTGCCACTGCTGGGCCGCGGTGCCGTTGCACGTCCATACCTGGATCTTCGTACCGTTGGCGTCGGCGGCGCCCTTCACGTCCAGGCACTTCTGCGCCTTGGTGTTGTACAGGGCGTAGCCGCCGTCGTAGGAGCCCCAGAACTTCCACTGCTGGGCGGCACCGCCGTTGCAGGTGTAGATCTGTACCGGGGTGCCGTCGGCCGTCCCGCCGCCCTGCACGTCCAGGCACTTGCCGTCAGCTGCCTCCACCCGCATGACCAGGGAGCCGTCACCGATCCAGCCGACACCGCCCGGCGACCAGTAGTCCTGCCAGCGCGTGAGATGGTCCGCGACCCAGGAGCTGCCCAGCATCTCGCTCAGCGCCTTCGCGCCCTTGGACAGGGCGTCGACCGCGGACTTGTTCGCGTCCAGGAGCCGGTCGCGCTGCGCGGCCTGCGCGGAGACCTCCTGCTGCCACTCGTCCGCGGCGGTGGACGTGACATCGCCCAGCACCCCGTCCGGGTCCAGCGGGTCGCGCCAACCGCACCCCGCGAACCGGGACTTCACATCCTCCACCGCGATGCGGTACTCCGGTGTCCCCGGCTGCGGAGCCGTACGCGGGAAGCCGCCGGAGGACAGGAAGAGCCGGGCGTCGTCGGCACCCGCGTTCGCGCCGGGAAGGCCGTGCATCCACTGGAACGCGTCGTGCTCGGCCCATGCCCGGTCCCGCTCCTGCGGGGTCATCCCGGACGTGTCCGGGGCCTTGCCGTAAAGGGCGTTGCCGAGGGCGTCGACCGCCTTGAGGGTCTTGCCGTCGGCCTCGGGGGTCTCGTCCCGGTAGAAGTCGTCGTCCTCCTGCCAGAACCGGTCCGCGACCCACTTGCTCAGACCGGTCTGGTTGTAGAAACTCCGGTCGCCGTCCGGCGGCCAGTGGAAGTCCGTCTCGGTGAACCCGGCCGGCGTGGCCAGGCCGTCGAGCGGCTTCTTCCAGGCGGCCCGCAGCGCGTCGAGGTCGTCCAGCTGCTTGCCCGCCGCGGCCCGGTCGCTCTGGTACGCGACGGCCAGCGGCGTCTGCCCCCAGTTCTTCCGGTCGGCGAGGACATGCAGCTTGTCCGGGCTCTGGTCGAGGCCGTCCTGCGCGGTCGCGGCCATCGACGGCCCGCCCAGCCGCAGCACGTCGGTCATCAGGCACTGGTCCTGCCGCAACTGCTCGGCGGCCGAGTCCTGGTACCAGGGATAGGAGTCGGCGGCCGGCTCGGCGGTCAGCCGGGACAGCCCCGGCTGCACCGCGAGACCGGCCACGACAGCCAGCGCGGCCACGGACGACACACCGGCGGTCAATTTCCCTGGTCTTCGTAACCCGGGCAGACGGAACCACGACGTGGAGCGCAAAAGAGAGTCCCCCTTCTTCACGGCCGGACGGTCGGACGGCCGGACTGCCGGACCGGGGAGATCCGCCGTACGACGGCAGCAGAAGGCTCCGGTACGAGCAGAGCCCGAGCTGAGCCCCGCTCCCCGTGAACGCAGGTGTTCCCCCGGTCATCGAGCGATGTGCGCGCGACCACGGATTGGTCAAGATCCGGTAAGGCGCGGCGATACCTTACGCATACACGGATCGCGCAGTACAGAGCGTTATGCCGGGGTCGCGCAGCGTTGGCCTGAACCTTTCGCGGCGTTCTGTCGGCCGGGTCGACCGGCAATGTGTGGCTTCACCATGGGGAACTTGTGCGTTCCCTGTGTGTCTTCTGTGGTGACGCACGGGAGATCCGTGGTCGGAGACGACCGGTTTTCGACCCGGTGGGCCGTGTGGGTGGCGGAGCCCGGCCGCGGGCCGGGAGGGTCGCGCCCGGGCATAAAAAATCCCCCGGATAATTGCGTCCGGGGGATTTCTGCGGGTATATTCAATGGTTCGTGACTTCGCAAAACCGCAGTCACGAAAAGCTTTGTGGGCACAGTATATCCGGGCGGGAGCGGAATTGTCAAACACCGAATTTCCAGACGATGAATTGCGTCGCGAGCAGGAATTCATCGACGGACTGTACGCGCGCGTCGACGTGCTGCGCGGTGACACCGAGACCTCGGTCGGGGACGCGCTCGCGCAGGGTGACAAGCCCATGCAGGCCCGGCTGGAGCGGGACATCCTGGTCGCGGAGCGGTCGGGGCTGCTCGCCGCGCTGAACGCCGTCGACGGCTCGCTCTGCTTCGGGCGGATCGATCTCGCGAGCGGTACGACCCACCACATCGGCCGGATCGGCCTGCGCGCGGACGACGCCGAGCACACCCCGGTGCTGATCGACTGGCGCGCCGACGTCGCCCGGCCGTTCTACCTGGCCACCGGGCACACCCCGATGGGGCTGCGGCGGCGCCGGCACATCGCCACCGAGGGCCGTACCGTCACCCATCTGCACGACGAGATCCTCGACCTCGGCGACGCCACCCGCACCGGACACGAGGACCACAACGGCGACGCCGTGCTGCTCGCCGCGCTGAACTCGGCGCGCACCGGCCGGATGGGCGACATCGTGCGCACCATCCAGGCCGACCAGGACCGGATCATCCGGGCGCCGCACCGGGGCGTGCTGGTCGTGGAGGGCGGACCCGGCACCGGCAAGACCGCCGTGGCCCTGCACCGGGCGGCGTACCTGCTCTACGAGCACCGGGAGCTGCTGGCCCGCCGCGCCGTGCTGATCGTCGGGCCCAACCCGGCCTTCCTCGGCTACATCGGCGAGGTGCTGCCCGCCCTCGGCGAGACCGGTGTCCTGCTGGCCACGGTCGGCGAGCTGTTCCCCGGGGTGAGGGCCACCGCCACCGACACCCCCGAGGCGGCCGCCGTCAAGGGGCGCGCGGACATGGCGGAGGTGCTCGCCGAGGTGGTCCGCGACCGGCAGGCGCTGCCCGACCCCGTCCTCGCGATCGAGCACGACCGCGAGGTGCTGATGCTGGACGACGGCCTGGTGGGCGTCGCCCGCGAACGCACCCGCGCCGCGAAGCTGCCGCACAACGCGTCCCGCGAGTACTTCGAGGGCCACATCCTCAACACCCTCACCGAGCTGTACGCCGAGCGGGTCGGCACCGACCCCTACGACGGCAGCAGCCTGCTCGACGCCTCCGACATCACCCAGATCCGCGACGAGCTGGCCGAGAACCCCGAGGTCTGGTCCGCCATCGACCGGCTGTGGCCCCGGATCACCCCGGAGCGGCTGGTCGCCGACTTCCTGGCCGAGCCCGAGGGGCATCTCGGCGACGCGGACGCCGATGCGATCCGCCGCCCGGTGACCCGCGCCTGGACCGTCGCCGACGTGCCGCTGCTGGACGAGGCCGCCGAACTCCTCGGCGAGGACGACCGGTTCGCCCGCGTCCGTGCCGATCGCGAGCGCGCGACACAGATCGCGTACGCGCAGGGCGTGCTGGACGTGTCCTACGCGTCGCGGACGTACGAGTTCGAGGACAAGGAGGACGGCGACCCGGACGGCTCGGAGGTGCTGTCCGCGCACGACATCATCGACGCGGAGCGGTTCGCCGAGCGGCAGGAGGAGGCGGACCACCGCAGCGCGGCGGAGCGGGCGGCGGCCGACCGGACCTGGGCGTTCGGGCACATCATCGTGGACGAGGCGCAGGAGTTGTCGCCGATGGCCTGGCGGCTGCTGATGCGGCGCTGCCCGACCCGCTCGATGACCCTGGTCGGCGACCCCGCGCAGACCGCGGAGGCGGCCGGGGTCGGCTCCTGGTCGAAGATCCTCGCGCCCTATGTCGAGGACCGGTACGAGCACACGCGCCTCGGCGTCAACTACCGCACCCCGTCCGAGATCATGGACCTCGCCGCGGCCGTGGTCCGCGCCGAGCACCCGGACTTCCGGCCGCCCAGCTCGGTGCGCTCCACCGGGGTACGGCCCTGGGTGCGGCGGGCGGGCGACGACCTGCCCGGCGTGGTGGCCAAGGCCGTCGCCGAACTCGCGCCGGTGGAGGGCAGGCTGGCGGTCATCGCGCCGCGCCGGCTGCACCGGTCGATCGCCGCCCGCCTGGACGGCGTCACCGCCGGCGCCGAACCCGACCTCACCCGGGCGGTCGTGCTCCTGGACGCGCGCCAGTCCAAGGGCCTGGAGTTCGACTCGGTCCTCGTGGTCGAACCGGCCGCGTACGGCACCAGCGACCTCTACGTCGCCCTGACCCGCGCCACCCAGCGCCTGGGCGTCCTGCACACCGGCGAGCTGCCGCGGGCGCTGGCCCGGCGGGACGAGTAGCGCACGCTAGGCCGGTCGCAGCCACACCGTGGCCAGCGGGGGCAGGGTCAGGCGGACGGCGGCCGGGTGGCCGTGGGCGTGCTGGGGTTCGGGCTTCAGGGGGCCCGGATTGGTCACTCCGCTGCCGCCGTAGGCGAGGTCGTCCGTGTTCAGGACCTCCGCCCAGGCCGACACGGAGTCGGGGACCCCGATGAGGTAGTCCGGGCGGACGACGGGGGAGAAGTGGCAGACGGCGAGCAGGGGTGAGCCGGCGGCGTCGTGGCGCAGGAAGGCGAGCACGTTGTCGGACGCCGAGTCGCCGCTGATCCAGGCGAAACCCGAGGGGTCGGTGTCACGCTGCCACAGCGCCGGGGTGGCCCGGTAGCGGGCGTTCAGATCGCGGACCAGGTCACGGACGCCCCGGTGGTCGGGGGCGGCGGGATACGACGGGTCGAGCAGCCACCAGTCGGGTCCCGCGGCCTCGGACCACTCCGCGCCCTGGGCGAACTCCTGCCCCATGAAGAGGAGTTGCTTGCCGGGGTGGGCCCACATGAAGGCCAGGTAGGCCCGCAGGTCGGCGCGCCGCCGCCACCAGTCGCCCGGCATCTTGGCGACCAGGGAGCCCTTGCCGTGCACCACCTCGTCGTGGGATATCGGCAGGACGTAGTTCTCGCTGTACGCGTACACCATGGAGAAGGTCAGCTCGCCGTGGTGGTAGGCGCGGTGCACGGGGTCGTGCGCCATGTACTGGAGCGAGTCGTGCATCCAGCCCATGTTCCACTTCAGGCCGAAGCCCAGGCCGCCGAACCCGCTCGGACCCTGGAGATGGGTCGGCCGGGTCACCCCGTCCCAGGCGGTGGACTCCTCGGCGATGGTCACCACGCCCGGGCAGCGCCGGTAGACCGTGGCGTTCATCTCCTGGAGGAAGGCGACCGCGTCCAGGTTCTCCCGGCCGCCGTGCTCGTTCGGCCGCCAGCCGCCCGGCTCGCGCGAGTAGTCGAGGTAGAGCATGGAGGCGACCGCGTCCACCCGCAGCCCGTCCACATGGAACTCCTCGCACCAGTACAGGGCGTTGGCCACGAGGAAGTTGCGCACCTCGCGCCGGCCGAGGTCGAACTCCAGCGTGCCCCAGTCGGGATGCGCGGCCCGCAGCGGATCGGGGTGCTCGTACAGCGGCCGCCCGTCGAACTCGGCGAGCGCCCACGCGTCGCGCGGGAAATGGGCCGGCACCCAGTCCATCAGCACCCCGATCCCGGCCTGGTGCAGCCGGTCCACCAGGTACTTGAAGTCGTCCGGGGTGCCCAGCCGGGCCGTCGGCGCGTAGAAGCCGGTGACCTGGTAGCCCCAGGAGCCGCCGAAGGGGTGCTCCGCGACCGGCATCAGCTCCACATGGGTGAAGCCCATCTCCGTGACGTAGGCGGTGAGTTGGTCGGCCAGTTCGCGGTAGGTCGCGCCGGGGCGCCAGGAGGGGAGGTGGACCTCGTACACCGAGAACGGCGCCTCGTGCACCGGAGTGTCCCCGCGGTGCGCCATCCACTCCGTGTCGCCCCACTCGTGGTGCGAGGCGTGCACGACCGACGAGGTGGCCGGCGGCGCCTCGGTGCGGCGGGCCAGCGGGTCGGCGCGCTGGGAGTGCGAGCCGTCCGGGCGGGTGATCTCGAACTTGTACAGCTCGCCCTCGCCGACGCCCGGCACGAACAGCTCCCAGACCCCGAGGAACCGAGCGAGCGCATCGGGGAGCCGGTGCCGTCCCAGAAGTTGAAGCTTCCCGTGACCCGGACGCCCCGCGCGTTCGGCGCCCACACCGCGAACCGGGTGCCGCGCACCCCCTGCCGGGTCAGGATGTGCGCGCCGAGCGCCCGCCACAGCTCCTCGTGCCGGCCCTCGCCGATCAGATGCAGGTCCAGTTCGCCGAGCGTGGGCAGGAAGCGGTAGGCGTCCGCCGACTCGTGGACCGAGTCGCCGTACGCCACCCGCAGCCGGGTCTCCTCCGGTACGGCCCCCGCGGGGAGCAGTCCGGAGAAGAAACCGTCGCCGTCGTCGCGCAGTTCGGTGTGCGCCGGACCGTGGACGACGGTGACCGCGCGGGCGTGCGGGCGCAGGGCGCGGTAGGCCACCCCGCCCGCCACCGGGTGGGCGCCCAGCACGGAGTGCGGGTCGTGGTGGGTGCCGGCCAGCAGTCGTGCGCGGTCCTCGGCTCCCATGGTGGGATCGGGCTGGTGCTTCTTCGACGTCACGAGCGAGTCTCCGGGGCGAGAGTCGGGTCAGTGAGGGTCGGACACGGCGAGGCGGCGGATCGCCGACAGCGGTACGGGCAGCCAGTCGGGGCGGTGGCGGGCCTCGTACACCACCTCGTAGACGGCCTTGTCGGTCTCGAAGGCGCGCAGCAGGACCGGATCGGTGCGCGGATCGGCGCCGGACACCTCCGCGTACCCGGAGCAGTAGGCCGCCCGGCAGTCGTGCGCCCACCGCTCGGGCGCCGAACTCGCCGCGCGGGCCGCGTAGTCGAAGGAGCGGAGCATCCCCGCGATGTCCCGCACCGTCGGCTGCGGCAGCCGCCGCTCGGCGAGCGGCCGGGCCGGCTCCCCCTCGAAGTCGATCAGCGACCAGTCGCCGGACGGGGCGCGCAGGCACTGCCCGAGATGGAGGTCGCCGTGGACGCGCTGGGCGGTCCAGGTGCGGCCCCCGGCGGCCAGTTCGGCGAGCGCGGTGTACGCCGAGCGCAGCCCCGGCTGGTACGGCAGCAGCGCCGGTACGGCCTGCACCGCCGCCGCCAGCCGTTCGGTCATCCCGGCCACCAGCGGCCCGAGTTGGGCGGGGCCGAGGGTGACCGTCGGCAGGGCGCGGGCCAGCGCGGTGTGCACCTCGGCCGTGGCCCGGCCCAGCGCCCGCGCCTCCAGGGTGAAGTCCTGGCCCTTGGCCAGCTCGCGCAGCGCCAGCTCCCAGCCGTCGGCGGCCCCGCTCACGAAGGGCTGCAACACCGCGAGTGCGTACGGCTGTTCGTCCAGGTCGGCGTGCAGCCACGCGGTCGGCGCGGGTACCCGGGAGCAGCCCTCGCGGGCCAGCGCCAGCGGCAGCTCCAGGTCGGGGTTGACGCCGGGGACGACCCGGCGGAACAGCTTGAGAATAAACGTATCTCCATAGACCACCGAGGAGTTGGACTGCTCGGCGGACAGCATCCGGGCCACCAGGTGGGGCCGGATCTCCTGCCGCGGGTCCCGCTCGAAGCGCAGCCCGGCGATGCGGGCCCCGGTGCGCAGGGCCTCCAGGAGCACCTCGGCGGGCCGGCGGTCGTACAGGGCGTCGTACACCGTGCGTCCGGCGAGCGGGCCCTCGGTCACATGGCCGATCAGCGCGGGCGCCAGCCGGGGCGGCAGCGCCTCGCGCGCGCCTATCAGGAGCTGGTAGCAGTCACCGGGGTGCGTGGTCTCCGGTGGCTGATGGACGCGCAGGAGAACGTGGTACAGGTCCAACCTGCCGTTGGATGGCAGGAGTTGGGTCACGGCCACGGGGGTGAACCCGGTGACCGGTCGGCCCTTGCCCGCGAACCAGCGCTGCCGGGGCAGCCAGTCGCGGAGCAAGGGGGCCAGTGAATCGAGGGTGGTGCTCGCCGAAGGGGTGACCGCTTCCGTCACGGGCGTCACGTCCTTTCCCCGGATCTGGTCGGGGTGTCACTGTCGCGTGCCCCGGTCGGGGCGGTGGAAACGCTCCGCCGCCCCGTTCGGCGGGACTACACCGGGTCGTGGCGCAGCCGGAACCAGTAGAAGCCGTGCCCCGCGAGGGTCAGCAGGTACGGCAGTTCGCCCACCGCGGGGAAGCGCACCCCGCCGAACAGCTCGACCGGATGCCGTCCGCCGAAGCGGCTCAGGTCGAGCTCGGTGGGCTGGGCGAAGCGGGAGAAGTTGTGCACGCACAGCACCAGGTCGTCCTCGTACTCGCGCAGGAAGGCGAGTACCGCCGGGTTGGAGGAGTGGAGTTCGTCGTAGGAGCCGAGTCCGAAGGCGGGGTTCTGCTTGCGGATCTCGATCATGCGCCGGGTCCAGTGCAGCAGCGAGGACGGCGAGGACATCGACGCCTCGACGTTGGTGACCTGGTAGCCGTAGACCGGGTCCATGATCGTGGGCAGGAAGAGCCGCCCCGGATCACTGGACGAGAAGCCGGCGTTGCGGTCCGGTGTCCACTGCATGGGGGTGCGGACGGCGTCGCGGTCGCCGAGCCAGATGTTGTCGCCCATGCCGATCTCGTCGCCGTAGTAGAGGATCGGCGAGCCGGGCAGGGACAGCAGCAGGGCGGTGAACAGCTCGATCTGGTTGCGGTCGTTGTCGAGGAGGGGTGCGAGGCGGCGGCGGATGCCGATGTTGGCCCGCATCCGCGGGTCCTTGGCGTACTCCGCCCACATGTAGTCGCGTTCCTCGTCGGTGACCATCTCCAGGGTCAGCTCGTCGTGGTTGCGCAGGAAGATGCCCCACTGGCAGCCCGAGGGGATCGCGGGCGTCTTGGCGAGGATCTCGGAGACCGGGTGGCGCGATTCCCGGCGGACGGCCATGAAGATGCGCGGCATGACCGGGAAGTGGAACGCCATGTGGCACTCGTCGCCGCCGCTCGGGAAGTCCCCGAAGTAGTCGACCACGTCCTCGGGCCACTGGTTGGCCTCCGCCAGCAGCACGGTGTCCGGGTACTGGGTGTCGATCTCCTTGCGGACCCGTTTGAGGAACTGGTGGGTCGCGGGCAGGTTCTCGCAGTTGGTGCCCTCGCGCTGGTACAGGTACGGCACCGCGTCCAGGCGGAACCCGTCGATGCCGAGATCCAGCCAGAACTTCAGTGCGGAGATCATCTCCTCCTGCACCGCCGGGTTCTCGTAGTTGAGGTCCGGCTGGTGCGAGAAGAAGCGGTGCCAGTAGTACTGCTTGCGTACCGGGTCGTACGTCCAGTTGGACGCCTCGGTGTCCACGAAGATGATGCGGGCGTCCCTGTACTGCTTGTCGTCGTCGGCCCAGACGTAGTAGTCGCCGTAGGGGCCGTCGGGGTCCTTGCGGGACTCCTGGAACCACGGGTGCTGGTCGCTGGTGTGGTTCATGACGAAGTCGATGATCACGCGCATGCCGCGCTGGTGGGCGGCGTCCACGAACTCCACGAAGTCGGCGAGGTCGCCGAACTCGGGGAGCACCGCGGTGTAGTCGGAGACGTCGTAACCGCCGTCTCTGAGGGGTGACTTGAAGAACGGGGGCAGCCACAGGCAGTCCACGCCGAGCCACTGGAGATAGTCGAGCTTGGCGGTCAGGCCCTTGAGGTCGCCGACGCCGTCGCCGTTGCTGTCCTGGAAGGAGCGGACCAGGACCTCGTAGAAGACGGCTCGCTTGAACCAGTCCGGGTCCCGGTCCCGGGCGGGAGTGTCCGCGAAGGTGTCCGGGACGGGCTCATTGACGATCATGTGGTGGGTGACCCTCCGATCTGCGGGTTGGACGGTCGCAGGACGGTGAAGACGTGCGCCGGGCGCCGGCCCGGTTCGAGGCGCACATAGTTGGCCCTGCCCCAGTGGTAGGTCTCGCCGGTCAGCTCGTCGCGCACCGGCACCGTCTCGTGCCATTCCAGGCCGAGTCGCGGCATGTCCAACGAGACCGTGGCCTCCTGGGTGTGGTGGGGGTCGAGGTTGGCGACGACCAGAACCGTGTTCGATCCCGCACGCTTGGAGTAGGCGATCACCGCGTCCTGGTCGGCATGGTGGAAGTGCAGGTCGCGCAGCTGCCGCAAGGCGGGGCTGCGCCTTCTGACGGCGTTCAGCCGGGTGAGGAGCGGCGCGATCGTACGGCCCTCACGCGCGGCCGATTCCCAGTTGCGGGGCCGTAGTTGGTACTTCTCGGAGTCGCGGTACTCCTCGCCGCCGGGGCGCAGCGGGGTGTTCTCGCACAGTTCGTAGCCGCTGTAGATGCCCCAGGCGGGGGAGAGGGTGGCGGCGAGCACGGCCCGGACCTCGAAGGCGGGCCGGCCGCCGTGCTGGAGGTGGCCGGGCAGGATGTCGGGGGTGTTCGGGAAGAGGTTGGGCCGCATGTAGGCGGCCGCCTCTCCCGTCAACTCGCCCAGGTACTCGGTGAGTTCCTGCTTGGTCTCGCGCCAGGTGAAGTAGGTGTACGACTGCTGGAAGCCGATCTGCGCGAGGGTGTGCATCATGGCCGGGCGGGTGAACGCCTCCGCCAGGAAGATCACGTCCGGGTCCTTGCCGTTGATCTCGGCGATGACCCGCTCCCAGAACACCACCGGCTTGGTGTGCGGGTTGTCGACCCGGAAGATCCGCACCCCGTGGTCCATCCAGTGCCGCAGCACCCGCACCGTCTCCGCGACCAGCCCGTCCATGTCGGCGTCGAAGGCGATCGGGTAGATGTCCTGGTACTTCTTCGGCGGGTTCTCCGCGTAGGCGATCGTCCCGTCCGGCCGGTGGTGGAACCACTCCGGGTACTTGTGCACCCAGGGATGGTCCGGGGAGCACTGGAGCGCGAAGTCCAGGGCGATCTCCAGGCCCAACTCCCTTGCCTCGCCGACGAAATGGTCGAAGTCGTCGAGGGTGCCGAGGTCCGGGTGGATCGCGTCGTGCCCGCCCTCCGGGGAACCGATCGCCCAGGGCACCCCGACGTCGTCGGGACCGGCACCGAGCGTGTTGTTGGGGCCCTTGCGGAAGGTGGCGCCGATCGGGTGGACCGGCGGCAGATACACGACGTCGAAACCCATCTCCGCGATCGGCCTCAGCCTGCGGGCCGCCGTACGGAACGTACCGTGCGGCCGCTCGGCGGTCCCCTCGCTGCGGGGGAAGAACTCGTACCAGGAGCCGTACAGCGCCCGCTCCCGCTCCACCAGCAGCGGCATCGGGTCCGAGGTCGTGACCAACTCCCGCAGCGGGTAACGGTCCAGGACCTCACGCACGGGGGGCCGTAGCGCCTGTGCGAGCCGCCAGGCGGCCGGGCGTTCCTCGTCCCGCAGGGCGGCCGCCGCGTCCAGGACCGTGCGCCGGTGGGTCTTGGGGACCCCGGCGGCGGCGCGCTCGTACAGCCGGGCGCCCTCCTCCAGTACCAGTTCCGTGTCCAGACCGGCGGGGATCTTGATCCCGGCGTGGTGCCGCCAGGTGGTGAGCGGGTCGGCCCACGCCTCGACCGTATACGTCCAGCGGCCGGGCGGGCCCGCCGTGACGGTGGCGCCCCAGCGGTCGGTGCCCGGGGCGAGTTCCCGCATCGGCGTCCAGGGGCCCGGGCGGCCCCTGGCGTCGCGCAGCACCACATCGGCCGCCACCGCGTCGTGCCCCTCGCGGAACACGGTGGCCGAGACCTCGAACGACTCCCCGGTCACCGCCTTGGCGGGCCGGCGTCCGTGCTGGACCACGGGCCGTACATCGAGGACCGGGATGCGGCCGACGGCGGTTTTCTGCCTTTTCGGCGTCCCGGCGGGGGACTTGGCGCGCTTTCTGGCCTGCGGCCTCTTCGCCGCCGCCGCGGACGGGTCGCCCTGGGGTGGGGCGGCGCCCGGCGGGGGCGACGACGAGGTGCGCTCGGCTGCTGACGAGTGGTGCGTGGCGGGCATGACCGCTCCTGTCCGCGTCAACGTGGGATGACCAGGGGAGGTGGGTCCTGCGGGCGGTGCTGGGTGATGCCTGTGGGGTGGGTACCGGTGGAGCCTTCCCATCCTTTTCGGGTGGGCAATCCGGAACTTTGTTAACTACTCGCGCGTATGTCCACCCACCAGACCGGCCCACTTGTACGGGTGCCCCGGGGCCGCCGCTCCACGCCCGACACCCCCGCCGGGACGTCCCCACCGACGCTCCGGTAACCACTACCGTCGAGAGGACGACGAGACGTACGGCGCCGTACGTCTCACCCCGTAACGCGCCCGCCGAGGTGGCATGTGAAGGCGATCCGTCGTTTCACCGTCCGTCCCGTCCTCCCCGAACCCCTCCGGCCGTTGAGCGAGCTGGCGCACAATCTGCGCTGGTCATGGCATGCGGAGACGCGCGATCTGTTCCAGTCCGTGGACCCGGAGGCATGGGCCGGCGCCGGGTGCGACCCGGTGCGGCTGCTGGGCCGGGTGCGGCCCGCGCGGCTCGCCGAACTCGCCGGGGACCGGCGCTTCCGGCGCCGGCTGAACGCGGCCGCGGACGACCTGGACGACTATCTGACCGGCGACCGCTGGTATCAGGCGCAGCCCGAGGGGCTGCCCCGCGCCGTGGCTTATTTCTCCCCCGAGTTCGGCATCACGGCCGCTCTGCCGCAGTACTCGGGGGGTCTCGGCATCCTCGCCGGAGATCATCTGAAGGCGGCCAGCGATCTCGGCGTGCCCCTCGTCGGGGTCGGACTGCTGTACCGGCACGGGTACTTCCGGCAGACCCTCTCCCGCGACGGCTGGCAGCAGGAGCACTACCCGGTGCTCGACCCCAACGAGCTGCCCCTCACCCCGTTGGCGGAGGCCGACGGGACGCCCGCGCGCGTCTGTCTGGCGCTGCCCGGCGGGCGGACCCTGAACGCCCGGATCTGGCTGGCACAGGTCGGCCGGGTGCCGCTGCTGCTGCTCGACTCGGACGTGGAGGAGAACGACCTCGGCGCCCGCTCCGTCACCGACCGGCTCTACGGCGGCGGCAGCGAGCACCGGCTGCTCCAGGAGATGCTGCTCGGCATAGGAGGTGTCCGGGCGGTGCGCGCGTACGGCCGGCTCACCGGGCACCCGGAACCGGAGGTGTTCCACACCAACGAGGGGCACGCGGGCTTCCTCGGCCTGGAGCGGATCGCCGAACTGTGCGCGCGGGGGCTGGACTTCGACGCGGCCCTCGAAACGGTGCGCGGCGGCACGGTGTTCACCACCCACACCCCGGTCCCGGCCGGCATCGACCGCTTCGAACGAGACCTGATCGCCCGGCACTTCGGCCCGGACGCCGAGCTGCCCGCCATCGAGACGTCCCGCATCCTCGCGCTCGGCATGGAGACGTACCCGGGCGGCGAGCCGAACCTGTTCAACATGGCCGTGATGGGGCTCCGGCTGGCCCAGCGCGCCAACGGGGTGTCGCTGCTGCACGGACAGGTCAGCCGGGAGATGTTCGCCGGGCTGTGGCCGGGATTCGACTCCGAGGAGGTGCCGATCACCTCCGTGACCAACGGGGTGCACGCCCCCACCTGGGTGGCCCCCGAGGTGCTGCGGCTCGGCGCCCGGAAGATCGGCACCCAGCGGGCCGAGGACGCCCTCGCCGTCGGCGGCTCCGAGCGCTGGGACTCGGTGGCGGACATCCCGGACCAGGAGATCTGGGAGCTGCGCCGCACCCTGCGCGAACAACTGGTGCTGGAGGTGCGCGAGCGGCTTCGGGCGTCCTGGCGCCAACGCGGGGCGGGCAACGCCGAGTTGGGCTGGATCGACGGGGTGCTCGACCCGGACGTCCTCACCATCGGGTTCGCGCGGCGCGTGCCGTCGTACAAGCGGCTGACGCTGATGCTCCGCGACCGGGACCGGCTGCGGGAGCTGCTGCTGCATTCCGAGCGGCCGGTGCAGCTGGTGGTGGCGGGCAAGGCGCATCCGGCTGACGACGGCGGCAAGCGGCTGGTGCAGGAGCTGGTCCGGTTCGCGGACGAGGCCCGGGTGCGGCACCGGATCGTCTTCCTGCCCGACTACGGCATGGCGATGGCGCAGAAGCTCTATCCGGGCTGCGACGTCTGGCTGAACAACCCGCTGCGCCCGCTGGAGGCGTGCGGCACCTCCGGGATGAAGGCGGCGCTCAACGGCTGCCTCAACCTCTCGGTGCGGGACGGCTGGTGGGACGAGTGGTTCCGGCCGGACTTCGGCTGGGCCATCCCGACCGCGGACGGCACCGGCACGGACGCGGAGCGGCGCGACGACATCGAGGCCGCGGCCCTGTACGACCTGCTGGAGCGGCGGATCGCCCCGCGCTTCTACGAGCGCGGCCGGGGCGGGCTGCCCGACCGCTGGATCCAGATGGTCCGCCAGACCCTCACCCTGCTCGGCCCCAAGGTGCTGGCCGGGCGCATGGTCCGCGAGTACGTGGAGCGGCTCTACGCCCCGGCCGCCCGCTCCCACCGCGCGCTGACCCCGGACACCGCGGGGGAGCTGGCCGGGTGGAAGGCGCGGGTGCGCGGCGCCTGGCACGAGGTGAGCGTCGACCATGTGGAGACGACCGAGACGACGGCCACGGCGGAACTGGGGACGACGATCGGACTGCGGGTGCGCGTCGGGCTCGGCGCGCTGACCCCGGACGACGTCGAGGTCCAGGCGGTCTCCGGACGGGTGGACGCGCAGGACCGCATCACGGACGCCGCGATCGTCCCGCTGAAGCCGGCCGGCACCCCCGACCTGGAGGGCCGCCGCCTCTACGAGGGCCAGCTCTCCCTCGACCGCACCGGCCCCTTCGGCTGCACGGTCCGCATCCTCCCCGCCCACCGGCTGCTCGCCGCGGCGGCGGAGGTGGGCGTGGTGGCCCTGCCGGCGGAGGACGCGGGCCAGGGGGCGGGGGTGCTGCTGCGGTAGCCGAGGGGACGCGGGCGGTGCCGGGGCGAAGGCCGGGCGTGGCGGTGCCGGGGCGAGAGCGGGGCGTGGCGGTGCCGGGGCGAGAGCGGGGCGTGGCGGTGCCGGTTCAGTCCGCGTCGTAGGCGGCGCACATCTTCTTCAGCACCGCCCCGCACCGCCGCGCGTACGCGTGCTGGAGCCCGCGGGTCGCCGGGCCGCCCGCCCGCGCGTACCACTTGGCCGGTCTGCTGAAGGCGGCGACGGTGAGCCAGACCGTGCCGTCGCCGGTGCGGTCTATGAGGAAGACCTCCTCGCCGCATTCGGGATGGCTCTCCAGGGTGCCGTAGGCCCAGCCCGCGCGGCGGGGTTCCTCGGCGGTCCAGATGACCCGGCAGGGCGCCTTGACCATGCCGGCCAGCGTGACCGTGACATCCACGCCGGGGGCGGCGCGGTCGGCGCTGGCGTCTATGCCCACGCCGAGCGCGCGGTGCATCTCCCAGGTCAGGACCGCCTCGGCGGCCCGGCCGAAGACCTGCTGGCCCTCGCCGAGACGCGTGCGCACCAGCATCGGGCGGAACCCGGGCGGGCAGAAGGACAGGTCGTCGCGGGTCGCTCCGACCGGTTCGTACGTGAAGGGTGCCGAGGACATGGGGCACAAGAGTAGGGCGGCACCCGGAGGAGATCCGCTCCGGGTGCCGCCCTCTTCACAACCCTGCCCTCGTCACCGCCGCGCGGGGGTCAGTTGACGTTGACCGCCGACCAGGCCGCCGCCACCGCCTTGTACTCGGCGCTGGAGGAGCCGTACAGGGCGGACGCCGCGGACAGCGTGCCCGTACGCGCCGACTTGTAGTTGGTGGTCGACGTGAAGTACGTCGTCAGCGCCTTGTACCAGATCTGGAGCGCCTTGTCCCGGCCGATGCCGGTGACCGTGGAGCCGTTGGACGTCGGGGAGTTGTACGACACCCCGTTGATCGTCTTCGCGCCGCTGCCCTCGGACAGCAGGTAGAAGAAGTGGTTGGCGACGCCGGACGAGTAGTGGACGTCCAGGTTGCCGACCGAGGAGGACCAGGAGTCCGCCGAGCCGCCGTCCTTGCTGGGCTTGTCCATGTAGCGCAGCGGGGTGCCGTCGCCGTTGATGTCGATCTTCTCGCCGATGAGGTAGTCGCCCTTGTCGGACGCGTTGTTCGCGAAGAACTCCACACCGGTGCCGAAGATGTCCGAGGTGGCCTCGTTCAGACCGCCGGACTCGCCGCTGTAGTTGAGGCCCGCGGTGTTGGAGGTGACACCGTGGCTCATCTCGTGGCCGGCCACGTCCAGCGCGGTGAGCGGGTGGTTGTTGCCCTCGCCGTCGCCGTACGTCATGCAGAAGCAGCTGTCGTCCCAGAACGCGTTCACGTACTGGCTGCCGTAGTGCACCCGGGAGTACGCGCCGACACCGTTGTTCTTGATGCCGCTGCGCCCGAACGTGCTCTTGTAGAAGTCCCAGGTCTCCTGGGCGCCGTAGGCGGCGTCCGCGGCGGCCGTCTGGTCCGTGGTGGAGCTGGACGCCTTGCCGGTGCCCCAGACGTTGTCCGCGTCGGTGAACAGCGAGCCCTTGCCGGACGTCTTGTGCGCCAGGTTGTAGGTGCTGTGGCCGCCGCGGCTGGCGTCGGTGAGCTGGTACGACGAGCCCGACTGGGTGGTGGTCAGGCTCACGGAGCCCGAGTACAGGGTCTTGCCGGTGCCGGTCGCGTTCTCGATGCCCTGGTACTCGAAGAGCTTCTTGCCCGAGGCCGCGTCGGTGATGACGTGCAGCTGGTTCGGGGTGCCGTCGTCCTGGAGGCCGCCGACGACCGTCTCGTAGGCGAGGACGGGGGTGCCGGAGCCGGCCCAGATCACCTTGCGGGCGCCGTCCGCGGTGGACTTGGCCGAGCCGAGGGACTTGGCGGCGGACACGGCCTGCTTCTCGGCCTTGGCCGGGGTGAGCTTCGGCGTGAGCGAGGCGACCTTGATGGTGGCCTTGGTCGCCTTGGTGACGCCCTCGGTCTTGCCGGACTTCGCGGTGTGGACGACCAGGTCGCCACCGAGGACCGGCAGGCCCGCGTAGGTGCGCTCGTAGCGGGTGTGGACCGTGCCGTCGACGTCCTTGACGACGTCCTTGACGACCAGCTTCTCCTTGGCGCCGAGACCTATCTGCTGCGCGGTCGCCGGAGCGTCCGCCTGCGCCTGCTTGATCAGCGAGGTGTGGGCGGCGGCGGTCAGCGCGCTGGGCGCCGCGGCCAGCGGCTTGGCGGCGGCCGGGGTCTGGGCGGCCGAGGCGCTGGTGGCCAGACCGGCGGAGATGAGGGCTCCGGCGGCGACGGCGGTGGCGATGGCCAGGGTGGTGCGCTTGTGACGCGCGTAGAGGGGGCTCACGCAAGCTCCTTCGTGGGGGAGGCCGGCCAGCGTGGGGTTACTGGCCGGGTAGTTCGCTGTGAAGCTGCTGTGCTGCTTGCGGCGTGGAGAGAGAGTGACACCCAGGGCGCGTACATGTCATGACCCTGAAGTGATGTTGGCTCGAAAGTGACGTCTGGGGAAATGTTGCAGTGGTGTGAACAAGTGACGGCTGAGTGGATTGCGTCTCTCAACTACCTTGCGTTTCATGCAACTTGGGAGCCGATTTGCAGGAATGCCGCATTCCGTTCGTCTCTTGATGTCGTGCCGTGTGTGGCCTGATATAGGTCACGGCTGGGGGGCGTCTCCGTGCCAGGTCCGCCAGAGGGCCGCGTAGGTGCCGCCGGCCGCCACCAGTTCGTCGTGGGTGCCCAGTTCGGCCAGCCGGCCGTGTGCCAGCACCGCCACGCGGTCCGCGTCATGGGCGGTGTGCAGCCGGTGGGCCACGGCGATGACGGTGCGGCCGCGCAGGACGGCGGCGAGGGCGCGTTCGGTGTGGCGGGCGGTCGCCGGGTCGAGGAGGGCGGTCGCCTCGTCCAGGATCAGGGTGTGCGGGTCGGCCAGCACGACCCGGGCCAGGGCGAGTTGCTGGGCCTGGGGACCGTCGGTCGGGTACCCGCCGGCACCCAGGCGGGCACCGAGGCCGTCGGGCAGCCCACGCACCCATCGCTCGGCGCCGACGGCACGGAGCGCGGCCCACAACTCGGCGTCGGTGGAGGCCGGCTCGGCGATACGGAGGTTGTCGCGGACCGACCCGAGGAAGACGTGGTGCTCCTGGGTGACGAGGACGACCTGGCGGCGCAGCACCTCCGGCGCGAGCGGCGGGGCGGCGGGTCGGGGCTCCAGCGATTAACGGGGGCCGGGGGCGCGTGGGCTCAGCCCAAAATGCCTCGGTCGTAGGCCGCCGCCACCGCGGCCGCGCGGTCCTTGGCGCCCAGCTTGGTGTAGAGGTGGGTGAGATGGGTCTTGACCGTGGCCTCGCTGATGAAGAGTTCGCGGGCGATCTCGCGGTTGGAGGTGCCCCGGGCGACCAGGGTGAGGACCTCGCGTTCGCGGGCGGAGAGGGGCTCGTTGCCGGGGGCCGGGGTACGGACGGCCCGGACGAGGCGGGAGGCGACGGCGGGGGAGAGGACGGTACGGCCCTCGGCGGCGGCCCGGACGGCGGTGAACAGCTCGTCGCGCGGGGCGTCCTTGAGGAGGTAGCCGGTGGCGCCCGCCTCGATCGCGGGGAGCGTGTCGGAGTCGGTGTCGTACGTGGTGAGGACCAGGACCTTGGCGCGGGCCCCGCGGCGGGTCAGCTCGCGGATCGCGGCGACGCCGGAGCCGCCCGGCATGCGCAGGTCCATCAGGATCACATCGGGGTCGAGCTCGGCCGCCCGCGCGACCGCCTCGGGGCCGCTCGCGGCCTCGCCCAGCACCCGGAAGCCGGGCGCGGCGCCGGACGCGGCGCCGGACGCGGACTCGAACATGCCGCGCAGACCGTCCCGGACGACCGGGTGGTCGTCGACGATCAGCAGCGTGATGAGGGGTTCAGTGGTCATCGCGGACCAACGGTACGCGAGCCGACACCGCGGTTCCGTGCCCCGGTTCCGACTCGACGGCGAGGCCGCCCGCGATCCGCTCGGCACGCGCCCGCATCCCCGCCAGGCCGAAGCCCCCCGCGTGGCTGCGGGCGGGGACGGCGGCCGGATCGAAGCCGGTGCCGTCGTCGCGGATGTCCAGGATCACCTCGTCGCCCAGATAGGTCAGGGTGACACCGAGACGGGTCGCGCGGGCGTGCCGGGCCGCGTTGGACAGCGCCTCCTGGGCGATCCGCAGCAGCGTCGCCGAGACCTCCTCGTGCAGCGACTCGGCGGTGCCGGTGACGGTGAACTCGGCCCGCGCGCCGGTGCGTTCGCCCCAGTCGGCGACCAGCTTCTTCAGCGCCTCCGGCAGCCCGGCGGCGGCCAGTTCGACGGGGGCGAGATTGTGCACGGAGCGACGGGCCTCGCCGAGGCTGTGCCGGGCGAGGGAGGAGGCGCGCTCCAGGTGGGTGCGGGCGGTGGCCAGATCCGTCGCGCCCGCGACCACCTGGAGCTGGGCGATGATGCCGGTCAGACCCTGCGCGATGGTGTCGTGGATCTCCGCGGCGAGCCTGCGCCGCTCGTCCGCGACGCCCGCCTCCCGCGCCTGCACCAGCAACTGCGCGTGCAGGGCCGCGTTCTCGTCCAGCGCCTGCTGCAACGCCGCGTTGGTGCGCTCCAGTTCGTCGATGGTGCCGGCCTGGTCCTCGATGCGCCGCTGCTCCTGGTCGGCGAACCGGAAGAACAGACCGACCAGGCCGACGTTGGTGCAGAAGACCGCCGCGAAGATCACCCACATCAGCGGCCCGTGCGGCGGCATCCCGCCGATCTCGCTGCCGGCCATGGTCACCGCGGTCATGAGCAGCCCGAGCGGCATCAGCCGGCGCGACAGATGCAGGCTGGAGCTGTAGTAGCCGACGGCCGCGTAGATCCCGAAGAACGGGTTCAGCCAGGTCAGCGCGAACGCCATCGCCCAGCGCACGAAGTAGAGGACCGCGGTGACGCGGCTCGGCCCCGGTGTGTCCGACGTCACCCGCCGCCACGACAGCTGGAGCAGCAGCGCGGCGGCCACCAGGGCGCCGGCCGCCTCCGTCTCGCCCCGCGACATCCCGATCGCACGGGCCGAGGCGCCCGCCGTCACCAGGCCCACGGCGAGCAGCGCGTAGGGCCCCCAGCGGTCGAAGGAGGCCCTGCGCTGGGGCCCGGTCGCGTGCGTCATGCACCCAGTGTCCGGCACGGCCGCACTCACTCCCAGCGGAACCAGCGGGCCGCCCCCGCCGTGAGCAGCACCGCCCACAGCGCGAGCACCCCCAGGTGCTCCCAGCCGGGCCAGTCGCCCGCGGCCGCCTGGTTCAGGGCCTCGGCCGCCGCCCCGAAGGGGGTGAAGCCCACCACCCGGGCCAGCGTGTGCGGCATGTTCTGCACCGGCAGCCACACCCCCGCGCAGAACATCATCGGGAAGAACACCGCCGATCCGATCGCCCCCGCGATCTTCGTGGTCCGCGACAGCGCCGACAGGACGGAGCCGAGGGCGAGCGAGGCCGCCGCCGCGAGCAGCAGCGCCAGCAGATAGCCGCCCGGCTGCTCGGGCAGCCGTACGCCGAACCCCAGCCGGCCGACCGCCAGCGCGAGCAGCGCGGAGGCCAGCGCCACCCCGCCCTGCACCGTCATCTGCGCGGTCAGCAGCGCCACCGGTCGCACCGGGGTGGCCGACATCCGGCGCAGGATGCCCCGCTCCCGGTACCCGGTGAGCACCTGCGGCAGCGACTGCGCCCCGCACATCAGCAGCGCGATCAGCACGGCCACCGGCACATAGGCGTCGATCGGCCGCAGCCCGCCCATCGACCTGTCGGCCTCCCGGAACGAGGGGATCGAGCCGAGGATCGCCAGCAGCAGCGTCGGGAAGAGGAACATCCAGAACACGGCGGCCGGTTCGCGCCGGAACAGCCGGAACTCGGTGCGCAGAACGGCGGAGTTCATGCCGTGGCCTCCTGGGTCAGGTCGAGGAACGCGTCGTCGAGGGTGGCGTCCACGACGCGGAGCTGATGGGCGGTGACGCGGTGCCGGGCGAGCAGGGTGAGGACCGCGTCGACGGTCTCGTCGGTGCCGGACAGGGTGAGCCGGCCGTTCTGGTCCTCGACCGAGACGAGCGCGGGGAGCGCGGCCAGCTCACGCTCGTCCAGCGGCGCCGACGGGGTGAAGCTGATGACGGTGGCGCCCGCCGAGCGGCGGATCAGCCCGGCCGGGGTGTCCAGGGCGGCCACCCGCCCCTTGTCGATCACCGCGATCCGGTCGCACAGCCGCTGCGCCTCCTCCATGAAGTGGGTGACGAGCAGCACGGTGACCCCGCTCGCGCGGACGTCCTCGATCAGCTGCCAGGTGTCCCGGCGGGCCCGCGGGTCGAGCCCGGTGGTCAGCTCGTCGAGGACCACGATCCGGGGGCCGCCGATCAGCGCCAGCGCGATGAACAGCCGCTGCTGCTGGCCGCCGGACAGCTTCCCGAACCGGGTGCCGAGCCGGTCGGTCAGGCCCAGCCGCTCGGCCAGCGGCCGCCAGTCGGCGGGCCGCGGATAGAACGCGGAGTACAGCTCCAGCGCCTCGCGCACGGTCAACTTGACCTGGATCTCGCTCTGTTGCAGCTGCGCGCCGAGGATCTTGGCGACCTCCGCGTGGTCGGCGACCGGATCGAGCCCGGCGACCCGGATCCGGCCGCCGTCGGGGACCCGCAGGCCCTCGACGCACTCGACGGTGGTGGTCTTGCCGGCGCCGTTCGGGCCGAGAATCCCGAAGATCTCGCCCTCCTCGACGGCGAAGGAGACGCCGTCCACGACGGGCCGGCCGCCGTACGACTTGCGCAGATCGGTGACTTCGATGACGGATGGCATGCATCGAGAATCCCGTCCGGGCGGGGCCCGGCACATCGGCCGGCCCGCTCGAAGGCGCATCAGCCGATCGGTTGATGCGGGGGTACGACCCGACGCGGGACCGGGGGTACGACCTGATGCGGGACCGGGGGCACGGCCCGACGCCGGACCGGGAGTACGGCCCGACGCGCGACCGGGGGCGTAGGACCAGCGGCGGAGGGGGGCCGGGCCAAAACTCGGTGGGCGCCGCCGGTGCCGGTCCGTACGCTCGCCTGTGATGCCCACGACACGTGCAACCACCCAGGACAGATCCGCCGTACGCAGCCTGTCGCGGCTGTGGCCCTATGTGCGGCCGGTGCGCGCGCGGCTGCTCGTCGCGGCCGTCGTCGCCATCGTCGCCTCCTGTACCGGCCTGGTGATCCCGCTCGTCCTGAAGTGGATGGTGGACGGCCCGGTGGCCGACCGGGACCCGGCGGGGGTCTGGCTCGGCGCGCTGTACCTGCTGCTGCTCGGGATCGCCGAGGCCGTGCTGTTCGGCATCCGGCGCTGGCTCGTGGCCCGGCCGCTGTCACGCGTCGAGGCGGGGATGCGGGCCGACCTGTACCGGCGTCTCCAGCGGCTGCCCGTCGCCTTCCACGACCGGTGGGCATCCGGTCAGCTGCTGTCGCGGGGCACCACCGATCTGATGCTGCTGCGCATGTTCCTCGCCTTCCCGCTGACGTTCCTGCTGGTCAACGGCGTCACCATCCTGGTCGGCGTGGCCATCATGCTGGCCCAGGACTGGCTGCTCGGGCTGGTCGTGCTGGTGCCCGCGGTGCCGGTGCTGTGGACCTGCGTGGTCTTCGAGGGGCGGTACGCGCGAGTGGCGCGGCGGGCCCAGGACCAGGTGGGGGACCTGACCACCCTGGTCGAGGAGAGCGTGCTCGGCATCCGCATCGTCAAGGGCTTCGGCCGCCACCGCAGCCAGGCGCGGGCCTTCGAGGCCCTCTCCGCGGACCTGCGCGGGACCGAACTGCACAAGGCGCGGCTGCTGGCCACGATCTGGGGCGTCATCGTCACCCTGCCGGAGGTGGCGATCGGGGCGGCGCTGGTGCTGGGCGTGATCCAGGTCGCCGACGGCGACCTCTCGGCGGGGACGCTGGTGGCGTTCCTCAGCACGGCGCTCGCGCTGCGCTGGCCCGTGGAGTCCATCGGGTTCCTGCTGGCGATGAGCCAGGAGGCGGCCACGGCCACGGAGCGGTACTTCGAGGCGATGGACGAGGCACCCGAGGGGGACGGTGCCGATGCCGAGACCCGCCCGCGTGACCCGGCAGCCGATCCTGCCCCGGCACCCGGTCCCGCCCCGGCGCGCGAGGCCGTGGCCGGGCTCCGCTTCGAGAACGTCCGGTTCCGCTACCCCGACGCCGCCCCGGACTCCCCGGCCCTCCTCCAGCACATCGACCTCCACATCCGCCCCGGCGAATCCATGGCCCTCGTCGGCGCCACCGGCAGCGGCAAGACCACCCTCACCGCGCTCGTCCCGCGCCTCCACGAGATCACCTCGGGCCGGATCACCCTGAACGGCGTCGACATCACCGCCATGCCCCGCGAGGAACTGCGCGCGAAGGTCGCCGTCGCCTTCGAGGAACCCACCCTCTTCTCCACCACCGTCGGCGAGAACGTCCTCATGGGCGCCCCGGACGGCGCCGGCGAGGACGACCTCGACCGCGCCCTCGCCATCGCCCAGGCCGAGTTCGCGCACGCGCTCCCGGAGGGCACCGGCACCCGCGTCGGCGAGCAGGGCCTCAGCCTCTCCGGCGGCCAGCGGCAGCGGCTCGCCCTTGCCCGGGCCGTCGTCGGGCGCCCGGAGTTCCTGGTCCTCGACGACCCGCTGTCCGCGCTGGACGTGCACACCGAGGCCGCCGTGGAGGCCGCGCTGCGCCGGGTGCTCGCGGACACCACCGCGCTGATCGTGGCCCACCGCCCCTCCACCGTGCTGCTCGCCGACCGGGTGGCGCTGCTCTCCGGCGGCCGGATCGCGGCCGTCGGCACGCACCAGGAACTGCTGCGCGGCAACGCCGAGTACGCACACCTCATGTCCGGCGAGGAGGACTCCCGTTGACCGCCACGAGCCCCGACAACCCGTTCGACCAGGACCTCCTGCCCTCCCCGCCCGGCGCCACCGCCGCCCTGCTGCGCTCGCTGCTCGCCCCGATGCGGGCCCGCGTCGCCCTGACCACCGCCCTGCTGCTGCTCCAGCAGGCCGCCGCCCAGGTCGGCCCGCTGCTGGTGGCGTACGCCATCGACCGTGCCGTACCCGCCTTCCGGGACCACCGGTACGGACCGCTGATCGCGGTGGGCGCCGGCTATCTGCTGTGCGCGCTGCTCTCCGGCGGGCTCCAGGTCGCGTTCGTACGGCAGTCCGCGCGGGTCAGCCAGGACGTCCTGCTCGATCTGCGCGGGCGGATCTTCCGGCACGCGCAGGCGCTGAGCGTCGACTTCCACGAGCGCTACACCTCCGGGCGGCTGATCTCCCGCTCCACCACCGATGTGGAGTCGCTGCGGGAGCTGCTGGAGGAGGGGCTCCAGGAACTGGTGACGGTCGTCCTGTCCTTCGTCTACATCGCGGCCGTGCTGCTGTGGCTGGACCTCGGGCTCGGCGCGGTCGCGGTGGGCTCGTTCGTCCCGCTGTACTTCCTGGTCCGGCTCTACCAGCGGCGCGCGGGACGGGTGTTCCGGGCGCGGTCCACGGCGATCGCGGCGGTGATCGTGAAGTTCGTGGAGACCATGAACGGCATCCGCCCGGTGCGCGCCTTCCGCCGGGAGGCGGCCAACGACGCCGCGTTCGCCGAGCTGAACCGCGCCCACGAGCGGACCAACGGGGACTCGCTCCTGGAGATGGCCCGCTATGTGGTGGGCTCCCGGCTGGTCGCCAACACGGCGGTCGCGGGCATCGTGCTCTGGGGCGCCTACCGGGTGGCGGACGGCTCTCTCGAACTGGGTGTGCTGGCCGCGGCCGTGCTGTATCTGCGCCGCCTGTACGACCCGATCGACCGGCTCGGGATGTTCCTGAACTCCTACCAGTCGGCCGCCGCGTCCCTGGAGAAGATCGCCGGGCTGCTCGCCCAGACGCCGTCCGTGCCCGAGCCGCTCACCCCGGGCGAACTGCCGCCCTCCCGTGCCGACTTCCCCGGCCGCGAGGTGCGGTTCGACCAGGTCCGCTTCGCCTACCGCACCGGTGGCGAGGTGCTGCCCCGCTTCGACCTGACCCTGCCCGCCGGGCAGACGGTCGCGGTGGTCGGCTCCACCGGCGCGGGCAAGTCCACCCTGGCCAAGCTGCTCGCCCGCTTCTACGACCCCACCGAGGGGCGGGTGCTGCTCGACGGGGTGGACCTGCGCGACCTGCCCACGGCCGAACTGCGGCGCGGGGTGGTGATGGTGACCCAGGAGGCGTTCCTGTTCTCCGGGACCGTCGCGGACAACATCGCGATCGGCCGCCCGGACGCCACCAGGGCGGAGATCGAGCGGGCCGCGAAGGTGATCGGCGCGCACGAGTTCATCAGCGCGCTGCCCGACGGCTACGACACCGACGTACGCAAGCGCGGCGGCCGTATCTCCGCGGGCCAGCGCCAACTGGTCGCCTTCGCGCGGGCGTTGCTCGCCGACCCGGCCGTCCTCATCCTGGACGAGGCCACCAGCTCCCTGGACATCCCCGGCGAACGGGCCGTCCAGCGCGCCATGTCCACCGTCCTGCGCGGCCGCACCGCCGTGGTCATCGCCCACCGCCTGTCCACCGTGGAGATCGCCGACCGCGTCCTGGTGATGGCCGACGGCCGCGTCGTCGAGGACGGCCGCCCCGCCGAACTCATCGCGGGCACGGGCAAGTTCGCCGACCTTCACAAGGCATGGCAGGACAGCCTGGCCTGACCGGAGCACCCATGACCTGGCCGCACGCCACCTCCGTCGACACGCCCCGGCTGCGCCTCGAACCGCTGCGGGTCGCACACGCGGCGGAGGCCGTCGCGTTCCTCGACGACGTACGACTGCACACCTGGACCGGCGGCACGCCCGCGCCCCTGGCGGAGCTGGCGGCCCGGTACCGGCGCCAGTGCGCCGGGCACTCCCCGGACGGCCGGTACGGCTGGCTGAACCGGATGCTGCGCCGGCGCGCGGACGGCCGGCTCGTCGGCACCGTGCAGGCCACCCTCTCCCGTCCGGACGAGGGTGGCACCGAGGCCGAACTCGCCTGGGTGATCGGCGTCGACCACCAGGGCGCGGGTTACGGGCGCGAGGGCGCGCGGGCCATGGCCGGCCGGCTGGGTGCCCACGGGGTGGACCGGCTCATCGCGCACATCCACCCCGGGCACGAGGCGTCGACGGGCGTCGCCCGGGCGCTCGGGCTGCGTCCGACGGACCGGACCCTCGACGGCGAGATCCGCTGGAGCGACCGGCCCGCCTGACCGGCCCGCCCGGCCATCCGACTCGACTGGTCCGCCTGACCTACCCGTCCGGCCCGTCCGGCCGGTCCCGGTGGCAGCTCAGCCGCCGGCGGGCGCGCCCGCCGAGAGGGAGCCCACCGAGTAGGTCTCGTAGATCTCCAGCAGGTCCTCGTCCTCCGGCACGTCCGTCCGGTCGTACGTCTCCCGGCAGACCAGGGCGGTCAGCCGGGCCAGTTCACGCAGGCCCGGGAAGGACGAGTCCGTCACGAAGCGGGTCCGGTGGTCCGCCGCCCGGCCGGGCAGGCGGGACAGGAACTGCTCCGCCGTGTCGTCGGCCGCGGCCTGCCGGAAGCCGTCCGGGGCGGTACCGGTCCGCTCCTCGCCCCGCACGCAGTGCATGCCCAGGGTCGGCACGGACCGGCACGCCCCCACCAGCCGTCGCCGGGCGTCCGCCGGCAGCTCCAGCCAGGAGGTGAGCCCGGCCGTCCCGCCCAGCGCGGCGGCCGCCACCCGCTCCGCCGCCTCGGCCCGCTCCCCGCTCACGGCCAGGGTCGTCAACTGACCCGGTGCGGAAGGGGTCCAATCGGTGACGCAGATGATCTCGTCGGTTGCTGCCTGACGCACGCCTCGTCCTTGCCTCGTTGAGTTCGAGGCATAGTTGTACACCGTCGGAGTGACCCCGGCGGACCGCCGGGGCGCGCGGCGCCCTTGGCTACGGCACCCCCAGTTCGAACAGCGCGTATCCCGCGTACGAACCGGAGGCCAGCGCGGCGAGGCCGAGGACCGTGCACAGCACCGGCAGCGACAGCCGGCGCAGGGCCGCGGCCGGCGGGAGGAACAGCGGGAAGCAGGGGAGCAGATAGCGCGAGACGTTGGCGAAGATCTGCTGGCTGCCCAGGACCAGGGCCAGGGTGAGGACCGTGTACACCACCAGCACCGCCGGCGGCCGCAGCCGGATCAGCAGCGGCAGCAGCGCGAAGGCGAGCAGGACGACGCCGACGCCGATCATGTCCGCGTAGGGGTAGGCGAAGAGATAGTCGCCGAACCGGCCCACCGGCACCGAGCGCAGCACGTCCAGGGTCTGGCTGCCGTAGTCGAAGCGGTGCGCCCAGGCGCCCGACTGGAGCTTGAAGTAGCCGCCCAGATCGCCCATCCGGTCGCCGACCCACAGCAGATAGCCGAGCAGTCCGAGCGGGGCCAGCGCCAGCGCGACCAGTGGCCGCCCCACCCCGTCCTCGCCCCGGCGCACCGCCAGCAGCGCGGCCACCGCCAGCGCGGCGATCAGCGCGGCGGCCGTGGGCCGGTTGAGCCCCGCCGCGAAGGTGAGCACCCCGGCGGCGAGCCAGCGCCGGGTCAGCACGGCGTAGCAGGCCCAGACCGCCAGCGCCACGTAGAGGGAGTCGGAGTAGACCGCCCACTCCACGCCCGAGCCCGGCCACACCGCCCACAGCCCGGCCGCGGCCAGCCCCGCGCGGCGGCCGCCGAAGCGTTCCGCCACCGCGTAGACGCCGAGCGCGGCGGCGAAGGACGCGAGGATCGACACCAGCAGCCCGGCGCCGTACGAGCCGAGGCCGGTCACCGCGGAGGTCATCCGGATCAGCGCCGGGTACAGCGGGAAGAACGCCGCCGAGTTGCCCTCCAGCGTGATCATCCCGGTGGCGCCCGGGACCGGGACCAGCTTCGGGTCGTACCCGTGCAGCGCGATCTGCTGGTACCACCAGCCGTCCCAGGTCGCCAGCACGTCCCAGGCGTGCGCCCCGCCGCCGAAGCGGGGGTCCTTGCCCCGGTAGTCACCGGCGGCGGACAGCAGATACATGAAGGAGCAGAATCCGGCCAGCTTCAGCGCGCCGAACACGGCGAGCACCGGGCCGTGCCGGCGGGCGGCCGCGCGCAGGCGGGAGTCGGGCGCGAGAGCCGGGGCGAGGGGCCGCGGCAGGGTCGCGGTCACGCGGCCGTACGGGGACGGCGGACGCGCGGGCCCGCGGCGGCCAGGCTGCGCCGCATCCGGGCGATCCCGCGCAGGTCGGCCAGCGCGGTGGCGAGGATGTCGACGCTGCTGTCGGGGTCGTCCACCCAGTCCACCGGCACCTCGTGGATGCGGAGCCCGGCCCGTTCGGCGAGCACCAGCAGCTCGGTGTCGAAGAACCACTCCTCGTCCCGCACCAGCGGCAGCAGCCGCTCGGCGGCCTCGCGGCGCACCGCCTTGAACCCGCACTGCGCGTCCGAGAAGCCGACGGCGAGCGTCCAGTGCAGCAGCGTGTTGTAGCAGCGCGAGATCACCTCGCGCTTGGGTCCGCGCACCACCCGCGAACCGGACGCGAGCCGGGTGCCGATGGCCAGGTCGGAGTGGCCGGATATCAGCGGTGCGACGAGCGGCAGCAGCGCCGCGAGCCCGGTGGACAGGTCGACGTCCAGGTACGCCAGCACCGGCGCCCGCGAACCCGACCAGGCCGCCCGCAGCGCCCGGCCGCGGCCCTTCACCGGCAGCCGCAGCGAGGTCACCTCGGCCATCTCACCGGCCAGCCGGGCGGCGATCTGCGGGGTGCCGTCGGTGCTCGCGTTGTCGGCGATCGTGATCCGGAAGGGGTAGGGGAACGTGTCCCGCAGATGCGTGTGCAGCCGCCGGACGTTCGGCTCCAGGTCCTTCTCCTCGTTGTACACCGGGACGACCAGGTCCAGTACGGGCTCGTCGTGGTGGGTGGGCAGCGGGGCGCGCCGGGGCGCGGGGGCCTTGGCCGGCGTGGCGGGCCGGCCCGGTCGGATGCTGATCACGTGGTTCCCCGTTCGCTGTTCGCGGTGGCGGTCGTGGTGGTCGTGGTGGGCGGCGGGTACGACGTGGTCGGCGTCGTACTGGGTGTGTCGGGCGGATACGAGGTGGTCGGCGTCGTACTGGGTGCGTCGGGCGGATACGAGGTGGTGGCGGTCGTACCGGGCGCGCCGGGCGGCGCCGAACTCGACGAGCTGGGCCGCGAGTTCGGGATCGACGTGGGAGGGAGGGTCGGTGAGGTGGTCGGTGTCTCGCTCGGCGGGACCGACGGCGAGGGCGCCGGGCTCGTCGCGGGCCGGGGCGCCGGCGCGCCGGGCCGTACCTGGGTGTCCCCGTGCGGCCACAGGAACAGCCCGAGGCCGAGCCCCGCGACCACCGCCGCGGAACCGGCCGCCCGGTACGCCGCGCGCGCCCGGCGCCGGGTGCGCACCCCCGCCCGCAGCCGCTCCCGGTGCCGCGGCTCGAACGGCGCGGGCTCCAGCGTCCCGTGCATCAGCCGCGCGAGCCGCTGTTCGAACCCGTCGGCCCCCTCGGCCCCCTCTGCGCCTTCGGTCTCACCGGCCCCGTCGAGGCCGGTCTCGTCCACGTGATTCCCGAGCTTCATCACTCACCCCACCGGCTCGACGACGTCCGACAGCAGCTGCCGCAGCCGGGCCACCCCGCGCGCGGCATGGGACCGTGCGGTGCCGACCGGGCAGCCGAGGGTCTCGGCCACCTGCCGGTCGGGCAGGTCCTGGTAGTAGCGCAGGACCACGGCGGCCCGCTGGCGCGGTGTCAGCCGCGCGAGCGCCGCCTCCAGCCGGGAGCGTTCGGCCACGGTCGCCGACAGATCGCCGCCGGCCGCCACCTCGGGCAGCTCCTCCACGGGCCGTTCGCCCCACCAGCGCCGCCGCGCCGACCGGGCCGCCGCCCGCGCCAGCACCGTGCGCACATACGCCTCCGGCGCCTCGTCGGCCACCTTCGGCCAGGCGAACCACAGCTTGACCAAGGACTCCTGCAACAGGTCCTCGGCCCGATGCCGATCGCCCCCGGTGAGCAGACGGGCCAGGTGGACGAGGACCGACCAGCGGGCCGCCACGAACGCGTCGTACTCACCGGCCCGAGCCTGCTCCATTCCCACGGTCCCCGTTCTCGCCGGCGCTCTTCACAAGGGGAAAGGCCCTGGACCCCCTCGGACGCTGCACCCGCGCCACGTGATCCGCGTCACGCACAGCCGTCGCACAGGCGCGCCCGGCGCCCGCCCGGCGCCCGGGCTCAGCCGGTCCCCGGACCCCCGAGGACCCGCAGCAGCAGCACCGACCGCCCCGGCACGGTCAGTTCCGTGCCCGCCGGGTGCGCCGTGCCGGGCGGCGCCGACTGGTCCTCCCGGGAGGTGTCCACCACCACCTCGTAACCCTCCGCCCACGGCGGGCCCGGCAGCACGAAGCCGGCCGGCTCCGCGCCCGCGTGCAGCACCGCGAGGAAGCTGTCGTCCACCACCTGCGCGCCCCGCTCGTCGCGCCCCGGGATGTCCCGCCCGGACAGATACATGCCGAGCGTGGCCGCGGGCGCGTACCAGTCGCCCTCGGTCATCTCCGCGCCCCGCGCCGTGAACCAGGCCAGGTCCCGCAGCCCGTCCGCGGCCTGCGCCCGCCCGGAGAAGAAGGCGCGCCGGCGCAGCACCGGATGCCGGTGGCGCAGCGCGATCAGCCGCGAGGTGAGGGCGAACAGCGCCCGCCAGCCCGGCTCGTCCAGGAGCGACCAGTCGAGCCAGCCGGTCGCGTTGTCCTGGCAGTACGCGTTGTTGTTGCCGCCCTGGGTGCGCCCGAACTCGTCACCGGCCACCAGCATGGGCACCCCGGTGGACAGCAGCAGCGTGGTGAGCAGATTGCGCAGCTGGCGGCGGCGCAGGGCCCGCACCTCCGGGTCCGCCGTCTCGCCCTCCGCGCCGCAGTTCCAGGACCGGTTGTCGTCGCTGCCGTCCCGGTTCTCCTCGCCGTTGGCCTCGTTGTGCTTGCGCTCGTACGACACCAGGTCGCGCAGCGTGAAACCGTCGTGCGCGGTGACGAAGTTGACCGAGGCGTACGGGCGGCGCCCGCCCCAGGCGTACAGGTCGCTGGAGCCGGACAGCCGGTAGCCCATCTCGCGCACATCGGGCAGCGCGTGCCGCCAGAAGTCCCGTACGGCGCCCCGGTAGCGGTCGTTCCACTCGGCCCACAGCGGCGGGAAGGCGCCCACCTGGTAGCCGCCGGAGCCGATGTCCCAGGGCTCGGCGATCAGCTTGACCCGGCGCAGCACCGGGTCCTGGGCGATCACCGCGAGGAAGGGCGAGAGCATGTCCACGTCGTGCATCGAGCGGGCGAGCGCCGCCGCGAGGTCGAAGCGGAAGCCGTCCACGCCCATCTCGGTCACCCAGTAGCGCAGCGAGTCGGTGATCAGCCGCAGCACCTGGGGCCGCACCACGTGCAGGGTGTTGCCGCAGCCGGTGTAGTCGGCGTAGCGGCGGGCGTCGTCCTGGAGCCGGTAGTAGGCGCGGTTGTCGATGCCCTTCAGGGACAGCGTCGGCCCCAGCTCCCCGGCCTCCGCGGTGTGGTTGTAGACCACGTCCAGGATGACCTCGATGCCGGCCGCGTGCAGCGCGCGCACCATCCGCTTGAACTCGCCGACCTGCTGTCCGGCCGTACCGGAGGCGGCGTAGGCGGCGTGCGGGGCGAAGTAGCCGACGGAGTTGTAGCCCCAGTAGTCGGACAGGCCCCGGCGCAGCAGGTGGTCCTCGTGCGCGAACTGGTGGACGGGCAGCAGCTCCACGGCCGTCACGCCCAGCCGCGCCAGGTGCTCGATCGCGGCCGGGTGGGCGAGCCCGGCGTAGGTGCCGCGCAGCTGTTCGGGGATGCCGGGGTGCAGCTTGGTGAAGCCGCGTACGTGCAGCTCGTAGATGACCGAGTCCGCCCAGGGCGTCTTGGGGCGGCGGTCGTCGGACCAGTCGTCGTCGTCATGGACCACGACACCCTTCGGGACGTACGGCGCCGAGTCCCGTTCGTCGCGCACCGTGTCGGCGACACGCTGCTCCGGCCAGTCCCGCACATGGCCGTACACCTCGGCCGGGAGGGTGAACTCGCCGTCCACCGCGCGCGCGTACGGATCGAGGAGCAGCTTCGCGGGGTTCCAGCGGGCGCCGGTCCACGGGTCCCAGCGGCCGTCCACCCGGTAGCCGTACCGCTGTCCGGGCAGTACGCCGGGTACGAAGCCGTGCCAGATCTCGTGCGTCAGCTCGGTCAGCGGGACCCCGGTCTCCCGGCCGTCCGCGTCGAACAGGCACAGCCGCACGGCGTGCGCCCCGGCCGCCCACAGCGCGAAGTTGGTGCCCGCCACCCCGTCGGGCCCGACCCGGAACCGGGCCCCCAGCGGTGTCGGCGTCCCCGGCCACACCGGCGGCCCGGGCACCGGGGCGCGCCGGGCGCCGTTCGTCGAGGGCGCCGCGGCCCGCCCTTCGGCCGGTGCCCGCTGCTCGGCTGCGCTCGTCACCTGTCGGCCCCTCTTCCAGTGGCTCGGCCCGGGAGCGGCGCAGCCCGCCGAACGGGTGCCGCCGGGCGGCCCCGAAGGCACCCGGACGGACCCGGTACGGCATGGCGCCCCGGGCCGCCGGCGGACCCGGCCACCCGGTGCGGCCGCGCCCCTCGGCTCCGGTACGGGCGCGGCGATCGGCTCCCCGACGTGTCGTCCTTCCCACTGTTCTGCCCACCGCATGGCTCGCACTCACGTTTCCCCGGAGCGTGCCCGGTCGTTGAGCAGCGCGTGAGGCACGTACATGGGCGCGCACGGCGCGCGGGGGCCGCACTGGCGGCCGTACTGACATGGGCCGGACTGCTGGCCGGATGCTCCGCGGGCGGCTCGGGCCCGCTGGGCCTGGGCGGCAGACCCGGCGGAACTTCGGCACCCCGGGACGCCATCCGGGTGTCCCCGGACGACGGCAGCACGGCCGTCCCGCAGAACCGGCGGCTGCGGGTGCGGGTGCCCGACGGCCGGCTGGAGAAGGTGAAGGTGGTCGAGGAACAGGACGCGAGGGCCACCCCGGTCCCCGGGCATCTCAGCGCCGACGGGCTGACCTGGCGGCCGGACGACGACAAGCTGGCGCTCGCCGCCAAGTACACCGTGGACGCGGTGGCACTGGACTCCGGCGGGCGCCGCTCGGCCCGGCACGCGTCCTTCACCACCTACGTCCCCGGCAAACGGTTCATCGCCTACGCCACCCCGGAGAACCGCTCCCTGGTCGGCACCGGCGAGATCGTCTCCCTGGCCTTCAGCACGGACATCGTGAACAAGGCCGCCGTCGAACGCGCGGTGCGGGTCACGGCGCGGCCCGCGGTGGAGATCCGCGCCCACTGGTTCGGCAAGAACCGGCTCGACTTCCGCCCGGAGAGGTACTGGAAGCCCGGCACCAAGGTCACCGTCGACCTCGGGCTGCGCGACGTCGAGGCCGCCAAGGGGGTCTACGGGCTCCAGTCCAAGTCGTTCTCCTTCACCATCGGGCGCAGCCAGACCTCCCTGGTCGACGCGGCGGCGCACACCATGGAGGTGCGGCGCGACGGCCGGCTGCTGGCCACCGTCCCGATCACCGCGGGCGCCCCGGCGAACCCCACCTACAACGGCAAGATGGTGGTGATGGAGATGCTGGAGGAGACCCGGATGAACAGTCAGACGGTCGGCTTCGGCGGCGAGTACGACATTCCCGACGTCCCGCACGCCATGCGGCTCACCGACTCCGGCACCTTCCTGCACGGCAACTACTGGGACCCGACCGCCCCCGGCGTGGCCAACGTCAGTCATGGCTGTGTGGGCCTCAGGGACGTCCAGGGCGGCAGCTCGGACACCCCCGCCGGATGGTTCTTCGACCGCAGCCTCGTCGGTGACGTGGTGGAGATCGTCAACAGCCAGGACAAGACGGTCGACCCCGGCAACGGGTTCGGTGGGTGGAACCTGACGTGGGCGGCATGGAAGGCGGGCTCCGCGGTGAAATAACCACGTGGGAGGCCACAGGGCGGCGCGCGGGGGGCCGGTGCGGGTGCCAGGCGGAAGTTGCGACGGAACGGTGACATTCGCCTGACACCCCGCTCAAAACCGGGCAGTTAATATTCGCGCACCAACTGTGGTGGGGAGCGGGCCGAACAGGCCCTGCGAGGGGAGAACGACGTGAACGTGCGGCCGATATCGGGGGCATCGGTGGCGAGGCGGCGGCGCGCGGCAGGGGGCCTCATAGCCGGCTCCCTGGTGCTGTCGCTCGCGGCGTGCGGCGGCGGGGGCGGGGGTGGCAAGGACGACGGCAAGGGCGCCGCGACCCAGCAGGGCCGGCCCTCCACGGCGGCCGTCAGCATCGCCCCGGAGCAGGGCGCCACGGGCGTCGCCACCGACGGCGCCCTCAAAGTCAGCGCGGCCCGGGGGAAGTTGACCGAGGTCACCGTCACGGACGCCAAGGGCGCGAAGGTCGACGGCAGCATCACCGGCGACGGCGGCTCCTGGACGCCGTCCGCCCATCTGGCCGCCGCCACCAAGTACACCGTGCACGCCGTCGCCAAGGACACCGACGGCAAGAGCACCGCCAAGGACTCCAGCTTCACCACCGTCACCCCGAAGAGCACCTTCATCGGCACCTTCACGCCCGAGGACGGCTCCACCGTCGGCGTCGGCATGCCGTTCTCCGTGAACTTCTCCCGGGGCATCACCCACCCGGACGCCGTCGAGAAGTCCATCAAGATCAAGACGGACCCGCCGGTCGACGTCGAGGGCCACTGGTTCGGCAACGACCGCCTCGACTTCCGCCCCGAGAACTACTGGAAGGCCGGCACCAAGGTCACCGTCGACCTCGATCTCGACGGCGTCGAGGGCCGCGACGGCGTCTACGGCAAGCAGCACAGGACGGTGTCCTTCACCATCGGCCGCAGCCAGGTCTCCGTCGTGGACGCGAGCGGGCACACGATGAAGGTCACCCGCGACGGCAAGGTGATCAAGACCCTCCCGGTGACCACCGGCAAGCCCGGTTACGACACCTGGAACGGCCGGATGGTCATCAGCGAGAAGCTGTCCGTGACCCGGATGAACGGAGACACGGTCGGCTACGGCGGCGAGTACGACATCAAGGACGTCCCGCACGCCATGCGCCTGACCGGCTCCGGCACCTTCGTGCACGGCAACTACTGGGGCGGCGGCGCCTTCGGCAACTTCAACGCCAGCCACGGCTGCATCGGCCTGCGCGACGTGAAGGGCGGGTACGACTCCTCGACGCCGGCCGCCTGGTTCTTCGACCACTCGATCCTGGGCGACGTGGTCGTCGTCAAGAACTCCCACGAGAAGACGGTGGTCCCGGACAACGGGCTCAACGGCTGGAACATGTCCTGGGCGGACTGGAAGAAGTAGGCCCCCGCGGTGTGCGGGCCCGGTGCTGTGACCTACGGCACCGGGCCCGCCGCCGTTAGTCGCCGTTAACCTGAGCCGTATGACCGTCACTCTTGATGTCGCCGAAGGCGTCGGCACGCTGCGTCTGGACCGCCCCCCGATGAACGCGCTGGACGTCGCCACCCAGGACCGGCTGAGGGAACTCGCCGAGGAGGCCACGCGCCGCGACGACGTGCGCGCCGTGGTCATCTACGGCGGGGAGCGGGTGTTCGCGGCGGGCGCGGACATCAAGGAGATGCAGAACATGGACCACACCGCGATGGTCCTGCGCTCCCGCGGCCTCCAGGACGCCTTCACCGCCGTGGCCCGCATCCCCAAGCCCGTCGTCGCCGCCGTCACCGGCTACGCCCTGGGCGGCGGCTGCGAACTCGCCCTGTGCGCCGACTACCGCATCGCCGCCGACAACGCCAAGCTCGGCCAGCCCGAGATCCTGCTCGGCCTGATCCCGGGCGCCGGCGGCACCCAGCGCCTGCCCCGTCTGGTCGGCCCCTCCAAGGCCAAGGACCTCATCTTCACCGGCCGGATGGTCAAGGCCGACGAGGCCCTCGCGATCGGCCTGGTGGACCGGGTCGTCCCGGCCGCCGAGGTCTACGAGCAGGCGCACACCTGGGCCGCGAGGCTCGCCCAGGGCCCGGCCGTCGCGCTGCGCGCCGCCAAGGAGGCCGTCGACGTCGGCCTGGAGACCGACATCGACACCGGGCTCGCCGTCGAACGCAACTGGTTCGCGGGCCTGTTCGCCACCGAGGACCGCGAGCGCGGCATGCGCAGCTTCGTGGAGGAGGGGCCCGGAAAGGCCAAGTTCCTCTAGAAGGAACGGGGTTGGCGGTGGAGCTCCCGGAATTCCTTTAAAACGCAACTGAACTCCCTTGAGTCCACCAGCAGTTGACGAGTCGTCTCATACAGGTCCCTCGATGGGGCGGATTATGGGAGCCTTAAGGCACCCTTAAGTCTGTCTGGTCGAGGGAGCCCCGCGATTGCCCGGAATCGAGTCGTCCTCGCAGGTCAGCCGGGGCGTACCGGCCAGTGACATGCCGTCGGCATATGCCGGTCGCGCAGTGCCCGACGGGGGCGTACGGGGGGCGTATTCCTCCGGAACGGCCCCTGAGGCGGTGTGCGACGGCCATCATGGGGGCATGGCGGGGCTGGAGGGCATCGAACAGCCGCGGGGACACAGCCGCGCTTCCGCGGCACGCTGGTCACCCACGGTCGAGGACGAACAGGCGCTCAAGGCGCTCGAACTGTTCGGCAATCCGACGGAGCGCGAGGTGCAGCTGCCCTCCCGCCCGGAATCCGCCGCCACCGCCCGCCGCCTCGCCCAGGTGGTGGTCCTGCGCACCTGGCGGCTCACCCCCAAGCTGACCGAGGATACGGTCCTGCTGGTGTCCGAACTGGTCGGCAACGCGGTACGGCACACCGGCGCCCGGGTCTTCGGCCTGCGCATGCGCTGCCGCCCCGGCTGGATGCGCGTCGAGGTGCGCGACCCCTCCCGGGGGCTGCCCTGCCTGATGCCGGTCCAGGAACTGGACATCAGCGGCCGGGGCCTGTTCCTGGTCGACAAGCTGTCCGACCGCTGGGGCGTCGACCTGCTGCCGCGCGGCAAGACGACCTGGTTCGAGATGCGGGTCAACGAGCGGTAGCGACGGCCGTGGCACGCCCCCGACACCAACTCGGACAAAACGCGCTTTTCTTACCTTTCATCCCTTAAATGGCGCGGGTGACCACCACCAACCGCCGGGACGCGCTGCGCGCGGGCGCCGGACTCGTCGCGGGCGGCGCCCTCGCCGCCGGCTGCGGCACGGGCCCGAAGACCACCACGGCCACCCGGACCGCCCCCGAGTCCGCCGTGACATCCTCCGCGAAGCCCTCACCCACCGCCCCCGCGGCCCCCGGCCCCCGCGCCTATCCAGGACAGCCCGCCCAGATCACCCACGGCCCGCGCACCCGCCCCCAGCTCGCGCTCACCTTCCACGGCCAGGGCGACCCGGCCCTCGCCCAGGCCCTGCTCACCACCGCCGAACGGCACGGCGCCCACCTCACCGTGCTCGCCGTCGGCAGCTGGCTGGACGAGCACCCGGGCCTCGCCCGCCGCATCCTCGACGGCGGCCACGACCTCGGCAACCACACCCAGCGGCACATCTCCGTCAACGACCTGCCCGAGGCCGACGCCCGCAAGGAGATCACCGACTGCGCCGACCGGCTCCGCCGCCTCACCGGCTCCATCGGCACCTGGTTCCGCCCGTCCCGCGCCCCCACCGCCTCCGCGCTCGTCGCCACGCTGGCCCGCCGGGCGGGCTACCCGCACGTGCTGTCGTACGACGTCGACTCGCTCGACTACACGAGCCCCGGCGCCGCCGCCGTCACCCGCAAGGTCCTCTCGGAGGTGCGCGAGGGCTCGGTGGTGAGCTTGCATTTCGGTTACGAGGACACGGTCGCCGCCCTCCCCGACGTCCTCACGGAACTCGACCGCCGCAAACTGCGCGCCGTCACCACCACGGAGCTGCTGAGCTGATGCGAACCTCGAAAGCCGCCCGCCGGCTGGCCGCCGGTGCCGCCCTCGCCGCCCTGGCCCTGGTGTCCGCGTGCAGCGGCCAGGGCGCGGACCGCGCGCACGAGCCCGTCGGCAGCAGGCCGCCGGCCCAGCCGCAGGTGGACCAGGCGCGGGTGAACGTGCTGCCCGGCATGCCCCCGGTCCAGGACCCGGCGGACGTCTACGCGGCGGACCGGCCCGGCCTGCTCTCCCCGGTGGTCAGAAACTTCCCCTCCCGGGTGTACGTGCCCAACACCAACTCCGACACCGTCACCGTCATCGACCCGAAGACCTACAAGGTCATCGACACCATCCCGGTCGGCCGCCAGCCCCAGCACGTGGTGCCCTCCTGGGACCTGAAGACCCTGTGGGTCAACAACGACCTCGGCAACAGCCTCACTCCCATCGACCCGCGCACCGGCAAGGCGGGCAAGCCGGTCGCCGTGCACGACCCGTACAACCTGTACTTCACGCCCGACGGCAAGTACGCGATCGTCATGGCCTCCATGGACCGCCGGCTGGTCTTCCGCGACGCGCACACCATGAAGACCGTCAAGGAGGTGCCGGTCAGCTGCTATGGCGTCAACCACGCGGACTTCTCCCGCGACGGCCGCTACTTCATCGTCTCCTGCGAGTTCAGCGGCGAGCTCCTCAAGGTCGACACCGCGCGGATGACGGTGGTCGGCCGGCAGAAGCTGCCCGTGCACGGCTCCATGCCGCAGGACGTCAAGGTCTCCCCGGACGGCAAGCGGTTCTACATCGCCGACATGATGGCCAACGGCGTGTGGGTCCTGGACGGCGACACCTTCGGCAAGCCGGGCTTCCTCTACACCGGCAAGGGCGCGCACGGTCTCTACGTCAGCCGCGACTCCCGCGAGATGTACGTCTCCAACCGGGGCGAGGGCACCATCTCCGTCTTCGACTTCGCCCGGAACAAGCTCACCAAGAAGTGGCAGCTGCCCGGCGGCGGCAGCCCCGACATGGGCGGTGTCTCCGCGGACGGCAAGGTCCTGTGGCTGTCCGGCCGCTACGACGCCGAGGTGTACGCCATCGACACCCGCACCGGCAGGCAGCTGGCCCGCATCCGGGTCGGCAGCGGCCCGCACGGCCTCGCGGTCTATCCCCAGCCGGGCCGCTACTCACTGGGGCACACGGGCGTCTTCCGCTGAGCCGGGAGGACGGAGCAGCAGCTCCGCGCCCACGGGGTGGTATCCGGCCGCCCGGAACGCCCGCAGACTCCGGGCGTTCCCCGGCGCCACCTGCGCCCACAGCGGCTCCCCGGCCAGCCGCCGGGCCGCGCCCGCGAGCCGCCGCCCCAGACCCCGCTCCCGGGCCGCCGCGTCCACCTCCACCGAGACCTCCAGCCGCCCGGCCGTCCCCCGGCCCGTCACCAGCACCCCGCCGTCGGCCTGCCAGGCCCGCACGTCGTCGCGGCGCTCGCGCGCGTACCGGATCCGTGGATGGCCGGCGTCCCGGATCTCCGTCAGCGCGAGCCCGGGAGCGCCGGGGAGCGGACCGGCCACCAGCACCGCGTCCACCGTCTCCGCCCGCCGCCCGGTGCGCGTGAGCAGCGCGGCCAGGAAGCACGGGTGCAGGGCGGCCGCCAGCGGATCGCAGTCCAGGCCGCGCAGCGTGTCGTACACCCAGGCGGGGTCCTCGTCCGTGACGACGACGGAGTGTCCGGTGAACGCCAGTACGCCCGCGTGCCGGGGCCCGGGCTGCGGCAGGACCGTCGTACGGCCGTCCGCCGGCGGGAACACGCCCCGCGCCACCTGGTCGAGAATCTCCCGCACGGTCTCCACGACGCCTCCCCTTGAGTCTCCACCCGCTGGAAGGCCCAGACTCCCGGACATGAACGACGACGGCACCGGATTTCTCACCATCGGCGAGCTGGCACGGGCCACCGGACTGACCGTGCGCACCATCCGCTACTGGTCGGACGAGGGCGTGCTCACCCCGGTGACCCGCTCCCCGGGCGGCTACCGGCTGTACGACGCCCCGAGCGTCGCCCGCCTGGAGCTGATCCGGACCCTGCGCGAGCTGGGACTCGGCCTGGACGACGTGCGCCATGTGCTGGCGGGGGAGCGGACCGTGGCACAGGTCGCGGCGACGCACGTGGCCGCGCTGGACGCGCGGATCAGGTCGCTGAAGGTGACCCGTGCGGTGCTGTCGTCGGTCGCCAGACGTGACGCGAGCGCGAGGGAGACGACCTTGATGAACAGACTGGCCCGGCTGTCGGCGGCCGAACGGCAGCGGATCGTGGCGGAGTTCGTGGCGGAGGCCCTCCAGGGGCTCGACGGCGTGGACCCCGAGGTGCGGGAGCGGCTGCGCGCCACCACGGTCGACCTGGCGGAGGACCCCACACCGGAAGAGGTGGACGCGTGGGTGGAGTTGGCGGAGCTGCTCCAGGACCCGGAGTTCCGCGCGCGGATGCGCCGGGCGATGGAGCTCAACGCGGCGGACGGCGCACCCGGGGAGGCGCGCGGCCGCTCGCTCTGGTTCGCCAAGCGGCTGGTGGAACTGGTGGCCCCGGCCCGGGAGCGGGGCATCGCCCCAAAGTCGCCGCAGGCGGAACCGGTCCTGCACGAGCTCTTCGGGGACGCCGCGTACGAGGACGTCCTGGAGCGCATGGCGGCCGGCTTCGACGACCGGGTCGCCCGCTACCGCGAACTCGTCGCCCTGGTCAACCGCGCTCCCGCGCCGCCGCACACCGAGGACTTCGCCTGGGTGGTCGCCGCACTGCGTGCCCGCACGGACAGCTAATCTGACCAGCGTCAGTACGCCTGCATGGGCACAAGAAACACGAACAAAAGGGGCGGATCGGTGGCGGACATCGAGGAAGCACGCAAGGAATTCCAGCGGATCGACGGGGACGGTGACGGTTTCATCACCGCTGCCGAATTCAAGTCCGCCCTGGCCCAGGGAGGCGACTGGAACGTCACCGACACGGTCGCCGAAGCCATCATCAAGTCCCGTGACCTCAACGGTGACCAGGTCCTGTCCTTCGACGAGTTCTGGACCTACCTGAACAAGTGACGCGGGCCGGCAGGGGTGTCCCTTCCTCCGGGAGCGGGCACCCCTGGGTGCGTCAGCCGCCCGCCCACTCCTTGAGCGCCGCCTTGGAGGAGAAGTCGGCCAGGTCCTTGTCGAGGGGCTGGCTCGCGTACTGGTGGAAGCGCCACTTGGCCTTGATGCGGGGCTTGCCCGCGGTGACGTAGTCGGCGATCCACAGGCCGTCGCCCGCGTAAGAGGTGCGGTCGATGTTCAGCCAGAAATCCCGGTTGGTGTAGAGCACGACCTTGTTGTGCGGCCGCAGTTTTTTCAGTGTGCGGATGAAGCTGTCCTTCTCCGCGTTGCTGGCGTGCGTGCCGTCGCCCGTGGTTTCCCAGTCGACGGCCAGGATGTCGCCGGTGCGTTCCGGGGCGTGCTGGAGGAAGTAGTCGGCCTGGGCGGAGAGGCTGCCCGGCCACAGGAAGTGATAGAAACCCACGACCAGTCCGGCGTCACGGCCGGTCTTGGTCTGCGCGGTGAGGCGGGGGTTCACGTACGAACGGCCCTCGGTCGCCTTCATGAAGACGAAAGAGAGCCCGTCCGTGTCATATGACGTGGACTGGAACGAACTTACGTCGATGCCGTGGAGCATGCAGAGTTTGTGCCCCCCGCACGGCCCCCCGGAAACGTTCCCCCGGTCGCGGGGCGATTCAGCCGCCAGATCAGATCGATTCCGCAGCCGGACGGCGCCGCCGGCGGTGGCGCCTGCTCGCGCCGGAGCTCGGTGAATCCGAGCCGGCGCGGAACGGCGCGACTGGGGGCGTTCGCCAGGTCGTGCGCGATCTCCAGATACCCCACGTCCGCCAGCGCGAACATCGCCTCGGCCAGCGCCGCCGTCGCCCTCGTCGCGATGCCCCGCCCCACCGCGCAGGGGTGCAGCCAGTACCCCAGCCGGCACCCCCGGGGCTCGGCGCGATACGCCTGGCACATGCCGATCAGCCCGCCGTCCTCGGCGACGACGTAGTTGTAGAGTTCGCCGCTCTCCCACTTCGACTCGGAACTCACCAGCAGTTCCCGGGTGCTGTGCTCGTCATGACCATCGGCCCACGGCATCCACGGCCGCAGATGATCCCGGGATTCCTCTATCAGCGTGAACAGTTGAACGAAATCACGCTGCCCCCGTAAACGCCGGAGGACGAATTCCCCGCACTCGATGAGCTGACTCGGTCGGTCCATGGAACCATGATTGTTCCGCGGACCGATCAAGTAAATGTGCGATCACGTAAAGCTCAGCACTCGATGATGTTCACCGCGAGCCCGCCCCGGGCCGTCTCCTTGTACTTCACGGACATGTCCGCGCCGGTCTCCTTCATGGTCTTGATGACCTTGTCGAGGGAGACCATGTGCGAACCGTCGCCGCGCATCGCCATCTTGGCCGCCGTGACCGCCTTCACCGCGGCCATGCCGTTGCGCTCGATGCACGGGATCTGGACAAGACCGCCGACCGGGTCGCAGGTCAGGCCGAGGTTGTGCTCCATGCCGATCTCGGCGGCGTTCTCCACCTGTTCGGGGGTGCCGCCCAGGACCTCGGCGAGCGCGCCCGCCGCCATGGAGCAGGCGGAGCCCACCTCGCCCTGGCAGCCGACCTCGGCGCCGGAGATGGAGGCGTTCTCCTTGAAGAGCATGCCGATCGCGCCCGCGGACAGCAGGAAGCGGACCACGCCGTCCTCGTCTGCGCCCGGCACGAAGTTGATGTAGTAGTGCAGCACCGCGGGGATGATGCCGGCCGCGCCGTTCGTCGGGGCGGTCACCACCCGGCCGCCGGCCGCGTTCTCCTCGTTCACCGCCATCGCGTAGAGCGTGATCCACTCCATCGCCCGGGCCAGCGGCTCGCCCTCGGCCCGCAGCTGGCGCGCCGAGACGGCCGCCCGGCGGCGGACCTTGAGCCCGCCCGGCAGGATGCCCTCACGGGTCAGGCCGCGCTGCACGCACGCCCGCATCACCCGCCAGATCTCCAGCAGGCCCTCGCGGATCTCCGCCTCGGTGCGCCAGGCCCGCTCGTTCTCCAGCATCAGGGAGGAGATCGACAGGCCGGTCTCCTTGGTCAGGCGCAGCAGCTCGTCGCCGGTGCGGAAGGGGTACTTCAGGACCGTGTCGTCCAGCACGATCCGGTCCGCGCCGACCGCGTCCTCGTCCACGACGAAGCCGCCGCCGACCGAGTAGTACGTCTTGCTGAGCAGTTCCGCGCCGGAGGCGTCGTACGCCCATATCGTCATGCCGTTGGCGTGGTACGGCAGGGCCTTGCGGCGGTGCAGGACCAGGTCGTCGTCGAAGGAGAAGGCGATCTCGTGCTCGCCGAGCAGCGCGAGCCGCCCCGAGCTCTTGATCGACTCCACCCGGTCGTCGGCGGACTCCACGTCGACCGTGCGCGGGGAGGCGCCCTCCAGGCCGAGCAGCACCGCCTTGGGGGTGCCGTGGCCGTGTCCGGTCGCGCCGAGCGAGCCGTACAGCTCGCAGCGCAGCGAGGCGACCGAGGCCAGCAGTTCCTCGTTGCGCAGCCGGTGCGCGAACATGCGCGCCGCGCGCATCGGGCCGACCGTGTGGGAGCTGGACGGGCCGATGCCGATCGAGAACAGGTCGAAGACCGAGATGGCCACGGTCACTCCTTGGGGCAGTGGTGGGGTACTCGACGGCGAGTACCCCACCGGGGAATTACTTGGACAGGCCCGGGTACAGCGGGTGCTTGTCGGCCAGGGCGGTGACCCGGGCCTTGAGCGATTCCGCGTCGTACGACGGCTTCAGCGTCTCGGCGATCACGTCCGCGACCTCGGCGAAGTCCTCGGCCGTGAAGCCGCGGGTCGCGAGGGCGGGCGTGCCGATCCGCAGGCCCGACGTGATCATCGGGGGACGCGGGTCGTTCGGGACCGCGTTGCGGTTGACCGTGATGCCGACCTCGTGCAGCCGGTCCTCGGCCTGCTGGCCGTCCAGCTCGGAGGCGCGCAGGTCGACCAGGATCAGGTGCACGTCCGTACCACCGGACAGCACGTCGACCCCGGCTTCACGGACGTCCGCGGCCGTCAGACGCTCGGCGAGGATGCGGGCACCGTCCACCGTACGACGCTGGCGCTCCTTGAAGCCCTCGGAGGCCGCGACCTTGAAGGACACCGCCTTCGCCGCGATCACGTGCTCCAGGGGACCGCCCTGGAAGCCCGGGAAGACGGACGAGTTCAGCTTCTTCGCGAATTCCTTCTTCGCGAGGATGATGCCGCCGCGCGGGCCGCCCAGGGTCTTGTGCGTCGTGGAGGTGACCACGTCCGCGTGCTCGACCGGGTTCGGGTGCAGACCGGCGGCGACCAGGCCGGCGAAGTGCGCCATGTCGACCCACAGGTACGCCTCGACCTCGTCGGCGATCCGGCGGAACGCGGCGAAGTCCAGCTGACGCGGGTACGCCGACCAGCCCGCGATGATGACCTTGGGGCGGTGCTCCTTGGCGAGCCGCTCGACCTCGGCCATGTCGACCAGGCCGTTCTCCTCGTCCACGTGGTACGCGACCACGTTGAACTGCTTGCCGGAGAAGTTCAGCCGCATGCCGTGGGTCAGGTGGCCGCCGTGCGCCAGGTCCAGGCCGAGGATGGTGTCCCCGGGCTGGGCCAGCGCGAACAGGGCCGCCTGGTTGGCGGAGGCGCCGGAGTGGGGCTGGACGTTGGCGTACTCGGCGCCGAACAGCTCCTTGATCCGGTCGATGGCGATCTGCTCGGCCACGTCGACGTGCTCGCAGCCGCCGTAGTAGCGGCGGCCCGGGTAGCCCTCGGCGTACTTGTTGGTGAGGACCGAGCCCTGGGCCTCCATCACCGCGAGCGGCGCGAAGTTCTCGGACGCGATCATCTCGAGCGTGGACTGCTGGCGGAGCAGCTCGGCGTCGACCGCGGCGGCGATCTCCGGGTCCAGCTCGTGCAGGGGCGTGTTCAGGTCAGTCATACGGCAACGACTCCTCAGCCGGCGATGTGGGCGTCGTACTCGGCGGCGGAGAGCAGGTCGCCCGGCTCGCCCGTGACGCGTACCTTGAACAGCCAGCCGCCCTCGAAGGGCTCGGAGTTCACCAGCGACGGATCGTCGACGACGTTCTCGTTGATCGCGGTGACCTCGCCGGTGACCGGGGAGTACAGGTCGGAGACCGACTTGGTGGACTCCAGCTCACCGCAGGTCTCGCCCGCCTCGACGGTGGAGCCGACCTCGGGGAGCTGGGCGTAGACCACATCGCCGAGCGCGTTGGCCGCGAACTCGGTGATGCCGACCGTCGAGACGCCGTCGCCGGCGGCCGACAGCCACTCGTGCTCCTTGCTGTAGCGCAGCTGCTGGGGGTTGCTCATGGCCTGAATTCTCCTGTACGCGCGGGAGTGCTGATGACGGGGGGACGCTGGTGACCGCCGGTGGGCGGGCGAATGTGCGCAGGGTCACGTGCCCGCCCCTGGGGGGCGGGGCGCGACCGGGCTCGCTGTCTACTTCTGGCGCTTGTAGAACGGCAGCGCGACGACCTCGTAGGGCTCGTGCGTGCCCCGGATGTCCACGCCGACACCCTCGGTGCCGGGCGCGGCGTGCGCCGCGTCGACGTAGGCCATGGCGATCGGCTTGCCCAGGGTGGGGGAGGGGGCGCCGGAGGTGACCTCGCCGATCACCGTGCCGCCCGCGACCACCTGGTACCCGGCGCGCGGCACCCGGCGGCCCTCGGCGATCAGGCCGACCAGGACGCGCGGCGGGTTCTGCTCGGCGCGCTCGGCGGCCTCGGTGAGCGCGGCGCGCCCCACGAAGTCGCCCTCCTTCTCGAACTTGACCACGCGGCCGAGCCCGGCGTCGAAGGGGGTCAGCGAGGTGGTCAGCTCGTGCCCGTACAGCGGCATGCCCGCCTCCAGGCGCAGCGTGTCGCGGCAGGACAGGCCGCAGGGCACCAGGCCGGCGCCCTCGCCGGCCTCGGTCAGCGCCTGCCACAGCGCGACGGCGTGCCCGGGCTTCACGAACAGCTCGAAGCCGTCCTCGCCGGTGTAGCCGGTGCGGGCGATCAGCGCGGGGACACCGGCGACGGTGCCGGGCAGGCCCGCGTAGTACTTCAGACCGTCCAGGTCGGCGTCGGTGAGGGACTTCAGGATGCCGGAGGAGGCCGGCCCCTGGATCGCGAGCAGGGCGTAGGCGTCCCGGTCGTCGCGCACCTCGACGTCGAGACCGGCGGAGCGCTCCGTCAGCGCGTCCAGGACCACCTGCGCGTTGGAGGCGTTGGCGACGACCATGTACTCGGTCTCCGCGAGCCGGTAGACGATCAGGTCGTCCAGGATGCCGCCGTCGGCCCGCACGATCATCGTGTAGCGGGCGCGGCCGACGCCGACGGAGGCGATGTTGCCGACCAGGGCCAGGTTCAGGAAGGCGGCGGCCTCGGGGCCGGTGACGGTGATCTCGCCCATGTGGGAGAGGTCGAACAGGCCCGCCTTGGTCCGCACCGCCAGGTGCTCGTCGCGCTCGGAGCCGTAGCGGAGCGGCATGTCCCAGCCCGCGAAGTCGGTCATCGTCGCACCGAGCGAGCGGTGCACGGCGTCCAGCGCGGTGTGTCGGAGTTCGGTACTGCTCATCGGACGGTCGTCTCCCAGGGCAACAGGGATGGGGCGAGGAACGTTCCTCCCCATCTGTCATCGGAACCTGAGAGGTTCGCCGTAACCGCCACGGGGGCGACCACGGTTTGCACCTTGGGTGGGGCCGCCGTCACGGCGGCCCGCTTTTCAGATGTGCCTCGCCCGCGCGGTAACGGGGCCTGAGAGATTCAAGGGAGGGACTTGCTCCTTCGGCGCCCCAGCGAAGCCTGCTGGGGACTCTCCCGCGCGGATTCAAACGGCCGGTATGCAGTTGGCGGCCACATCATTGCACGTCGCACCCCCGCCCGTCAGGGGCCGGATCCGTAACCGACCTGTGGCGGTACGCGCACCCGCCCGTGGCACACCGGGCATTACCTTCTCTTTACTTCCAGCGGGCATGGATATTGCCGACGACAAGGGGAGGACGATCACGGTGGACAGGACCATGGCGCACGCGACGGGCATCCCGGCGCCGAGAAGCCCCGCCGCCCGGGAGCGGGTGGCCGCCCGCCCCGCGCCCCGCGTGCTGGACCTGCGCGCGGGGGCCGCCCCCGCCGCCCTCCGCTTCGGCCCCCGCGACCTCGTGGTCCTCACCGGGCTGCCCGGCAGCGGCAAGTCCACGCTGATGCGCCGCGCGGTCACCGCCCGCCGCGTCGACTCCCAGGACACCCGGGCCCGCTTCGCCGCCCGGCTGCCCCGCCTCCTGCCGTACGCCGTCTACCGCCCCCTGGTGCGCGCCGCGCACTACCGCTCGCTGCACCGCGCCCTGCGCACCGGAGCGGCCCTGGTGGTGCACGACTGCGGCACCCGGCCCTGGGTGCGCGCCTGGCTGGCCCGCGCCGCCCGGCGCTCCGGCGCCACCCTGCACCTGCTCCTGCTGGACGTGCCCGAGGAGACGGCCCGCGCCGGCCAGCGCGAGCGCGGCCGCGCCGTCTCCCGCCGCGCCTTCGGCCGCCACCGGCGCACGACGGCCCGGCTGCTGGAGGCGGTCGGGCGCGGCGAGGTGCCCGCGGGCTGCGGCTCCGCGGTGCTGCTGGACCGGGCCGCGGCGGACGCCGTACAGCGGATCGTGTTCACGGGGTACGGCTCTGTCACCGCTACCCGTTAGCCTTCATGGTCACAGCAGCGGTTCCCAGCAGGCGGTAGGCAGATGGACTTCCCGGCGGACTTTCCCGCGGACTTCCCGGCACAGGCGCACCCCCACCCGCACGGCGGTTGGCCCGGCAACGAGCTGGAGGAGGTGCTCTCGGCCTCCCTCGGCGTGCCCGCGGCGGGCGGCCGGATCATCGAGGTCCTCGGCCGCAGCTTCCTCTGGGTGCCGCTGCCGGCCGGCGGCGGTCCGGGCAGCGGCCCGCTGGACCTGCCCACCCTGGACATCGAGGGCCAGGCGTTCGTCCCGGTGTTCAGCTCCGAGGAGCAGTTCCGCCAGGCCGTCGGCTCCCACATGGCGTTCACCATCGCCCCGGCCGTGGAGTTCGCCCGCGGTCTGCCCCCGCAGGCGGGCATCGCGGTGAACCCCGGCGGCATGGTCGGCATCCCGCTGCCGCCGGAGGCCGTCGCCGAACTGTGCCGGGCCGGCCTCACCGCGCTGGACGGCCCCGCCACCGGCGGCCGCGTCCGCCTGTTCGAGCCCGACTGGCAGGACGACCCGGTCGACTTCCTCTCCGCCGCCTGTGCCGAGTTCGCCGCGACCGGCGTGGTCCTCACCGCCCGCCGCTGCCTGGCCGCGATCGAGAGCGCCGACCCGGTGATGTTCGTCGGCGTGGAACTCTCCCAGTGGGAGGGCGACTTCCGCGCCCTGCCCCTGGAGGCCCTCGGCCGCGCCCTCGGCCGGATACCGACCGCCTGGCCGGTCAACCTGATCCTGCTGGACGTGACGGACGACCCGGTGGCCGAATGGCTGAAGTCAAGCGTGCGACCCTTCTACGTTCGCTAGCCGGGGCCCGGGCGAACGGACAACGGGCCCCGTGCCCATCGGCGCATAAGCTGTCCTCGCACGCGAGGTCACGAGGGAGAAGAAGGGCATGACAAGGTGAGCGCCACCCACAGCGGAAGCGTCGAACACACGCTCCGCCATGTCACGCCCGGACGCTACGACGCCTACGAGGCCCTGCTGCGCGCCCTCGCCACCCCCTCCGCCGGCCAGATCTGGATGCTGCTGTGGCACGGCCAGGCCGGCTCCCCGGACGCCCAGTACGGAGACATGGAGGTCGGCGGCTGCCGCTACGCGCCCTGCGTCACCTCCGCCCAGGAGCTGTCCGCCAGCGGCTGGAACCGCTCGTACGAGGTGGTCGACGGCCTGGACGTCGCCCGCACCCTCTACCCCGACCACTACGGCCTCTGGCTCAACCCGCACGCCCCCGGCGGCGGCGTCGGCATCCCCTGGCTCGACCTGCGCCGCATCGCCACCGGCCTGGACCGGCAGCCCGCGGGCCCCCTGCGGCTGACCGAACCCGCCATCGAGATCCCGCAGTTCTACGCACAGCTCGCCCAGCACGCCCACCGCACCCCCGCCCTGCGCTCGCTGCGCCGCGCCTGGGTGCAGCCCGCGCTCGGGGCGCCGTACCTCGCCATCGGCCTGGACCTGTACGAGACCTCGCCCGCCGCGGTCGACTCGGTGCGCGCCATGATGCAGCGCTCCGTCGGCGCCGTCCCCGAGGGCCTGCCCGTCTCCACGGTCGCGCTGACCGACGACCACGACCCGGTCGTGATGTGGATGCGCGCCCAGGCCCGGCCGTTCTACGACCGCGAGGCCCACGCCGCCGCCCCGGCCGGCCGTCCGGCACCCCGACTCCAGGCCCCGGCGCCGGGCTACGGCTATCCGCCGGTGCACGGCGGTTACTGAGCTTCCGCCGCTTCCGGCGCCCTTCCCACCCTAATTCCCGAACCGCGGCATTACGGCGTTGTGTCCCAACTGACCCACGTCCGGGGGTCGTTACCCACTGTCCGGATAACGGAATCCTCCGCGGTGCATCACGGTTGCGCATACTTTCACCGTCAGCTCTGGCGAGTGATCGCAAGGACGCTGAAGACTCCCCACTCAGACCACGAGCCTTCCAAACTCGTGTTCGCTTGCAAGTCGACAAAGCCGCAAACCGCGGCAGCGCAGGCCGGTCACCACCGGCGAGAGGGGTCGCACATCGTGACCGCACCGATCGAGACCACCGGGGCGGCAGCCGAGGCGCAGCCTGAGGCTGTGCTCGCGGGAGCCGACAAGGGGCGGATCGAGGGTCGTTCCCTGGGCGAGATCGCCTGGACCCGCTTCAAGCGGGACAGAGTCGCCGTGGCCGGCGGCGTCATCGTGATCCTGTTGATCCTGCTGGCCGTCCTCTCGCGCCCCATCCAGGCCGTGTTCGGCCTCGACCCCAACGCCTTCCACCAGGACCTGATCGACCCCAACACCTCCCTGCCCAAGAGCGGCTGGGGCGGCATGGGCGCGGACCACCCGCTCGGTGTGGATCCGAAGTTCGGCCGGGACATCGCCACCCGCATCCTGGAGGGCTCCTGGGTCTCGCTGGTCGTCGCCTTCGGCGCGACGATCCTGTCCAACGTGATCGGCGCGATCATGGGCGTGGTGGCCGGCTACTACGGCGGCCGCGTCGACTCGATCATCAGCCGGCTGATGGACACCTTCCTCGCCTTCCCGTTGCTGCTGTTCGCCATCGCGATCTCCGCAACGCTCCAGGGCGGCGCCTTCGGCCTGAACGGACTCCCGCTCCACCTCGCCGTGCTCATCTTCGTGATCGGCTTCTTCAACTGGCCGTATCTGGGCCGGATCGTGCGCGGCCAGACGCTGGCCCTGCGCGAGCGCGAGTTCGTCGACGCGGCCCGCGGCATGGGCGCCAAGGGTCCGTACATCCTCTTCCGTGAGCTGATGCCGAACCTGGTCGGCCCGATCATCGTCTACTCGACGCTGCTCATCCCGACCAACATCCTCTTCGAGGCGTCGCTGAGCTTCCTCGGCGTCGGCATCCAGCCCCCGCAGGCGTCCTGGGGCGGCATGCTCCGCGAGGCGGTCACCTACTACCAGGTCGATCCCCAGTACATGATCGTGCCCGGTCTCGCCATCTTCATCACCGTCCTCGCGTTCAACCTGCTCGGCGACGGTCTCCGCGACGCTCTCGACCCGCGCAGCCGCTAGGCAGCCAGAGAGCTCATCAAGTTTTCCGTTCAATGGAGGGGAAGCAGACCATCATGCGAAGGTCAGCGCTGGCCGCGGTCGCGGCCATCGGCTCCGCAAGCCTGCTCGTCGCAGGCTGCAGCAAGGCCGATGACAACAAGGACACACCGAAGGCGGCCGGCGCCAACGTGGCGACCAAGAGTGTCGTCAACGCGTCCGACAAGAAGGGTGGCACCGTCACCTACGAGATGTCGGACGTGCCGGATTCGTTCGACCCGGGCAACACGTACTACGCGTACATGTACAACTTCAGCCGCCTCTACGCGCGTCCGCTGATGACGTTCGAGCCGGCCCCCGGTTCCAAGGGCAACACCCTGGTCCCGGACCTCGCCGCGAGCAAGGGCGTCTCCAGCGACGGCGGCAAGACCTGGACGTACAAGCTGCGTGCGGGTCTGAAGTACCAGGACGGTTCCCCGATCACCTCGAAGGACGTCAAGTACGCCGTCGAGCGGTCGAACTTCGCCCGTGACGTGCTCTCGCTGGGCCCGAACTACTTCCAGCAGTACATGAAGGACGGCGACAAGTACAAGGGTCCCTATAAGGACAAGAGCGCCAAGGGCCTGGCCTCGATCGAGACCCCGGACGCCACCACGATCGTCTTCCACCTGAACCGGGCCTTCCAGGAGTTCGACTACCTGGTCGCCACGCCCGAGACGGCCCCGGTGCCGCAGGCCAAGGACGACGGTGTCGACTACGTCAAGCACATCGTGTCCTCGGGCTCGTACGAGATCCAGAGCTACCAGGAGGGCAAGCAGGTCGTTCTGGTCCCGAACAAGAACTGGGACGCGAAGACCGACCCGCTGCGCAAGCAGCTGGCCAGCAAGATCGTGGTCAACCTGAAGATCAACGCCGACACGATCGACAAGGACCTCCAGTCCGGCGACGCCACCGTCGACCTCGCGGGCACCGGCGTCCAGGCCTCCACCCAGGCGGACGTCCTCAAGTCCGCCGACGCCAAGGCCAGCACCGACAACACCTACGGTGGCCGGCTGGTCTACGCGGCGATCAACACCAAGGTGAAGCCGTTCGACAACGTCGCCTGCCGCAAGGCCGTCGAGTACGCCATCGACAAGGTCTCCGTGCAGACCGCCATGGGCGGCCCGATCCGCGGTGACATCGCCTCCACCGTCCTGCCGCCGGACATCACCGGCTACCAGAAGGCGGACGCTTACACGACCCCGGGCAACAAGGGCGACGTCGCGAAGGCCAAGGACCAGCTCAAGTCCTGCGGCCAGAAGACGATCAACACCAACATCACGGCCCGCTCCGACCGTCCGGGCGAGGTGGACGCGGCCACCGCGATCATCAACTCGCTGAAGAAGGTCGGCATCAACGCCACCCTCAAGCAGTACCCGCAGGGCAAGTACTTCACCGACTACGCGGGTGTGCCGAGCTTCGACAAGAAGCAGAACGTCGGCCTGATGATGATGCAGTGGGGTGCCGACTGGCCCTCCGGCTACGGCTTCCTCCAGCAGATCCTGAACAGCAAGGCGATCAGCCAGTCGGGCAACACCAACCTGTCGCAGTACACGAACAAGAAGGTCGACGACCTGCTCGCGCAGTCGATTGCGGAGCCGGACATGGCCAAGCGCAACGCCCTGTACGCGCAGATCGACCAGCAGGCGATGAACGACGCCGTCCTGGTCCCGCTGACCTACTTCAAGGTCCTGCTGTACCGCTCGCCGTACGCCACCAACGTGGTCTCCACTGCCGCCTTCAGCGGTCAGTACGACTACCTCAACCTCGGCACCACGAAGAAGTAGCAGCCCCGGAAGGCAGGTGAAGGCATTGGTGCCCGCGGGCTTTGCGGCCCGCGGGCACCAGCGCCGGTCCCCGTGATCTCGTACATCCTCCGCCGGACGTTCGCGGCAGTGATCCTGCTGCTGGTCGTCACCGCGGTCACCTTCGCCATCTTCTTCCTGCTGCCACGGCTCGTGGGCCAGTCAGCGGACCAACTGGCGCAGCAGTACATCGGAAAGAGCCCCTCCAAGGCGGACATCCTCGCGGTCAAGCACAACCTTGGGCTGGATCAGCCGCTCTACATCCAGTACTGGCACTTCATCAAGGGGATCGTGGCCGGAGCCGACTACAACCTCGGCCCCACCACCGTGCACTGCGATGTTCCCTGCTTCGGCTACTCCTTCAAGGACCACGTCGAGGTCTGGCCGCAGCTCACCTCGCGCATTCCGATCACCCTCTCGCTGGCCGTGGGTGCCGCCGTGCTGTGGCTGCTCTCCGGTGTCGCCGTCGGTGTCGTCTCCGCGCTCAAGCCGCGCTCGCTGTTCGACCGCACCTTCATGGGCGTCGCCCTCGCCGGCGTCTCGCTGCCCATGTTCTTCACGGGCAACCTGGCGATCCTGCTCTTCACCTACAAGTGGCCGATCTTCGGCCGCACCTACGTCCCGTTCACCGAGAACCCGGCGCAGTGGGCCAACACCCTCTTCCCCGCGTGGTGTTCGCTCGCGCTGCTGTACTCCGCGATCTACGCCCGGCTCACCCGCTCGGGCATGCTGGAGACGATGAACGAGGACTTCATCCGTACCGCCCGCTCCAAGGGCCTGCCCGAACGCACGGTCGTCGTCCGGCACGGTCTGCGGGCCGCCCTCACCCCGATCATCACCGTCTTCGGCATGGACCTCGGTCTGCTGCTCGGCGGTGCGGTGATCACCGAGTACGTGTTCTCGCTGCCCGGCGTCGGCCAGTACGCGGTACAGGGCATCACCGACAACGACCTGCCGAAGATCCTCGGCGTGACCCTGCTCGCCGCCGTCTTCGTCGTCATCGCAAATCTCCTGGTGGACGTGCTCTACGCCGCCGCCGACCCGCGGGTGAGGCTCTCGTGACCGAACTCTCCAAGACCGAACCGGGCGAGGAGTCCACCACCAAGGCGCCCTCGGCCTTCCTGGAGGTCCGCGACCTCAAGGTGCACTTCCCGACCGACGACGGCATCGTCAAGTCCGTCGACGGGCTCTCCTTCTCGGTGGAGAAGGGCAAGACCCTCGCCATCGTCGGCGAGTCCGGCTCGGGCAAGTCCGTCACCTCGCTCGCCGTCATGGGCCTGCACCGGCTCGGCGCGCGCGGCAAGAACGTGCGGATGTCCGGCGAGATCTGGCTGAACGGCAAGGAGCTGGTCGGCGCCTCCCCGGACGAGGTGCGCAGGCTCCGCGGCCGCGACATGGCGATGATCTTCCAGGACCCGCTGTCCGCGATGCACCCCTACTACAAGGTCGGCGACCAGATCGTCGAGGCGTACCGGGTGCACCACAAGGTCGGCAAGAAGGAAGCGCGCAAGCGCGCCATCGAGATGCTCGACCGCGTCGGCATCCCCGAGCCGGCCAAGCGCGTCGACGGCTACCCGCACGAGTTCTCCGGCGGTATGCGCCAGCGCGCCATGATCGCCATGGCGCTGGTCAACAACCCCGAACTGCTCATCGCGGACGAGCCGACCACCGCCCTCGACGTGACCGTCCAGGCGCAGATCCTCGACCTGATCCGCGACCTCCAGAAGGAGTTCGGCTCCGCGGTCATCATGATCACGCACGACCTCGGCGTGGTCGCCGAGATCGCCGACGACGTCCTCGTGATGTACGGCGGCCGGTGCGTGGAGCGCGGCGCCGCCGCCGAGGTCTTCGAGAAGCCGCAGCACCCCTACACCTGGGGCCTGCTCGGCTCGATGCCCCGCATCGACCGCGAGACCTCCGAACGGCTCATCCCGGTCAAGGGCCAGCCGCCGAGCCTCATCAACGTCCCCTCGGGCTGTGCCTTCCACCCGCGCTGCCCGTACGCGGACATCCCCGCGGAGAACGTCAGCCGCACGGTGCGCCCCGAGCTGGAGCTGGTCGGCGCCGGACACTGGTCCGCCTGCCACCTGCCGGCCGAGGACCGCGAGCGGATCTGGACCGAAGAGATTGCGCCGAAGCTGTGAGTGAGACGAAGAAGACGGACACCGCCGCGCAGGCCGCGGTCCCCGGGCAGGCGTCGGCTCCGGACGAGCGCGAGGTGCTGCTCAAGGTCGAGAACCTGACCAAGCACTTCCCGATCAAGAAGGGCATCCTGCGCCGCCAGGTCGGCGCGGTGAAGGCCGTCGACGGCATCGACTTCGAGGTGCGCAAGGGCGAGACCCTGGGCGTCGTCGGCGAGTCGGGCTGCGGCAAGTCGACCATGGGCCGGGTCATCACCCGCCTCCAGGACCCGACCGGCGGCACGATCGCCTTCGAGGGCCAGGACATCACCCGGCTGTCCACCGGCGACATGCGCCCGCTGCGCCGCGACATCCAGATGATCTTCCAGGACCCGTACGGCTCCCTGAACCCCCGGCACACCATCGGCTCGATCGTCTCGGCGCCGTTCCGGCTCCAGGGCGTCGAGCCCGAGGGCGGGGTGAAGAAGGAGGTCCAGCGGCTGCTCGAACTGGTCGGCCTGAGCCCCGAGCACTACAACCGCTACCCGCACGAGTTCTCCGGCGGCCAGCGCCAGCGCATCGGCATCGCCCGCGCGCTCGCCCTGAAGCCGAAGCTGGTCGTGGCCGACGAGCCGGTGTCCGCGCTGGACGTGTCGATCCAGGCCCAGGTCGTCAACCTCATGGACGACCTCCAGCAGGAACTGGGCCTGACCTACGTCATCATCGCGCACGACCTCTCCGTCGTCCGGCACGTCTCGGACCGGATCGCGGTGATGTACCTCGGCAAGATCGTCGAACTGGCCGACCGCAACGCCCTGTACGAGGCGCCGATGCACCCGTACACCAAGGCGCTGATGTCGGCGGTGCCGGTGCCGGACACCAAGCGCCGGGGCCAGAAGAGCGAGCGCATCCTGCTGCGCGGCGACGTGCCCTCGCCGATCGCACCGCCGTCGGGCTGCCGCTTCCACACCCGGTGCTGGAAGGCGACGGAGATCTGCCGGACGACCGAGCCGCAGCTCGTCGAGCTGAAGCCGGGCCAGCGGGTCGCGTGCCACCACCCGGAGAACTTCGCCGACCAGGCACCGCAGGACACGGTCCTGCTGTCGGCGGCGAAGGAGGCGTCGGAGCTGGTACCGGACGCGGTCCTGGCGGGCGGAACGCCGGACGGGCCGGAGCCCGGGCCGGCGACCGGCACGGAGCCGGCGGCGCCGGACGTGGCCGAGGCCAAGTCCGTTGCCGAGAAGGCGACTTCGCCGAAGCCGGGTTCCCCGGCGGAGGCCGGGGACGCGCCTGTGGCGAAGGCCGGGACCGAGTCCGAGGCCACGGCCGAGGCCGCCCCGGGGCCGGTCGCCGAGGTGACCAAGTCCGAGTCTGCCACCGGCCTTTCGTCGGCACCGGACGCGAAGCCGGAGCCTGCGGCGAAGGCCGAGGGTGCGGCGGAGTCCGTGACCGTCGCGAAGCCCGAGACGCCGGCGAAGGCCGCGACCGACGCCGCCCAGGAACCGGTCGCCGAGGAAGCCGAGTCCAAGCCCGTTATCGGGATTTCGTTGGCGCCGGACGCGAAGCCGGAGCCTGCTGCGGAGGCCGAGACCGAGACGGTGGCGAAGGCCGCGACCGACGCCGCCCCGGAGCCGGTCACCGAGGAGACCAACTCCGTTCCTGGTGACGGGACTTCGGCGGAGCCGGGCTCGAAGGCGGAGCCCGCGGCGGAAGCCGCCGCCGAGGCCGAGCCCGGTGCTGCCCCCGACGCCCCGAAGGCGAAGGGAAAGTAGCCGAAAAAGGACTGCCGCCGAAGATCGGTTTACGCAAGGGGCATGTACATGCCTGATCGGGAGAGTGCAGAGTCGCCCGTGTCCGACACCTGATCGGTTCACGCTCGAAAGGGACGACTCATGGCACTCTCCCGTTCGGCACGTGCGGGGGTCCTGGCCACCGCCGCGGCCTCCTTCCTGCTCGTCGCCGCCGCCCCCGCCCCCACCCCGGGCGCCCCCGGCATCGGCGACCCCTACTTCCCCGGCCTGGGCAACGGCGGCTTCGACGCGCTGCACTACGACCTCGACGTCGCCTACGCCCCCGACACCGGCCGCCTGGACGGCCGTACGACCCTCACCGCCCGCGCCACCCAGAACCTCTCCTCCTTCGACCTGGACCTCCAGCAGCTGGAGATCACCCGGATAGAAGTGAACGGAAGGAAGGCCCGGTTCAGCCGCGACGGTGCCGAGGTCACCGTCACCCCACGCGGCCCGCTCGCCAAGAACCGGCGCTTCACCGTGCGGGTCACCTACGGCGGTGTGCCCCAGCCACTGGGCGGCCCCATCATCTTCGGTTCCAAGTACGGCTGGATGAAGACACCCGACGGCGTCTTCGTCGCCTGCGAGCCCAACGCGGCCTCCACCTGGTTCCCGTCCAGCGACCACCCGTCCGACAAGGCCACCTACGACATCCGGATCAAGGCGCCCAAGGGCCTGACCGCCGTCTCCAACGGGCTGCTGGTGTCGACGCGCGACCGGGGCGCCTCGACGTACACGCACTGGCGGGAGTCCAAGCCGATGGCGACCTACCTCGCCACCGCCACCATCGGGAAGTTCGACGTCCGCACCGGCCGCACCCCCGGCGGCATCCCGGTCTACGTCGCCGTCGACCCGGTGCTGAAGAACTCGAACAAGGTCGATGTGTACGGGGTCACCGCGGAGGCCACCGACTACTGGTCGAAGATCTTCGGGCCGTACCCGTTCGAGGAGACCGGCGCGATCGTGGACGACATGCCCGAGGCCGGCTTCTCGCTGGAGGTGCAGTCCAAGCCGGCGTACTCCGCCGTGCGCAGCGAGACGACCATCGTGCACGAACTGGCCCACCAGTGGTTCGGCGACTCGGTGAGCGTGGCCGAGTGGAAGGACATCTGGCTCAACGAGGGCTTCGCCACCTACGCCCAGTGGCTGTGGGCCGAGCACCGGGGCACCCGCAGCGCCCACGACTCGTTCCTGGCCGACTACGACTCCGTCCCGGCCGACTCCTCCTTCTGGCAGACGAAGGTCGCCGACCCCCAGCGGGACACGATGTTCGCCGACGCCGTCTACGACCGCGGCGCCATGACCCTCCAGATGCTGCGCGAGCGGATCGGCGACAAGGCGTTCTTCAAGCTGCTCCCCGCCTGGACCCGGCTGCACCGGTACGGCAACGCCGACACCGCCGACTTCATCCGCCTCGCCGAGCGGATCAGTGGACAGCAGCTCGGTGACCTGTTCCACACCTGGCTGTTCACCACAGGTAAACCCGCCCTGTGAGCCTGGCTTTGTAAGGTTCAGTCCGCTCGACAGGTGAGAATGTCAGGGTGCAGCTGCAACAGTTCTTCAGCCCCTCCGTCCAGCACACGCTCGACGTGATCGGCATCTTCGTCTTCGCGATCTCCGGCGCGCTGCTGGCGGTCCGGAAGAACTTCGACGTGTTCGGCATCGCCGTGCTCGCCGAGGTGACCGCGCTGGGCGGGGGCTCTTCCGTGACGTGGTGATCGGGGCCGTACCCCCGGCCGCCTTCACGGACCTCGGGTACTTCCTCACCCCGCTGCTCGCCACGCTCGTCGTCTTCTTCCTGCATCCGCACGTGGAGCGGATCCAGACGGCGGTGCTCGTCTTCGACGCGGCCGGCCTCGGCCTGTTCTGTGTCAGCGGTACGACGAAGGCGTACGGCTACGGCCTCGGCCTGACCGCGTCGGCGACGCTCGGCCTGGCCACCGCGGTCGGCGGCGGTGTGCTGCGCGACCTGGTGGCCAACGAGGTGCCCTCGCTGCTGCGCTGGGACCGCGATCTGTACGCGGTCCCGGCGATGGTCGGCGCGGGCATGGTGGTGCTGTGCATCCGCTACGACGCGCTGACCCCCCTCACCAGTGGGATCGCGGCCGTCACCGCTTTTCTGCTGCGCCTGCTCGCGATGCGGTTCCACTGGCGAGCTCCGCGTGCGTGGAACCGCCGTTCGACGGTGACCGAGGAGTAGTACCGGTGGCCCCGGCGGCGGCCGTCCCGGCGGGGGCGCCGGTGCCGGTCCCGGGGACGCCGGACACGGAGTGGTCCCGGCCCTTGGCGTGGCTCTGGCCCATCTGGAGGGTGAGCCAGCGGAACACGTCGGGCACCTGCGGCCGCCACAGCGCCATCGTGTGACCGCCCGCGCTCTTCGGCAGGAAGACCACGTGCACGGTGGTCGGCGCCTTGGCGGCGGACTCCAGCGCCATGCCCGCCTCGTAGCCGTCACCGGACTCGCCGGAGAGGTAGAGCGCGATGGGCGGCGGCACGGCGGCCTTCTTCAGCAGCAGGTACGGGTTGTTCTCGGCGCGCAGGGTGGGGTTCTGCGCGGCCAGCGAGTTGCGCTCGCCGATCGGGTCGTTGTAGCCCGACATGCTCACCGCGGCCTTGTAGCGGTCCGGGTGCGCCACGGCCAGCTTGACCGCGCACTGGGCGCCCGCCGAGTACCCGGCGATGGCCCAGCCCTGCGGGGCCGGCTGGGCGCGGAAGTTGTCCATGACCATCTTGGGCACGTCGATGCTCAGCCAGGTGTCGGCGTTGACCTGCCCCGGGATGTTGGCGCAGCCGGTGTCCACACCGGCCAGCAGGTTGGTGCGCGGGGCGACCATGATGAAGGGGGCGACCTGGCCGCTCTTCATCAGCGGCAGCAGCTGCTCGTGCGCCTTCATCGAACCGAACCAGGCGCGCGCCGAGCCGGGGTAGCCGGGGAGCACCTCGACCACCGGGAACTTCTTGTGCCGGTACGCCGGGTCGTTGTACTGCGGCGGCAGCCAGACGTAGACCTCGGCGTCGACGCCCGAGACCCGGCCCTTGAGCTGGGTGACGCGGACGCCGCCGGCGGAGTGCATGCCGGGGCCGGTGGCCTGCGTGAAGTTCTGCTTGACCTTGGGCAGGCGCTTGACCGCTATGCCGCCGGTGCCGTCGCGGCCGAGGTCGGCGGCCTGCTCGACGTGGCTGCCGGTGCCGAAGAGGTCGGCCCAGTTGTCGTACAGGTTGTTCTGGTTGTTCACCAGCACGAAGACCAGGGTGACGGCCGTGCCCTGGGCGAACAGCAGCATCAGCATGCGGGCGACGGTGCGCAGGTGCTTGGGGCCGCGCATCTTCGACCACAGCAGAAGCGGCAGTATGAGGGCGATCACGGCCAGCACGATGGTCGTGTAGAGGAACGGAGTCCCGGTGAGGCTCATGTCCCGATAGAGGGAAAACAAGGCCCCGGGGTTACGGACGTGTCCTGACACTTACCGAGAAATTGCCGAAACCTCACCTCCCGTAATCCTACCGTGACGTCGAGGGAGGGGAAAGCCGCAAAGCTACCGCTTAGTAATTGCCTGTTGTACCGTTCAGCCATGGCAGAAGCAGCTTCCGTGCCCTCCCCGTCGCGGGCCGTGACCGGCGAGAGCGAGTTCGACCGCGACACCGCCGTCGTCCGCCGCGCGCCCGGGGTCTACGACCTCGACCTCTCGGCCGGCTGGACCATCCTCGGCGCCGTCAACGGCGGCTATCTGCTGGCCGTGCTCGGCCGGGCCCTCGGGGACGCCCTCCCGCACCCGGACCCCTTCACCATCTCCGCCCACTACCTGACCGCCTCGCGGCCGGGCCGGGCCGTGATCCGCACCGAGACCGTCCGCACCGGCCGCACCCTCTCCACCGGCCAGGCGTCGCTCTTCCAGTACGACGACGAGGGCAACGAGGTCGAACGCATCCGCGTCCTCGCCTCCTACGGCGACCTCGCCGCCCTCCCCGACGACGTCCGCACGACCGCGAAGCCGCCCGCGATCCCGCCCTTCGAGCAGTGCTTCGGCCCGGCCGACGGCCCCGACCCGCTCAAGGGCACCTCGGCCATCACCGAGCGCCTGCTGCTCAAGCTGGACCCCGCCACGCTCGGCTGGGCGCTCGGGCAGCCCTCCGGCAAGGGCGAGATGCGCGCCTGGTTCGGCCTCGCCGACGGCCGCGACGCCGACCCGCTCTCGCTGCTGCTGGCCGTGGACGCGCTGCCGCCGACCGCCTTCGAGATGGGCCTCAAGGGCTGGGTGCCCACCGTCGAGCTGACGGCCCACATCCGGCACCGCCCCGCCCCGGGTCCGCTGCGCGTGGCCATCACGACCCGCAACCTCGCCGGCGGCTTCCTGGAGGAGGACGCGGAGGTCTGGGACAGCGCGGACCGGCTGGTGGCCCAGTCCCGCCAGCTGGCCCGGGTCAGACTGGCCTGACCCGGGCGCTCGCGGGGCGCCGGGGGCGACGGGCGGACGCGGGGTCCGGGTGGACGCGGGTCCGGGATCAACGGGCGGGCGTCACGAACTCCGGCTGGTCGAGCAGGCGCAGCCAGCTGCCGTCGGGCTGGCGCCGGGCGACCTGGGCGCGGGCCCCGGCGCCGTCCTTCGGCGGGGTCGCGGTGAGCGCGATGCCGTCGCTGACCAGCGTGGGCAGCGGCGGCTCCGGCGCGAACCGGGGCCGGTTCGCCAGCACCTTCTCCCACAGCGCGCGGATCGCCTCCCGGCCCACGGTCCGCTCGCCCGGCGGGTACGCCAGGACCGCGTCCTGCTCGTAGAGCGCGGCGACCCCGGCCGCGTCCCCCGCGTTGGACCGCTCGACGAACAGGCGGGTGATGTCCTCGGGGCGCATGGCCTTCTCGTACTCCGGCACGCCTTCCTCCTCATCCGTGATGGCTGTCGGCCTCCTCCGTGCTGTCCGCCGACGCCTCCCAGCCTGGTCGCGGGCCGATCAGAAGTCCAACAGATGGAAATTCTGGAAACTAGGATCCAGAGTCATGGAACTGAGGCAGCTGGAGTACTTCGTCGCGGTCGCCGAGGAGCGGAACTTCACCCGGGCCGCCGAGCGGGTGCACATCAGCCAGTCCGGCGTCAGCGCCCAGATCCGCCGGCTGGAGCGGGAGCTGGGGGCCGAGCTGTTCGACCGCTCGGCGCGCGCGGTCACGCTCACGGTCGCGGGCAAGGCCGCGCTCGCCCATGCCCGGACCGCGCTCGCCGCGGCCGGGGCGGTCGGGCAGGCGGTGGGCGAGGTGAGCGATCTGATCCGGGGCCGGCTCACCGTCGGGATGGTCGTCGGCTGCACCGTGACCCCGCTGTTCGACGCCCTCGCCGCGTTCCACCGGGACCATCCCGGGGTGGAACTCTCCCTCGTGGAGGACAACTCCGACCGGCTCGTCGAGGGGGTGCGCGCGGGCACCGTCGAGCTGGCGCTGGTCGGCGTCGCGGCCGCCGCGCCGGCGGGCCTGGAGACGCTGACCCTCGTCAGCGAGCGGCTCGTCGCCGCCGTACCGCCCGGCCACCCCCTGGCCGCGCGGCCCCGGGTCGCCCTGTCCGAGCTGGCCGCCCACCCGATCGTGTGCATGCCGCCCGGCACCGGAGTGCGCACCGTGTTCGACCGGGCGTGCGCCGCGCGGGACCTCCGCCCCGTGATCGCCCTCCAGGCCACCGCCGCCGACGCCATCGCCGATCTCGCCGCCCGCGATCTCGCCGTCGCCGTCCTCAGCGAGTCCATGGCCGCCCGCCACGCCGACCGGCTCGCCGCCCGCCTGATCGAGGACGTCGAGACCCCCGCGCTCCTCGCGCTGATCTGGCGGGGCGGCCCGGGCCCGGCGGTGCGCGCGCTGCTCGCGCACGGCCGCCGGGCGTTCGCCGGGCCGGCGCGCGGGTAGTGCCAGGTGGCACCACATGGCACCACATGGCACCAGCTGGCATCACCTGGTGCCGTCCGGCGCCACATTGGTGCCCGCTGGTCCTGTCGGGCATGTGTGCAGGTCAGGGCCCTTGCGGTGACGATCCGCGCGGAATTTCGTGCGCATGGCGCTACTTGCCCTTGCATGTGGTGCCACAGTGATGCCATGATGGCGTCATGGACCTCACCCCCTATGTCGACAGCCTCCGTCGCGAACTCTCCGTCGCCGCGGAGGCGGGCGGGCAGGACGCCCGGGAACTGGCCGAGCGGCTGACCGCTCCGCTGGATTCGGCGGCCCGGCTGACGATGCTCAACGTGCTGTCGGCGGCGATGGACGAGATCACCCGGGATCTGGCGCCCGGCTCGGTCGACGTGCGGCTGCGGGGGCTGGACCCCGACTTCGTGGTGACACTGCCGGAGACCGCCGGGCCCGTCGAGGCCGCCGCCGGGCCCCTCGCGCCGCCGCCGGCGCCCGCCGACCTCGACGAGGGCGGCACCGCCCGGGTCAATCTGCGGCTGCCGGCCCAGCTCAAGGCGCGGGCCGAGGAGGCCGCGAGCCGGGAGGGGCTGTCGGTCAACGCCTGGCTCGTGCGGGCCGTGTCCGCCGCGGTCGACGGCAGAGCCCGGCCGCGCCCCGCGGAGAAGACCCAGTCGTTCGGACAGAGCTTCACGGGCTGGGTGCGCTGACCGCACCCAGCCCCGCCCGACCGCTCCACTCAGACCACGTCCCACCAGCGGGGACGCCCCAAGGACTCATGAGGACGGCACAGCCATGCCTGCTTTCGACACCCCCGGACCCATTTCCGTCACCGCCCATGTGGGCGCGGGATCCATCCGCTTCATCGCGAGCGACCGCCCCGACACCGTCGTGGAGGTGCTGCCCGGCGGCAAGCGGGGCAAGGACGTACGGGCCGCCGAGCAGACCGAGGTCGCGTACGTGAACGGCGAGCTGAGCGTGCGGACCAGGGAGCGCGCCTTCATCGGACCCTCCGGCACCGTGGAGGTGACGGTCGAACTGCCCACGGGCTCGCGCGTCGACGTGGGCGGCTCCTGGGTCCAGGTGTTCGGCGAGGGCGGGCTCGGCGAGGCCCGGGTGAAGACCTCGGTCGGCGATGTCCGCCTCGATACGGCGGGGCCGCTCAAGCTGACCGTCTCCCACGGCTCGATCAGCGTCGACCGGGTCGCGGGCGGCGCCGAGATCACCACCAGCTCCGGCAGCCTGCGCGTCGGCACCGTGCAGGGGTCCGCGGTCCTGAAGAACTCGCACGGCAGCACGGTCGTCGGCGTGGTCACCGGCGAGCTGCGGGTGAACGGCGCCAACGGCGACATCGACATCGAGTGCGCCGAGGGCGATGTCGTCGCCACCACCGCCCACGGCACCCTGCGCGCCGTCGAGGTCGTGCGCGGCCGGGTCCAGCTGGAGACCTCCTACGGCGCCATCGAGGTCGGGGTCCGCGAGGGCACCGCCGCCTGGCTCGACGTCAGCTCCGAGCGTGGGCATGTGCGCAACACGCTCACCGCCTCCGGGGCCCCCGAGCGTTCCGAGGAGACCGTCGAGGTCCGCGCCCGTACCCGCTACGGAAGCATCGACGTGCGCCGCGCCCGGCACTGAGCGGCGACCCGCGACCGGCCCGCTTCCCACGCCGAGCGGCGACCCTCGGCCGGCCCGCCTCCCACTCCGTCTCAGTTCGCTTCACCTCACCTCACCTCACCTCTCACTTCACCTCGGCCTTCGAACGGGGGGCGTCATGCCTTCTTCTGTCATGCACACACCAAGAAAGGGTGACGGCGCGCGGACACCCGCCGCCGTCTCCGCCTTTGATCTGCGCAAGTCGTACGGCGACAAGACCGTCCTCGACGGCATCGACCTGCGCATCCCGGCCGGCACCGTGTTCGCGCTGCTCGGACCCAACGGGGCCGGCAAGACCACCACCGTGCAGATCCTGTCCACGCTCCTCGCCGCCGACGGCGGGCAGGCCCAGGTCGCCGGACACGACATCGCCACCGACCCGGACGGGGTGCGCTCCGCGATCGGCGTCACCGGGCAGTTCGCCGCGCTCGACGACCTGCTCACCGCCGAGGAGAACCTGCTCCTCATGGCCGACCTGCTCCGCCTCGGCAAGCGGGAAGGGCGTGCCCGTACGGCCGAGTTGCTCGAACGGTTCGGCATCGCGGATGTCGCCCGCGAGCGGGCCGCGACCTTCTCCGGCGGTATGCGGCGCCGGCTCGACCTCGCCATGACCCTGGTCGGCGACCCCCGGGTGATCTTCCTGGACGAGCCGACGACCGGCCTCGACCCGCGCAGCCGCCGCACCATGTGGGACATGGTGCGCGAACTGGTCGCGGGCGGTACGACGGTCTTCCTCACCACCCAGTACCTGGAGGAGGCCGACCAGTTGGCCGACCGGATCGCCGTGCTGGACGGCGGCCGGATCGTGGCCGAGGGCACCGCCGACGAACTGAAGGCGCGCATCCCCGGCAGCCATGTACGGCTGCGGTTCACCGACCCGGCCGCGTACGAGCGCGCGGCCGCGGCCTTCCCCGGCGCCGCCCGGGACGACGACGAACTCGCCCTGCGGGTCGCGGGCGACGGGGGACTCGACACGCTGCGGACCCTGCTCGACCGGCTCGACGCCGCCGGCGTGCGGGCCGCCGGTCTCTCCGTGCACACCCCCGACCTCGACGACGTCTTCCTCGCCCTGACCGGCCAGGGCACCGCAGTATCCGGCACCCCGCTGCACCTCGAGGAGAACCGATGAGCACGTTCGCCCACGCCGTGCACGACTCGCGGACCATGCTGCGCCGCAACCTCAAGCACGCCGTCCGCTACCCCTCCGTGGGGTTCGGCGCCGCCATGATGCCGATCCTGATGCTGCTGCTGTTCGTGTACGCCTTCGGGGGCTCGATCGGCGCGGGGATGGGCGGCCGGGACGCGTACATCGGCTATCTCACCCCCGGGATCATCATCATGGGCGTGGCCGCCGGTTCGATGTCGACCTCGATCGCGGTCTGCAACGACATGACCGAGGGCATCATCAACCGCTTCCGCACCATGAACATCACCCGCTCCTCGTTCATGACGGGGCACGTCCTCGGCAGCGTCGTCCAGACGATGCTCTGCTGCGTCCCGGTCGTCGGCGTCGCCCTCGCGGTCGGCTTCCGCTCCGGGGCGAGCCCGCTGGAGTGGCTCGCCGCGGCCGGTCTGCTCGCGGCCATCGCGTTCGCGGTGACCTGGCTGTCGGTGGCGCTCGGCCTGATCTCCAAGACGGTCGAGTCCGCCAGCAACAAGCCGCTGCTGATCCAGTTCCTGCCGTTCCTCGGCTCGGCGTTCGTGCCGGCCGGGTCGATGTCGCCGGGGCTGCGCTGGTTCGCGGAGAACCAGCCGTTCACGCCGATGACCGAGACGCTGCGCGGACTGCTCTGCGGCACCGCGATCGGCGACAACGGGTGGATCTCGCTGGCCTGGTGCGCCGGGATCGCGCTGACCGGCTACCTCTGGTCGCGCTCGCTGTTCAACACCGGCACCAGGCACTGACGGGCCGACCGGGCCGATCCCTCCGGGGGTTCAGTCCAGCCCGATCCCTCCGGGGGTTCAGTCCAGCCAGTGGTCCCGGCCGATGGTGATGAGCCGCAGCTGCCGGGTGGCCAGCCGGGCCACCCGGTCCCGCTCGTCCGCGGGACCCTCCAGCGCCTCCAGGAACAGGGAGGCGCTGATCAGCATCTGGTCGACGTACAGACGCGCGAGCATCAGCAGGTCGTCGTCGCTCCAGCCCGCCGCCCCGGGGTCCTGGGCGAGAGTGGCCCTCACCTCCTCGGCGAACCGGGCCAGTTGGCCGCCGATGGCCTCGCGCACCGGCTGCACCCCGCCGTGCCGCTCGCGGGCGATGAAGCGGACGTGGGAGGGGTGGGCCGCCACATAGCGGGCGATCAACTCCACGGCGCGCGAGATGCGTTCCTCGCTGTCGCCGGTCGTGGACACCGTCTCGCGCACCATCGGGTGCAGGCTGCCGAGCGCCTCGTCGACCAGGGCGACGCCGAGGTCGGGGATCGAGCGGAAGTGCCGGTAGAAGGCGGTGGGGGCGACCCCGACGGCCCGGGTGACCTCGCGCAGGCCCAGGCTGCTCAGGCTCTGCTCCTCCAGCAGCGCGAGCGCCGCGTCGAGGAACGCCTGCCGCGTCTTCTGCTTCTGGGCCTGCCGGGCGCCGAGGGTGTGACTCATGTCATCCAGTTAACAACTGTTCTCTGGAATTGGAAAGCCGCCGGACGCGCTAGACTCAAAGTCAGTGAACAACTGTTACTACAACTGTTCACCGAAACTTTACAGAGCTGGAACGCGAGGCATCCCGGAGGGGGATTCGATCCCATGCTGTTCCTCGTCGCCGCACTCATGCTGCTCGGTGTGGTGCTGGGCACCGTCGCCCACGCGCCGCTGCCCGTCACCGGCGTACTGGCCGCCGTCATCGCCGTCTGGCTCGGCGTCTTCGCCGTCCGCGAGCGGCTCGGCCGCCGCCGGCGCACCCCGGCCAACTGACCGCCACCGACCTTCGGGAGTCGAGCACCATGCAACTCACCGCACCGGCCGCGGGCCGCACCGAGGCCCCCGCCCGCAACCGCGACGCCGACGGCATGGCCGTCGCGTCCTTCATCCTCGGCCTCCTCGGCCTCCTCGTCCTGAACCTCTTCCTCGGCCCGGTCGCCATCGCCCTGGCCGCGGTCTCCCTGTGGCGCGGCACCGCCCGCCGCGGCCGCGCCTACCTGGGCCTGGCCCTGGGCGTCGCCGACCTCGCGGTCCTGCTGGTCGCCATCCAGGTCTCGAACACGGTCTCCTGGAGCCTGTGACCCGGCGGGCGGCACTCGTGGCGACGGGGAAGGCGGGCACCGCTGGGGGAGGGCGCACCGCCGAGGAGAAGGCCGCGCCGTAGAATCTCCCCACCATGGCTTACCTCGACCACGCCGCGACCACCCCCATGCTCCCGGAGGCGGCAGAGGCTCTGACCGCGCAGCTGGGCATCACGGGCAACGCCTCCTCCCTGCACGCCTCCGGCCGCCGGGCCCGCCGTACGGTCGAGGAATCCCGCGAGACCCTCGCGGACGCGCTCGGCGCGCGACCCAGCGAGGTCGTGTTCACCTCCGGCGGCACCGAGGCGGACAACCTCGCCGTGAAGGGCCTGTACTGGTCCCGCCGCGCCGCCGACCCCGCCCGTACCCGCGTCCTGTCCAGCCCCGTCGAGCACCACGCCGTCCTGGACGCCGTGCACTGGCTCGGCGAGCACGAGGGCGCCACCGTCGAGTACCTCCCCGTCGACGCCCACGGCCGCGTCCACCCGGACGCCCTGCGCGAGGCCATCGCCCGCGACCCCGGGAACGTCGCGCTGGCCACCGTGATGTGGGCCAACAACGAGATCGGCACGATCATGCCGATCCGCGAACTCGCCGACGTCGCCGCCGAGTTCGGCGTCCCGCTGCACGCCGACGCCGTCCAGGCGTTCGGTCAGGTCCCCGTCGACTTCGGCGCCGGCGGTCTCGCCGCGATGACCGTCTCGGGGCACAAGATCGGCGGCCCGTACGGCATCGGCGCCCTGTTGCTGGGCCGCGAGTACACCCCCGTCCCCGTCCTGCACGGCGGCGGCCAGGAGCGCCACGTACGCTCCGGCACCCTCGACGTCCCCGCCATCGCCTCCTTCGCCGTCGCGGGGCGCCTCGCGACGGAGCGGCGCGGCGAGTTCGAGCGGGAAGTGGGCGCCCTGCGCGACCGGTTGGCCGAGGCCGTGCTGGCCGCCGTACCGGACGCGATCCTCGGCGGAGACCCCGCCCCCGGCGGCCGGCTGCCCGCCAACGCGCACTTCACCTTCCCCGGCTGCGAGGGCGACTCCCTGCTGCTCCTGCTGGACGCCCAGGGCATCGAGTGCTCCACCGGCTCCGCCTGCACCGCGGGCGTCGCCCAGCCCAGCCATGTCCTGCTCGCCGCCGGCGTGGACCCCGACCTGGCGCGCGGCACTCTGCGCTTCTCCCTCGGCCACACCTCCACCCAGGCGGACGTGGACGCCGTCGCCCGGGCCATCGGCCCCGCCGTGGAACGCGCCCGCGCGGCCGGCCTCACCTGAACCCGCGACGGTGGGCGCCCCCGGAAAAGGGCATGAAAAACGACCTACGAGGCGGGTTCCCTTCGCCGGTATGGTCCGGATCAGGTGTCTGGAGGTCGCCTTCCGGTCCGTCCTGCGACCTTCCGGCCTCTCAGCCCGAGCGTCGACGTCGGCACCAGCGGATCCCTCGCGGTCTCACGCTGACGTCGGCTACTCCGCTTGGACTCCCTCACTCGTCTCGTAGGTCTGTCTTCAGAATAAGCCCGCCCATACCAGACATAAAGGGCCTGGTCCATGATTTTTCCGGGTTCCGGCACCCCGCCGCCCGGTCCCCGCGGCCCCGTACCCTGGAAGGGTTATGACTGAGACCCCGCAGCGCCCCCTCCGCGTCCTCGCCGCCATGTCCGGCGGGGTCGACTCCGCCGTCGCCGCCGCGCGCGCCGCGGAAGCCGGCCATGACGTCACCGGCGTCCATCTCGCGCTCTCCGCCAACCCCCAGTCCTTCCGTACCGGCGCGCGGGGCTGTTGCACCATCGAGGACTCCCGCGACGCCCGCCGCGCCGCCGATGTCATCGGCATCCCCTTCTACGTGTGGGACCTCGCCGACCGCTTCCGCGAGGACGTCGTCGAGGACTTCGTCGCCGAGTACGAGGCCGGCCGCACCCCCAACCCCTGCCTGCGCTGCAACGAGAAGATCAAGTTCGCCGCGCTCCTGGACAAGGCGCTCGCCCTCGGCTTCGACGCCGTCTGCACCGGCCACTACGCCCAGGTGATCGTCCGCGCGGACGGCTCCCGCGAGCTGCACCGCGCCTCCGACATGGCCAAGGACCAGTCGTACGTGCTCGGCGTCCTGGACGACAAGCAGCTCGCGCACGCGATGTTCCCGCTCGGCGACACGGTCACCACCAAGGAGGAGATCCGCGCCGAGGCCGAGCGCCGGGGCCTCGCGGTCGCCAAGAAGCCCGACTCGCACGACATCTGCTTCATCGCCGACGGCGACACCCAGGGCTTCCTCGCCCGGCGGCTCGGCAAGGCCGAGGGCGACATCGTGGACGAGTCCGGCACCCGCCTGGGCACCCACGAGGGGGCGTACGGCTTCACGATCGGCCAGCGCAAGGGCCTGCGCATCGGCACCCCGGCCCCCGACGGCAAGCCGCGCTACGTCCTCGACATCTCCCCGGTGGACAACACCGTCACCGTCGGCCCGGCCGCCGCCCTGGACGTCACCGCCCTCACCGCGATCAAGCCCCGCTGGTGCGGCACGGCCCCCACCGGGCCCGGCACCTACACCGCCCAGCTGCGCGCCCACGGCGGCGAGACCGAGGTACGGGCCGAGCCGGTCGACGGCGGACTCCGGGTCGCCTTCACCGAACCGGTCCGCGGCGTCGCCCCCGGCCAGGCGATCGTGCTGTACGACGGCACGCGCGTCGTCGGCTCGGCCACGATCGCCTCCACCACCCGGGCGACGACGGCGGCGTAACCCGGGCTATCCGGCGAAGAAGTCCGCCAGCACCGGCCCCAGCACCTCCGGCTCCACCATGTGGGTCTGGCCCTCCAGGACCCGGTACGCGCCGCCGGGCACCGCGTCCGCGATGTCCCGGCCCGCCTGCCGCATCCACTCCGGGCTCGCGCCGCCCGCGACCGCCAGCAGCGGCACGGAGACGGCCGCGAGGCGGGCGCGGGGGAGCAGCCCGTCGCCCAGCACGGCGTCGTCGTGGGCGAGGCTCGGCGCGGCGGCCTCCAGGCCCGGCCACATGGGGGACTGGCGGGCGCGCTGGATCATCTCCTCGCCGAGTCCGGTGAGCCGCAGGAACAGCTCGACCGCGGCCCCGCGCCGGCCGTCCGCGAGCGCCTCTCCCAGGTCCCGCTTGTACGCGGCCTCGCGTTCGGCGCCGCCCGCCAGATGGTCCGCGTACGGCACCTCGTACACCGCCGTACGGGTGATGGGCAGCCCGCTCGCCGCCGCCTGGAGCACCAGCGCGCCGCCGGAGGAGACGCCGAACAGCGCGGCCTTTCCGCCCACCGCGTCGAGCAGCGCGGCCAGGTCCTCGACCTCGCGGTCCACCGCGTACGGCGCCGTGTCGCCGCTCTCGCCGCGGCCCCTGCGGTCGTAGACGACGGCCGTCACCCGGTCCGCGAGCCGCTCGGCCAGGGGGGCCAGGGTGCCGCCGGTGGACATCGCGCCGCTCACCAGGATCACCACGGGCCCCCGCCCGGTCACCGCGTAGGCGAGGGAGGTGCCGTCGCGGGAAGTCGTCTTCTTGTCCATGTCCGTGCAGACTGCCGCACGACGGCGGACTCGTCGGTCACGACACGTCGACGTCGTAGAAGCAGAGGTGGTCCTTGATCGGGGCGACGTCCGCCTTGGGCTCCGGGTACGCCCAGACCAGGTCGGGCGCGTCCGGCAGCGACCAGTAGGACGCCGTGCCCTTGAACGGGCAGACGGTGTGGGTCCCGGACGGGGTCAGCAGGTCGAGGCGCACGTCCTCGGCCGGGATGTAGTAGCGATCCGGGCAGCCCGTCTCGCGCAGTACGAGGGGGCGGTCGGTCTCCGCGAGCACCTGGTCGCCGTGCACCACGCGCACGCGCCGCTCGACGGCTTCGATGGTGATGGTGTGTCCTTGGGCCATACCCGGGACAGCGCCGGCGGGCGCCCGGTTCTTCCCGCGTCCGGCGCCCGGTTCTCCCCGCGTACGGTAGGAGCCATGAACATCTGCGTCTTCCTCTCCGCCGCCGACCTCGACGAGCGGTACACCGGCCCCGCCCGTGAGTTCGCGAAGCTGATCGGCAAGGGGGGCCACACCCTGGTCTGGGGCGGCTCCAACGTCGGCCTGATGAAGGTCGTCGCCGACGGGGTGGAGGAGGCGGGCGGCCGGCTGGTCGGCGTGTCCGTGGAGTTCCTGGCCAACAAGACCCGGCCCGCCGCCGACGAGATGGTGATCGCCGCCGACCTCGCCGAGCGCAAGAAGCTGCTCCTGGAGAAGGCCGACGCCGTGGTCATCATGGTCGGCGGCACCGGCACCCTGGACGAGGCCACCGAGATCCTGGAGCTGAAGAAGCACGGCCGCACCGAGAAGCCGGTGGTGCTGCTGAACACGGCCGGGTTCTACGACGGGCTGCGCGAGCAGTTCCGCCGCATGGAGGAGGAGGGCTTCCTGCCCCGCCCTCTGGCCGACCTGGTCTTCTTCGCCGAGGAGCCGGCCGGGGCGCTCGCCCACCTGGAGGAGCGGCTCGGCGCCCGCTGATGCGAGCATGGCGGGTATGGCTACACATGTGATCACCGGGGCCGGTTCCGGCATCGGCGCGGCCCTCGCCCGCCGGCTGCACGCGCGCGGGGACGAACTCGTGCTGCACGCGCGGGACGCGGGCCGCGCGAAGGAACTGGCCGCGGACTTTCCCGGGGCCCGCACCCTGGTCGGCGACCTCGCCGAACCGGACCGGCTCTCCTGGGCGTTCTCCCACCAGACACTCCCGGACCGGGTGGACTCCCTGCTGCACATCGCCGGCGTCGTGGATCTCGGCGAGGTCGGCGAGCTGACCCCCAAGTCCTGGCGCCACCAGCTCGACGTCAACCTCGTCGCGCCCGCCGAACTGACCCGCCTCCTGCTGCCTCAGCTGCGCGCCGCCCGCGGCCACGTCCTCTTCGTCAACTCCGGCGCGGGCCTCGCCGCGGGCGCCGGCTGGGCCGCCTACGCCGCCGCCAAGCACGGCCTCAAGGCCCTCGCCGACGCCCTGCGCCAGGAGGAGCACGCCGCGGGCGTCCGCGTCACCTCCGTCTACCCGGGCCGCACCGCGAGCCCGATGCAGGCCAAGGTGCACCAGCAGGAGGGCAAGGAGTACGACGCCGGGAAGTGGATCGACCCCGAGTCGGTCGCCACGACGATCCTGATGGCCCTCGACCTGCCCCGGGACGCCGAGGTCAACGATCTGACGGTACGGCCGGGCCGCTGACCTGACGGTGCGACCGGGTGGCTGGCCTGACGGTGCCGCCCGGTCGCCGGCCCGACGGTACGACGGGCGGACGAGCCGCGCCCGCGGGTTCCGTAGGCTTCTCCGGTGAGCGAAAACAGCGTGTTCAGGTTCGCCGGGGCCACCGGGATCGGGTCCATGCCCGGCGGGGACGCCCGGGAGGCCGTCAAGACCGTCACCGGGTCCTTCGAGGACTTCCCGTACCTGCCCGAACTGCCCGCCCGCGGCCCCGGCGCCGACATGATCGGCCGGACCGCCGGGATGCTGGTCGAGCTGTACGCGCGGGTGGAGCCCAGCGGCTGGCGGATCGGCGACCGGCCGGGGCGGGACACCCGGCGGGCGCGGGCCTGGCTGGGGGAGGACCTGGACGCGCTGGAGGAGTTCACCCAGGGGTACGAGGGCGACCTCAAGGTGCAGGCGGTCGGGCCCTGGACGCTCGCCGCCGCCCTGGAACTGCGAGGCGGCGAGGCCGCCCTGTCCGACCCCGGCGCCTGCCGCGACCTCGCCGCCTCGCTCGCCGAGGGACTGCGGCTGCACCTCGCCGAGGTGCGGCGCCGCGTCCCCGGCGCCCGCGTCCTGCTCCAGCTCGACGAGCCCTCCCTCACCGCCGTGCTGCGCGGCCAGGTCCGCACCGCCAGCGGCTACCGCACCCACCGTGCCGTGGACCGCCAGCTCGTCGAGCACACCCTGCGCGACGTCGTCGGCGCCCACCCGGACGGACCCGTCGCCGTCCACTCCTGCGCCCCCGACGTCCCGTTCGCGCTGCTGCGCCGGGCCGGCGTCGACGCCGTCTCCTTCGACTTCGCGCTTCTCACCGAGCGTGACGACGACGTGATCGGTGAGGCCGTCGAGGCGGGCACCCGGCTGTTCGCCGGTGTCGTGCCCGGCACGGACGGCCCATTGTCGGACCCTGCCGGTAGCGTCAGGGGTGTCAGGACGTTGTGGCGCAGGCTGGGCTTGCACCCGGGCCTGCTCGCCGAGGCGGTCACCCTCACCCCGGCGTGCGGTCTCGCGGGCGCTTCCCCCGCCTACGCGCGCCAGGCGCTCGCCCACTGCGTCCGGGCGGCGAGATCCCTCGCGGACAACCCAGAGTAACGGGAGGACAACACGGTGGCCGGCGACAAGCAGGCGGAGACCACGGCGGTGCCCGCCGAGGCGCGCGACAGGCACGCGCAGCTGGCGGAGCAGATCGAGGAGCACCGCTTCCGGTACTACGTGAAGGACGCTCCCGTCGTCAGCGACGCGGAGTTCGACCAGCTCCTGAAGTCCCTGGAGGCGCTGGAGGAGCAGTACCCCGAACTGCGCACCCCCGACTCGCCCACCCAGAAGGTGGCGGGGTCGTACGCGACGGAGTTCACCGCGGTCGAGCACCGCCAGCGCATGCTCTCCCTCGACAACACCTTCAACGACGAGGAACTCGCCGCCTGGGCCGACCGCATCGCCCGCGAACTCGGCGACCAGACCTACCACTTCCTGTGCGAGCTGAAGGTCGACGGCCTCGCCGTCAACCTCACGTACGAACACGGCCGCCTCACCCGCGCCGCCACCCGCGGCGACGGCCGCACCGGCGAGGACATCACGCCCAACGTGCGGACGATCGCGGACATCCCCGACCGGCTGGGCGCCGACGAGGTCCCCGACCTGGTCGAGATCCGCGGCGAGGTCTACTTCCCGATGGAGAAGTTCCTCGAACTGAACGAGCGCCTGGTCGCGGCCGGCGACAAGCCCTTCGCCAACCCGCGCAACGCGGCGGCCGGTTCGCTGCGCCAGAAGGACCCCCGGGTCACCGCCACCCGCCCGCTGCACATGGTGGTGCACGGCATCGGCGCCCTGGAGGGCTTCAGCGGCATGACCCGCCTGTCCCAGGCGTACGACCTGCTCAAGACCTGGGGCCTGCCCACCTCCTCGCACAACCGGGTGGTCGACGGCCTCGACGGCGTCCGGGACTTCATCGCGCACTACGACGGCGAGAACCGCCACTCCGTGGAGCACGAGATCGACGGCGCCGTCATCAAGCTGGACGAGATCCGCCTCCAGGGCCGCCTCGGCTCCACCGCGCGCGCCCCCCGCTGGGCCATCGCCTACAAGTACGCGCCGGAGGAGGTCAACACCAAGCTCATCGACATCAAGGTGGGCGTCGGCCGCACCGGCCGGGTCACGCCGTACGCCCAGGTGGAGCCGGTCACCGTCGCGGGCAGCGAGGTGGAGTTCGCCACCCTGCACAACCAGGAAGTCGTCAAGGCCAAGGGCGTGCTGATCGGCGACACCGTCGTGATCCGCAAGGCCGGCGATGTCATCCCGGAGATCCTCGGCCCGGTGGTCGACCTGCGCGACGGCGACGAGCGGGAGTTCGTGATGCCCGGCGAGTGCCCCGAGTGCGGCACCCCGCTGCGGCCCATGAAGGAGGGCGACATCGACCTCCGCTGCCCCAACGGGCGCACCTGTCCGGCCCAGTTGCGCGAGCGGGTCTCCTATCTCGCGGGCCGCGAGTGCCTGGACATCGAGCACTTCGGCGGGGTGGCCGCGGCCGCCCTCACCCGTCCGCTGGAGCCGGCCGAGCCGCCGCTGGTGGACGAGGGCGACCTCTTCGACCTGACGGTCGAGAAGCTGCTGCCCATCAAGGCGTACGTCCTTGACCCGGACAGCGGACTGCCCAAGCGCGACCCGAAGACCGGCGAGGAGAAGGTCGTCACGGTCTTCGCCAATCAGAAGGGCGAGCCGAAGAAGAACACTTTGGCGCTGCTGGAGAACATCGAGGCGGCCAAGTCCCGTCCGCTGGCCCGTTTTCTGAACGGACTGTCCATCCGGCACGTCGGCCCGGTCGCCGCCCAGGCCCTCGCCCGCGAATTCCGCTCGGTCGACCGCATCGAACAGGCCACGGAGGAGGAGCTGGCGGCCACCGACGGCGTCGGCCCCATCATCGCGACCGCGGTCAAGGAGTGGTTCACCGAGGAGTGGCACCGCGAGATCGTACGCAAGTGGAAGGCCGCGGGCGTCCCGCTGGAGGACCAGGTCAGCGGGGAGGCGGAGGGTCCGCGTCCGCTGGAGGGGCTCACCGTGGTGGTCACCGGCACGCTGGAGAACTTCACCCGGGACGGCGCCAAGGAGGCACTCCAGAGCCGCGGCGCCAAAGTGACCGGCTCTGTTTCGAAGAAGACCTCTTTCGTGGTCGTCGGTGACAATCCGGGATCGAAATACGACAAGGCCATGCAATTGAAGGTTCCGGTGCTCGATGAGGACGGATTCGGCGTCCTGTTGGAGCAGGGTCCGGACGCCGCGACGGAGGCCGCGCTTCCGACCGAGGAGTAGCGGTTGAAGGCCACCCGTTCGGCGCATACCAGTTGCATACGGGTGGCCCCGGGCGCATTCGGGCAACCGCCGACGACCGGTGCCCGTGGAAGCCCCGCGCGGCCTAGTGTTGAGTTGTGCACCTGCCGTGCCCGGCGGCGGACGGGGACATTTCCCTGCCCGCCGTGGGCGCGGCAAGGATTTCTTCAGCGCGAAGCCGTCGATGGTGTCGGACATCGGGCCGCGTGGCGTGGGCACCGCCGGCTGTGAGAGGGACGGGAATGGAACCGACCGAGAGCGTCGCCCCGGACTCACGGCTGCGCCTGCGCCGCCGCGCGCTCGCCTGGCGGGAGATCCTGCGGCCCGGCCGCGCCGGCGGCCCCGCCCGCCCGCGCGTCCGCCCGCCCGCGCCCGGCCCCGTCACCCCGCCGGGCACCCGGGTGCCGCTCGCCATCGAACCCGCGCCCGGCCTGGCCGGCGCGGGCGTCAGCCTCGGCGGCGAGCCGGAGTCCGGACGGCCGGGCCCCTGGCCCGCGCTGCCCGCGGCCGTCACGGCGGCCGCGGGCCTCGTCCTGGCCGCCGGTTTCCTGCGCGCCTCCGGCGGCCGGCACGCCCTCTTCCCGTGCGGCGCCCCCGGCTGGTCGCTGGCCCTGCTCACCGGGATCATCGTCGGCCACCTCGTCATGCTGGGCCGCGCCCGCTGGTGGGGCGGCACCGGCTCGGGCGCCGCCCTCACCCTCGCCGTGCTGCTGCGCTACGGCTGGGCGCCCGCCGGCATGGTCAGCCTGACCGTCGTCGTCCTGGTCGGCATCGCCCGCCGGCACCGCTGGCGCCAGGGCGTGCTGCACGGCGCGACGGACATCCTCGGCATCGGCGTGGCCGCCCTGCTGCTCGGCGCGCTCGGCCGGGTGCCCAGCGTGGAGCAGCCCTGGCGGGCGCCCAGTTGGAGTCTCGCCACCGTGCCCGAGGTCGCGCTGGCCGCCGTCGCCTATCTCGCCGTCAGCCGCGGCCTGCTGTGGTACCTCACCGCGCCGCGCGAGCACGGACTGCCGAGCGTGCCCCGGCCCGCGCTGGTCCGGCAGGGCCTGGTGGCCGTGGCGCTGCTCGGCATCGCGCCGCTGCTGTGCGTGGTCGCCGACGCCCGGCCGGTGCTGCTGCCGCTGTTCGCCATCCCGCTCATCGCCCTCGACTCCGCCCTGTGGATGGCCCGCGCCCGCGCCGAGGAGCAGCTGCGCGACCCGCTGACCGGGCTGCCCAACCGGCAGTGGCTCCAGGAACGGATCTGGACCGCGCTGGACGACGCCGACCGCATCGGCGCCCGTTCCGCGCTGATGCTGATCGACCTCGACCGCTTCCGCTCGGTCAACGACACCCTCGGTCATCTCGCCGGTGACCGGCTGCTGTTGCAGATCGCCGAGCGGCTGCGGCTCGCCCTGCCGCGCGGCGCGGAGGCGGCCCGGCTCGGCGGCGACGAGTTCGCGGTCTTACTGCCCGTCGCCGACTCCATCACGTCGGCGATGCGGGTCGCCCGCGGCCTGGTGACCGCCCTCAGCTCCCCGCTCGACCTCGACGGCCTCACCCTCGTGCTGGAGGCCAGTGCCGGGGTCGCCGTCTTCCCGGACCACGCGCTGGACGCGGAGGGGCTGCTGCGGCGGGCCGACGTGGCCATGTACCAGGCGAAGCGGGACCGTACGGGCGTCGAGGTCTACGAGTCCAAGCGGGACTCCAACACCCCGGACCGGCTCGGCCTCCTCGGCGATCTGCGCCGGGCGCTGGACGCGCACCAGGTGCAGCTGCACTACCAGCCCAAGGTGCGCTTCGACGGCCAGGTCGCGGGCCTCGAGGCGCTGGTGCGATGGATGCACCCCGAGCGCGGGAAGGTGCCGCCGGACGAGTTCATCGCGATCGCCGAGTCCTCCGGGCTGATGCCCCATCTCACCGAGTACGTCCTGGAGACCGCCCTCGAACAGGTCGCCCGCTGGCGGGCGCAGGGCATCCGGGTGCCGGTCGCGGTCAACGTCTCGCCGCGCGATGTGCACACGCCCGGCTTCGCGGGCTCGGTCGCCGCGCGGCTGGCCCGGCACGGGGTGCCGGCGGCCGCGTTGCAGCTGGAGATCACCGAGCACGTCCTGCTGGAGGACCCGCAGCGGGCCGCCGACACCCTCGCGGCGCTGACCGGGCACGGCGTGAAGATGTCCCTGGACGACTTCGGGACCGGGTACTCCTCCCTGGTGCATCTGCGGCGGCTGCCGGTCAGCGAGCTGAAGATCGACCGCTCGTTCGTGGCCCGGCTCGCGGTGGACGCCGAGGACGCGGAGATCGTGCGCTGCACCGTCGACCTCGCGCACTCCCTCGGGCTGCTCGTCGTCGCGGAGGGCGTGGAGGACGACGAGACCTGGGAGCGGTTGCGGGACCTGGGCTGCGACGCGGTGCAGGGGTGGCTGGTGGCCGCGGCGATGCCGCCGGAGGAGGCGACGTCCTGGCTGCGCTTCCGCCAGACCAGCGTCGGCTCGCCCCTTCGCCGCCCCCTGCCGGAGGGCGAGGTACCCGTCCCGGGCGGCAGCGGCCCCCCGCCGGCGACAGCGGGCGGCCGCTAGCCCCACCTGCGACGGCGGGCGGCCGCCAGCCCCCGCCGCGACCCCTCGATCCCCCGATCTCGCTCCCGTCCCCGTCTCCCCGCCAACTCCCCCTACTTTCCTGCGAACCGGTCCACCAGCAGCTCCAGGCGCCGCTCGTGCGCCCACTCCGGCAGCCGGCCGCTGCGCATCAGGGTCGCCAGTCCGTGCAGGGCCGCCCAGAAGGTCTCGGTCAGCAGGCCGGCGTCCTCCTCGGTGGTGAGCGGTGCCACCGCGGCCAGCAGTTCGCCGAAGGCGTCCTGGAGCGGGGCCGGCGCCTCCGGGGTGGCGAACGGCAGGTCCACCAGGTGGGTGAACATCGCGTCGTACAGGGCGGGCCGGCGCCGGGCGAAGGCGGTGTAGGTCCGGGCGACCGCCGTGAGCGCGGCCCGCACGCCGTCCGCGTCCGCGCGTGCCGCCCGTAGCTCCGCCGCCAGGTCGGCGCAGCCGTCGACCGCGACCGCGGCCATGATCGCGTCCTTGCCCGTGAAGTGGCTGTAGAGGACCGGCTGGCTGTACTCGATCTCGGCGGCCAGCCGGCGCGTGGTCACCGCGTCCCAGCCCTCCGCCTCGGCGAGTTCCCGGGCGGCCGTCACGATCAGCTGCCTGCGCTCGGCTCGTTCGCGCTCCCTGCGCGTCTGGATCGTCATACCCGGAATCCTAGCAACGCTAGGCAATCTACCGGCGCTCTGCTAGCGTCACTCCTATTCCTAGCGTTGCTAGAAAATGTGGGAAGCGGGAAACCACCTCAACGGGAGACGTCATGACCATCGCCGCGTACACGCTGGCCGTCCTGCTCGACCTGTTCTGCCTCTTCCTCGGCTACCGGTTCTGGTTCCAGCCCGCCGCGGCCGCCGCCGGCTACGGCGTCCCCGCCGACCCCCGGGGCGACGCCGGTGCCTATCTGGCGGTCAAGGGCGGCCGGGACGGCACCTTCGGCCTGGTGGGTCTCGCCCTGCTGGCGTTCGCCGGCGCGCGCGCCGAGGCGTGGTTCATGCTCTGCGTGGCCCTCGTCCCGCTCCTCGACACCGTGACCGTCCTGCGCCACGGCGGCCGGAAGGCCGTCGCGTTCGGGATTCATTCCGCCACCGCCGCGGTTGTGCTCGTCTGCGCCGCGCTGCTGTTCGCGGCCTGATCGCACCGCACCGTGGGGAGAGGGACATGTCGCTTTTCGTGCCGAGGTTCGATGACACCGCGCTGGTGCGGGAGGCCGGGGCCGAGGTGGTCGGCCAGGACCCCGTCGCCGTACGGCTGCTGGCGGACAGCAGCGCCACCGGCGGCGCCCTGTCCACGGTGCGCGTCACGCTCGCGGCGGGCGCCGACGGAGCCCGCCCGCATGTGCACCACCGCTCCGCCGAGATGTTCTATCTGCTGGACGGCGCCGCCGAGGTGCTCTCCGGCGAGGAGGTGGTCACCGCCGAGCGCGGCGATCTGATCGTCGTACCGCCGGACCGTCCGCATGCCTTCGCCGCCGTCCCCGGCGCCACCGCCGACCTCCTGGTCGTCATCGCCCCGGGCGTCGAGCGCTTCGAGTACTTCCGCCATCTCCAGCGCATCCGCCTCGGCGAACTCACCCCGGAGAGCCTGCTGGAGGTACAGGAGCGGTACGACAATCACTTCCTGGAGAGCCCCGCCTGGGACACCCGCCACCCCTGAGCACACACCCCCGGGCCAAACCGTTTACCGGCCGAGCCCCCCGCCCCATAGGATTGGGTCTTAAACAACACGCACTCACCCCAGAGGATCGCTGCATGCCTGGCATCACGCGCGAGGAGGTCGCCCACCTCGCCCGGCTGGCGCGTCTGGAGCTGAAGCCCGAAGAACTCGACCACTTCGCCGGCCAGCTCGACGACATCATCGGCGCGGTCGCCCGCGTCAGTGAGGTCGCCGACCAAGACGTACCGCCGACCTCGCACCCGCTCCCGCTGACGAACGTCATGCGGGCGGACGAGGTCCGTCCCTCGCTCACCCCCGAGCAGGCGCTCTCCGGCGCCCCCGCCCAGGAACAGCAGCGTTTCAAGGTGCCGCAGATCCTGGGGGAGGAGTGACCATGACGGACAACATCATCAAGCTCACGGCCGCGCAGATCGCCGAGAAGATCGCCTCCGGCGAGCTGACGGCGGTCGCGGTCACCGAGGCCCACCTCGCCCGCATCGAGGCCGTCGACGAGAAGGTGCACGCCTTCCTGCACGTCGACCGCGAGGGCGCCCTCGCCCAGGCCCGCGCCGTGGACGAGAAGCGGGCCCGCGGCGAGCAGCTCGGCCCGCTGGCCGGCGTCCCGCTCGCGCTCAAGGACATCTTCACCACCGAGGGCGTGCCCACGACCGTCGGCTCGAAGATCCTCGAAGGCTGGATCCCGCCGTACGACGCGACGCTCACCAAGCGCCTCAAGGCCGCCGACGTCGTCATCCTCGGCAAGACCAACATGGACGAGTTCGCCATGGGGTCCTCCACCGAGAACAGCGCCTACGGCCCGACCGGCAACCCCTGGGACCTCACCAAGATCCCCGGCGGCTCCGGCGGCGGCTCCTCCGCCGCGCTCGCCTCCTACGAGGCTCCGCTCGCCATCGGCACCGACACCGGCGGCTCCATCCGCCAGCCGGCCGCCGTCACCGGCACCGTCGGCGTGAAGCCGACGTACGGCGCGGTCTCCCGCTTCGGCATGGTCGCCTTCTCCTCCTCCCTCGACCAGGGCGGCCCCTGCGCCCGTACGGTCCTGGACGCGGCCCTGCTGCACGAGGTCATCGCCGGCCACGACCCGATGGACTCCACCTCCATCGACGCCCCGGTGCCGCCGGTGGTCGAGGCCGCCCGCAACGGCAGCGTGGCGGGCATGCGCGTCGGCGTCGTCAAGCAGTTCCGCGGCGAGGGCTACCAGGCCGGCGTCATCCAGCGCTTCGACGAGTCCGTCGAGCTGCTGAAGGAGCTGGGCGCCGAGATCGTCGAGCTGGACTGCCCGTCCTTCGACCTCGCGCTGTCGGCGTACTACCTGATCGCGCCCTCGGAGTGCTCCTCCAACCTCGCCCGCTTCGACGGCCTGCGCTACGGCCTGCGGACCGGCGACGACGGCGCGCACTCGGCCGAGGAGGTCACCTCCCTGACCCGCGAGGCCGGCTTCGGCCCCGAGGTCAAGCGCCGTATCATGCTCGGCACGTACGCGCTGTCGAGCGGCTACTACGACGCCTACTACGGCTCCGCGCAGAAGGTCCGCACCCTCATCACGCGGGACTTCGAGAAGGCGTTCGAGCAGGTCGACGTGATCGTCTCCCCGACCACCCCGACCACCGCCTTCGCGATCGGCGAGCGCGCCGACGACCCGATGGCGATGTACCTCGCGGATCTGTGCACCATCCCGACCAACCTGGCGGGCAACGCGGCCATGTCCCTGCCCTGCGGTCTCGCCCCGGAGGACAATCTCCCGGTGGGCCTGCAGATCATCGCCCCGGCGATGCAGGACGACCGTCTGTACAAGGTGGGCGCCGCCGTCGAGGCCGCCTTCGTGGAAAAGTGGGGACACCCGCTGCTTGAGGAGGCTCCGTCGCTGTGAGCAAGCTGTCCAAGGCCAAGGACTTCAAGAGGTCCAAGTCCGGTACGTACCTGTCCATGGTCACCACCGCGTTCGGCGCGATCGGTGTCACCAAGCAGATCAAGAAGGCCCGCGCCGAGCACGACACGCTGCGGCTGATCGACGCCGCGGTCTCCGCCGCCGCGATCGTGACCGGCCTCGCGATCCTCTACCGCGAGCTGAAGCGGCTGGGCGACGACGACGTCCTGCTGGGCTGAGAGGGAAGTTTTCACCGTGACCACCACGACCGACCTGGTGTCGTACGAGGACGCGCTGGCGTCGTACGACCCCGTCATGGGCCTCGAGGTCCATGTCGAACTCGGCACCAAGACCAAGATGTTCTGCGGGTGCTCCACGGAGCTGGGCGCCGAGCCCAACTCGCAGACCTGCCCCGTCTGCCTCGGCATGCCCGGCGCGCTCCCGGTCGTCAACGCGACCGGCGTCGAGTCGGCCGTCCGGATCGGCCTCGCGCTGAACTGCTCGATCGCCGAATGGTGCCGCTTCGCCCGGAAGAACTACTTCTATCCGGACATGCCGAAGAACTTCCAGACCTCCCAGTACGACGAGCCGATCGCCTTCGACGGCTACCTCGACGTGCAGCTGGAGGACGGCGAGACCTTCCGCGTGGAGATCGAGCGCGCCCACATGGAGGAGGACACCGGCAAGTCGACGCACGTCGGCGGCGCCACCGGCCGTATCCACGGCGCGTCCCACTCCCTGCTGGACTACAACCGCGCCGGCATCCCGCTCATCGAGATCGTCACCAAGCCGATCGTGGGCGCCGGCGAGCGCGCCCCCGAGGTGGCCAAGGCGTACGTGCGCGAGCTGCGCGAGGTCATCCGTGCCCTCGGCGTGTCCGAGGCCCGCATGGAGATGGGCCAGATGCGCTGCGACGTGAACCTGTCGCTGATGCCCAAGGGCGCCGAGAAGTTCGGCACCCGCTCGGAGACGAAGAACGTCAACTCGCTGCGCTCGGTGGAGCGGGCGGCCCGCTTCGAGGTCATGCGGCACGCGGCCGTGCTCTCCTCCGGCGGCAGCATCGTCCAGGAGACCCGCCACTTCCACGAGGACACCGGGTCGACGACCTCGGGCCGCGTGAAGGAGGAGGCCGAGGACTACCGGTACTTCCCGGAGCCCGACCTGGTCCCCGTCGCGCCCGCGCGCGCGTGGGTCGAGGAGATCCGCGCGGCGCTGCCCGAGCTGCCGCTGGTGCGCCGTACCCGGCTGCTCGCCGACTGGGGCATCTCCGCGACGGAGATGCAGGCGATCCTGAACGCCGGCGCGCTGGACCCGATCGTCGCCACCATCGAGTCCGGGGCCGACGCGGCCTCCGCCCGCAAGTGGTGGATGGGTGAACTGGCACGCAGCGCCAACGAGTCCGGCACGTCCCTGGACGAGCTGGCGATCACCCCGCAGCAGGTGGCCCGGGTCACCGAGCTGGTCGCGAAGGGCGATCTGAACGACAAGCTGGCCCGCCAGGTCATCGAGGGCGTTCTCGCGGGCGAGGGCACCCCGGACGAGGTCGTCGACAAGCGCGGCCTCAAGGTCGTCTCCGACGACTCGGCGCTCGGCACCGCCGTGGACGAGGCCATCGCCGGCAACCCCGGCATCGCGGACAAGATCCGCGGTGGCAAGGTGGCCGCGGCCGGCGCCCTGGTCGGCGCGGTCATGAAGGCCACCCGCGGCCAGGCCGACGCGGCCCGCGTCAAGGAGCTGATCCTGGAGAGGCTCGGCGTCAGCGAGGGCTGAGACACCGTCAACCCGTGGGGGGACGCGCCGCACCGGCGCGTCCCCCCACGGGTTTTCCGTACCTTCTGTGAGTAAGCCCACGAACGCGGCAAAGGATCACTTTTGCCTGCAAGAGTGTCCAACGATTGCTCATACGTTCTTTGCGGGCTGTTCAGTTTATGGACGATCGTTCCCGGCCAAAGATCCACAAACCGTCCCTGGGAGCACGTCCGTGGCAGCCCTCGCGCGCTGGTGCGTCCGGCACCGACTGATCGCCGTCCTGCTGTGGCTGTGCGCCTTCGGCGGGGCCACTGCGGCCGCTTCCGTCGTCGGCACGTCGTACTCGAACGACTATTCGGTACCTGGTACCGAGTCGGGCCGCGCCGCGCAGCTCCTCCACGACGGCTTCCCGGGCCTCGGCGGGGACAGCGACACCGTCGTCTGGCACACCGCCAAGGGCACCGTCCGCACCGCCGGCGTCGAACAGAGCATGACCACCGCCCTCGACCGGATCGCCCGGCTGCCCGGCGTCGCCTCCGTGGACGGGCCGTACGACGGCCAGGGCGGCCGGCAGATCAGCGCCGACGGGCACACCGCCTACGCCACCGTCACCTTCGCGCGGCAGGCCGAGGACATCGGCAGGAACGAGGCCCAGGCCGTCGTGAGCACCGCGAAGGCGGCCGGGGGCGACGGGCTCCAGGTGGAGCTGGGCGGCAGCGCCATCGGGCTCACCGAGACACCGGACGACCGCACCGCCGAGGTGGTCGGCGTCCTCGTCGCCGCCGTCGTCCTCTTCCTCGCCTTCGGCTCCCTCGCCGCCTCCCTGCTGCCGATCGCCACCGCCCTGATCGGCGTCGGCACCGCCCACGCCGGCATCGGACTGCTCGGCCACGCCATGACGGTCGCCGACTTCGCGCCCATGCTCGGCATGCTCGTCGGCCTCGGCGTCGGCATCGACTACGCGCTGTTCATCGTCACCAGGCACCGGCGCGGCCTCAAACGCGGCCTGGACGTCACCGAGGCCGCCGTGAACGCCGTGGCGACCACCGGACGCGCCGTCGTCTTCGCGGGCGCCACCGTGTGCATCGCCCTGCTCGGCATGCTGATCCTGCGCCTCAGCTTCCTCAACGGCGTCGCCGTGGCCGCCAGCCTGACCGTCGTCCTCACCGTCGCCGCCTCGGTCACCCTGCTGCCCGCCCTGCTGTCGTACATCGGCCCGCGCGCCCTCGGCCGCCGCGAACGCCGCCGGCTCGCCGAGCACGGACCGCGCCCCGAGGTGCCCACCGGCCTCGCCGCCCGCTGGTCCGCGCTCGTGGAACGGCGCCCCAGACTGCTCGGCGCGCTCGCCGTCGCCGTGATCGCACTGCTCGCGCTGCCCACCCTCTCCCTGCACCTCGGCACCTCCGACCAGGGCAACGACCCCCGCACCTCCACCACCCGCAAGGCGTACGACCTGCTCGCCGACGGCTTCGGGCACGGCGTCAACGGGCCGTTGACCCTCGTCACCCGGGTGGACGGCGCCGCCGACCGGCTCGCCCTGGACAACCTCGACACCACCCTGCGCGCCACCCCCGGTGTCGCCTCCGCCACCCCGGCCGCCTACGCCACCGGCGGCGAGAGCGCCTACCTCACCGTCGTGCCCGACTCCGCGCCCCAGTCCCAGCGCACCAGCGCCCTGGTGGACCGGCTGCGCGAGACCGTGCTGCCCCGCGCCGAGCAGGGCACCTCCCTCGACATCCAGGTCGGCGGGGTGACCGCCAGCTACGACGACTTCGCCGACGTCATAGTCGGCAAACTTCCCCTGTTCGTCGGCACCGTCATCGGACTCGGCTGCCTGCTGCTGCTCGTCGCCTTCCGCTCGCTCGGCATCCCGCTCAAGGCCGCCGTGATGAACATCGCCGCCGTGGCTGCCGCGTTCGGCGTGGTCGTCGCCATCTTCCAGTGGGGCTGGGGCAGCGAACTGCTCGGCCTCGGCCGCGCGGGCCCCATCGAGCCCTTCCTGCCCGTGATCATGGTCTCGGTGCTCTTCGGGCTCTCCATGGACTACCAGGTCTTCCTGGTCAGCCGGATGTACGAGGAATGGCTGGCGACCGGCGACAACCGGCGCGCCGTCCGCGTGGGCCTCGCCGAGACCAGCCGGGTGATCAACTCCGCGGCCGTGATCATGATCTCGGTGTTCCTGGCCTTCGTGCTCAGCGGCGACCGCGTGATCGCCATGTTCGGCATCGCGCTCGCCGCCGCCGTCGCCCTGGACGCCTTCGTGCTGCGCACCCTGCTGGTACCCGCCCTGATGCATCTGCTCGGCGCCGCCAACTGGTGGCTGCCCGGCTGGCTGGACCGCGGGCTGCCGCGGATCAGCATCGAGCCGCCGGAGTGCCGCGCCGCGCATGAGAGGCTCGGACCGGTCCCGGACGACCGGACCGGCCGGGACCGGATCCACGAACAGCAGAAGGAAGCACAGCGCGATGTACGCGATATCCCTGGGTGACGGCGCCGAACTGCGCCCGTTGGAGGTCTGGCACGCCGCGGAGATGCTGGCCAACATCGACCGGGGGCGCGCCTTCATCGGGCGGCACATCGGACTGCCCGAGGTGGTGACCGACCTGGACGGCGCCCGCGCCTACCTGCGGTCGTACGGCGAGAAGCGCGCCACCGACACCGGCGCGCTGCACGGCATCTGGCAGGACGGGACGCTCGTCGGCGGCCTGCTCTTCCGTACCTGGGACACGCCGAGCGGGGTGTGCGAGGCCGGCTGCTGGCTGGAGCCCGCGGCGGCCGGGCGCGGGCTCGTCACCCGGGGCATGCGGCTCCTCGTCGACTGGGCGTTCGAGACACGCGGCATGCACCGCGTGGAATGGCGGGTGGCCACCGCCAACCAGCCCAGCATCAACGTGGCCCGGCGGCTCGGCATGACCCGTGAGGGTGTACTGCGCGAGAACTACCCGCACGACGGGGAGCGCACCAGCACCGAGATCTGGTCGGTGCTGGCCCCCGAATGGCCCACGGCACGCGAGGGCGCCGCGCAACACGCCCATTGACGATCATTAAGCGCCCTCTCAGACGGCATCCGTACGGTTGCTGCCATGGCAACGAAGACATCGGAAGACGCCGCGGCCGGTACGACGGCGGCGCGGCACGACGACGAGACGGCACAGGGGGCCGAGACCGCGGGGCAGGACACCGCGGGGAAGGACACCGCGGGGAAGGCGGAGACCGAGGGCGTGAGCGCCGAGGGCGCGCCGGCCGGGGGCACCGAGGGGGCGGCCGAGAGCGCGCCCGCCGCACAGACGGCATCGGAGCCCGTGGACGAGTTCGAGGACGAGGCGGCGGACGCCAAGGCGCCCTCCGGGGTCGGCCAGGGTGCCGGTGCCGTGGTCTCCGCCGCGCTGGGCCTGGTCTCGCTCAGCGGTGGCTGGATCGGCACGGTCGCGGGCGCCCGCCAGCAGCTCGTCGGCCAGCTGCGGACGTCCTCCACCGCGGGCGTCGCGACCCAGATCAAGGCGGTCTACGGCGACGCCTGGCACACCACCGCGCTGTGGGCCGGCTTCTTCGCGCTGCTCGCGCTGATCACCGGCGTGGTCGTCCTCGCCCGCCCCGCCTTCGGCACCCCCGGCCGCTCGCAGGCGCCCTGGATCAAGTCGGTGGCCTGGGCCGGCGTCTCGCTCGGCGTCATCGGCCTGCTGCTGGCCGTCCTGAAGTACTCGGACGCGCTGCTGGCACTGCCGTCGGCGAGCTGAGCGGGGAGTAACCCGCCCAAGTACAGGGGTCTCGGGGAATGCGTGCCTATGTCACGGGTCCCCGAGGCCCCTTACGTGTGCGGGGCGCGGGACAATGGCGTCGGTCCCGGGACAACCGGCAAGGGGGAGCAGCTGTGTTCGACGCCTTCAGTGAACTGTTCACGCCTGGTCGCAAGCACACCCGCGACGAACAGAACCGTCTCGAACTGACCCGGGAGGAGGTCGGGGACAGCGACCCGGGCCGCGGCCCCATAGACCTGACCTCCGGCAAGGCGGTCATACGCCTGTCCGCTCCGAACCCGGACCCCACCGAGCCCGGCAAGATCCAAACGAGAGGCCCTAACTCACCTGAAGCTCCAGCACCCTGTCATCCCCCTTCTTCGGATGCCCCCGCCCGTCCGTGTTGCTCGTGATCAGCCACAGCTTGCCGTCGCCCGCCGGGGCGACCGTGCGCAGGCGGCCGTAGGTGCCGGTGAGGAAGGACTGGGGGGCGGCCGCGGCGCGGGTGCCCTGGAGAGGGATGCGCCACAGGCGTTCGCCCTTGAGGGCGGCCATCCAGATGACGCCGTGGACGTAGGCGATGCCGCTGGGGGAGGCGTCGTCGGTGTGCCACGCGGCGATGGGGTTCTGGAAGCGCGGGTTCGTGGACCTGCCCTCGGCGTCGGGCCAGCCGTAGTTGCCGCCGGGCTTGATGGCGTTCAGTTCGTCCCAGGTGTCCTGGCCGAACTCGGAGGCGAACAGGCGCTGGCGGTCGTCCCAGGCGAGACCCTGGACGTTGCGGTGGCCCAGGGAGTAGACGGGGGAGCCGGGGAAGGGGTCGCCGGGGGCCGGTTCGCCGTCCGGGGTCAGCCGGAGGATCTTGCCGCCCAGGGAGTTCCGGTCCTGGGCGAGGCCGCGCCGGCCGCTCTCGCCGGTGCCGGCGTACAGCATGCCGTCGGGGCCGAAGGCGATCCGGCCGCCGTTGTGGACGGGGCCCTTGGGGATGCCCTTGAACAGCGTGTCGGGGGCGCCCAGTTGCTCACCGGCCGGTTTCTTGTCGTCGTAGAGCATGCGGACGACGCGGTTGTCCGAGGCGGAGGTGAAGTAGGCGTAGATCATGTGGTCCGAGGCGTAGTGCGGGGACAGCGCGATGCCCAGCAGGCCGCCCTCGCCCGCCGGGGAGACCCCGGAGACCGTGCCCAGCTCCGTCTTGCGGCCCGTGCCCGGGTCGATGCGGGTGATCGTCCCGTCGTCGCGGGAGGAGACCAGCAGATCGCCGTCCGGCAGCACGGCGAGACCCCACGGTGACTTCAGGCCCTCGGCCACCGTGCGCAGCACCCGTACCGAGCCCCTGGCCGGTGCCGCCGACTCCGAGGCGGGGGCGGCGGGCGCGGTGCTCGGGGGCGCCGTGCGGGGGAGTTGGCCCGGGAAGCCCACGCCGGGGGAGCCGGAGGAGCAGCCCGCCGTCAGCAGGAGGGCGGCGGCCGCGGCCAGCACGGTCGGCACAGCTCGGCGTCGCACGATCACGATCCCTTCGGGGCGGCGTTCCAGCGAGATCTTCCCCTCCCCAGGGTCCCTCAGTCCCACGACCCCCGCGCCCCCGGCAGCCGCCCTATCTCCGCCAGGTCCGCCGCCGACAGCCGCAGCCCGGCCGCCGCCGCGTTCTCCGCGGCCCAGCGCTCCCGTTTCGTGCCCGGCAGCGCGATCACATGGCGGCCCCGCGACAGCACCCAGGCCAGCGCGACCTGCGCCGGGGTGACCTCGGGGCCGTGCCGCCGGGCGACGCGGCGCAGGCCGGCCACGATCGGCTGGTTGGCGGCCATCATCTCGGCGGTGAACCGGGGGTGCCGGGCGCGGACGTCGTCCGGTTCGAAGCCCTCGCCCGGGGTGAGCGTGCCGGTCAGGAAGCCGTTGCCCAGCGGCATCGCCGCAAGGAAGCCCACGCCCCGCGCCTCGCACCAGGGCAGCAGCGTCCGCAGCGCCTCCGGCGACCACACCGACAGCTCGGCCTCGACCGCGGCCACCGGGAACACCTGCTGCGCCCGCTGCAACAGGCGCAGGGTGCCGTCGTGCAGGCCGGTGCCCGAGCGGCGGCCGCCGCGCGCGCCCAGCGCGCACAGGCCGAGCGAGCGCACCTTCCCGGCCCGCACCAGCTCGGCCATCGCGCCCCAGGTCTCCTCGATCGGCACCTCGGGGTCGGGGCGGTGCAACTGGTACAGGTCGATCACATCGGTCTGGAGGCGGCGCAGCGAGGCGTCGCAGGCCCGTTTCACATAGCCGGGGCGGCCGTTGGCCACGATGTGCTGCTCGCCCACCAGCAGCCCCACCTTCGTGGAGACGAACGCGTCGGCCCGCCGCTCCTTCAGCACCCGCCCGAGCAGCAGCTCATTGGTGAACGGGCCGTACATGTCCGCGGTGTCCAGCAGGCCCGACCCCAGGTCCAGCGCCCGGTGCACGCATCTCACCGACTCGTCGCCCCGTTGCCGTGAGGTGGTGTACGCCCAGCTCATCGGCATGCACCCGAGTCCGACGGCCCCCACCGCGAGCGCCCCCGCGCCGATCGTCCTGCGCTCCACCTGCTCCGGAACCTCCCCTAGCCTGACCCCCAACCTAACCTCTGCGCCGCGCGTACCTGACATAGCCTCCTGACCATGAGCGCAGACGTATGGCTTCCGCTTCCGCCCGAGGAGATCGAGGGGCTGCCCGGGGGCTCCGGTACCTGTTCTGGGACGGGGGCGAGGACGGCGACCAGGAGTTTCCGGGGGACCCCGCGCGGTGTGTGATGTACGTGGTGCCGTACATGAAGCGGTGGTCGGTGAAGGTGCGCCCGCTGGAGCGGTTGAGCAATGTCCGGGTGATCCAGACCCTCACGGCCGGCGTCGACGACATCACGGCGCGGCTTTCGGCCATCGTGCCGGGGGTACGGCTGTGCAACGCGCGCGGGGTGCACGAGGCGAGCACCGCCGAGCTGGCGCTCACCCTGACCCTGGCCGCGCTGCGCGGCATCCCGGACTTCGTGCGGGCCCAGCAACAGGGGCACTGGCAGGGGGCGTTCCGGCCCGCGCTCGCCGACAAGAACGTGCTCATCGTCGGCTACGGCTCGATCGCCGCCGCCATCGAGGACCGGCTCACGCCCTTCGAGCTTGCGCGGGTGGCGCGCGTCGCACGCTCCCGGCGCACCACGGCGCGCGGTCCCGTGCATCCGATCGCCGATGTGCTTTCTCTGCTTCCGGAAGCCGATGTCGTGATTCTGTCCACCCCCCTCACCGACGCCACCCACGGTCTGGTGGACGCCGAGTTCCTCTCCCGGATGAAGGACGGGGCCCTCCTGGTGAACGTCTCCCGAGGGCCGGTCGTGGACACGAACGCGCTGCTCGCGGAGCTGGAGCGGGGCCGGCTCCTGGCCGCCCTGGACGTCACCGACCCCGAGCCGCTGCCGCCCGGCCACCCCCTCTGGAAGGCCCCCGGCGCACTGATCACCCCGCATGTCGGCGGACCCACGTCCGCCTTCCTGCCGCGCGCCCAGCGGCTGCTGGTCGATCAGTTGACCCGGTTCGTGAACCACGAGCCGCTGCGGAACGTGATCCTGACGACGGGTCCGGACGCGAAGGACCCGGTCAAAACGGCCCCGGAAGATCCGGCCGGAACAGATCCGGAGGGCCCGGACACCCCGGGAACGAACGGGCGTTAGGGCTTTTCCGGCACCCTCCGCGACCTCTCGGACGCGGCCCGTGCCCGCATCCCCGCTGGTCGTCACGGAGCGTAGAGAAGCTATGTCCCTGAGTGACGAACCTGGTGTATCGTCCCGACAGGGGCAGCGCCGCCTACATCGGCGCCGGGGATGACATTTCAGATCTTGTGAGGGGGGCGACGGGCGATGCACGGCCTATGGACGAACGATCCGACGCGATGGAGCCGCCGAAGGCGGCCCTGGCGTACGGCCGCGGGCAGCCGCGGCCGGCACACCGCTCACCACACCCACCACCCGCGCCGGCCGGCCGGCCCCCGCAGGCACACACGCCCGGTCCGCCGGGTGCGGCGGGACACGAGCGCCTCACCCACCGGGAGGCCCCGGTGAACGCGCCCACGCCGACCACCACCGTCCACGCAGAGGTGCGCGCGCCGCACCCGCACCAGGACCCGCCGGTGCGCGGCCGGGTCCGCATCGGGCGCACCCGCGCCTCCGAGCAACTCGTCCTCGCCCTCGTGTGCGCTGCGTACGCCGTCGGCGCCGCGTTCGACTGGGGCACCGACGAGATCGCGCTGGTCATGGGCGACTTCGGGCTCAGCGCCGCGGCCGGCGCCGCCGCCGTCTCCTGCTTCCTCTACGCCCGCGGCCTCCGGGTGCGCTACCGCCCCGCCTGGCTGCTGTTCGGCCTTTCCTCGGCCATGGCGTCCCTGGGCAACGCCGTCTGGGGCTGGTACGAGGTCGTGCTCGGCCGGCCCGTGCCCAGCCCGTCGTACGCCGATCTGTTCTTCCTGTGCTTCGCGCCGCCCGCGATCGTGGGCCTGCTGGTGCTCGCCAGCCGTCCGGTGACCCGGGCGGGCTGGATCTGTCTGGGCCTGGACGCCTGGCTGATCGGCGGTTCCCTGCTCACTCTGTCGTGGAGCCTCGCGCTCGCCCAGGCGGCCCGGTTCGACGGGCCGAGCGTGGCGCACACCGCGCTGTCGCTGGCGTACCCGCTGCTGGACATCGCGCTGGTCAGCATGGTGCTCGCGCTGCACTTCCGGCGCGCGCCCGGCAACCGCACCGCCGTCAACACCGCGATCGGGGCGCTCGCCCTGACCGTGATGTGCGACGCGCTGTTCACCTCGCCGCTGCTGCACAGCAGTTACCGCTCCGGGCAGCTGCTGGACGCGGGCTGGTTCGCCGGTTCGCTGCTCCTCGCCTACGCCCCCTGGGCCACACCCCGGCCCGGGAGCACACCGGCGCCGCCGCACGGGCGCACCCGCGCGGCCTCCGGGCACCTGCCCGCACCGCGCGCCGCCGGGCACGGGGCACCGTCCGCGGCCGCCCCGAGCGCGCCCGTCCCGACCGCCGAGCACAGCCGGGACGCGGGCACCGGGCAGGACGCCGGTTCCGGGCACGACGGGTACGCGGGCGCCGGGCGCGACGCGTACCAGGGCGCCGGGCACGGCGGGTATTCGGACCAGGAACCGAGCCGCCACGCGGACACCGGGGACGGCCCGTTCGCCGGCGCCGGGCACGGTCCGCACCCGGCCCCCGACCCCACCGACCCCGCTCCTGACGCCGGTGCCGACCCCGTCCGCCACCCGGCCGACCGCCCGATCACCGGCTCGCTCGCCGCGCTCACCCCGTACCTCGCGGCGGCGGTGTGCACCCTGGGCATCCTGTACAACGTCCTGAACGGCCGCCGGCCCGACCACGTCGTGCTGATCACCGCGGGCTGCGTGGTGCTGGCGCTGGTGATCCGCCAGGGCATCATGCTGCTGGACAACATCACCCTGACCCAGGAACTGGCGCAGCAGGAGAACCACTTCCGCTCCCTGGTGCAGGGCTCCAGCGACGTCATCATGATCGCCGCGCCCAACGGCATCCTGCGCTACGTCTCCCCGGCCGCCGCCGGGGTCTACGGCCGTCCCGCCGAGGAGCTGGTGGGCACCGAGCTGGCCGCCCTGATCCACCCCGAGGACCTGGGCTGCGTGGTGCACGAGGTGCGCCGCTTCCTCGCGGCCAGCCCGCTGACCGAGCCCACCACCCGCATCGAGTGCCGCTTCCGCTCCGGCGGCGGCGGAGGCTGGCTGAACGTGGAGTCCACGGTCAACCGCCACCACGGCGGCCTGATCTTCAACAGCCGGGACGTCACCGAACGCGTGCGCCTCCAGGCGCAGTTGCAGCACAACGCGGAGCACGACCCGCTGACCGACCTGCCCAACCGCGCGCTGTTCACCCGGCGCGTCCAGCAGGCCCTGTCCGGCCGCCGGGCCACCGACCGGGGCGCCGCCCTGCGCGGCACCGCGGTGCTCTTCATCGACCTCGACGGCTTCAAGGCCGTCAACGACACCATCGGGCACCAGGCGGGCGACGAACTCCTCGTCCAGGCCGCCCGACGGCTCCAGGACGCGGTCCGCCAGGGCGACACCGCCTCCCGGCTGGGCGGCGACGAGTTCGCGGCCCTCATCGTCGGGGACGGCACCCATGACCGCGCCGCCCGGGAGCGCAACATCCTGGAGCTCGCCGACCGTCTCCGGATGACCCTCTCCCAGCCCTACGCGATCGACGGCAACGATGTCCGGGTCAACGCCTCCATCGGTGTCTCCTTCGCCGAACCCGGCCTCGGCGCAGGTGAGCTGCTGCGCAACGCCGACCTCGCGATGTACCGCGCGAAATCGGCCGGAAAGGGCCGGGTCGAGCTGTACAAGCCGCAGATGCAGCAGGACGTCGTACGCAAGGCGGAGCTGGCCACCCGGCTGCGCGCCGCGCTGCACGACGGGGAGTTCGCGCTGCTGCACCAGCCCGTGGTGCGGCTGGACGACGGCCGGATCACGGCGGTCTCGGCACAGGCCCGCTGGCGCTCCTCGCAGGGGGTGCTGTTCACCCCGGCCGAGTTCCTGCGGGTGGCCGAGGACGGCGACAAGACGGCCGAGCTGGACCGCTGGATCCTCCAGGAGGCCGTGGCGGGGGCCGCCGAGCGGGCCGCGAGCGGGCTCGTCGTCCCGGTGACGGTGCGGATGAGCGCGCGGCGGCTGCTGGACCGCTCGCTGCCGCCCGGCTCCGTGGAGGCGCTGCTGACCAGATACGGGCTGCCGCCCGGGGCGCTGGTCATCGAGCTGTCCGACACCGATCCCGGGCTCGGCCTGGACGAGCTGGAGCGGCGGCTGACCGCGCTGAGCCGGCTCGGGGTGCGCATCGCGCTGGACGGCTTCGGCAGCGGCCACGCGGCGATCACCGCGCTGCGGCGGCTGCCCGTGGACATCCTCAAGCTCGACCGCGCTCTGGTCGAGGGCGTGGTGGACTCCGCGCGGCTGCACAAGATCACCAGCGGGCTGCTGCGGATCGCCAACGACCTCGGCATCCAGTCCGTGGCCGAGGGCGTGGACCTGCCCGAGCAGGCGGTGGCGCTGCGCGCGATGGGCTGCACCCATGGCACCGGCGCGGCGTTCTCCGGACCGCTGGACGAGTACCGGCTGCGCCGGGCGCTCGGCGCCGGCTCCGTCCCGGTGCCGCACCCCGGAACCGGCGCGCACGCACCGGCCGGAGCGCATGCCTCGGGTGGAGCGCACGCCTCGGGTGGAGCGCACGCCTCGGCCGGAGCCCACGCGGGGACCGCTCTGCACGCGCCGAGCGGGCCCCACGCGTCGGCCGAACCGGCGTTCGCGGGCAGAGTTCGGGAAACCCAGGGGCGGCTGGGTGCCGCGGGGGTGTACACCGGAGGAGTACCCGCTGTTTTCGGAGGCGGCAGTGCCCTTCGCTCACATTCTGAGACGCCCGTCCCACCCACTTGACACGTGGTGCGCCCCGGGGGGAGGGTCAGTGCCATGCGCACCCGAATTCTCGTACTTGGACAGCGCGTCGGCTGAGCTGGGACCCACCGGAATGCGATCCGGAATCCCCAGCGACCCTCACCGGCGCGCTCCCCTCGCTTGCCTCACGGCACGAGGGGTTTTTTGTTGCACGAGCGACCCTCGTACGACCGACGAACTCCGCCCGAACCTCGCAAAAACCCTCAGCATCGAGAAGAGAAGCCGATGACCGAGCAGGCCACCGGGGCCCATCATCCGCAGCCCCGGCCCCGATCCGGCGGGCAGCACTCCGCCCCCGTCGAGCACGTCACGGGCGCGCAGTCCCTCATCCGCTCCCTCGAGGAGGTCGGGGCGGACACGGTGTTCGGAATTCCCGGCGGCGCGATCCTGCCGGCGTACGACCCGCTGATGGACTCCACCCGGGTGCGCCACGTCCTGGTCCGCCACGAGCAGGGCGCGGGCCACGCGGCCGAGGGGTACGCGCAGGCCACCGGCAAGGTCGGCGTCTGCATGGCGACGAGCGGGCCGGGCGCCACCAACCTGGTCACCCCGATCGCCGACGCCCACATGGACTCGGTGCCGATGGTCGCGATCACCGGCCAGGTGTCGTCGAAGTCGATCGGCACCGACGCCTTCCAGGAGGCGGACATCGTCGGCATCACGATGCCGATCACCAAGCACAACTTCCTGGTGACCAAGGCCGAGGAGATCCCGCGGGTCATCGCGCAGGCGTTCCACATCGCCTCCACCGGGCGCCCCGGCCCGGTGCTGGTCGACATCGCCAAGGACGCCCTCCAGGCGAAGACCACCTTCTCCTGGCCGCCGGTCATGGACCTGCCCGGCTACCGCCCGGTCACCAAACCGCACGCCAAGCAGATCCGCGAGGCCGCCAAGCTGATCACCGCCGCCAAGCGGCCGGTCCTCTACGTCGGCGGCGGCGTCCTGAAGGCCAAGGCGACCGCCGAGCTGAAGGTCCTCGCCGAACTCACCGGAGCGCCCGTCACCACCACCCTGATGGCGCTCGGCGCATTCCCCGACAGCCACCCGCTGCACGTGGGAATGCCGGGCATGCACGGTGCGGTCACCGCCGTCACCGCGCTGCAGAAGGCCGACCTGATCGTCGCCCTCGGAGCCCGCTTCGACGACCGCGTCACCGGCAAGCTGGACAGCTTCGCGCCGTACGCCAAGATCGTGCACGCCGACATCGACCCGGCCGAGATCGGCAAGAACCGCGAGGCGGACGTGCCGATCGTGGGCGACGCCCGCGAGGTCATCGCCGACCTGGTGCAGGCGGTGCAGAAGGAGCACAGCGAGGGCAACCAGGGCGAGGCCGCCCGCACGGGATACGCCGCCTGGTGGCAGGACCTCAACCGGTGGCGCGAGACCTACCCGCTCGGCTACGACCGGCCCGAGGACGGCTCGCTGTCCCCGCAGGCCGTCATCGAGCGCGTCGGACAGCTCGCCCCCGAGGGCACCATCTTCGCGGCGGGCGTCGGTCAGCACCAGATGTGGTCCGCGCACTTCATCCAGTACGAGCGGCCCGCCACCTGGCTGAACTCCGGCGGCGCCGGAACCATGGGCTACTCGGTCCCGGCCGCCATGGGCGCCAAGGCCGGCCGGCCCGAGCAGACGGTCTGGGCGATCGACGGCGACGGCTGCTTCCAGATGACCAACCAGGAACTGACCACCTGCGCCCTGAACAACATCCCCATCAAGGTCGCCGTCATCAACAACGGCGCGCTCGGGATGGTCCGCCAGTGGCAGACTCTGTTCTACAACCAGCGCTACTCCAACACCGTCCTGCACAGCGGTCCCGACGACGTCGACCCCGAGGCCCGGGGTACGCGGGTGCCGGACTTCGTGAAGCTGGCCGAGGCGATGGGCTGCGTGGGGCTGCGCTGCGAGCGCCCCGAGGACCTGGACAAGGTCATCGAGGAGGCCAACTCCATCAACGACCGTCCGGTGGTCGTGGACTTCATCGTCCACCAGGACGCCATGGTGTGGCCGATGGTCGCCGCCGGCACCTCGAACGACGAGATCATGGCCGCCCGGGACGTCCGCCCCGACTTCGGCGACAGCGAAGACGACTGAGCGAGAGAGACGTAAAAAGACCATGTCCAAGCACACGCTCTCCGTCCTGGTGGAGAACAAGCCGGGCATCCTCGCCCGGATCGCCGCCCTGTTCTCCCGCCGCGGCTTCAACATCGACTCGCTCGCGGTGGGCGTCACCGAGCACCCCGACATCTCCCGGATCACCATCGTGGTCGGTGTCGAGGAACTGCCGCTGGAGCAGGTGACCAAGCAGCTCAACAAGCTCGTCGAGGTGCTGAAGATCGTCGAGCTGGAACCCGCCCAGGCGGTCCAGCGCGAACTCGTTCTGGTGAAGGTCCGTGCGGACAACGAGACCCGCTCCCAGATCGTGGAGATCGTCCAGCTGTTCCGCGCCAAGACCGTGGACGTCTCCCCGGAGGCCGTGACCATCGAGGCCACCGGCTCCGGCGAGAAGCTGTCCGCCATGCTCAAGATGCTGGAGCCGTTCGGCATCAAGGAGCTGGTCCAGTCCGGCACCATCGCCATCGGCCGCGGCGCCCGTTCGATCACGGACCGCTCGCTGCGCTCCCTGGACCGCTCCGCGTAACACCCGGCACGGCGGCGTACGGGCGGCCGGTCCGCACCGCTCGCCCGTATGCCGAGACCCCCGAACCACACCACCGACCACCGTCATACGGTGGGACGCACCACCTGCACACATAGGGAGAGAACCCAAAGTGGCCGAGCTGTTCTACGACGCTGACGCCGACCTGTCCATCATCCAGAACCGCAAGGTCGCGGTCATCGGTTACGGCAGCCAGGGTCACGCGCACGCCCTGTCGCTGCGCGACTCCGGTGTGGACGTCCGGGTCGGTCTGCACGAGGGCTCCACGTCCAAGGCCAAGGCCGAGGAGCAGGGCCTGCGCGTGGTCACCCCGGCCGAGGCCGCGGCCGAGGCCGACGTCATCATGATCCTGGTCCCGGACCCGATCCAGGCCCAGGTCTACGAGGAGTCCATCGCCGCCAACCTGAAGGACGGCGACGCGCTGTTCTTCGGCCACGGCTTCAACATCCGCTTCGGCTTCATCAAGCCCCCGGCCGGCGTGGACGTCTGCATGGTCGCCCCCAAGGGCCCCGGCCACCTGGTCCGCCGCCAGTACGAGGAGGGCCGCGGCGTGCCCTGCATCGCCGCCGTCGAGCAGGACGCCTCCGGCAACGCCTTCGCGCTGGCCCTGTCGTACGCCAAGGGCATCGGCGGCACCCGCGCCGGCGTCATCAAGACGACCTTCACCGAGGAGACCGAGACCGACCTCTTCGGCGAGCAGGCCGTCCTGTGCGGTGGCACGGCCGCTCTGGTCAAGGCGGGCTTCGAGACCCTGACCGAGGCCGGCTACCAGCCGGAGATCGCCTACTTCGAGTGCCTGCACGAGCTGAAGCTGATCGTGGACCTCATGTACGAGGGCGGCCTGGAGAAGATGCGCTGGTCCATCTCCGAGACCGCCGAGTGGGGCGACTACGTCACCGGCCCGCGCATCATCACCGACGCCACCAAGGCGGAGATGAAGCAGGTCCTCGCCGAGATCCAGGACGGCACCTTCGCCAAGAACTGGATGGACGAGTACCACGGCGGCCTGAAGAAGTACAACGAGTACAAGAAGCAGGACTCCGAGCACCTGCTGGAGACCACCGGCAAGCAGCTGCGCCAGCTGATGAGCTGGGTGAACGAGGAGGCGTAAGCCTCACGTCAGGGGGCCGGGGCATGCTGCTCCGGCCCCCATTCGCCACGATCTCCGACAGCACTCCACATTGGAGTTCCCCGTCCGGGTGATCCTTCCGCAGCGGCGCAATCCGTAGCGCACGGCGCCACTAGACTGCTGCACAACATACGCGTCAGGCCCACAGCGTCGTGCGTCTTCCACGCGGCTAGCACCCCTCCGCCAGCGGCCGTCGGGACGGCCGTCCGCATTGGACTTGTGAGGACCCACGTGAGCTCGAAACCCGTCGTACTCATCGCCGAAGAGCTTTCGCCCGCGACCGTCGACGCCCTGGGCCCGGACTTCGAGATCCGGCACTGCAACGGAGCCGACCGGGCCGAGCTGCTGCCCGCCATCGCCGACGTCGACGCGATCCTGATCCGTTCCGCCACCAAGGTCGACGCCGAGGCCGTCGCCGCGGCCAGGAAGCTCAAGGTCGTCGCCCGCGCGGGCGTCGGTCTGGACAACGTGGACGTGTCCGCCGCCACCAAGGCCGGCGTGATGGTCGTCAACGCCCCGACCTCCAACATCGTGACCGCGGCCGAGCTGGCCTGCGGTCTGCTGCTGTCCACCGCCCGCAACATCCCGCAGGCCAACGCCGCGCTCAAGAACGGCGAGTGGAAGCGCAGCAAGTACACGGGTGTCGAGCTGGCCGAGAAGACCCTCGGCGTCGTCGGCCTCGGCCGCATCGGCGCCCTGGTCGCGCAGCGGATGTCCGCCTTCGGCATGAAGGTCGTCGCCTACGACCCGTATGTGCAGCCGGCCCGCGCCGCCCAGATGGGCGTCAAGGTGCTGTCCCTGGACGAGCTCCTCGAGGTCTCCGACTTCATCACCGTCCACCTGCCGAAGACCCCCGAGACCCTCGGCCTCATCGGCGACGAGGCGCTGCGCAAGGTCAAGCCGAGCGTGCGCATCGTCAACGCCGCGCGCGGCGGCATCGTGGACGAGGCGGCGCTGTACGCGGCGCTGAAGGAGGGCCGCGTCGCCGGCGCCGGCCTCGATGTGTACGCGAAGGAACCGTGCACCGACTCCCCGCTGTTCGAGCTGGACGAGGTCGTGTGCACCCCCCACCTGGGCGCCTCCACGGACGAGGCCCAGGAAAAGGCGGGCATCGCGGTCGCCCGCTCGGTGCGCCTCGCCCTCGCCGGCGAACTGGTCCCGGACGCGGTCAACGTGCAGGGCGGGGTCATCGCCGAGGACGTCAAGCCGGGCCTGCCGCTGGCCGAGCGCCTCGGCCGCATCTTCACCGCGCTCGCCGGTGAGGTGGCCGTGCGCCTGGATGTCGAGGTCTACGGCGAGATCACCCAGCACGACGTGAAGGTGCTCGAACTCTCCGCCCTCAAGGGCGTGTTCGAGGACGTGGTCGACGAGACGGTGTCGTACGTGAACGCGCCGCTGTTCGCCCAGGAGCGCGGTGTCGAGGTCCGCCTCACCACCAGCTCCGAGGCCAGCGAGCACCGCAATGTGGTGACCGTGCGCGGCACCCTGGGCACCGGCGAGGAGGTGTCGGTCTCCGGCACCCTGGCCGGCCCGAAACACATCCAGAAGATCGTCGCGGTCGGAGAGTACGACGTCGACCTCGCCCTCGCCGATCACATGCTGGTGCTGCGCTACGAGGACCGTCCCGGTGTCGTCGGCACCGTCGGCCGCATCCTCGGCGAGGCCGGTCTGAACATCGCCGGCATGCAGGTCGCCCGTGCCGCGGTGGGCGGCGAGGCCCTCGCCGTCCTCACGGTGGACGACACGGTGACGCCGAACGTACTGGCCGAGGTCGCCGCCGAGATCGGCGCCGCGTCGGCCCGCTCGGTCAACCTGGTCTGACCCGCTTCGAAGAAGACCGGACGGAAGGCCGGACGCGCCGAGGACCTCCTCGGCGCGTCCGGCCTTCCGCCGTCTTCCGGCCCGCGCTCTTTCACCGCCGTGCCGCCCCTACAGCCGCGCCCTCTTCAGCGCCATGTGCAGCAGCAGCCGGTCCTCGCCGTCGTCCAGATCGAGGCCCGTCAGCTGTTCCACGCGGTTGAGGCGGTAGTAGAGGGTCTGCCGGTGGATGCCCAGCTCGGATGCCGTACGGCCGGCCTGGCCCGCGCAGTCGAGATAGACCTCGGCGGTGCGGGCCAGTTCGCGGTGGGCGGGGGAGAGGAGGGGGCCGGCCGCCGGGTCCTGCGCGGATTCCGGGGGCAGCGACGTCAGCAGGCGGTACGGTCCGATGCCCCGCCACTGCGCGACCGGCCCGAGGTGCCGTTCGGCCAGCGCGGCCTGCGCCGCGGCGCGCGCCTCCTGCCAGACCGTGCCCAGCTCGGCCAGCCCGGTGCGGGGGTCCCCGATCCCGGCGGCGGGCCCGCCGAACCCGGCCGCCCCGAGGCCGCCGCCGTACCGGCCCGCCCCGGCGGCTCCCGCGGCGACCGCCGCCGCCACGGCGGCCCCGGCCCCCCGCGGCACCGCCCCGCGCGCCCCCTTGCCCGACGTCCCCCCGGCTCCCTTGCCCGAGGTGCCCCGCGTCCCGGTGCCGGAACCACCCGGTTCCGGGCCCTCCTCCGCCGGGGCCGCCGCCGAACCGCCCCGCGCGCCCCCTTGTCCGAAGTCCCCCCAGGCCCCCTCCGCCTCCTCCAGCACCCGGCCCGCCGCCGCCAGCGCCGGTGCCGCGACCGCCGTGGAGCGGAGCCGGACCAGTACCGCGAGGCTCTGGGCCGCCGTGCCCCAGGGGATCGTGCACAGGGCCGCCGCATGCGGGACGGAGCGGGTGGAGGGGGCGTCGTCCGGGTCGGGGGAGGGCCAGGGGGCCACGCAGATCAGGGTGTGGGGGCCGTCCGCGCGGGGGCCGAGCGCGGTGCGCAGTTCGGCCACCGCCATGTCCCGCTGCCAGCCGCCCTCCGCCGTGAGGACCGCCCGCAGTTCCCGGCTCAGGCCCGCCCCGGCCTCCGCCTCGTCCGCCAGCAGCGCGCCGATCCGGCCGGCCACCCGCATCGCGGCGTCGAGCTGGTCGTCCGCCGGCCCGGGCTCGCCCTCCAGGAGCCAGACGTAGCCGACGACGACGCCCCGGTGCCGCACCGGCAGGCAGATCCGGCCGCGGTAGACCCCGGCCTCGGGGCTCGGCGGGATACGGACCGGACCGGTGGCGCGGGTGATGCCGAAGCCCTCGAACCAGGTGCGCACCCCCGCCGTGGAGCGCCGGGTCAGGATCGAGCGGGTGCGCACCGGGTCCAGCGCCGAGGCGTCCAGCTCGGATTCGCTGTCGTACGTGCCGAAGGCGAGCAGCTCGAAGTCGCGGTTCTCCAGGGTCGCGGGCGCGCCCAGCAGCTCCGAGATCTCGTCGACCAGTTCCTGGTAATCACCCTTGTAATCCGCCGCCACCCGGGCATTCTCCCCCATTTTCCGGCCATCTTCATACAGATGTCTGAGATCCCGGGCACGGATGCGTGACAGCTGTCGATGGCCGACGATCAAAGCGATCCGTAGGTTTCACGGTGGTTCTCCGTGCCGTACCCGAATCGTCGGGTGATGGCCTCATTTGGTGCTTGTCTGTGGAGGTGCCCCGTGCTGGGTCCCGTGATTCTCGCCGCTTCGCGCAGCGACCGGATGCGTCGCCTGATCTCGGCGGCCCCCGTGACCAAGCAGGTCGTCGACCGCTTCATCCCGGGTGAGACGGTGTCCGACATCGTCCCGATCATCAAGGACCTGACGGGCCAGGGTCTTCAGCTGACGATGGACGTCGTCGGCGAGGACATCACCACCGCCGAGCAGGCCGCCCACGCCCGCGACGCCTACCTCGCGCTGGTCGACCACCTCAAGGACCTGGAGCTCGGCGAGAAGGTCGAGATGTCGGTCAAGCTGTCGATGTTCGGCCAAGCGCTGGAGGGCGGCCACGAACTGGCGCTCGCCAACGTCCGCCCCGTCGTCGAGGCCGCCGCCGCGATCGGTACGACCGTGACGCTGGACGCGGAGGACCACACCACCCTCGACTCGATGTTCGCCATCCACGAGGAGCTGCGGAAGGACTTCCCGCAGACGGGCTGCGTCATCCAGGCGTACCTGTTCCGCACCGAGGCCGACGCCAAGCGGCTCGCCGACGCGGGCAGCCGGGTCCGCCTGGTCAAGGGCGCCTACAAGGAGCCCGCCGAGGTCGCCTACCAGCAGAAGCACGAGATCGACAAGGCGTACGTGCGCGTCCTGAAGACGCTCATGGACGGCGAGGGCTACCCGATGATCGGGTCCCACGACCCGCGCCTGATCTCCATCGCGCAGGAGCTCGCCCACAAGGCCGGTCGTAAGCTCGACGAGTACGAGTTCCAGATGCTGTACGGCATCCGCGGCGACGAGCACCTGCGGCTGGCCGCCGAGGGCCACCGCATGCGCGTCTACACGGCGTACGGCACCGACTGGTACGGCTACTTCATGCGCCGCCTGGCGGAGAAGCCGGCGAACCTGCGCTTCTTCCTCCGCAGCATGGTCAGCAAGGGCTGAGCCCACCCACCCGCTCACGTACAAGGAGTTCGGATCTCATGGACGCTGTGACCCAGGTCCCCACCCCCGTCAACGAGCCGGTGCACGGCTATGCCCCCGGCTCGCCCGAGCGCGCCCGCCTGGAGGCCAAGCTCAAGGAGCTGGCCGAGAACCCGGTCGAGCTGCCGATGACCATCGGCGGCGAGAAGCGCCTCGGCGGCGGCGAGCCGTTCGAGGTCGTGCAGCCGCACAACCACAAGGCCGTCCTCGGCACCGGCCGCCACGCCACCCGGCAGGACGCCCAGGACGCCATCGACGCGGCCCTGGCCGCCGCCCCGGCCTGGCGCGCGATGGCCTTCGACGACCGCGCCGCGATCATCCTGCGCGCCGCCGAGCTGCTGTCCGGCCCGTGGCGCGAGACGATCGCCGCCTCCACCATGCTCGGCCAGTCCAAGACGGCCCAGCAGGCGGAGATCGACAGCCCCTGTGAGCTGGTCGACTTCTGGCGCTTCAACGTCCACTACGCCCGCAACATCCTCGCCGAGCAGCCCCCGGCGAACTCCCCGGGCGTGTGGAACCGCATGGACCACCGCCCGCTGGAGGGCTTCGTCTACGCGATCACGCCGTTCAACTTCTCGGCGATCGCGGCGAACCTGCCCACCGCCCCCGCCCTGATGGGCAACGTGGTGGTCTGGAAGCCGTCCCCGACCCAGACGCACGCCGCCGTGCTGCTCATGCAGCTGCTGGAGGAGGCCGGTCTGCCCAAGGGCGTCATCAACCTCGTCACCGGTGACGGCATCGAGGTCTCCGAGGTCGCCCTGGAGCACCGGGACCTCGCGGGCATCCACTTCACCGGTTCGACCAAGACCTTCCAGTACCTGTGGAAGACGGTCGGCAACAACATCGAGAAGTACCGCTCGTACCCGCGTCTGGTCGGCGAGACCGGCGGCAAGGACTTCCTGGTCGCCCACCCGAGCGCCGACCGCGCGATCCTGAAGACCGCCCTGACCCGCGGTGCCTTCGAGTACCAGGGCCAGAAGTGCAGCGCCACCTCCCGCGCGTACATCCCGGCCTCCCTCTGGAACGCCGGTTTCAAGGAGGAGTTCGCGGCCGAGGTCGACCACCTCACCATGGGTGACGTGACGGACCTGTCCCACTTCATGGGCGCCGTCATCGACGACCGCTCCTTCGCCAAGAACAAGGCCGCGATCGACCGCGCCCAGGCGGATGAGACCTGCACGATCGTCGCGGGCGGCACGTACGACGACTCGGTCGGCTACTTCGTGCGCCCGACCGTCATCGAGTGCTCCGACCCGGAGAACGAGGTCTTCACGACCGAGTACTTCGGCCCGGTGCTCGCGGTGCACGTGTACGAGGACGACCGGTACGACGAGATGCTGACCCAGATGGAGTCGGTCTCGGACTACGCCCTCACCGGCTCGGTCATCGCGGGCGACCGCGCCGCGGCCGCGTACACGATGGAGAAGCTCCGCTTCGCCGCGGGCAACTTCTACATCAACGACAAGTCGACCGGCGCCGTGGTCGGCCAGCAGCCCTTCGGCGGCGGCCGCGCCTCCGGCACCAACGACAAGGCCGGTGCCCCCCAGAACCTGATGCGCTGGACCCTGACCCGCGCCATCAAGGAGACCCTGGTCCCGCCGACCGACTACACGTACCCGCACATGGGCTGACCCTCGCCCTGACCCGAGCAACGGGCCGGGAAGCCTGCCCCCGAGCAGGCTTCCCGGCCCGTTTCCATTGCCGGGCACCCCGGGCGGGGCGATGACCGCGACCGGGGTAGGTTCCGTCCCATGACCGACGACTGGCGGACGGACCGGCTGTGCTCGGCGTACTGACAGCAGGTCGCCCTCGAACCGTCGGGGTCGGGGACCCGATCGACGGGGCGGTGCCGGGCGCGCCAGCCTGACACGGCGTCAATCCGCCTTTCGCATCATGACCTTGCCCGCTGCGCAGATGCGGTACGGCGAAGTCGTACAACTCCTCCTGCGCGTCAAGGTGGTCGGAGACCGGGAAGCCCTCGACGCGCAGCCGGCGTGCCACCACTGCGACGTGGTCGAGGGCGACGGGGCGGTCCTGTGCCGTCTGCTTGCGTCGCCGCCCCGGAGCCGGCCGCCGCCGTCCGCGCCCTGATCCGGACCCTGTGCTCGCTGGAGCTGCCCGGCGGTCCCCGGGAGCCCCGACGCCTCGGACAGCCCGCACTCGAACGCGCGTAAGCGCAGCTCAGAGCCGTTCGGGGAGGTTCGCCGTCTCAGATAGTAGGAAGTCCGAGTAACTATGCAGACAGACGCGGGCCACTCCCTTAGCTTGGAGGAAGCCGAACGTCTCGCTCGATCCAGCGAATGGCGGTCGTGAGCCGGGCCCCGTGCAGGCAACCCCTGCGGCCAGCGCTCCCCGCCTGCTCCGGCGTCTCGAACACTCCCCATTGCCGTGTTCCCTTCATGCCGAGGAGTCGATTTCCATGGCCGAGACGACCGTCCGCCGCCGCGTCCGCCACGTGCCCCGCACCGGCGAGTCCGACCGCAAGAACGCCGCCGCCGCCCTCCAGCGCGCCCTCGACCGCCGGGACAACGGCGGCCAGACCGGCCACTGACCAGCCAGGCCGCCGGACCTTCCGACCGCCACAGCCTTTCGAGCCGCTCGCCATGACACGGGCCGTCCGGATACTGGACGGCCCGTGTCATCAACTGGGACGAGGAGTAGGGTCGCCCGCATGTCTCGCAGCATCAATCTCGCAGTGATCCCCGGTGACGGCATCGGCCAGGAGGTCGTGGCCGAAGGTCTGAAGGTCCTCTCCGCCGTCCTTCCGCAGGATGTGAAGCTGGAGACCCAGGACTACGACTTCGGCGCCCGGCGCTACCACGCCACCGGTGAGACCCTCACCGACGCGGACCTCGCGCAGCTGAAGCGGCACGACGCCATCCTGCTCGGCGCCATCGGCGACCCGTCGGTGCCCTCCGGCGTCCTGGAGCGCGGCTTCCTGCTCAAGCTCCGCTTCGCCTTCGACCACCACGTCAACCTGCGGCCGAGCAAGCTGCTCCCGGGCGTGTCCACCCCGCTGGCCGGACAGCCGGAGATCGACTTCGTCGTCGTCCGCGAGGGCACCGAAGGCCCGTACACCGGCAACGGCGGCACCATCCGCAAGGGCACCCCGCACGAGGTCGCCACCGAGGTGTCCGTCAACACGGCGTACGGCGTCGAGCGCGTCGTCCGCGACGCCTTCGCCCGCGCCCAGGCCCGCCCGCGCAAGAAGCTGACGCTGGTCCACAAGAACAACGTGCTGACCTTCGCCGGCCACCTGTGGACCGACATCTTCAACCGGGTCGCCCAGGAGTTCCCCGAAGTCTCGACCGACTATCTGCACGTCGACGCGGCCACCATCTTCCTGGTCACCCAGCCCGAGCGCTTCGATGTGATCGTCACCGACAACCTCTTCGGCGACATCATCACCGACCTCGCCGCGGCCGTCTCCGGCGGTATCGGCGTGGCCGCGTCCGGCAACATCAACCCGGGCCGCGCGTACCCGTCCATGTTCGAGCCGGTGCACGGCTCGGCCCCGGACATCGCGGGCCAGGGCAAGGCCGACCCCACGGCCACGGTCCTCTCCGTCGCCCTCCTGCTGCGTCACCTCGGCTACGACGCCGAGGCCGACCGCATCGACGCGGCGGTCGCCGCCGACCTCACCGAGCGCGCGGGCCGGCCCGCCCGGAGCACCTCCGAGATCGGCGACGCGCTCGCCTCCCGAGTAGCCGGCTGATCCGGCGCTCCCCTCGTAAGAAGCCGCCGGGTCGCCCGACCGCCCGGCGGCTTCCGCATGTCTGCGCCGGGTGAAACGATCGCCCCGGGCCGCCACCACGACCCCAGGGCCGCCGCCCACCCGATTCCATCGGCCGGGGCCCGCGCGCGATAATCGAACGCGGAGCCGCGGTATGAGGGAAAGCTCGGACGCCCGAGCACCGGCCGCCAGCCGGTGTCAGGCGTGAGCGCGGCCCGTCACGACAACCGGTGAAGGACAATCACTCATGACGACGCCCACGATCGAGCTCAAGCCCTCCGCCAGCCCCCTCGCCGCCGCCGAGCGCGAGGCGATCCTGGCCAGCCCCGGGTTCGGCCGCCACTTCACCGACCACATGGTGACGATCCGGTGGACCGAGGGCCGCGGCTGGCACGACGCCCAGCTCGTGCCGTACGGCCCGATCTCCCTCGACCCCTCCACCCAGGTGCTGCACTACGGCCAGGAGATCTTCGAGGGACTGAAGGCGTACCGCCAGCCCGACGGCTCGATCGCGCTGTTCCGTCCCGAGGCCAACGCCCGCCGTTTCCGCACCTCGGCCCGCCGTATGGCGATGGCCGAGCTGCCCGAGGACCTGTTCATCGCCGCGCTGGACGCGCTGCTCGTCCAGGACGCCGACTGGGTCCCGCCGCACGGCGGCGAGGCGTCCCTCTACCTGCGCCCCTTCATGATCGCCACCGAGGCCGCCCTCGGCGTGCACCCGGCCAACGAATACATGTTCCTGCTCATCGCCTCGCCCTCCGGCGCCTACTTCGCCGGCGGCGTCAAGCCGGTCACCATCTGGGTCGCCGAGGACCATGTCCGCGCCGTCCCCGGCGGCACCGGTGACGCCAAGACCGGCGGCAACTACGCCGCCTCCCTGCTCCCGCAGGCCGAGGCCGCGTCCCACGGCTGCGACCAGGTCGTCTACCTGGACGCGGTCACCCGCACCAACGTGGAGGAGAGCGGCAGCATGAACGTCGCCTTCGTCTACGGCGACCGGATCGTCACGCCGGCCCTGACCGGCTCCATCCTGGAGGGCATCACCCGCGACTCCCTGCTCCAGGTCGCCCGCGACCTCGGCTACCAGGCCGAGGAGGGCGTGGTCACCCTGGAGCAGTGGCGCGCGGACGCGGCCTCCGGCGCGCTGACCGAGGTCTTCGCCTGCGGTACGGCCGCGGTGGTCACCCCGATCGGCCATGTGAAGACCAAGTCCGACGAGTGGACCCACGGCGACGGCACCCCCGGCGCGGTCACCATGCGGCTGCGCGAGGCCCTGCTGGGCGTCCAGCGGGGCATGACCGAGGACAAGCACGGCTGGATGCACAAGATCGGCTGACGACCGGCTCCCTCACGCTGGGCCGCCGCGGATTCCCTTCGGGGGATCGCGGCGGCCCTGCGCGTTTTTTGGATCGGTGTTCGATCCGTCACGTGCCCGCCCACCACCGCACCCCTTCTCTTCCTCGGAATCTCCGTTTAGAGTGCTGTTCTAAACGGTTAGAGCGTCACTCTAAAAGTGGGTGCGCGCTCGCCAGGGTTGACGAGAAGGAGGGCCCGCGCCGTGCGACTGACCCCCACGGAACGTGACCGGTTGCTGCTCTTCGGCGCCGCCGAATTGGCCCGCGCCCGCCGGGCCCGGGGCCTGCGGCTGAACGTGCCGGAGGCGACCGCGCTGATCGCGGACACCGTCTGCGAGGCCGCCCGGGACGGCCGGCGCCTCGCGGAGGCCGTCGAGGCGGCGCGCGGCGTGCTCGGGCCCGCGGACGTGCTGCCCGGGGTCGCCGACGTGGTGACCGAGGTGATGGTCGAGGCCGTCTTCGACGACGGCTCCCGGCTCGCGGTGGTCTCCGACCCGATCGGCGGCGGCCTGGGCGCGGACGCCCCCGGCGCGCTGCTGCCCGGCCCGGCGCACGCCGACCCCGAGCCGGTGCTCCGGCTCACCGTCACCAACACCGCGACCGTGCCGGTCTCCGTCACCTCCCACTTCCACTTCTTCGAGGCCAACCCGCGCCTCGACTTCGACCGCGCGGCCGCCTACGGCATGCGGCTCGCCGTACCCGCCGGCTCCTCGGTGCGCTTCGGGCCGGGCGAGAGCGAGGAGGTCGGCCTGGTGCCGATCGGCGGGGAGCGGATCGCGATCGGTTTCGCCGGGCTGGTCGACGGGCCGCTGGACGCGCCGGGCGCGCGGGCGGAGGCCCTGCGCAGGGCCGCGGCCTGCGGCTATCTGGGGGTCAGTGGCGACGAGGACGACCTGAGCGACGAGGGCGACCTGAGCGACCAGGGCGACCTAAGTGACCAGGACGACCTGAGCGACGAGGAGAAGGGGCAGGACCGATGAGCCGTTCCAAGGGGCGCGAGATCAGCCGGGCCATCCATGTCGACCCGGGCGCCTACGCCGCCACCCACGGCCCCCGCGCGGGCGACCGCGTCCGGCTCGGCGACTCGGGCCTGACCATCCGGGTGGAGTCCGACGCGCAGCGCTACGGCGACGAGTTCCTCGCCGGGTTCGGCAAGACGGCCCGTGACGGACTGCACCTCAAGGCCGCCGCCGTGCGCGAGACCTGCGACGTCGTGATCAGCAACGTCGTGGTGATCGACGCGGTGCAGGGCATCCGCAAGGTGTCCATCGGCATCCGCGAGGGCCGCATCAGCGCGATCGGCCGCGCGGGCAACCCGGACACCCTCGACGGCGTGGACGTCGTGGTCGGCACCGGCACCTCGATCGTCTCCGGGGAGGGGCTGATCGCCACCGCGGGCGCCGTCGACACCCATGTCCACCTGCTGTCGCCGCGCATCATGGAGGCGTCCCTCGCCTCCGGCGTGACCACGATCATCGGGCAGGAGTTCGGCCCGGTGTGGGGCGTCGGCGTCAACTCCCCCTGGGCACTGCGCCACGCCTTCAACGCCTTCGACGCCTGGCCGGTCAACATCGGTTTCCTGGGCCGGGGTTCGTCCTCGCACGAGGCACCGCTGATCGAGGCGCTGGCCGAGGGCGGCGCGAGCGGCTTCAAGGTGCACGAGGACATGGGCGCCCACACCCGCGCCCTGGACACCGCGCTGCGGGTCGCCGAGGAACACGACGTCCAGGTCGCCCTGCACAGCGACGGGCTGAACGAGTGCCTCTCGGTCGAGGACACCCTCAGGGTGCTGGAGGGCCGCACCATCCACGCCTTCCACATCGAGGGCTGCGGCGGCGGACACGTCCCCAACGTGCTGAAGATGGCCGGGGTGCCGAACGTCATCGGCTCCTCCACCAACCCCACCCTGCCCTTCGGCCGGGACGCGGTCGCCGAGCACTACGGCATGATCGTCTCCGTCCACGACCTCAAGCCCGAGCTGCCCGGCGACGCGGCCATGGCCCGCGACCGCATCCGGGCCGGCACCATGGGCGCCGAGGACGTGCTGCACGACCTGGGCGCGATCGGCATCACCTCCTCCGACGCCCAGGGCATGGGCCGCGCGGGCGAGACGGTACGCCGGACCTTCGCCATGGCCGGCAAGATGAAGACCGAACTGGGCCCGCTGGAGGGTGACGGCGAGGGCGACGACAACGCCCGCGTGCTGCGCTACATGGCCAAGCTGACCATCAACCCCGCGATCGCGCACGGCCTTTCGCACGAGGTCGGCTCCATCGAGGTCGGCAAGCTCGCGGACCTCGTGCTCTGGCGCCCCGAGTACTTCGGCGCCAAGCCGCAGCTGGTCCTCAAGTCCGGCTTCCCCGCGTACGGCGTCGTCGGCGACCCCAACGCGGCCACCGACACCTGCGAACCCCTCGTCCTGGGGCCGCAGTTCGGGGCGTACGGCGCGACGGCGGCCGACCTCTCGGTCGCGTTCGTCGCACAGGCGGCCGTGGACCAGGGCAACGACACCATGCCGACGCGCCGCCGCCGGGTCGCGGTGCGCGGCACCCGCGGCATCGGCCCCGCCGACCTGCGGCTGAACGCCCGTACCGGAGCGGTCGACGTCGACCAGCGCACCGGCCTGGTCACCCTCGACGGCGACCCGCTGCGCTCGGAGCCCGCCGACTCGGTCTCCCTCAACCGCCTCTACTTCCTGTGACCTTCGAAGACGCCTGTGAACCTGGCACCCCTCCTGTGAACCCCGAAACGGACCCCCAGATGAGCACCCCTGCCGCCGACGGCTTCCGCATGCCCGCCGAGTGGACCCCGCACGAGCGCACCTGGATGGCGTGGCCGGGCCCCAACCCCACCTTCGACGACGCCGACGACCTCGCCGCCTCCCGGCACGCCTGGGCCTCGGTGGCCCGCGCCGTGCGCCGCTTCGAACCGGTGACCGTGGTCTGCGGCCCCGGTGCGTCGGCCGGGGCGCGGGAGCTGCTCGGGCCGGACATCGACCTCGTGGAGCGCGAGCTGGACGACGCCTGGATGCGCGACATCGGCCCCACCTTCCTGACCAACGACGAGGGTGAACTGGCCGCAGTGGACTGGACGTTCAACGGCTGGGGCGCCCAGGACTGGGCCCGCTGGGAGCACGACGCGAAGATCGGCGGCCATGTCGCCGACCTCGCCCGGGCGAGGACGTACGCCTCGGCGCTGGTCAACGAGGGCGGCGGCATCCATGTCGACGGCGAGGGCACCGTGCTGCTCACCGAGACCGTGCAGCTGGGCCCCGAGCGCAACCCGCACTGGACGCGGGAGCGGGCCGAGGCGGAGATCCACGCCCACCTCGGCACCAGCAAGGCCATCTGGCTGCCGCGCGGCCTGACCGCCGACTATCCGCCGTACGGCTTCGGCACCCTGGGCCATGTCGACATCGTGGCCGCCTTCGCCCGTCCCGGCGTCGTCCTCGCCCACCACCAGCCGGACCCCGCCCACCCCGACCACGAGGTCAGCAAGGAGATCATCGGCCTCCTCAGGTCCTCGACCGACGCCCAGGGCCGCCCCCTGGAGGTCGTGGAGGTCCCCGCGCCGACCGTCCTGGAGGCCGACGGCCACTGGGCCGACTACTCCTACATCAACCACTACCTCTGCAACGACGGCGTCGTCCTGTGCGCCTTCGACGACCCCCGTGACGAGACGGCCGCCGTCCTCTTCCGGCGCCTCTTCCCCGACCGCACCGTCACCCTGGTCGACGCCCGCCAGATCTTCGCGGCCGGGGGCGGCATCCACTGCATCACCCAGCAGCAGCCGTCGACGCTCCGGGTCGGGTAGAACATACGGATGAACGTCCTGGTCTGCGCGGGCTGCGGCCGCCGGCTCTGTGAGCCGGTGCGCCTGCTGGCCGAATTGCCCGAACGCCCCCCGAACAGCGGGGCCAAGAACGCCGACGGGTTCCGGGAGGCGCCCCCCACCGTGCCGCGCGGGACCTGCGCGGTGGACCCCGAGCCGTCGGGGGCGCCGTTCGTGCCGCACCCGGATCCCGAGTGGATCGGGGCCGCGGTGCCCGGCGTCTGCGTCGCGGACCCGGAAGGCCCGGGCTTCCTGATGTCCGCCGGCCCCCGGGACACCCTGGTCGTCCACCCCGAGGACACCCGCGGCCACCTCCTGGGCAACGACGACTGCCGGGACTCCGGCTGCTGCGGACCCACCGGACAGCAGGGGCCCAACTTCCTCTGCCCGGGCTGCCGGACGCCGGTGGCGACGCTGTTCGCCGAGTGCTACGGGCCGTACGAGACCCACTTCCTGCCCACCGCCGTACGGCTGGTCCCCGCGTGAGCGAGGCGTCCGCGCCGCGCCGGCGCACCCCCGCCCCGCCCCGCGAGGAGCTGCTCGCCGCGGCCATGGGCATGATCGCCGAGCGCGGTCTGGAGAAGCTCACCATGGCGGCGCTCGGCCGCGAGGTCGGGATGAGCAGCGGGCACCTCCTCTACTACTTCCGCTCCAAGGACGAACTGCTGCTCCAGACCCTGGAGTGGAGCGAGGGCCGGCTCGGGGCGGCGCGCGGCCGGCTGCTCGCGGGGGAGGGCTCGGCCCGGGAACGGCTGGCGGCGTACGTCGATCTGTACGTCCCCGAGGGCCACCGCGATCCGCACTGGACCCTGTGGCTCGAGGTCTGGAACCGTTCCCAGAACGCCGACGACGACGCGCGCGCCCGCCAGTCCGCGATCGAGGGGGCGTGGCACCGGGACCTCGTCGCCCTGATCGCGGAGGGCGTCTCGCGGGGGGAGTTCAGGGCGGTGGACGCGGACCGCTTCGCGACGCGGACGCGTGCGCTGCTGGACGGGTTCTCGATCCATGTCGCCATCGGGCTGCGGGGGGTTTCGCGGGAGCAAGTGCTCGCGCATGTGAGGGAGTTCATCGAGGACGGTCTGGTCGCCCGCTTGCCCTAGGGATGTCGGTGGTTCGGCGGGTGCGGGTGCGTCGTGGTGGCTCGCGCGGTTCTCCGCGCCTCTGTGGGGCGCATCGTCCGTTCAACTCGCGGGCAGGTAAGGGCCCATGGGAATCCACCACTGGAAGAAGATCTGGGTCGGGTCGGCGGGGAACATGGTCGAGTGGTTCGACTGGTTCGTGTACGCCAGCTTCGCCACCTATTTCGCCGGGGCGTTCTTCCCGAGTGGGAACCCCACCGCGCAGCTGATGAACACCGCCGGCATCTTCGCCGTCGGGTTCTTCATGCGGCCCGTCGGCGGCTGGCTGCTCGGGCGGGTCGGCGACCGCAGGGGCCGCAAGGCGGCGCTGACGCTGACCGTCACCCTGATGTCGGCCTCGGCGGTGCTGATCGCCGTCGCGCCCACGTACGCGGTCGCCGGGTACGGCGGCGCCCTCGTCCTGCTCGTCGCCCGGCTGCTCCAGGGCCTGTCGGTGGGCGGCGAGTACGCGGCCAGCGCCACCTACCTCACCGAGGCCACCGATCCGAAGCGGCGCGGCTTCGCCTCCAGCTTCCAGTACGTGTCCATGACCGTCGGCCAGATCATCGGCCTCGGCCTCCAGATCGTCCTCCAGCGCACCCTGTCCGACTCCGCCTTGCACAGCTACGGCTGGCGCATCCCCTTCGTCGTCGGCGCCCTCGGCGCGGCCGTCGTCTTCTATCTGCGCCGCACCATGCCGGAGAGCGAGGTGTACGACGAGGACGCCTCGGCCGCCGAGGAGCGCGGCACCCTGCGCGCCCTGTGGCGGCACCGGCGCGAGGCGTTCCTCGTCATCGCGCTCACCATGGGCGGCACGGTCGCGTACTACACGTACACCACCTACCTGACCAAGTACCTCTCCAACTCGGCGGGCCTGTCCAAGGACACCGCGACCCTCGTCTCCTTCACCGCGCTGATCGTCTTCGCCGCGCTCCAGCCGCTCGCCGGGGCCCTGTCCGACCGGATCGGGCGCCGGCCGCTGCTGATCACCTTCGCGGTCGGCTCCACCGTCCTGACCGTGCCGATCATGACCCTGCTGGGGCACGCCGGCGGCTACTGGTCCGCGCTCGGCCTCGCGCTGCTCGCGCTGGTGATCGTCACCGGCTACACCTCGATCAACGCCTGTGTGAAGGCCGAGCTGTTCCCGACGAGTGTCCGCTCCTTGGGCGTCGCCCTCCCGTACGCCCTCGCCAACGCCCTCTTCGGCGGCACCGCCGAATACATCGCGCTGTGGTTCAAGAAGGCCGGGATCGAGTCCGGGTTCTTCTGGTACGTGGCGGGATGCGCGGCCGTATCGCTCATCGTGTACGTCACCATGCGGGAGACGAAGGACCTGGATCTGGCCGGGACGCGCGGGGCCGGTGGAGTGGCGGAGTCCAGCGCGGCGACCGCATCCTGAGACGGACGGTGAGCCGGGGGCGGTGCTGTGCCAGACTTCCCCCGTGCTTACGTTCGCCACGATTATTGGCAGCAGGCGCGCCGGTCCGCAGTGACCATCTCGCACGACCAGGTGCGGGTGGCCACCGTTCGTCCTCGACCCGCGCGCAGACCTCTCGCATCCGCGAGGGGTTTTTTCGTTTTACGGCCCACCTTCAGCCGTGAACCGAGCGCGGGGGATTATTGGGGGGACGGTGGAGCCGGTCATTCCGGTAAGACCGAAGATCCACAACAGGAGCCTTGAGACCATGACCGAGACGGCAACCAGCGAGCTCGACGACTCGTTCCACGTCTTCGACACCACGCTGCGCGACGGCGCGCAGCGCGAGGGCATCAACCTCACCGTCGCGGACAAGCTCGCCATCGCCCGGCACCTGGACGACTTCGGCGTCGGCTTCATCGAGGGCGGCTGGCCCGGCGCCAACCCCCGCGACACCGAGTTCTTCGCCCGCGCCAAGAACGAGATCGCATTCCGCACCGCCCGGCTCGTCGCCTTCGGTGCCACCCGCCGCCCCGGGGCCAAGGCCGCCGACGACCCGCAGGTCAGGGCGCTGCTGGAGTCCGGCGCCCCGGTGATCACGCTGGTCGCCAAGGCGCACGACCGGCATGTCGAGATGGCGCTGCGCACCACGCTGGACGAGAACCTGGAGATGGTCCGCGACACCGTCTTGCACCTGCGCGAGCAGGGCCGCCGGGTCTTCGTGGACTGCGAGCACTTCTTCGACGGCTACCGCGCGAACCCCGAGTACGCGAAGGCCGTCGTCCGCGCCGCCGCCGAGGCCGGGGCCGACGTGGTGGTGCTGTGTGACACGAACGGCGGCATGCTGCCCGCCCAGGTGCACGCCGTCGTCGCCACCGTGCTCGCCGACACCGGCGCCCGGCTCGGCATCCACGCCCAGGACGACACCGGCTGCGCGGTCGCCAACACGCTGGCCGCGGTCGACGGCGGTGCCACGCATGTGCAGTGCACGGCCAACGGCTACGGCGAGCGGGTCGGCAACGCCAACCTGTTCCCGGTGGTCGCCGCGCTGGAGCTGAAGTACGGCAAGCAGGTGCTGCCCGAGGGCCGGCTGCGCGAGATGACCCGGATCTCGCACGCCATCGCCGAGGTCGTCAACCTCACGCCGTCCACGCATCAGCCGTACGTGGGTGTCTCCGCGTTCGCGCACAAGGCCGGGCTGCACGCCTCCGCGATCAAGGTCGACCCGGACCTGTACCAGCACATCGATCCCGCGCGGGTCGGCAACTCCATGCGGATGCTGGTCTCCGACATGGCGGGCCGCGCCTCCGTGGAGCTCAAGGGCAAGGAACTCGGCGTCGACCTCGGCGGCGACCGCGAGCTGATCGGGCGGGTGGTGGCCCGGGTCAAGGAGCGCGAGCTCAAGGGCTACACCTACGAAGCGGCCGACGCCTCCTTCGAGCTGCTGCTGCGCGGCGAGGTCGAGGGCAAGGCGCTGAAGTACTTCGACGTGGAGTCCTGGCGGGCGATCGCCGAAGACCGCCCCGACGGCAGCCATGCCAACGAGGCCACGGTCAAGCTGTGGGCCAAGAGCGAGCGCATCGTGGCCACCGCCGAGGGCAACGGCCCGGTCAACGCCCTCGACCGCGCCCTGCGGGTCGCCCTGGAGAAGATCTACCCCCAGCTCGCCGCCCTCGAACTGGTCGACTACCGCGTCCGCATCCTGGAAGGCCGCCACGGCACCTCCAGCACCACCCGCGTCCTCATCTCCACCTCCGACACCACCGGCGAGTGGTCCACGGTGGGCGTCGCGGAAAACGTCATCGCCGCCTCCTGGCAGGCCCTGGAGGACGCGTACACCTACGGCCTGCTGCGCGCGGGCGTGGTACCGGCGTAACGCTCCACGGGTACGACGACCGGAGCGCCCCGCCGTGAGGGGTCCGGGGCGCCCCCGTGAAGAGGGGACGCCCCGTCCTCAGGGCGCGCGCCAGATGTTGTCGAACGCGGCGTTCTCGATGCGCCGGCGTTCCCGGACCGCCGTCAGTTCGGTGATCGCGTCGCCGACGGTGGCCAGGACGGTGAGGACCGCGTCGTCGGCGTTCTCGTTGCCGTCCGTGCGGTCCTCGCCGATGCCCAGCGGGACGGCGAGGGCGGTCAGGACCGGCTCGTGGGACCACCAGCGCTCGGCCGCGTGCCGGCGGGCGGGCGTGTCCGGCTGCGGGGCGTCCCCGCCGCGCCGGGGCAGCAGGCGCCGGCGTTCCCCGGTGAGCTGACCCGCGCGGTCCAGGTCGTCCCTGTAGGCGGCGGCGAGCCCGCGGCCCCGGCGCCACAGCCAGTCCTCGACACTCTCGTACGGCTCCGCGCGCACCAGCGCCGCGCCCGCCTCGTCCAGCATCCGGTCACCCGTGCTCAGCTCCGCCCCCGGCACGACGCGCTCGCCGTCCAGGGTGAGCGCCCGCGTCCCCAGCAGATCGATCAGCTCGGCCCCCGCGAGGGCCAGCGACAGATCGCCCTGCTCGACGGGGCGCGCGCCGGGCACGTCCACGCTGACGAGGAACAGATCCTGCGGTGTGGTCATGAGAGGACTCCAGCGGGGTGGCGACGGGACTCATCGGCGAGCGGCGGACCGGCCGGGGGACGACCGGCTCCCTCATCGTCCCCCGGCCGGCCCCGGGCCGCTCGTCACCGAAGCTGCCATTTCTGGTTGGCGGCGCCCGTGCAGGACCAGATCTGCGCGCGGGCCCCGTTGGCCGAGGAGTTGTCGGTGACGTCCAGGCACTTGTTCGCGGCGAGGTTCACCACGTCATGGGTGGAGGCGTTGTACGACCACTGCTGGGCGCCGGTCCCGTTGCAGTCGTAGAGCTGCGTCTTCGCCCCGTCGGCCGTCGAGCCCGAGGTGACGTCCAGGCACTTGCCGAGCGCCCGCACGGAGCCGTCGGGCCGCACGGTCCACTGCTGGGCGGCGCTGCCGTTGCAGTCGTAGAGCTGTACGGCCGTCCCGTTGGCGCCGGACGCGCCGGCCACGTCCAGGCACTTGCCGGCCAGGCCGGTGAAGGCACCGCCGGTCGCGCCGCCCCCGGACTGCGTGCCGGACCACGTGAAGGTCGCCGAGGTCCTGCCGGGCAGCGAGTAAGTGGCGTGCTGAGAACCCCAGTCGATGGTGACCGTCTGCGCGGCGGAGGAGCCGTTGTAGGCGATCAGCGCCTTGCTGCCGTCCGGGTTGCGCCAGGCCACGTTGGGCACGGCGCTGGACGCGGTGGAGGCGATCCGCTGGGCGCCGGGCCGTACGAACTTGGTCAGCTGCCCCATGTCGTAGTACTCGACGGTGTAGTCCACGCTCCCGCTCCTGCCGTCCCCGTCGTGCACGGTGACCAGGCCGGTGCAGGTGCCGCAACCGCCGTTGTGCGGGCCCATGTTCTGGTCCACGGCCAGCGACCACTTGGTCACCGACTTCGCCCAGTTGCGGGTGTAGTCGATGATGTTCGCCATGTCCTCGTGCTGCTGGTCCGCGATCCAGGTGCCCCCGGAGTGCTCGGTGCCGAAGGCGTCCAGCGAGGGGTACTTGGCGTGGATCGTCGACTGCTCGGAGACGTCACCGCCGTAGCCGTGCCAGGCGATGCCGCCGAAGTTGGGGTGGTCGCGGATCGCCGGATCGTCCACGGACTGCGCGGCGTAGGAGTCGTAGCTGTCCCAGTTCCAGTCGTGCGCGAGGACCTTGGTGCTCAGGCCCGCCGACTGCAACTGCGGCAGCAGGTCGTTCTTGAGGAAGTAGGCGAGACCGCTCGCGTTCCAGCTCATCGACGGGTAGCCGGAGCAGCAGGTCGGCTCGTTCTGCGGGGTCACGTACGAGACGTCGATCCCCTGGTCCCGGTACGCCTGGAGATACTTGACGAAGTAGGACGCGTAGGCGCCGTAGTCCTCCGCCTTCAGCCAGCCCCCGTCGAGCGAGCCGCTGTCCTTCATCCAGGCCGGGGCGGTCCACGGCGAGGCCATCACGGTCAGCGCGGGGTTCAGCTGGAGCGCCTGCCTGGTCAGCGGCGCGACGTCCGCGAGGTCGTGCGCGAGGGAGAACCGGTTCAGGTCCGGGTCGCTCTGCCCGGCCGGCACGTCGTCGTACGTGTAGCCGTAGCGGGCGAGGTCCGAGGCGCCCATCGGGTTGCGCAGGAAGGACAGCCCGATGCCGTCCGTCGGCGAGAACAGCTTGCGCATCGTCGCGTCCCGGGTCGCCTGGGACAGGGCGCCGCTGCTGTTCAGCAGCCAGGCCGCGGTGTCGGTGAACGAGGCACCGGCGCCGGTGAAGGTCTGGTACCGGGTGTTCTCGTCCACGGTGATGTCGGTGCCGCCACCGCCGGTCCCGGACTGGAAGGCGAACGGCGCCTGCGCTTCGAGACCGCGCACGACATGGCGGCCGCCGGAGTCGTCGGTCGTGGTGAGCCACGCGGTGACCTGCTCACCGGCGGCATGGGCGGGGGGTACGGCCGCGGTGAATCCGGCGGCGGAGAGCAGCCCGGCCAGCAGCAGCCGGAGCGCGCGGGGGGATCTCCTCATGGTGCGTCGCCCTTCCTCTCGGGTCGACAGAACGATGACGGGCGGTGGTGAGCGGTGCTGAGGGGTGGTGTGCGGGGCGGAGCAACTGACATGCGGTCTTGACGAGTTGGGGAGGCGTCAGTTAACTCACGCCGTGAGCTAAGCCATGAGTGAACCATGAGAGCCGAGGGAAGGTCTATGCGCAGGCCAAGAACCGCCCTGCTCGTCCCCGGGGCACTGCTCGCCGCCCTGCTGCCCCTGTCCGCCGCGGCACACGCCGCCGCCGATCCGCCGCCGGTGCCCGTCGACCGCTTCGAGGGCGAGGTGCCCTTCGCGTCCCAGCCCGCCGACGGCATCTTCACCTGGGGCGGCGACAGCGACGACCCGCCCACGCTGAGCCTCGCCGACCGCGCCGACGCCCCCGAGGGCGCCAAGGTGCTCACCGGCAGCTACGACATCAGCGGCTACGGCGGCTTCACCCATGACTTCGCCGCGGACCGGCCCGCCCACGACTGGTCCGCCCACCAGGGCATCCGCTTCTGGTGGGAGGGGCACGACAACGGCAAGAAGATCGCCTTCGAGATCAAGGACGGCGGCGCGAACGGCGAGGCGTCCGAGCTGTGGACGACGTCCTTCACCGACGACTTCACCGGCTGGAAGCAGATCCGGATCCCGTTCGGCGACTTCACCTACCGCACCGACTACCAGCCGGTCGGCGGCATCGACCACATCCTCGGGCTGACCCGGATGTGGGGGTACGCGGTCACGCTGCCCGTCGGCCTCAAGGGCGACTTCGCCATGGACGACGTGGAGTTGTACGGCAAGGCAGACCAGGCGCTGCACGCCTCCGTCGCCACCGACGCCTCCGTCTACCCGGTGACCGAGGGCGGCACCGCCCACGTGCGGGTCACCCTCGCCACCACGGGAGCGAAGCCGGTCGACGACCCGGTGACCGTCACCTACGCCACCGGCGGCGGCACCGCCACCGCCGGCCAGGACTACACCCCGGTCTCCGGCACCCTCACCTTCCCGGCGGGCACACCGTCCGGCAGTACGCGGACCATCGCGGTGCCCACCCGCAAGGACCGGACCGCCGAGTCCGCCGAGACCATCCCGCTGAAGCTCACCGTCGACGGCGCCAAGGCCCCCACCGAGACCCCGCAGGTCGTCATCGACGCCCACGGACTGCCGTACCTGAACCCGAAGCTGCCGGTGAAGAAGCGGGTCGCCGATCTGCTGTCCCGGATGTCGCTCGCGGAGAAGGCCGGGCAGATGACCCAGGCCGAACGCGCGGGCCTGACCACCCCGGGCGACATCGCCGCGTACGATCTCGGCTCGCTGCTGTCCGGCGGCGGCTCCACACCCACGCCCAACACCGCCGAGGGCTGGGCACGGATGATCGACGGCTTCCAGCTCCAGGCGCGGGCGACCAGATTCCAGATCCCGCTGATCTACGGCGTGGACGCGGTGCACGGCCACAACAACCTCTACGGCGCCACCGTCATGCCGCACAACATCGGCATCGGCGCCACCAGGGACCCCCGACTGGCCGAGCGGAGCGGCGCGGTGACCGCCGCCGAGGTGCGCGCGACCGGCGTCCCCTGGGACTTCGCGCCCTGCCTGTGCGTGAGCCGCGACGAACGCTGGGGCCGCTCCTACGAGTCCTTCGGCGAGGACCCCGCGCTCGTGGAGTCCATGGAGACGATGATCCAGGGCCTCCAGGGCCGGGCCGACGGCGGCGACTTGAGCCGCGACGACAAGGTCCTCGCCACCGCCAAGCACTTCGTCGGCGACGGCGGCACCGCCTACGGCTCCTCCACCACCGGCAGCTACACCATCGACCAGGGCGTCACCACCGTCACCCGGCAGCAGCTGGAGGACATCCACCTCGCGCCGTACAAGAGCGCGGTGAAGCGGGGGATCGGCACCGTGATGCCGTCGTACTCCTCCCTCGACCTCACCGGCGACGGCAAGGGGCCGGTCAAGATGCACGCCCGCGGCGACATGATCAACGGTGAACTCAAGGGCAAGCTGGGCTTCGACGGCTTCGTCATCAGCGACTGGAACGCCATCGACCAGCTCCCCGGCGACTACCCGGACCACGTCCGTACGGCCGTGAACGCGGGCGTCGACATGATGATGGTCCCGTACACCTACAAGGACTTCAGCTCCACGCTGGCCGACGAGGTGAAGGCGGGCCGGGTCTCCGAGGCGCGGATCGACGACGCGGTCTCCCGCATCCTCACCCAGAAGTTCGAACTGGGCCTGTTCGAGCACCCGTACGCCGACACCAGCGGCGCCGCCGCCATCGGCTCCCCGGCCCACCGTGCCGTCGCCCGCCGGGCGGCCGCCGAGTCGCAGGTGCTGCTGAAGAACGACGGCGGGCTGCTGCCGCTGAAGAAGAGCGAGAAGGTGTACGTCGCCGGGTCCAACGCCGACGACATCGGCAACCAGACCGGTGGCTGGACCCTCACCTGGCAGGGCGCCTCGGGCAGCACCGTCCCCGGCACCACCATCCTCCAGGGCATGCGGCAGGCCGGCGGCGACGTCACCTACTCCAAGGACGCCTCCGCCCCGACCGCCGGGTACGACGTCGGCGTGGTCGTCGTCGGGGAGACCCCCTACGCCGAGGGCGTCGGCGACGTGGGCAACGGCCACTCGCTGTCCCTGTCGGCGGCCGACCAAGCGGCGGTGGACACCGTGTGCGGAGCCATGAAATGCGTGGTGCTGATCGTCTCCGGCCGGCCCCAGCTCATCGGCGACCGGCTCGGCGAGATCGACTCCCTGGTGGCCTCCTGGCTGCCCGGCAGCGAGGGCGAGGGCGTCGCCGACGTCCTCTACGGCGCCCGCCCCTTCACCGGACAGCTCCCGGTCACCTGGCCGAGGTCCGAGTCCCAGCTGCCGATCAACGTGGGCGACGCCGCGTACGACCCGCAGTTCCCCTACGGGTGGGGCCTGACCACCCGCACCACCGTCCCGCACGACGGCGCGGGCACGTGGACCTCGCTGGCCGCGCGGGCGGCGACGGCGCAGCGGCACGGGGACCGGGCGACCGGGGCGTACCTGGTCGACCAGGCCCGGCTGCTGGTCCAGCGGAAGGTGGGGCAGCGGATGACGGCGGCCGTGGCGAAGCCCTTCGCGGACGCGGACCATCTGCTGCTGACCGGCCACTACGGGCAGGCGCTGGCGAAGCTGGCGCAGGCGTACCGGGCGGCCTGACCGGTACCCCCTGACCGGTCCGCCCTGAATCACCCCCTAAGGGAGGCTTCGGGTAGCGTCGAGACATGAAGGCCGTCCCGCGGACCCGAAGCCTCCCCGCCCTGCTGCTCGCCGTGCTCGCCCTGGTCCTCGCGACCGGTCTCGCCCCCGGTGCGAGCGCGGCCACCGCTCCCGCCCCCGCCGCGAGTGCGGACACCGGCGTCTCCGCCGTCGCCCGCGCCCTGCGCGCCGGCCCGGTCTACGTCGACCCGGCGGCCTCCGCGCAGCTGTCCCGCGCGGACGCCGACGCGCTGGCGAAACGGATCAAGGACGCGAACAAACCGCTGTTCATCGCCGTCCTGCCGGCCGGCTACCCCACCACCGGCCTCTTCTCCGACCTGCGGGCCGCCACCGGCATCACCGGCCTGTACGGCATCCGGCTCGGCGACCGCTTCGACGCCCGCGCCGACGCCTCCGTGATGTCGCCGACCGCCCGGCAGAACCTGGTGACCAGCGTCCGCGGCGAGAGCGCCAAGGCCCAGCTGACCGACTTCACCGACCGCGCGCTGGCCGACATGGGCGGCCGCGCGCCCCGCAGCTGGCACACGGCGGGCAGCCAGGGCGGCTCCGGCGCGGGCCTGATCGCGGTCGCCGCGGTGCTGGTGGCGGGCGCCGCGGGCGCGTACACGCTGGTGCGGCGGGGCCGGCGACGGCGCGAGCGGGAGCAGCGGGCCGCCCTGGAGCGGCTGCGGGTGGTGGTGGACGAGGACATCACCGCGTTCGGCGAGGAGCTCGACCGCCTCGACTTCCACCCGGCCGAGCCCGGCGCCGACGACGCGATGCGCGGCGACTACGAGCACGCCCTGGACGCCTACGAGCGCGCGAAGCAGCGGATGGCCGAGGCGGGCAGACCGGAGGACGTCCGGCCGGTCACCGAGGCGCTGGAGGACGGCCGCTTCTCGCTCGCCCGGCTGGCCGCGCGCCGCGCGGGCCGCCCGCTGCCCGAGCGCCGGCCGCCCTGCTTCTTCGACCCCCGCCACGGTCCCTCGGTCGCCGACGCCGCCTGGCGGCCGCCCGGCGGCGCCCCGCGCGAGGTGCCGGTCTGCGCCGCCGACGCCACCCGCCTCGCCGACGGCCGCGATCCCGTGGTCCGCGAGGTCGACACGGAGTACGGCCGGCGCCCCTACTGGGACGCGGGCCCCGCCTACGGCCCCTGGGCCGGCGGCTACTTCGGCGGCGGCATCCTCCCCGGCCTCCTCTTCGGCACCGTGCTCGGCGGCATGATGTCCACGCCCTCCTACGCGGCCGACTACGGCGCCGGGTACGGCGACTTCGGCGGCACCGGCTTCCAGGGCGGCGATGTCTCCGGCACCGACTTCGACCCCGGCGACTTCGGCGGCGGATTCGGCGACGGCGGGGGCTTCGGCGGGGGAGACGGGGGCGATTTCGGGGGCGGGTTCGGGGACTGAGCCGTACCCGTCAGGGGTCTTCCCCGCGCATGCGGGGCGGTCAGACCTCCGTGCCCGGTATCTCCATCGACCCGACCCGCTCCAGCAGCGCCGCCGCCAGCGTCAGCACCCCCCGCTCCGTCTCCCCGAGCGTGCTCAGGGCCGCGGCGAGCCAGATGTCCCGCTCGGCCATGTCCCGCTCCAGGGCCCGCCGCCCCGGCGCGGTGAGGGTCAGCACGGACTGCCGGCGGTCGCCCTCGTCCGGCTCCCGGGCGATCAGCCCCTCCGCCTCCAGCTCCGCGAACACCCGCGTCAGCGACTGTGGCCGCTGCCGCTCCCGTGCCGCGATCCGCCCCGGCGTGGCGGGCCCGTGCGCGTGCAGATGTCCCAGCACCGCGAGCTGATTGGGGCTCAGGCCCCCCTCTCCGCGCTCCTGTCGCAGCCGCCGGTTGATCCGGACGACGGCACTGCGCAGAGCGGCGGCGTCGGCGAGATGATCCATCCGCGGATCGTACGCACGTGCTTATCAAAGGGCCGACCTCCAAGCGCTGTTCTCGGACAGTGCGCCGGAGACCGATCAGCAGCGCTTATGAAGCGGCCGGACCACGACGGGCCGGTGCGGCCGCCGTGACCGCGAGGGCCGCCCCGCTCTCCCGGGCGGCGCCCCGTCACCGGCGGGCGCCGCCGGAAGGTCACCGGCCCGGCTCACGCGTTCTTGATCGCGGAGACGTCGAAGTTCAGCTTGATCTTGTCGGAGACCAGGACACCGCCCGTCTCCAGCGCCGCGTTCCAGGTCAGGCCCCACTCGGAGCGCAGCAGCTCGGCCTTGCCCTCGAAACCGGCCCGCTCGTTGCCGAACGGGTCCTTGGCGACGCCGTTGAACTCCAGGTCGATGGTGATCGGCCTGGTGACGCCGAGCAGCGAGAGGTCGCCGGTGATGCGGTAGTCCTCGCCGCCCAGGGACTCCGCCCTGGTGGAGCGGAACGTCATGGTCGGGAACTCGTCGATCTTGAAGAAGTCGGCCGACTTCAGGTGGCCGTCGCGGTCGGCGTTGCCGGTGTCGATGCTCGCCATCGCGATGTCGAGGGTGGCGGTGGACTTGGCCGGATCCTGGCCGTCCAGGTGAAGGCTGCCGGTGAAGTCCTGGAAGCTGCCGCGCACGTTGGTGACCATCGCGTGGCGGGCCACGAACTCGATCGTGGTGTGCGCGGGGTCGATCGTGTAGTCGCCGGTCAGTGCGGCCAGATCGGGTCCTGCGCCCTGCGCGGGGGTGGTGGTCGTGTCGTCCTTGCGGCCGAAGATGCCCATGACGTCCTCCTGGAGCCATTCTGTTTAACGTTCAACGAATCCGGTGACTCAGACGGTAGACCTATTCCGTTCGGTTTTCAACCTCATCCGCAGCGTGGCGTACCGATGACTCAAAGTCACTATGCGCGTCGGCCGGGAGATGCGCATACGGTGGGGGCCGGGTCGCGGCCGAGGGCCGTCCGAGGGGTGCCGTCACTCCAGGGATGGCATGCCCGTTCCCACGAATGCGGGATGCTTCCCCGGTGCTGCCGTTGTGGTGTTCCCACAACGCAAGGCGCCTCTGAGCAGTCGGAACGGCTGCACTTCGCTGTGGTTCTGTTCACTCGTACCAGGAAAACGGGCGTGAGACTGTACGGAGTCGACGGCTCGCTTTCCTTGGTGTCCTTCGTAAGGTCGCTACATGACCGTTTTGGAAGAGACGACGGGTGAGCCGACCGGCGAGCCGACGGACGCGCGCGGACGGGTCGCCGAACTGCACGACATCCGTGCGCAGGCCGTGGCCGGCCCCAGCGAGAAGGCGACCACGGCGCAGCACGCCAAGGGCAAGCTGACGGCGCGGGAGCGGATCGAGCTGCTCCTGGACCCGGGTTCCTTCCAGGAGGTCGAGCAGCTGCGCCGGCACCGGGCCACCGGCTTCGGCCTCGAGGCCAAGAAGCCCTACACCGACGGTGTCATCACCGGCTGGGGCACGGTCGAGGGCCGTACGGTCTTCGTGTACGCCCATGACTTCCGCATCTTCGGCGGCGCGCTGGGCGAGGCCCACGCCACCAAGATCCACAAGATCATGGACATGGCCATCGCGGCCGGCGCGCCCCTGGTCTCCCTGAACGACGGCGCGGGCGCCCGCATCCAGGAGGGCGTCAGCGCGCTCGCCGGGTACGGCGGCATCTTCCAGCGCAACACGAAGGCGTCGGGCGTCATCCCGCAGATCTCCGTGATGCTGGGCCCGTGCGCGGGCGGCGCGGCGTACTCGCCGGCCCTCACGGACTTCGTCTTCATGGTCCGCGAGACCTCGCAGATGTTCATCACGGGCCCGGACGTGGTCAAGGCCGTGACGGGCGAGGAGATCACCCAGAACGGCCTCGGCGGCGCGGACGTGCACGCCGAGACGAGCGGTGTCTGCCACTTCGCGTACGACGACGAGGAGACCTGCCTCGCCGAGGTGCGCTACCTCCTGTCGCTGCTGCCGCAGAACAACCGCGAGAACCCGCCGCGCACGGAGTGCTCCGACCCGGCCGACCGCCGCTCGGACGTCCTGCTCGACCTGGTCCCCGCCGACGGCAACCGGCCGTACGACATGACCAAGGTCATCGAGGAGATCGTCGACGACGGTGAGTTCCTGGAGGTCCACGAGCGCTGGGCGCGCAACATCATCTGCGCCCTCGCCCGCATCGACGGCCAGGTGGTCGGCATCGTCGCCAACCAGCCGCAGGTCCTCGCCGGCGTCCTGGACATCGAGGCGAGTGAAAAAGCTGCGCGCTTTGTCCAGATGTGTGACGCTTTCAATGTTCCGATCGTGACCTTCCTGGACGTGCCCGGGTTCCTCCCCGGCGTCGACCAGGAGCACGGCGGGATCATCCGGCACGGCGCGAAGCTGCTGTACGCCTACTGCAACGCCACCGTGCCGCGGATCTCGCTGATCCTGCGCAAGGCGTATGGAGGTGCCTACATCGTCATGGACTCCCAGTCGATCGGCGCCGACCTCACCTACGCCTGGCCCACCAACGAGATCGCCGTGATGGGCGCGGAGGGCGCGGCCAACGTCATCTTCCGCCGCCAGATCGCGGAGGCCGAGGACCCCGAGGCCATGCGAGCCCGCATGGTCAAGGAGTACAAGTCCGAGCTGATGCACCCCTATTACGCCGCCGAGCGCGGTCTGGTCGACGACGTCATCGACCCGGCCGAGACCCGCGAGGTGCTGGTGAAGTCGCTGGCGATGCTCCAGACCAAGCACGCCGACCTCCCCTCCCGCAAGCACGGCAACCCCCCGCAGTAACCGAGCGGACATCTCTCTTACGGAGACTGACACCCATGAGCACTGCCGACATCCGCGTCGAGAAGGGCCACGCCGACCCCGAAGAGGTCGCCGCCATCACGGCCGTCCTCCTCGCCCGCGCCGCCGCCCGCCCCGCCGAGCCGAGCCACCACCGCCCGCACCCCAAGGCCGGCTGGCGCCGCCTGGACCGCGAGCCGGGCTTCCGCGCCCCGCACAGCTGGCACGGCTGAGCGAAGAAGACATGAAGGCAGGGCCCCTCTTCGGAGGGGCCCTGCCTTTTGTGCCGAGCAAAGAGCTGCCCGCGGACGGCGTACAGCCATCCGGGGCAGCCCGACAAGCCGCGATCCGGACTACCGCAGACGGGCCATCAGCGCGTGCTCGACCAGCGTGATGAGCGTCGACTTGGCGTCGGCCCGATGCCGCGCGTCCGTCGTGATGATCGGGGTGTCCGGGCCGATCTGCAGCGCCTCGCGCACCTCTTCCGGGTTGTACGGCTGATTGCCGTCGAAGCCGTTGAGGGCGATGACGAAGGGCAGACCGCTGTTCTCGAAGTAGTCGACAGCCGGGAAGCAGTCGGCGAGCCGCCGGGTGTCGACGAGAACGACGGCGCCGATGGCGCCGCGGACGAGGTCGTCCCACATGAACCAGAAGCGGTCCTGACCCGGCGTACCGAAGAGGTACAGGATGAGGTCCTGGTCGAGGGTGATACGGCCGAAGTCCATGGCCACCGTGGTGGTGGTCTTGTCTCCGGTGTGGGTGAGGTCGTCGATGCCGGCCGAAGCGGACGTCATCACGGCCTCGGTGCGCAGCGGGTTGATCTCCGAGACGGCGCCGACGAACGTGGTCTTGCCCACGCCGAAGCCGCCCGCCACCACGATCTTCGCCGAGGTGGTGGAGCGACTCTGAGAAACCGGCCCTCCGCTAGAGCTTGCGAAGTCCACTGAGCACCCTTTCGAGCAGTGTCACGTCTGGCTGGCCACCGGCGTTCTCGTCGCCGCCGGGCTGATGGATGGCGACCAGGCCCGCCTCCGCCAAGTCGGCGACGAGGATCCTGGCCACGCCGAGGGGGATCGTCAGCAGGGCCGAGACCTCGGCCACCGACTTGATCTCCCGGCAGAGATTGCAGATCCGCTGATGCTCGGGCAGTTGGCCCTGCATCTGGTGCGGAGCAGCGGTGGTGTGCACCAGCGCCTCGATGGCGAGCTGGTAGCGCGGGCGGGTCCGGCCGCCGGTCATGGCGTACGGACGCACCAGGGGGTTGTTCGCCGCGGGCGCCGGCTCGGCGCGGCGCTGCGGCTGCACCGGCTGGATGCGCGGGGCCGGCGGCTGGTCGTACGGCGAGGGGCCGGGACCCTGGGGCCGGTCGTACGGCGAGGGGGCGTACGGACGCCGGTGCTGCGGGGCGGAGGGGAAGTCGTACGGGTTCGCCGAGCCGTCGCCGTGGCCCTGGGCAGGGCCGTACGACCAGTTGCCCGAGGGCGAACCTCCTGGGGGTGTTGCCACTTTCTCCTCCTCCGACTGCGTCGGGCACCCATCCGTGTGGAGCCGCGTCCCGAAACCTTAAGGCCCCGGGACACGAATACGCACCGTCCGATTACTAGTTGAGAAGGCTTCCCTGGAGCTCCGCGCGGAGATCCGGGGTGAGGACCGTGCCCGCGCGGTCCACCAGCAGGGCCATCTCGTACCCGATGAGGCCGATGTCCGCTTCCGGGTGGGCCAGCACCGCGAGGGACGATCCGTCCGAGATGGACATGAGGAAGAGGAATCCCCGCTCCATCTCCACAACCGTCTGGTTGACGCTGCCGCCCTCGAAAATGCGCGAGGCACCGGCGGTCAGCGAGGTCAGACCGGAGGCGACGGCGGCGAGCTGGTCGGCGCGGTCACGGGGGAAGCCTTCGGACATCGCCAGAAGGAGTCCGTCGGCGGAGACCACCACCGTGTGGGACACCCCCGGGGTGTTGTCCACGAAGTTGGTGATCAACCAGTTCAGGTTCTGTGCCGCCTGGCTCATCGGGCTCACACTAACGCTCCTGGTTGTAGGTGCTGTCAGGACCACTGTGCTGATTCCCAGTGGCCTGGCCGTTCGTTTCACTGCCTGCGGTGCGTCCGCGCTGGACGCCTCGGCGCAGGTTGCTCAGCCTGCCCCGGACGTCCTCCGGGGCGCGGGAGACCTGGGGGCCTCCCTGGGGGGTGGACTCGGCGCTGCCCTCGACCAGGTTGGCCTTGGGCACCCGCCGCGGCAGCCCGGAGGCGGTGACCCCGCCTGCCTTGGGCTTGCGCAGCTGGGAAGCCTGCTGCCAGCGCTCGTCGTTCGCCGAACGCCAGTCGTCGTCTTTGCCGCCGTCGTTCGCCGGATGCTCCGCGCCGTCACCGTGGTGCTCCGGTGCGGCAGCCGGCGTCTCCTGCTGCGCGGGGGCCGCGCCGTCGAAACCGTTCGGGACGGAACCCCGGCGGGGCAGCCCGGCGCCGGTCAGCCCGTGCGCGCCGGGAACGCCCGCTCCGGGACTGTCGAAGCCTACGCGGTTCTGCTCTCCCGTGTCGGCCGGCGCGGATTCCGTTTCCGGAGCGTAATGGGCCGGGTAGCCGTTCTGATAGGCGCCCTGCTGCTGCCAGTCGCCCTGGTAGGCGGGCTCCGCATAGCCGTTCTGCGGGTAGCCGCCGTTCGCCGGGTAGCCCTGCGTGCCCGCCGGCTCACCGTTCTGCGGGTAGTACTGCCCGTCGTACGACCGCTCGTAGGACGCGGACGGCGTCTCCGTGTACGGCTCCTGGTACGCCTGCTCCTGGTACGGCTGCTCCTGGTACGGAGTCTCCTCGTACGGCTGCTGCGGCTGCGCGGGGTAGCCGGTGTGCTGCTGCTGCCCGTCGAACAGCGGCTGTGCGTACGTCTCGCCGGTGTCCTGGCGCGGTTCGGCCGGCTGCGGCTGGCCGTGGGTCTGCGCCTCCAGGGCGGCACGGCGCCCCTCGCGCAGCAACGAGCGGCCGACCGGGTCCAGTTCGCGGATGTCGTCGGGGACCTCGGTGTACTGGCTGTCGTCGAAGCCCAGTTCGGCGGCCGTGCGCAGCGGCTGCGCCTCCGGGTGCTCCGCCCGGAACTGCTGCTCCGGGATGATCTGCGAGACCGTGAACTCCTCGCGGTCCAGCGCGGTGTCGCCGCCACCGCCGTGCGTGATCGCGTCCGGCAGCATGACCAGCGAGGTGGTGCCGGCCTGCTCGCCCGAGGGGCGCAGCTGGACCCGGATGCCGTGCCGGTCGGACAGCCGGCCGACCACGAACAGGCCCATGCGCTGGGAGATCGCCGCGTCCACGGTCGGCGGGTTGGCCAGCTTGTGGTTGATGTCCGCGAAGTCCTCGGCGGTCAGACCGATGCCCTTGTCGTGGATCTCGACCATGACGCGGCCGTCGGGCAGCCGGGTCGCGGTGACCTTGACCTTGGTCTGCGGCGAGGAGAACGTGGTGGCGTTCTCCAGCAGCTCGGCCAGCAGGTGCACGAGGTCGGTGACCGCGCGGCCGTGGATCTCCGCGTCCGGGACACCGGACAGCTCGATGCGCTCGTACTGCTCCACCTCGGAGGAGGCGGCGCGCAGCACGTCGACCAGCGGGACCGGCTGGTCCCAGCGGCGGCCGGGCTCCTCGCCGGCGAGGACCAGGAGGTTCTCGCCGTTGCGGCGCATACGGGTGGCCAGGTGGTCCAGCTTGAAGAGGTTCTCCAGCTGGTCCGGGTCCGCCTCGTTGTTCTCCAGGTCGGTGATCAGGGTCAACTGGCCCTCGATCAGCGACTGGTTGCGCTGCGACAGGTTGGTGAAGATCGCGTTGATGTTGCCCCGCAGCAGGGCCTGCTCGGAGGCGAGCCGGATCGCCTCGCGGTGCACCTGGTCGAAGGCGCGGGCGACCTCGCCGATCTCGTCCTTGGTGTGGATCGGGATCGGCGCGACCCGGGTGTCGACCCGGCCGGGGTCGGTGCGCGAGAGCTGGTCGACCAGCATCGGCAGGCGCTGCTCGGCGATGCCGAAGGCCGCGTTGCGCAGCTGGCGCATCGAGCGGCTCATCTGCCGCGCGACCGCGCCGGCCAGCAGGAAGGCGAGCAGCAGGGCGATGACCACGATGGTGCCGGTGATGATCGCGGAGGTACGGGCGTCGTCGGCGATGCCGGACGCCTCGTTCACGGCCTTGTCGGCCATGTTCGACTCGATCGTGCGGTACGCCTTGTACTTGAGCGTGTTGACCGCGTACCAGTTCTGCGCGCTGACCCCGTTCGCGGCGAGCGCGTCACGGGTGGCCGGGCTGGTGTCCTTCATGGTGGCCAGCGCCGCGACCATGGTGTTCGGGTTGCTCGGCGGCGGCACGTAGTTCGGGTCGTCCTCCTTGGCCTGCGCGGCCTCGGCCTTGGCGTCCGCCGCGACCTTCTTCTGCGCGTCGGCCAGCACCTGCGAGTCCTGCGCGGTGCCACCGCCCTGGTACTCCTCGATGGCGATGCGTTCGAGGTAGGCGTACGAGGACAGGGAGACCCGCTGGGTGGACAGGTTCGGCGCGTCCGGACCCGGCTTGACCAGCAGATGCGTGCCGATGGACCGCTCCAGCGACAGCGCCGCCTTGGTCAGCGACATGGCGTAGACGGTACGGCCGTACGACGTGATGTTGCCGGTGCCCAGACCGAGCTCGTTGGCGAACTCCATCAGGGGGTGGGCGACCTCGACGTACGCCTCCTCGGTCTGCACGCCGGTGAGCTTGGAGGTGTAGGCGGTCTTGCGCAGGACCTGGATCTCGGGCTCGGCCTTGCGGAACAGCTTCAGCCGACGCTCCAGACCGGGCGTGTGCGGCATGCTCTTCGTCGCCTCGGTGAAACCGGCGGCGGCCTCGTCGGTGTTCCTGCGCGCGTTCTCGATCGTCGCCTTGCTCTTGCTGTCCTTCTTGTTCAGCAGGAGCGGCGCGGCGGTGATGTCGCGCTCGTTCTCCACGGCGTCCGCGTAGACGAGGGCCGCGCGCACCAGCCGGGCGGTGTTCTCGGCGTCACGGGCCTGCTGCCAGGTGTCGATGGAGCTGTTCACCTGGAAGCCGCCCATGACCAGGCCGACGGCCGCGGGTATGAGCAGGATGGCGTTCAGTCTGGTGGGCACCCGCCAGTTGCGCGGGGAGAAACGGCCGCCGCCCGACGCGGGAGTGTCCGCCGGCTCCGCGTCCGGCACCAGCGCGGGCGCCGCGGCGCGCGGCGGCGGGGTGAAGTTGCCCCGTGCCGACGGCTCGGGACCGTTCTTGCTTCGCCTCACTCGACCAACAACCTCTCGGCGGTCGGCACCTACGTCGTGCCGCAGTCTCTCAGAGCCCGCTCGGCCGACGACGACGCAGTACGTCAGGGACCATGGGGCAGTTCAGGCATTCCAGCACGTGGACCAGCGCACTTCCAAACAGTGGAAAACCTGTGCCGGTTCGGCTGTAAACGAGAGATAAAACGGTCATAAAGAGCGAGCCCCGCCAAAAGGCGGGGCAATCGTGCGCGCAGCGGCATCGGGTGACCGCGTCGCGTGGTGGACTCGGGCGATTCCTCTCCCGAACTGTTATGAACACCGCGGCCGACCGTGTCAAAGGCCACAGTCGGCCCCGCGCACCCCCGTACGGCAACTGCCGTACGGGGCGTCGCACTTGAGTGCTACCGCGAGCGGCGACCGGGTCCGGTCACCGCAGCCGCGCCATCAGCGCGTGCTCGACCAGCGTGATCAGCGCGCTCTTCGCGTCGGCGCGGTGCCGGGCGTCGGTGGTGATGATCGGGGTGTCGGGCCCGATCTGGAGCGCCTCGCGCACCTCGTCCGGCGTGTACGGCTGGTGGCCGTCGAAGCCGTTGAGGGCGATGACGAAGGGCAGGCCGCTGTTCTCGAAGTAGTCGACGGCCGGGAAGCAGTCGGCGAGCCTGCGGGTGTCGACGAGGACGACGGCGCCGATGGCGCCGCGCACCAGGTCGTCCCACATGAACCAGAAGCGGTCCTGACCCGGCGTACCGAAGAGGTACAGGATGAGGTCCTGGTCCAGGGTGATACGGCCGAAGTCCATGGCCACCGTGGTGGTGGTCTTGTCCCCGGTGTGCGTGAGGTCGTCGATGCCGGCCGAGGCCGAGGTCATCACGGCCTCGGTGCGCAGCGGGTTGATCTCCGAGACGGCGCCGACGAACGTGGTCTTGCCCACGCCGAAGCCGCCCGCCACCACGATCTTCGCCGAGGTGGTGGCCCGTCCCGCGTCAGAGCTTGCGAAGTCCACTGAGCACCCTTTCGAGCAGCGTCACGTCCGGAGCGCCGCCGTTGTTCTCGTCCCCGCCCGGCTGGTGGATGGCGACCAGGCCGGCCTCGGCCAGGTCGGCGACCAGGATTCGGGCCACGCCCAGCGGCATGTTCAGCAGTGCGGAGACCTCGGCCACCGACTTGACCTCACGGCACAGGTGGCAGATCCGCTGGTGCTCGGGAAGCAGCCCCATGAGCGCGGCGGGGTCGGCCGTGGTGCTGATCAGCGCCTCGATGGCGAGCTGGTAACGCGGCCGGGTCCGGCCGCCGGTCATGGCGTAGGGCCGCACCAGCGGCTGGTCGCCCTCGTCCCCGTACGGTTCCGCGTACGGATCGTGATGGGCGGTGGGCGGGGTCATGGATCCTCCGGGCGGGACAGCAAGTCGGTCAGTCAAGCCGTCTGACGGGGCCGGTGGGGGGTTTGTGGCGGCCGGACGGTGTTTTCGTGAGCTGGGTGGTGCCGGGGCCGGTCAGTGAAGCAGACTGCCCTGTAGTTCGGCGCGCAGGTCCGGGGTGAGGACCGCCCCCGCGCGGTCGACGAGCAGTGCCATCTCGTAGCCGACCAGGCCGATGTCGCACTCGGGGTGGGCCAGTACCGCGAGGGAAGACCCGTCCGAGATCGACATCAGGAAGAGGAACCCCCGCTCCATCTCCACCACCGTCTGGGCCACGGTGCCGCCCTCGAAGATCCGGGAGGCCCCGGCCGTCAGCGAGGTCAGACCGGAGGCGACGGCCGCCAACTGGTCGGCGCGGTCCCGCGGGAAGCCCTCGGACATCGCCAGCAGCAGGCCGTCGGCGGAGACCACCACCGTGTGGGACACCCCGGGGTGTTGTCCACGAAGTTGGTGATCAACCAGTTCAGGTTCTGTGCCGCCTGGCTCATCGGACTCAACTAACGCTCCTGCTGGTGAGTGGGGCTCGGGTAGCTGCCCGTCTGACCGGTACCGGTACCGGCCTGACGACCCTGGGCGATGCCCCGACGGAGATTGGTCAGCCGGCCGCGTACGTCGTCGGGCGCACGGGAGACCTGCGGACCGGTTTGGTGCTGTTGCTGCTGAGCCGTGCCCGGCACGAGGTTCGCCCGGGGCACCCGGCGCGGCAGACCGGACGTGGTGATACCACCCGCGGCGGGCTGGCGCACCCGCTCCGCCTGCCGTACGAGTTCGTCGTTCGGCGAGGCGCGCCAGGAGCCGGTGGCGGGGGCCGCCTCGGGCTGCGCGGCCTGCTGCTGCTCGGCGGGCGCGCCCTGCTGCTGACCCTGTTCCTGACCCTGTTCCTGGCCCTGCTGCTGGCCGGCCGCGCCGTGGAACCAGTTGGTCTCCAGCGTGTCGAACAGCGGGGTACGGCCGTCACCGGGACCGCTGGCCGGCGGCAGCGCCTCCGGCTCGCGCACCGGGCGCTCCTGGTGCACCGGCGCCTGCTGCGGGGCCGGCGGGCGCGGGGCGCCGAAGTCGTCCCGGGCGGGCGGCTGCGGGCGCTCGAACTGCCCGGTGTGTGCCGGGTCGGCACGGCCGGGCAGCGCGTGCTGACCGGTGCCGCTGTTGTCGTAGGCACCCGGGGCCGCGTACCGGCCGGTCTCCTGGACGGGCTGCTCCGGGCGGGCCGGCGTCCCGAAGACGTCCGGGCGCACGAACGCGTTGTCGTCCTGCTGACCGGCCGGGGCCTCGTACCGCCCCGGCTGCTGCGCCGCGTCCGGCCGCGGGAACTGGCCGGTCTGCTGAGCGGCGTCGGGGTGCGGGTACTGGCCCGCGTCGGGGCGCTGGAACTGACCGGTCTGCTGCGGGAGTTCCGCCTGCGGGAACTGGCCCGTGTGCTGATCGGCCCCCGGGAACTGCCCGGTGTGCTGGTTGGCGTCCACCTGCGGGAACTGCCCGGTGTGCTGCGGCGCTTCCGGCCGCTGGAACGGTCCGGTGTGCTGGCCGGCGTCCGGGCGCTGGTACTGGCCCGTGGTGTCCGGCCGGGCGAACTGGCCGGTGTCCTGCGGGGATTCGGGCCGCTGGAACGGTCCGGTGTGCTGGCCGGCGTCCGGGCGCTGGTACTGGCCCGTGGTGTCGGGCCGGGCGAACTGGCCGGTCTGCTGCGGGAGTTCCGGACGGCCGTACTGGCCCGCGCCCTGGGAGCCGGGCAGCTCGGGACGGCCGAAGTCGCCCGTGGGCACGGGGCCGTGCGGATCGATCCGCGGCATCTGCGCGGTCGAGCCCGGACCCTGCCGGTCGTCGATCGCCGGCATCTGCGCGGTGCCCGACGGGTCCTGCTCGTCGTGGCCGCGCGGGGTGTCGAGGGAGGCCCGGCCGTCGTTCCAGTCCTGGCCGCGCCGGGAGTCGCCACCGGGCAGCTCGGCCCGCGGACCGCCGCGCGGCGGCAGCTGGGGCTGGCGGCCCTGGTCGCCGCCGCCGGGGCCGCGCTGAGTGCCGCGGCCGCCGAACAGGTCCTGCTGGGGACCGGCCGGGTTGGCGGCCTGGAGGCCCTGCGGCACGGCCGGGTTGGCGGCCTGGAGGTTCTGCGGGGCGTTCGGCGCCTGGGCGCCGAAGCCGGGGGCACCGCCGCGCTGCGGACCGCGCGCGCCGCCCGGAGCGCCACCGGGGGCACCACCGGGCGCGCCGGGACGGCCGCCCTGGCCGGTGCCGGGCAGCGCGGCCCGGGGACCCTGGCCGGCGCCGACCTGGCCGCGGGTACCGCTGCCGCCGGAGCCGAGCAGACCACCGCCGTTGCCCGGGGCGCCCGCGCCACCGCGGCGGGCCGCGGCCGCACCGGCGGCGGCCTGCGCGGCGGCCGGACCGCCGACCGCGCCGGGGCCGCCGGCCTTGCCGGGAGCCTTCTTGCCGCCCTGGGCGACGTCCACGGGCAGCATGACCAGCGCGGTCGTGCCACCGGAGTCGGAGGGGCGCAGCTGGATGCGGATGCCGTGCCGCTGCGAGAGCCGGCCGACCACGAACAGACCCATGCGGCGGGAGACGGAGACGTCCACGGTGGGCGGCGAGGCGAGCCGCTCGTTGATCGCTGCGAGGTCCTCGGGGGAGAGGCCGATGCCGGTGTCGTGGATCTCGATCAGCACTCGCCCGTCGGGCAGCGCGTGACCGGTGACCTTGACCTTGGTCTGCGGGGAGGAGAACGAGGTGGCGTTCTCCAGCAGCTCGGCGAGCAGGTGCACGAGGTCGTTGACGACCCGGCCGGCGACCTCGGTCGTCGGCACGGAGGCCAGCTCGATGCGCTCGTACTGCTCCACCTCGGAGGCGGCGGCGCGGAGCACGTCGACCAGCGGCACCGGACGGGTCCAGCGGCGGCCCGGCTCCTCACCGGCGAGGACGAGGAGGTTCTCGCCGTTACGGCGCATACGGGTGGCGAGGTGGTCCAGCTTGAACAGCGAGGAGAGCTGGTCCGGGTCGGCCTCGCGGGACTCCAGTTCGGAGATGAGCGACAGCTGGCGCTGGATCAGACCCTGGGAGCGGCGCGAGAGGTTGGTGAACATCGCGTTGACGTTGCCCCGCAGCAGGGCCTGCTCGGCGGCGAGGCGGACCGCCTCGCGGTGCACGTCGTCGAAGGCCGCGGCCACCTGGCCGATCTCGTCCCGGGAGTGCACACCGACCGACTCGACGGAGGTGTCCACGTCCTGCGGGTCGGACTCCGAGAGGTGCTTGACCAGCTCGGGCAGGCGTTCCTGGGCGACCGTGGTGGCGGTCTCCTGGAGCCGGCGCAGCGAGCGGATCATGGAGCGGGCCACGACGAACGCGCCGACCAGCGAGACACCGAGCACCAGCAGGATCAGCACACCGGAGATGATGGCGTCGCGCTGGGTGGCGCTCTTGAGCTCGCGCGCCTTCTGCTCCATGTCCTCGAGCAGCGTGTGCTCGATCTTCTTCATCTGCTCGATCTTGGTCGAGCTGTCGTCCACCCAGTCGCGGTAGGAGCGCGGGGGCAGGTCGGACAGGCCGCCGCGCTGCGCGAAGGCGCGCTTGGCGTAGGTGTCCGCGGACTCGATCGTCGGGTTGTTGCCACCGTCGATCGGCTTGAGCAGCTCCTCCGCGTTCTGACTCGCGTAGATCTTGCGGAAGATCGCCAGCTCGGAGTTCTCGCTCTCGTACGCCGACTCGCCGTACAGGCGGTCGTTCTCCGAGAGGTCGGCCTTGCTGGTGGTGGTCGAGGGCAGCGCCGCGGCGATGGTCGCGCGCTGCACCGACGCGTACTCCTTGGCGGTGGAGAACGCCGCCAGGGCGCGGGTGCGCGAGATCATCTCGGGGTTGCTGGACGCCTCGGCCATGTCCTGGGACAGGTCGATCAGCTGGGTGATCAGCCGGTGGTACGACTCGATGGTCTGGGTCGAGTTGCCCGTGGACTCGTAGGCGGACCGGCGGATCTTCGCCAGGTCGTCCAGCTGGTTGGCGAGGCCGACGAGCGCGTCGCGCACGCCCTGGAGCTGGCCGTCCTTGCTGGCCTCGTCGATCTGCTCGGAGGCGTCGAGGAAGTTGGCGCGGGCCCGGTCGGTCTTCTGCTGGTAGCCCTTGACCGTGTAGTCGCTCGCGCTGAGCCCGTGCGACATGGGACCGGCGGACTGGTCGCGCTCCTCCTGGAGCGCGGCGGCCAGCTCGGTGGCCTGCTTGGTCATGTCCGTCAGCAGCTTCATGTTGTCGAGCTGCTGGATGTCGTTCAGGTTCTCGTTGATGCGCAGGGCGCCCAGCGAGGTCGCCGCGACCACGGGGAGCGCGAGCAGCGAGACCAGACGGGTGGAGATGCGCCAGTTGCGCAGCGCCATGCGGGAGCCGGAGCTGGCCGGCACCGACGCCGGCTTCGCGGCCGGGGCGGGCTTCGCGGCCGACGCGCCGCCCGCGGACTTGCCGGAGCCCTTGCCAGAGCCCTTGCCGGAGCCGGACTTCTTGCCGGAGGCGGAGCCCTTGGGGGAGGCGCCCTTGGAGGAGGCGGCCGACGCGCCGGGGCGTGCGCGGTCGGGGCCCTCACCGGGCGGGGTCGGGCCCGGGTTCTGGGCGTGCTGGGGAGAGGCGCTGCCCTTCATGGGGCCAGTCCCGTCGTGCGGCTCCGGCTCCGCCGAAGCGCTGCCATCCCTCTTGAAACGTCCCTGCACTAGCGTCGCAACCTCTGGACCAGGCGTCCCTCCGCGCGAGCGGACGAACACGGTGTCGGCGTCGTGGAAGGCGCCCTGAAAACGCCCCCCGGTGGTCTTGAGTGACCGGCGCAGGTTCCCCCTTGTCTCGCCGCCACTCGGCGCTGCGTTGCGCCCCTGCGCGCCGGGTCGATCCTGCGGCGGTCCGTGGAATTCCAGCACAGTGGCGGATCTCCAACAAGGGCCGCGTGCCGAGCTGTGACAACCGTGACAGGGTGTGCATGTCGGGTCACCAGTCGTGGAAGTAGATCTCATCCATAACGGACGTATCCCTGCGAGTTGCCGCCCGGTGGCACGTGTCCCAGTCGCCATGATCGGCAGCGGAATGGGGGCTTCCCGCCCTCAATGTCCGTTTCGTTAGGGCGGGTTGTAGGCCGGAATTGACCTGTATGTCCCCACGTTGGTGAGCAAAATCACATAACCATCAGGGCTGGTTGGCGAGTTGGTCAGGGAATCGGATGTTTAGCCTGACGCTTTACATGAGGGACGTATCTGTCACCCCGCACTGTCACCCGCCGACACAGGACTAGGACGCGTACAACCGTGAAGACGACGATGATGTTCCGCAACATAGCCAACCCGCGACGCACGACCCTGGCGCACCTCGACGACGCCGGCGAGCTGCAGACGCCCGCGCTGCCGGAGCAGTCCGTCGAACTCCCCGCCCAGACGGCCAACCCCCGGCGCACCATCCTGATGGACCTCCCCGAGGCCGCGGTGGCCGTCGCCGCCGAGTGACCGCCGAAGCGGCCGCGGTACCCCGGGGCGCGGCCCGGAAGATCACCCGACGGCGATGATCTTCCGGGCCGCGCTCGTCTTTTCGGCGGCCCCCGCGACGGGTCGCTCACCTTTTCCGGCGCATTCGCGCCGCGGCGTTTATCGGCTACGGCGACGGTGGGTGCCGTAGCCTTCCCGCTCCCCGGCGTCCGACCCGGGCTGACAGCATCACCGCAGGTCAGGCTCCCGGCACGGGTTCGGCGTCCCTCCGGCGGTGCCCCCGAAAACACCGGAAACGGGAATTCCCCTTAAGCGCATTACGGCCCCGGAAAAGCCCCTCGCCATGCCCTCCCGGCCGAACATCGCGCCGCCCGACCGGTTAACCTTGGGCGTCAGTACGCCGGTTCTCAGTGAGGGGCGCAAGCACCCGTGCGCATCGCCAGGTTCTCCATCGACGGGAACGTAGCCTTCGGCGCGGTCGAGGGCGACAGGGAGGACGAACTCGTCCTCGACATCATCAAGGGCATTCCCTTCGCCGACCACGAGCTGTCCGGCACCAAGGTGCCGCTGAGCAAGGTCAGGCTGCTCCCGCCGGTCCTCCCCAACAAGGTCGTGGCCTTCGGCCGCAACTACGCCGAACACGCCCGGGAGCTGGGCAACGAGGTGCCCGAGGCCCCGTTCGCCTTCTTCAAGCCGTCCACCTCGGTGATCGGCCCCGGGGACGAGATCCGCTACCCCTCGTTCACCGAGGAACTGCACCACGAGGCCGAGCTGGCCGTCGTCATCGGCCGCATGTGCCGCGAGGTGCCCCGCGAGCGCGTCAAGGACGTGATCTTCGGCTACACCTGCGCCAACGACATCACCGCCCGCGACGTCCAGCGCCGCGAGAAGCAGTGGGCCCGGGCCAAGGGCTTCGACGGCTCCTGCCCGCTCGGCCCCTGGGTGGAGACCGACATCGACCTCGCCCGGGCGGGCGACCTCACGGTGCAGCTCACCGTCAACGGCGAGCAGCGCCAGCTGGGCCGCACCAGCGAGATGATCCACCCCATCGAGGACCTGATCGTCAACATCACCGAGGCCATGACGCTGCTGCCCGGCGACGTCATCCTCACCGGCACTCCGGCAGGGGTCGGCCCCCTGAACGCCGGCGACGACGTCGCCGTCACCATCGAAGGCATCGGCACTCTCACCAACAAGGTTGTCAAGCGTGGCTAGCGCACCCTCCCCGTCTCCCGTCCGCGTCCGTTTCTGCCCCTCGCCCACCGGCAACCCCCATGTGGGCCTGGTCCGCACCGCCCTGTTCAACTGGGCGTTCGCCCGGCACCACCAGGGCACCCTGGTCTTCCGTATCGAGGACACCGACGCGGCCCGCGACTCCGAGGAGTCCTACAACCAGCTGCTCGACGCGATGCGCTGGCTCGGCTTCGACTGGGACGAGGGCCCCGAGGTCGGCGGCCCGCACGCGCCGTACCGGCAGTCGCAGCGCATGGACATCTACGCCGACGTCGCGCGAAAGCTCCTCGACGGCGGGTACGCCTACCACTGCTACTGCTCCCAGGAGGAGCTGGACTCCCGCCGCGAGGCCGCCCGTGCCGCCGGCAAGCCCTCCGGTTACGACGGCCACTGCCGGGACCTGTCCGCCGAGCAGGTCGAGCGGTACCAGGCCGAGGGCCGGCAGCCGATCGTCCGGTTCCGGATGCCCGACGAGACGATCACCTTCGACGACCTGGTGCGCGGCGAGCTGACCTTCACCCCGGAGAACGTGCCGGACTACGGCATCGTCCGGGCCAACGGCGCCCCGCTGTACACGCTGGTCAACCCCGTCGACGACGCGCTGATGGAGATCACGCACGTGCTGCGCGGCGAGGACCTGCTCTCCTCCACCCCGCGCCAGATCGCGCTGTACAAGGCGCTGACGGAGCTGGGCATCGCCCGGCAGACCCCGGCCTTCGGCCACCTGCCGTACGTGATGGGCGAGGGCAACAAGAAGCTCTCCAAGCGCGACCCGCAGTCCTCGCTGAACCTCTACCGCGAGCGCGGCTTCCTGCCCGAGGGCCTGCTCAACTACCTGTCCCTGCTGGGCTGGTCGCTCTCCGCGGACCAGGACATCTTCACGATCGAGGAGATGGTCGCGGCCTTCGAGATCTCCGACGTGAACCCCAACCCGGCGCGCTTCGACCTGAAGAAGTGCGAGGCGATCAACGCCGACCACATCCGGCTGCTGGATGTGAAGGAGTTCACCGAGCGCTGCCGCACCTGGCTGAAGGCCCCGTTCGCCCCCTGGGCGCCGGAGGCGTTCGACGAGGCCAAGTGGCAGGCCATCGCCCCGCACGCCCAGACCCGTCTGAAGGTGCTCTCCGAGATCACCGAGAACGTCGACTTCCTGTTCCTGGAGGAGCCGGTCTTCGACGAGGCGTCCTGGACCAAGGCGATGAAGGAGGGCAGCGACGCCCTGCTGCGCACGGCCCGCGAGAAGCTCGAGGCGGCGGACTGGACGTCGCCCGAGTCCCTCAAGGAGGCCGTGCTGGCCGCCGGCGAGGCCCACGGCCTCAAGCTCGGCAAGGCGCAGGCCCCGGTGCGCGTCGCCGTCACCGGCCGCACCGTCGGCCTCCCGCTCTTCGAGTCCCTGGAGATCCTGGGCAAGGAGACGACCCTGGCCCGCATCGACGCGGCCCTGACGAGGCTCGCCGCGTAGGGCCCACCGCACGCAGCAGGGGCGGCACCCGGGACTCCGGGTGCCGCCCCTGTCTCATGGTCACTGCGCGTCGGCCTCGTCGACCAGGTAGGCGCTCTCGTCGAAGATCTCCAGCACGACGATGACCATGATCGCGCCGGCCACCATGTACTCCAGCACCACGCCCGGGGCCACGTACGCCTTGCGCAGATGCTCGTCCGGGCCGAGCTGGGCGGTCGAGGTCTTGCGGAACGGATCGCGGGCCAGTATCCGCAGGGCCTTGTCCAGCTGCGCCTGGCGCGAGCCGGGCAGGGAGTCGTAGGTCGAGCGGGCCTCGACGGTGAACTGGATTCGGTACTCGCTCATGGCCCCACGCTACGGCATCCGTACGCCACGGAACGGGGAACGGTTCATGCCGAGGGCAGCGCTACGTGGGGCACTACGAGGCGGCCTGGGGACTGTTCCCGGACGGGCTGCCCGCGCTGGAGGCGCTCGCGCACACGCACCGGCACGCGGTCCTGACGAACTTGAGCCTCATCGTCAAGCCGTGCCCCGGCGCCTTCCTGGCCGCCTGCGCGGCGCTGGACCTCGCCCCGCACGAGGCGGCGTACGTCGGCGACCATCCGGAGATCGACGGGCGCGGGGCCGCCGAGGCCGGGCTGCTGTCCGTGTGGATCGATCGCGGTACGACGTCCGTGCGGGTCGCCGGGGACGTCGTCGCGCACCGCATCGCCAGCCTGTCCGAACTCCCCGCGCTGCTCCGCTCGGATACTCGTTTTGGAGCCCCGTCCACCTTCGGGTAATGTTCTTCCTGCGCCGAGGGGAACGGGCCGAAAGGCCGGAACCCGGAGGAGCAGACTAGAACAAGAACCCTTCAGGGGGTTGAGTTCCAGTGGCCTATGGTGTAATTGGCAGCACGACTGATTCTGGTTCAGTTAGTCTTGGTTCGAGTCCAGGTAGGCCAGCTCGCAGAGCTTATCTGCAAAGCCCCCGTTGTGTAGCGGCCTAGCACGCTGCCCTCTCAAGGCAGTAGCGCCGGTTCGAATCCGGTCGGGGGTACTGATCCTGATCTTGTCGGGATCGCTAGGGCCCCCGTTGTGTAGCGGCCTAGCACGCCGCCCTCTCAAGGCGGTAGCGCCGGTTCGAATCCGGTCGGGGGTACGACTGGTCTAAACCATCATTGGTCTATGGTGTAATTGGCAGCACGGCTGATTCTGGTTCAGTTAGTCTTGGTTCGAGTCCAGGTAGACCAGCTCGGACCTGCGGAAACGCAGCGTCCAGGCCCCCGTTGTGTAGCGGCCTAGCACGCCGCCCTCTCAAGGCGGTAGCGCCGGTTCGAATCCGGTCGGGGGTACAGAATGAAGGCCCTTCGCTTCGGCGGAGGGCCTTCGCCGTTCTCCGGCCCCGCTCACCCGAAGCCGTACCGCCGCGTCGTCTCCTCCTCCTGCGCGAGCCGGTGCAGCGCCCGCAGCACGGGCTCGTTGAGGATCGCCCCGAGGATCGCGAACTCGATCCGCTCCGCCCCCGGCGGCAGCGTCTCCATGTTGTCCAGGTCCAGTACGGCCGTGCGGTGCATCAACTCCGCGTACGGCGCGAGCTGTTCGGCCCCCCAGTCGTAGCCGAGCCGGCGGAACGCGGCCACCGTCACCACCAGCGAGCGGTACGCCGGGGAGAGGCTCGCGAGGCACTGGGCGTTCTCCCAGCCGAGCCGGTCCACGAGCGCCGCGACCTCCTCGTGCGCGGCCCGTACGTACGCGTCGTCCTCGTCCGGCTCCGGCACCTGCGGCAGCGCCCACAGCGCGGCGCCCAGCCGGATCGAGCTGCCCAGGGACTCGTCGTCCACATGCCCGAGCACCTCGCGCACCTTCGCCACCGGCAGCCGCCCGACCTGGATCATCGCCCGCACCAGACGCAGCCGGCGCAGATGCTCCTCGTCGTACTCCGCCGTGGTCGCGTTCAGCTGCCGGCCCGGCGGCAACAGGCCCTCGCGCAGGTAGTACTTGATCGTCGCGGTGGACACCCCGCTGAGTCTGCTCAGTTCGGCCAGCCGCATGTCTTGCGCCCCTTCTTGGATAAGAGCACTATCCAAGCACGCGATGAAGGGGGAGCCCATGGTGTCCCGTACGACCGCCGACGCGAAGGGCGAGGTCGTCGTCCTGCTGATAGGGATGCGCATCAACCGCTTCCGGGCGGTGCATCTGTGGGTGCCGGTGATGCTCGCGATGCTCCGCATGCTGCGGGAGCTGGCGAAGGACCCGGAGCGCGGGCTGCGGGAGAAGGTGCTGCTCACGGCGTCGCCGCGAACGTACTACGTCGTGCAGTACTGGGAGTCCAAGGAGAAGCTGTACGCCTACGCCACGGCGCCCGACGCCTTCCACCACAAGGTCTGGGCGAAGCTGAACCGCAAGGAGAGGGCGGGCAGGCTGCGCGGCGAGGTCGGCATCTGGCACGAGGCGTACGTGGTGCCGGAGGGGTCGTACGAGGCGATCTACGCGGACATGCCGGCGTTCGGGCTGGCGAGGGCGCACGGCCAGGTGCCGCTCGCCGAGCGCGGGCGGTACGCCAAGGACCGGTTCGCCTACCGGTCGGCGTCCGCGTCTGCGGGGGCCGGGGCGGGGGAGAAGAGCGCCTGAGGCCGGCTGCCGCACCCCGCGTGGGTCCACCGCGGCGTTGAGGCGGACCCACGCGGGACAGGGCGCTCAGCCCGTGCGGCGCAGGGCCTCCGAGAGGCGGGTCGCGGCGTCGATGACGGCCTGGGCGTGCATCCGGCCCGGGTGGCGCGTCAGGCGCTCGATCGGGCCGGAGACCGAGACGGCGGCCACCACGCGGTTGGAGGGGCCGCGCACCGGGGCCGAGACGGACGCGACGCCCGGCTCGCGCTCGCCGATGGACTGCGCCCAGCCGCGGCGCCGCACGCCGGACAGCGCCGTCGCCGTGAAGCGGGCGCCCTGGAGACCGCGGTGCAGCCGCTCGGGCTCCTCCCAGGCCATCAGGATCTGCGCCGAGGAGCCGGCCTTCATCGTGAGCGTGGAGCCGACCGGGACGGTGTCCCGCAGACCGGACAGCCGTTCCGCCGCGGCCACGCAGATCCGCATGTCACCCTGGCGGCGATAGAGCTGCGCGCTCTCGCCCGTGACATCGCGGAGGTGGGTGAGCACCGGGCCCGCCGTCGCGAGCAGGCGGTCCTCGCCCGCCGCCGCCGCGAGCTCCGCGAGGCGCGGTCCGAGGATGAACCGGCCCTGCATGTCGCGCGCCACCATGCGGTGGTGTTCCAAAGCCACGGCCAGGCGGTGGGCCGTGGGTCGTGCCAGTCCGGTGGCTCCGACCAGACCCGCGAGGGTGGCCGGACCGGACTCCAGAGCGCTCAGGACGAGGGCCGCCTTGTCCAGAACGCCGACGCCGCTACTGTTGTCCATGCAACGATACTCACGTCTCACTCTGTGAAACGCAAGTTCAATTTTCCTCGGAACGCGCCACTCTGGATGGACACGGCGGCCCGTCCATCGATGGGCCCGGCGGCGGACGCCCGGAATCTGGGGTGCGGGCGCCGCCCTCAAGATCTCTAGTTGGGCCGGACGCACACCTGCCGGCCGGAGGGAAAGCGATGGGTAGGACACTCGCGGAAAAGGTCTGGGACGACCACGTCGTCCGGCGCGCCCAGGGCGAGCCCGACCTCCTCTACATCGACCTGCACCTGCTGCACGAGGTGACCAGCCCGCAGGCGTTCGACGGGCTGCGCCAGAACGGCCGCCAGGTGCGCCGCCTCGACCTCACCATCGCGACCGAGGACCACAACACCCCGACCCTCGACATCGACAAGCCGATCGCCGACCCGGTCTCGCGCGCCCAGCTGGAGACGCTGCGCAAGAACTGCGCCGCGTTCGGGGTGCGGCTGCACCCGCTGGGCGACGTGGAGCAGGGCGTCGTGCACGTGGTCGGCCCCCAGCTGGGCCTGACCCAGCCCGGTACGACCGTGGTCTGCGGCGACTCCCACACCTCCACGCACGGCGCGTTCGGCGCGCTGGCGTTCGGCATCGGCACCTCCCAGGTCGAGCATGTCCTGGCCACCCAGACGCTGCCGATGACCCGCCCCAGGACCATGGCGATCACCGTCGACGGCGAACTGCCCGAGGGCGTCAGCGCCAAGGACCTGATCCTGGCGATCATCGCGCGGATCGGCACCGGCGGCGGCCAGGGCTACGTCCTGGAGTACCGCGGCTCCGCCATCGAGAAGCTCTCGATGGAGGCCCGGATGACCATCTGCAACATGTCGATCGAGGCCGGCGCCCGCGCGGGCATGATCGCCCCCGACGAGATCACCTTCGACTACCTCAAGGGCCGCGCGCACGCCCCCGAGGGCGCCGAGTGGGACGCGGCCGTCGCGCACTGGAGGACGCTGCGCACGGACGACGACGCGGAATTCGACGCCGAGGTCGTCATCGACGCCGCCGCGCTGTCCCCGTTCGTCACCTGGGGCACCAACCCCGGCCAGGGTGCGCCGCTTTCGGCCCAGGTCCCCGATCCCGCTTCGTACGAAGACGCATCGGAGCGCCTGGCCGCCGAAAAGGCCCTGGAATACATGGGGTTGGAGGCCGGAGCGCCGCTGCGCTCGATCGAGGTGGACACCGTCTTCGTAGGTTCGTGCACCAACGGGCGGATCGAGGACCTGCGCACTGTCGCCGAGATCCTGAAGGACCGCAAAGTCGCCGACGGCGTACGGATGCTGGTCGTGCCGGGCTCCGCGCGGGTCGGCCTCCAGGCGGCCGCCGAGGGTCTGGACGTGGTCTTCAAGGAGGCCGGCGCCGAGTGGCGGTACGCGGGCTGCTCGATGTGCCTGGGCATGAACCCGGACCAGCTGGCCCCGGGCGAGCGCTCCGCCTCCACCTCCAACCGCAACTTCGAGGGCCGGCAGGGCAAGGGCGGTCGTACCCACCTGGTGTCGCCGCAGGTCGCGGCGGCCACCGCCGTCCTGGGCCATCTGGCCTCCCCGGCCGACCTGACCGACGACCGTACGCCCGCTGGAGTCTGAGAACGATGGAAGCCTTCACCACCCACACCGGCCGGGCCGTCCCGCTGCGCCGCAGCAATGTCGACACCGACCAGATCATCCCCGCCCACTGGCTCAAGAAGGTGACCCGGGACGGGTTCGAGGACGGGCTCTTCGAGGCATGGCGCAAGGACCCCGCCTTCATCCTCAACCGCCCGGAGCGGGAGGGTGCCACCGTGCTGGTCGCGGGCCCCGACTTCGGCACCGGCTCCTCCCGTGAGCACGCCGTCTGGGCGCTCCAGAACTACGGCTTCAAGACCGTGATCTCCTCCCGTTTCGCGGACATCTTCCGTGGTAACTCGCTGAAAAACGGCCTGCTCACCGTGGTTCTGGAGCAGAAGATCGTGGACGCGCTGTGGGAGCTGACCGAGGCCGACCCGAGTGCCGAGATCACGGTGGACCTTCAGGCGCGCGAGGTGCGCGCCGAGGGCGTCACCGCCTCCTTCGAGCTGGACGAGAACTCCCGCTGGCGGCTGCTGAACGGCCTGGACGACATCTCCATCACCCTCCGGAACGAGGACGACATCGCCGCGTACGAGCAGCGGCGGCCCTCCCACAAGCCGCAGACCCTCCAGGGCTGACCCGGTAGCCTGCCCCGCATCCCGTAGGGGTCGGCTTTCGGCCACCCAACAAACCCCCCTGTACCCCCGATCGCCCCGATCGGGGGTACAGGCATGTCCGGACCCGTACGGACCCCCTGGCGCTGGGGATCTTCTCAACTTGGCGTGTTATGAAGGGGGTTGGGAGGGTAGATGGGGCAGAGGATCGCGCCGTCCGCAAGGGCCTGGAAGGCCATTTGTGGCGGGAGTTGCCCCCTGGGCAGGCGACAACTCGCCCCAGATGGCACAATCTGTGCATGGAACACGACGGCCAACTCCAGCTCTATACGGCGGTCGCGAACCAACTCAAGGAAGCGCACGCAAGAGTGCGCGCACTGCAAGTCCCGGAGGGCGTACGGATGGCGCTGACCCGGAAGCTGCTGGTCATTACGGCCGCGGCCAAGCACGATCTCGCCGGTGCGGCAAGGCGGCTTGAGCGGTTCACCGCGGACCTCGACGAGGGTCGGATCCCCGACGAGGACCGCTGAACAGCCCGAGAACGCCGAGTCCGTTGCGGCACAAGGGTGATAAGCCCGTTTCGTGTTTGATTTGCGGTATATATCTGCCTAACGTGCGAAAAAGCTTGAACACATTCGTTCTGGCGATGTCTCCGAAGGGGAAGACGTGAACAAGGCGCAGCTCGTAGAAGCGATTGCCGAGAAGGTTGGCGGCCGCCAGCAGGCGGCGGAAGCCGTCGATCATGTTCTGGACGCCATCGTCCGCGCGGTCGTCGCGGGCGAGCGGGTCTCGGTCACCGGTTTCGGTTCCTTCGAGAAGGTGGACCGCCCCGCCCGGTACGCCCGTAACCCCCAGACGGGCGAGCGGGTTCGGGTCAAGAAGACCTCCGTGCCGCGTTTCCGCGCCGGTCAGGGCTTCAAGGACCTGGTGAGCGGCTCGAAGAAGCTCCCGCGCGGTGGCGAGGTCTCGGTGAAGAAGGCGCCCAAGGGCAGCCTGACCGGGGGCGCCGCGGCGACGGTGAAGAAGGCCGCCGCGAAGAAGACGGCCAAGGCGGCCGCGAAGAAGACCACCGCCAAGAAGACGACGGCGAAGAAGACCACGACCGCGGCGGCGAAGAAGGCCACCACGAAGAAGGCGACCGCCAAGAAGACCACGGCGACGGCCAAGACCGCGACGGCGAAGAAGACCACGGCCAAGAAGGCCACCGCGAAGAAGGCCCCGGCCAAGAAGGTCACCGCGAAGAAGGCGCCGGCCAAGAAGTCCACGGCCCGCAAGACCACCGCGAAGAAGGCCACCGCGCGCAAGGCGTAGGTCGTCGACCAGGGCACTCACGCGCCGGGCCGGACTCCCGCCGGAGTCCGGCCCGCGGCGTGTGCGAGGGGAGTTACAGGGTCTGGAGCGTGACGAGGGTGATTCGCGGGGACCCCTCGGCCCCCTCCGTCTCGATCCGCACCCGCTGTCCGGGCCGCAACAGCCGCAGACCGCCCCGGTCGAACGCGGCGGCGTCGAAGGGCACGGGGGTCCCGTCGTCGAGCAGCACCTGCCCGCTCCGGGTCTCGCTGTCGTACGTGTACGCGGTGGCCTGCATGGGATTCAGGGTAATGCCTGGTCGGTGGCCAGGTACGGGGATGCGGTCAGGCCCCGGGTGCCAGCAGGCCGACGCACGCGGCGGTCGTGTACGGCCCGGTCCCCAGCGCCAGCGCCGCCCGCAGGTCGTCCCCCGTATCCACGTCCTGCCGCACCGAATCCACGCCCCGCAGCACAAGCTCCCGCGCCCCCGATCCCCGGTGCCGGGCCCGCGACCCCGGGCCGAACCGCGGGTCCAATTCCCGGTGCGCGCCCGCCGCGAGCAGGGTCGTACCGACCCCCGCCGCATCCGCGAGAAACGCCCTGGGGAATTCCGCGGCCGCGCCCAGCACCCGTGCCAGTTCCGCCGCCCGCAACGCCGGCAGATCGGCGTTCAGCGCGGCCACGGCGGCCCCCGGGCGCACCAGCCGCACCGCCTCCGCCCCGTGCGCCAGCGCCGCGTTCAGGCCCCGCGCCGGGGTGTCGGGGACGATCCGCGCGCCCAGCGCGGACAGCTCGCGCCCGGCGCGCCCGTCGTCCGTGACGACCACCACATCCGCGACCCCCGGACACGCGAGGCCCGCGGCCACCGTGTCCTGGGCGAACGCGAGGACCAACCCCGGGCGCACCCCGTCCGCCGCGGTGTCCGCGAGCCTGCTCTTGGCCCGGGACAGGGGCTTCAGGGGGATGACCAACGTCCACTGCACCGGCGTACCGCCCCTCTCTCGTCGCGATCATTGTCACCCGCGGCCGTCGGCCCAGGGCTTTCGGCAGGCGCGCGAAGCGCCTTGGAAGGGCGGGGGCCGGCGACGGGCGGGCGTACGGTGTTCTCGACAGACCGGCACTCCGGGGCGACACTTGTGCGGCCCCCGCCGGGGTCAGTCCCGTGGATCCCCCTAGAGGAAGGTGTCCTTGTGCCCCGCCGCAGAATCGGCTTCTGGTACCGCTTCGCCGCGGTGATCTGCAAACCGCCGCTGGTGGTTCTGATCAAGCGGGACTGGCGTGGAATGGAGCACATTCCGGCCGAGGGCGGATTTATCACCGTGGTGAACCACAATTCCCACGTGGACCCCTTCGCATACGCGCACTATCAGTACAACACCGGGCGGGTTCCGCGATTCCTCGCGAAGAGCGGCCTTTTCAAGAAGGGAATCGTGGGCGCCGCGATGCGCGGCACCGGACAGATTCCCGTCTACCGCGAGTCCACGGACGCGCTGAGCGCCTTCCGCGCCGCGATCGACGCCGTGGAGCGCGGTGAGTGCGTCGCCTTCTACCCCGAGGGCACCCTGACCCGCGACCCCGACGGCTGGCCGATGACCGCGAAGACCGGCGCCGCCCGTGTGGCCCTGCAGACCAAGTGCCCGGTGATCCCGGTCGCCCAGTGGGGCGCCAACGAACTGCTGCCGGCCTATGCGAAGAAGCCGAACATCTTCCCGCGCAAGACCCACCATGTGCTGGCGGGCCCGCCCGTGGACCTGTCGCGCTTCTACGACAAGGAGCTGACCCCGGACCTCCAGAAGGAGGCCACCGAGGTCATCATGGCGGCGATCACCCGCCTCCTGGAGGACATCCGCGGCGAGAAGGCGCCCGAGACGCCCTACGACCCGCGCCGCGAGCGGATCGAGCAGCGGCGCCGTACGCAGGCGCAGGCCAAGGTCGCGCAGGAAGAGGAGCAGAGCAAGTGAGCACGCCTGTGCGGGTGGCCGTCATGGGCACCGGTTCCTGGGGCACCGCCTTCGGCATGGTGCTCGCCGACGCCGGCTGCGACGTGACCCTGTGGGCCCGGCGGCCCGAGCTGGCCGAGACGGTCAACTCCACCCGGATCAACCCCGACTACCTGGCCGGTGTGGAGCTCCCGGAGAACCTGCGGGCCACCGCGGACGCCGCCGAGGCGCTGCGCGACGCGGAGTTCACGGTCCTCGCCATCCCCTCCCAGACCCTGCGCCAGAACCTCGCCGAGTGGCTTCCGCTGCTCGCCCCGGACACCGTGCTCGTCTCCCTGATGAAGGGCGTCGAACTCGGCTCCGCGATGCGGATGAGCGAGGTCATCGAGGACGTCGCCAAGGTCGGCCCGGAGCGCGTCGCCGTCGTCACCGGGCCCAACCTGGCCCGCGAGGTCGCCGCCCGGATGCCCGCCGCCGCCGTGGTGGCCTGCGCCGACGAGGCCGTGGCCCGGCGGCTCCAGGCGGCCTGCCACACGCCGTACTTCCGGCCGTACACCGAGACCGACGTGGTCGGCTGCGAGCTGGGCGGCGCGGTGAAGAACGTCATCGGGCTCGCCGTCGGCATCGCGGACGGCATGGGGCTCGGCGACAACGCCAAGGGCTCGCTGATCACCCGGGGCCTCGCGGAGACCGCGCGGCTCGGGGTCGTGCTCGGCGCCGACCCGCTGACCTTCGCCGGTCTCGCCGGTCTCGGTGACCTGGTCGCCACCTGCTCCTCGCCGCTGTCGCGCAATCACACCTTCGGCACCAACCTCGGCAAGGGCATGACCCTGGAGGAGACCATCGCGGTCACCCGCCAGACCGCCGAGGGCGTCAAGTCCTGCGAGTCGGTGCTGGATCTGGCCCGCAGGCACGGCGTCGACATGCCGATCGCCGAGACGGTCGTCGGCATCGTGCACGAGGGCAAGCCGCCGGTCGTCGCGCTCAGGGAGCTGATGTCGCGCAGCGCGAAGCCTGAACGACGCTGAGCGAAGCCGCCCGTTTCTGTGCGTTCCGGGGCGGAGTCGACGCTGTATCCGGGCTCTACCAACAGGTACTCTCAACCCGATATGAGCACCGAGAACCTTCCCCAGAGCCCTGAGCAGCCGTCGCGCAAGCCCCGCGTGGCCGTCGTGTTCGGTGGCCGCAGCTCCGAACACGGGATCTCCGTGGTCACCGCCGGCGCCGTCCTCAAGGCCATCGACCGGACGAAGTACGACGTCCTGCCGATCGGCATCACGCGGGACGGCCGCTGGGCGCTGACGGCCGACGAGCCGGAGCGGATGGCCATCACCGACCGCGCCCTGCCCGCCGTCGAGGACCTGGCGGAGTCGCACGAGGGCGATGTGGTGCTCCCCGTCGCCCCCGCCAACCGCGAGGTCGTCTACAGCGAGCCCGGCTCCGTGCCCAAGGCGCTCGGCGAGGTCGACGTCGTCTTCCCGGTGCTGCACGGCCCCTACGGCGAGGACGGCACCCTCCAGGGTCTGCTGGAGCTGTCCGGGGTGCCGTACGTGGGCGCGGGCGTGCTCGCCTCGGCCGTCGGCCAGGACAAGGAGTACATGAAGCGGGTCTTCACCTCCTTCGGGCTCAAGGTCGGCCCGTACGTGGTGATCCGCCCCCGCGAGTGGCAGCAGGACGAGGCCGCCGCCCGCAGGAAGATCGTGGACTTCGCCGGTGAGCACGGCTGGCCGCTGTTCGTGAAGCCCGCCCGGGCCGGCTCGTCCATCGGCATCACCAAGGTCGACGACCTCTCCGGCCTGGACGAGGCGATCGCCGAGGCCCAGTCGCACGACCCGAAGATCCTGATCGAGGCGGCGATCACCGGCCGCGAGATCGAATGCGGCGTCCTGGAGTTCGAGGACGGCCCGCGGGCCTCGGTCCCGGCGGAGATCCCGCCGCCGGACGCGCACGCGTACTACGACTTCGAGGCCAAGTACATCGACTCCACGCCCGGTATCGTCCCGGCGCCGCTCACCGAGGCGGAGACCGCGGAGATCCGGCGGCTCGCGGTGGACGCGTTCGAGGCGGCGTCCTGCGAGGGGCTGGTGCGCGCGGACTTCTTCCTCACCGAGGACGGGGAGTTCGTGATCAACGAGATCAACACGCTGCCCGGGTTCACGCCGATCTCGATGTACCCGCAGATGTGGCAGGCGACCGGGGTCGGCTACCCCGAGCTGATCGACCTGCTGGTGCGGGCCGCGCTGCGCAGGTCCACCGGACTGCGCTGAGCGGCGGGCGAGCGGTCAGCCGCGCATGGAGGCCATCCCCGCGGGGATGGCCTTCTTCACGGCCGCGGCCAGATCCTCCAGCACCTGGGTGCTGTCGTCGGGGCCCGACAGCTTCTTCGGCAGGGTCACCTGGACGTACGCCCTGCGGTTCGCGGTCGTGAACCGCCAGGTGCCGTCGCCCTGCTTCTCCATCAGCCAGTCCACGCCGTTGACCCCGCCCGCGATCGCGTCGGGGTCCTGGCCCTCGGCCACCTTGGGGTCGATCATCTTCGGCGGCCGGACGATCCCGCAGCGCAGTATGATCGCCGGGTTTCCCCAGCCCGCCGTGTAGACGGACCGGGGTTCGGGGTCGGCGCGCCGCTGCCCGTCCACCGTGGCGGGCAGCACCGTGTGCAGACTCCGGCACAGCGGGGCGGTCTTCGCGTCGGGCCGGGGAGCCGCGACCGTGGCGCTGTCGTCCGCGGCGCAGCCCGCGACCGCGAGCAGCAGGACCGGCGCGGACAGGGCGGCGAGCAGGGCGGGGGGCCGGTGACGGAAGAAGTTCACCGGCCAAGCGTAGACGGGGGCTACAGATGCACGACCGGACAGGTCAGGGTGCGGGTGATGCCGTCCACTTGCTGGACCTTGGCGACCACCATGCGACCGAGTTCGTCGACGGTTTCGGACTGGGCGCGCACGATGACGTCGTACGGACCCGTGACGTCCTCGGCCTGGATCACTCCAGGGATCTTGCTGATGGTCTCGGCGACGGTCGACGCCTTGCCGACCTCCGTCTGGATCAGGATGTACGCCTGTACCACGGAACCTCCAGGGCGGCCACGAGGATCATGTGGGGAAAAGGAACGCCACGGTATCGCGTCGCCGCTCCCCGCGGGGAGACCTGCGGGAACCGGGCTTGCGCGCCAGGGTGCAGGCACGACGGAAGTTGACGGTCGTCCGGGACCGTATCGGCGGTCGTTCCCGACCGCGTCGGGGTCATCTCGACGGTATCGGGGACACTGATGAGGCGCGAGTCAGCACGGTCAGGCGAAGGCAGAGAAGGGGAGTCAGGGACATGAAGGGCACGGTTGGTGAGCTCGGGGAATTCGGGCTCATCAGGGAGCTCACCTCCCGTCTCACCACCACCCCGGCGGTCCGTATCGGCCCGGGTGACGACGCCGCAGTGGTGGCCGCGCCGGACCGGCGGGTGGTGGCGAGCACCGACGTCCTGCTGGAGGGACGGCACTTCCGCCGCGACTGGTCCACGGCCTACGACGTGGGGCGCAAGGCGGCCGCGCAGAACCTCGCGGACATCGCCGCGATGGGCGCCGTACCGACCGCCCTGCTGCTGGGTCTGGTGGTGCCGGCCGAACTCCCGGTCAGCTGGCCGACCGAGATGATGGACGGGCTGCGCGACGAGTGCCAGGTCGCGGGCGCCGCGGTGGTGGGCGGGGACGTCGTACGGGGCGACACCATCACGGTGTCGATCACCGCGCTCGGCGATCTGCGCAACCAGGAGCCGGTGACCCGGGCCGGCGCCCAGCCCGGCGACCTGGTGGCCGTCACGGGCTGGCTGGGCTGGTCCGCGGCCGGTTACGCGGTGCTCTCCCGGGGCTTCCGCTCGCCGCGCGCCTTCGTGGAGGCGCACCGCCGTCCCGAGCCGCCGTACCACGCGGGTCCGGCCGCCGCCTCGCTCGGCGCGACCGCGATGTGCGACGTGAGCGACGGGCTGATCGCGGACCTCGGCCACATCGCCGAGGCCAGCAAGGTCCGTATCGACATCCGCTCCGGCGCGATCGACGTGCCCACGCAGATGAACGACATCGGGCAGGCCGTCGGCGTGGACCCGCTCCAGTGGGTGCTGACCGGGGGAGAGGACCACGCGATCGTGGCGACCTTCCCGCCGGACACCAAGCTCCCGGCCCGCTGGAAGGTCATCGGCGAGGTCCTGAACCCCTCCGCGCTGCCGCAGGTGACGGTGGACGGGGCGCCCTGGACCAGCGCGGGCGGCTGGGACCACTTCGGGGACATAGAGCCGTGACCCCGCCCCGGGTGCTCACGGTGGCCGGCTCCGACTCCGGCGGCGGCGCCGGGATCCAGGCCGACCTCAAGACGATGCTCGCGCTCGGCGTGCACGGGATGAGCGTGCTCACCGCGGTGACCGCGCAGAACTCCCTGGGCGTGCAGGGCGTTTGGGCCCTCCCGGCGGAGGCGGTGCGGGCCCAGTACCGCAGCGTCGTGGACGACATCGGCGTCCAGGCCGTGAAGACCGGCATGCTGGGCTCGGCCGAACTGGTCGAGACCGTCGCCGAGTTGATCGCCGACACGGACGCGCCCGCCGTGGTCGACCCGGTCGGCGTCTCCAAGCACGGCGACGCGCTGCTCGCCGCCTCCGCGCTGGACGCCGTGCGCACCAGGCTGCTCCCGGCGGCCACCGTGGCGACCCCGAACCTGGACGAGGTGCGCCAACTCACCGGCGTCCAGGTCGAGTCGGAGGACGATCTGCGACGCGCCGCGGACGCCGTACTGGCCTTCGGGCCGCGCTGGGTGCTGATCAAGGGCGGGCATCTGGCCGGGGACGCGGTGGACCTCCTGACGGACGGCACCGCGGCGGGCGAGCACCGGCTGCGCGCGCCCCGCCACGACAACCGGCACACCCATGGCACCGGCTGCACCCTCGCCTCCGCCATCGCCTCCGGCCTGGCCCGCGGCCTCACCGTCCCGGAGGCGGTCACGGCGGCCAAGGAATACGTCACCGGCGCGATCGCCGCGGGCTTCGCCCTGGGCACGGGAATCGGACCGGTGGACCACGGGTGGCGGTTCAGAGAGTGAGCGGGGCCTTCGCGGGGGTGTGAGCGGGGGCTTCGGGGCGCGGCGTCGCACGGGTGTGGGCGGGTCGGGGCCCGCGCGGGCGTGGGCGCGGGTCTTCGGAACCGGCGGCGGCACCCAGGGGTGCGGAGTCGCGTGGCGGACGCGCACGGATGTGAGCCCGGTTCCGTGAGTCCCGGACGGTTGTCCGTATGAGTCGGATCCGCGCTTGGGCTGTGCGTGGCTCGGGGCTCGCGCCCGGGGTGCTCGCATTGCATGCGTCGGGCTTGCGTCCGGGACGTTCGTCCGTGTCGCGTGTGCGTTTGGAGGTTGCGGGGGTCGGGGCTCGCGCCCTGGGTGCTCGCGCTGCGGGTGCCGGGTATGCGCCCTGGACGCTCGCTCGTCCTAGCCGGGCCCCTTCGGCGGGCCTGTGGTTCGGGGCCGGGGCTCGCCCCGGGTGCTCGCGTTGCGTGCGCCGGACCCACATGCCGGACGGCCGCCCGTCCGCGCCGGGCGTGTGCGCCGGATCCGCGTCCCGGACACCCGCCCGTCCGCGTCGGACACCCGCCCGTCCGCGTCGGAGTCGTGCGCCGGGCCCGTCCGCGCCGAGCCCGTCCGCGTCGGAGCCATGCGCCAGGCCCGTCCACGCTGAGCCCGTCCGTGCCGGAGTCATCCGTCGGGCCCGCCCGTGCGCAAGTCCGTCCGCGTCGGACCCGTCCGCGGGGCCCGCCCGAACCCGGCCCATCCGCCGGAACCGCGCAACGTGGGACGGCGCTACACCGTGGCCGCGCGCAGGCGCTGGTCCAGGAAGAGGGCCGCGCGGTCCAGGGCCTCGTCGGCCTCGTCCAGGTCGCCGGCGAACGCCTGGAACACATGCGGGACATCGGCCGTGATGTCCAGGATCACATCCACCCCGGCGGCCCTGGCGCGCGCGGCGAGGCGGGTGGAGTCGTCCAGCAGGAGTTCGTTGGTGCCCACCTGGAGCAGCATCGGCGGCAGCCCGGTCAGGTCGGCGCAGACGGCGGGGCTGAGCAGCGGCTGTCGCGGGTCGGCGCCCGCGAGGTACATCGTCCCGCTGTGCTCGATGGACGCGCGGGTGAAGAAGGGGTCGACGTCCGCCTTGGCGTCGATGCTCTCGCCGGTGCGGGTCGCGTCCAGGCCCGGGGAGAACGCCAGGATCGCGGCGGGCAGCGGCAGGCCCGCGTCCCGGGCGGCCAGGCAGGTGGTGACGGCGAGGCCGCCGCCCGCGGAGTCCCCGGCGAACACGACGGCCGCGGGGTCGGCGCCGCCGTCCAGCAGGGCACGGTAGGCGCCGAGCGTGTCCTCGATCGCGGCCGGGAACGGGTGCTCCGGGGCCAGCCGGTAGTCAAGCGAGTACGCCGTGCGGCCGGTCCGCGTCACGAGGTGCCCGGTCACCGCCAGCGCGGCCTCGGGGGAGCCGCTCACCCAGCCGCCGCCGTGGAAGTACAGGATCGTCCCGGCGCGCGGACGCTCCCCGGGTGCCACGCGCAGCGCGGGCCGGCCGCCGAGCGCGGTCCGGGTCGTACGGATGCCGCCCGGCACGGTCATCTGGCTCATCAGCGCCTCGAACCCGGCCCGGATCTCCTCGATCGTCCGGGCTCCCTCGGGACGCGGCCGCCGCAGCATGGCGTCGATCCGGGCGCGCTGTTCCTTGCTCATGGGTGTGCTCCCCCTCGTTGATGGATTCCTCTACACTATATGCCGTGGCATATAAAACGACCGGAGACACCGCCGGGCTCCTGGATCTCTTCTCCGACCTGGTGCGCTGCGAGACGCGGCTGTACAACGCCCTCAACGACCGGCTCCGCGAGCGGCACGGGATCGTGACCTCGCAGTTCGAGTTCCTGCGCTATCTGCGCGGCCACGAGGGGGCGCGGGTGGCGGATCTCGCGGCGGAGTTCGCGATCGGCATCGGGGCGACGAGCAAGGGCGTCGACCGGCTGGAGAAGCAGGGCTGGGCGGTCCGTACGCCGAATCCGGCCGACCGCCGTTCCTCACTGCTGGCGCTGACCGAGGACGGCGCGGAGCTGGTCCGCGCGGCGGAGGAGACGTTCGGCGCGACGCTGGCCGAACTGGTGGGAGGGGCGCTCGACGCCGCCTCGGTGACGGCGGCCACCCGCGCCCTCGCGACGCTGCGTGCCGCCCTCGAGGACCGGCAGGTCGGCACGCCCACGGGCTGAGGCGAGGGATGCCGTACCCGGGGCCGGTCCCAGGACCCGCTTGCGGGTACGGCAAAAAGCCGGTCCATCCTGAGATGGACCGGCTCAGTGCAGCGAACCAGCAAATGGCCGCGCGCTCAGCTGTAGCGTCAGCGCGAGACCTTGCCGGCCTTGATGCACGAGGTGCAAGCGTTCACGCGCTTCGGCGTCCCGCTCACCACGGTACGCACACGCTGGATGTTCGGGTTCCAGCGGCGGGACGTACGGCGGTGCGAGTGCGAGATGTTGTTGCCGAAGCCCGGCCCCTTGCCGCAGACGTCGCAGTTGGCAGCCACGGGTCACTCCAAAGACTTCAGATGCACTTACGGTTGATCCCGGCAGGCCGGGATCGAGATCGTACGACCTGAGATCTGGTTGGCTTTGCCAGGGGGAGAGCCCGATGGGATCGGGCAACCGGAGCAGCATAGCAAGCCTGCGTCGGTAGAGCGAAACTACCATGGTCGCGAGGGGTCCCGCCCCCGGCCCGCTTCCGTCGGGCACCGCCCCGGGGTCTACGCTGCGACCACGTCAAGCAGGCTCAGGGAGGCGCAGGTGGCGCAGGTGCCGCAGACATTCCTCGATGGTCTCGCGGTGCGCACCTGGTGCGGTCTGGCCCTGCGCGCCCTGGGACGGGCGCGTGAGGAGATCGACGCGATCAACGTCTATCCGGTGGCCGACGGCGACACCGGGACCAACCTCTATCTGACCCTGGAGTCCGCCGCGACGGCCGTGGAGGCCGTGTTCGCCGGGTACGAGACGCGGCCCGCCGGTCCCACCCTCGCGGACGCGCTGCGCGCGATGGCCCACGGCGCGCTCATCGGCGCCCGGGGCAACTCCGGCACGATCCTCGCGCAGCTGCTGCGCGGCATGGCCCAGGTGCTCGCGGCGGACGCCGCCGCGCCGCGCTGCGACGGACCCGCGCTGCGGCTCGCCCTGCGCCGGGCCGCCGACTCCGCCCGGCAGGCGGTGGCGCATCCCGTCGAGGGCACGGTGCTGACGGTCGCCTCGGCCGCCGCCGACGCGGCCGAGCGGGCGGACGGCGACTGCGGGACGGTCGCCCGGGCCGCCCACGAGGGCGCCCGCGCGGCCCTCGCGCGGACCCCGGCCCAGCTGGGCGTCCTGGCGCGGGCCGGGGTGGTCGACGCGGGAGGCAGCGGTCTGGTGGCGGTGCTCGGCGCGCTGGTGGAGGCGTGCACGGGGGAGGCCGTGGCCGCGGAGGCCGTACCGGACCGAACGGCCCCGACGCCGAAAGCCGCGTCCGACCTCGAATCCGACCCCGGGCCCGACGGCGGGGGCGGGGCTTGCGCCGTCGCCGAGGACGGTGGCCCGGCATATGAGGTGATCTACCTCCTGGAGGCCGACGACACCGCCGTGGCCCGGCTGCGCACCCGGCTCGACGCCCTCGGCGACTCCCTGGTCGTCGTCGGCGGGGACGGGCTGTGGAACGTCCATGTGCACGTGGACGACGCGGGTGCCGCCGTGGAGGCGGGCGTGGAGGCCGGGCGCCCGTACCGGATCAGGATCACGCACTTCGGGCTCGGCGACGTGCACACCGGCGGGCCGCGTCCCCCGCGCGAGCGGGCCCAGCGGGCCGTGGTGGCCGTCGTACCGGGTCAGGGCCTCGCCGAGCTGTACACGGAGGCCGGCGCGACCACCGTGCTCGCGCGGCCCGGGGAGCCGCCCGCGAGCGGGGAGCTGCTGGCGGCGGTACGACGGGCCCACGCGCGCGAGGTCGTGCTGCTGCCCAACGACGCCGACCTGCGCGACACCGCGGCCGCGGCGGCCGAGCAGGCCCGGACCGAGGGGGTCCGGGTGGCGCTGATCCCGACCCGCTCGGCGGTGCAGGGCATCGCGGCGCTCGCCGTGTCCGAGCCGGGGCGCCGGTTCGACGAGGACGTCGTCCAGATGACCTCGGCCGCGGGCGCCACCCGCTACGCGGAGGTCGTCGTCGCCGAGCACCGGTCCTGGACGACGGCCGGGATCTGCCAGGCCGGGGACGTGCTCGGGCTGATCGACGGCGACGTGGCGGTGATCGGGTCGGACGTCACCGCCACCGCCGAGACCGTCCTGGACCGGATGCTCCAGGCCGGCGGCGAACTGGTCACCCTCGTCGTCGGCGACGACGCGCCCGAGACCGTCACCACCCGCCTGGAGACCCGGGTACGGGAGTCCTACCTGGCCGTCGACACGGTGGCCTACCGGGGCGGCCACCAGGGAGCACTACTGCTCATCGGCGTGGAGTAGAGGGCACGCCCCCGGACCGCTTCCCGCGCGCCGGGCAGCCGGCCCCGTCCCACCCCGCGCCGTCCGCCGCCACGGGGACCGTCGCTACGGCGGGGACGCGGGCGTTCCCCTGCTCGGCGCGATGTCCCCCCCGGCTCACTCCGCCCTTGTGAGCATCCGGGTGGCCTCCGCGCGCCGGGAGCGGACCGTCTCGTCCGTCTCGTCCGCGTTCTCGTAGGCGGCCAGTACGGCGTGGGCGCGGGCCGCCGCCTCCTCGGGGCGGCCCAGCTCGGCCGCGAGCCCGGCCGCCGTGAGTTCGGCGGCGGTGCGGTCGTGCAGACCGGCCACGCCGAGGGAGCCGAACAGGGTGATCGCCCGCTCGAAGCGGGCCGCCGCGCCCGCGCCCCCGGCCTGGGCGAGGAGGTCGCCGAACTGGCGCTCGGTCTGGGCCAGTTCGCGGGTGAGGTCGGCTCGGGCACGAGAGTCCGCCGCGCTCTCCCGCGCGCGCTCGCACACGTCCACCGCCTCGGCCATCAGCCCCTCCGCCGCCGCCGTCCCGGAGTCCTCGCGCAGCGCCAGCCACGCGCGGGCCCGCAGGGAGCGGACCAGGAGGCGGGTGTCACCGAGGGAGCGCCACAGCTCGCCCGCGCGGGCGTAGGCCCGGTCGGCCTCCGCCACCAGGCCCGCGCTGCCCAGGGAGTCGGCGGCGAGGTGCGCGAGCGTGGCGTGGTCGCGCTGCTCGGGCCAGTGCCGGGCGATGTCCGCGGCCAGCAGCCGCTGCTCGGCCGCCGCCCGGTGCTCGCCCAGCTCCTCCAGGCAGTCCCCGAGCCACCAGCGGGCCTGTACGACGGCCTCGTCGCCGTGCGTCCCGGCGCGCAGGTCGGCCAGCGCCGACTCCAGCACCTCGGCCGCCTCCGCGCACCGCCCTTGGCGCAGCAGGTAGCCGCCCAGCCGCTGCCGCGCCCAGGCCCCCGACGTGCCGGACTCCCCGGCCTCGTCCGCCCGGTGGGTGGCCCGCAGCGCGTGCTCCGCGGCGGCGGCGACGTCACCGCGCGCGGCCGTCAAGTCGGCTATTCGCAGGTGCAGTTGGACCTCTCCCGCCGGTTCCACGTACGGGCCGCCGTGCTCCAGCGCCGCCCGCAGCGCCCGCTCGGCCTCCTCCCGGTCACCGGCCTCCTCGGCCAGCGCGGCGGCCTGGACCTCGTACTCCACCGCACACCACGGCAGCCCGGCGCGCACGTACGTCGCGGACGCCCGCCGGAGCAGGTCCGCCGCCCCCGCGCCGTCGCCGGCGGCACCGGCCAGCTCGGCGAGCATCCCCCAGGACTCGGCGACCCGCGCGGTCAGCCGCACCTCCCCCTCGCCCCGCGTGCCGTGCCCCTCGATCAGGGCCGGCACCTCGCGCACCGCGGCGTTCGCGTCCGCGACGGGGCCCGCGCCGGTGCGCGCCCGGTGCATCAGGATCCGCGCCCTGCTCATCAGGACCGACGCGGTCTGCCGTACCCCGGTGGCCTCGGCGGCGTACAGCGCGCGGACCTCCTCGGCCAGGCCGGTCACCCGGGCCAGGGCCGCGTCCGGCTCGCCCCGCAGCGCGCGGAAGTAGGCGCCCCGGGCGCGGGCGGCCAGGGCCTCGCCCGGATCGCCCGCCGCCGCGTACAGCTCGGCCGCCCGCTCGAACAGCTCCGCGCCCTCGGGACCCCGGGACATCGCCTCGTGGTCGACGGCCGACGCGCGGTCCGCCGGGGCGAGTCCGTCGTCACCGGCCGCCCGCGCCACCGCGGCCCAGGCGTCCATCGCCTCCGGACGCAGGGTGTCCGCCAGCCGGCGCGCCTCGGCGACCAGGTCGGGGAGTGACGTTTCGGCGGCCGGTGCCGGCGGGGGAGCGGCAACCGCCGGGGCGGCCGGCACCGCGCGCGGGGCGCGGACGCCCAGCGGGAGCCGGTTGACCAGCGGCCGCCCGGCCATCCGCGCCCGCGTCCGGTCGCCGACGTACGGCGTGCCGTTGCGCGCGTCGAACCGCTCGGCCAGCGCCAGCGCCTCGGTGCGGGCGTGGGCCGCGAGGTCCCGCGCCGTCCAGGCGCGCCCGCCGGGACCCGGCACCCGCTCGCCGCCCAGGCCCAGCTCGGTCAGCCGGCCGGTCAGCAGGGTCACCACGGCCAGGAAGTCCAACCGGCTGCGCGGATGCCCGGTGTCCGTGAAGTAGGCGGGCCGCTCGGCCAGCAGCTCCAGACCGCGCGCCTCGTTGCCGGTCAGCGCGCAGAACTCCACATGCTCGGCGTACGCGGTCCGCATGCTCTCCATGGGCCGCACCAGCCGCAGCCCCCGCAGATGGTGCGCCCGGGCCTCCTCCGTACGGCCCAGCCGCAGCAGCGGGACCAGGGAGGCGGCCAGCACCGAGTGCGGTTCGTGCGCACAGCTGAACTCGCCCTCCAGCACCGGCCGCCACGCCGTGAGCGCCGCCGCGTCGCGGCCCCGCTCCACCTGCCACAGGCCCTGCCCGTACAGCTCGCAGGCATGGCAGTCGGCCATCTCGTCCCGGTCCGCGGCCAGCCACGCGGCGTACGCCCGCTCCGCCCGCGCCAGGTCCCCGATGTGCGCGGCCACACTGAACTCGGCCCCGCGGACGGCCCGTTCGGAGTGCCCGGCGAGCCGGTAGCGGTGCTCCATCTCGCCCAGCCACTTCTCGATCGAGGCGAGCGGGATGTGCGGCTGGTCCAGCATGCCCGCCGACATCCACTTGAAGACCCAGTGCAGCGAGTGCGTCTCGTACGCGTCGAAGTCCCCGGGCCGCTCGTCCCACAGGCGCAGCAGCCGCGCGAAGGGGACGAACATCTTGTCCTTCTCGGAGCTGTAGTTGTAGACGCTCAGCTGGTGTCCGAGCGCCTCGATCACAGCCAGCGGTACGTTCAACCCCTCCGCCGCGGACAGCAGTTGCTCCGCACGGGCGTTGCGGGCCGGGCCCTCGGGCCGCTCGGCGTTCTCCGCCATCGCCCGGCGTAGCGCCGCCAGATCGGTGATCTCAGTCATCGGCCGCCCCCCGCGTCGCCCAGTCCAGCAGGTCGATGAACGCCCGGTTCAGCAGCGCGGAGTCGGCGGGCCGCAGCGGGCGCTGCGCCCTCAGCAGCGCCTGCCCGTACAGCGACTCGACCGCGGTGCCGATCAGTTCCGCGTCGTCCAGCGAACTCACCCTGCGGATCAGCGGATTGAGATGGTTGAGCACCAGCCGGGCGCGGGGCGCGCCGCCGCGCAGCGAACCCAGGATGCCCGCCCACAGATCGTCGGCCTGCTCCTCGGCCGCCGCCCGGGCCTGTTCGTGCCGCGCCGACCGGTCGTCCAGGTGCAGCGCGGGCACCGACAGCGGATGGAAGGCGCGCAGCACGACGTCGCAGCCCAGCGGGTCCAGCTTCGCCCGCGCCGCCGCCAGGAACCCGGTGAGCAGCAGCTCCACGCCCGGTTCGACACCGTCCAGATGCGCGGTCACGGTGTCCGCGTCCAGCTCGGCGACCACCGTCCCCGGCCGCACCGACGGCAGCGCCTCGATCAGCTCGCTGTCGTACGTGTAACCGCCGTTGACCACGCCCACGCCCTGCGCCGAGGCGATCGCCGCGACCTGCCGGTACTCCTCGACGCCCCGGGTGAAGTGCACCACCGGGTGGCGGCGCGCGAACTCCGCCAGCGACACCTGCCCGTCGGTCGTCTCGAACGGCAGCCACGGCAGCATCGTGCGCAGCATCTCGTGGTCGTGCCGGGCCAGCGACTTGACCCCGAGGTGGTGCACGGCGAGGAACGCCGCGAGCCGCTCCGGGTCACCGGCCGCGAGCCCGGTCAGCCAGTCGCGGATCCGCTCGCCGAGCGCGTCCCGCACGGCAGCCAGCGTCTCGTCCTCGTACAGCGACTCCCGCGAGGCGGTGGGCCGCAGGCTGTCGGTGTCCAGCACGCAGCGCACGAAGAACGCCCAGTCGGGCAGCAGCTGTTCGGCCCGCTCGGTCAGCAGCATGCCCTTGAGGTGCACCCGGTGCGTCGCCCGCTGCGCCGGGCTCACCGCCGACGGCAGCACATGGGCCACCCCGCGGAGGCCGGCCAGCGGCACGTCCAGGTCGATCGAGTCCAGCGGGGTGAATCCGAACTGCTCCTGGCAGTGCCGGGCCAGCGCCACCCGGCGCGCGCCGGGGCTCAAATAGGACCGGTCCCAGGGCGCGGGCAGCTCGGTGATCCGCTCCTCGCCCACCCGGACGTCGTACGGCAGCAGCGCCCCGAAGTCCCGGGCCAGCGCGCGCACCCGCTCCGGAGCCAGCCACTCGGCCGCCCCGGGCCGGGGCGTCAGCTGCACCGTCGTACCGGGCTCGGACCGCGCCGAGTCGGGCAGGGTCCGCACGGTGTACGACCCGTCGTCGCGCGCCGTCCACTCCACCGGGGGCGCGTCCGGGGTGCGGGCGCTGCGGCTGACCACCCGGATCCGCTCGGCGACGACGAAGCAGGCGAGCAGGCCGATGCCGAACTGGCCGAGGAAGCCGGAGCGGGTCTCCTGGAGCCCCTCGGCGCGCTTGGAGCTGCGCCCGATGGTCGCCAGCAGTTCGTGCACGTCCGACTCGGTGAGCCCGATGCCGCTGTCCTCCACGCGCAGCCCGCCGTCCGCCGGGTGCAGCCGGACCAGCGCCGGGGCGTCGGGCGCGAGGGCCCGCCGGGCGGTGACGGCGTCCACGGCGTTCTGGAGCAGCTCGCGCAGATAGACCTTCGGGCTGGAGTAGAGGTGATGGGAGAGGAGATCGACCAGACCGCGCAGATCGACCTGGAACGTGTGGGGTGGGAGAGGCGGCTGGGCGGACTGGGATGACTGTGAGGTCTGGGAATCCATCGTCACTGCGCCGGAGGGGGAGGACGCGGCGCGGGGTCGGGCGGTCCCGCAGCGAAGGGCGGTGACCGCGAAGGACGGCCGGAACGCGTCATCCTAGGGCCCCGGCCACCGGGCCGACCAGGGGTTTCCGGTATCCGAACGGCATCCCGCGGCGAACCCGCAGGGCAGGCGTCTGCGGCATTGTCGGTGCCGTGGTGTGCAATGGATCTCGTGCCCGCACCGGAAGAACCACTGAAACAGCCACTGAAGTCAGTGCTCGGCCCCGCCACCGCGAAGGTGATGGCCGAGCACCTGGGCCTGCACACCGTCGGCGACCTCCTGCACCACTACCCGCGCAGGTACGAGGAGCGCGGCCAGCTCACCCACCTCGCCGACCTCCCCATGGACGAGCACGTCACCGTGGTCGCCCAGGTCGCCGACGCCCGCCTGCACTCCTTCGCCTCCTCCCGGGCGCCCCGCGGCAAGGGCCAGCGCCTGGAGGTCACCATCACCGACGGCAGCGGCCGCCTCCAGCTGGTCTTCTTCGGCAACGGCGTGCACAAGCCGCACAAGGACCTGCTGCCGGGCACCCGCGCGATGTTCGCGGGCAAGGTCTCCCTCTTCAATCACCGCCTCCAGCTCGCCCACCCCGCCTACGAGTTGCTGCGCGGCGACGGCGAGGAGGCCGTCGAGACCTGGGCGGGCTCCCTGATCCCGCTCTACCCGGCCACCGCCAAACTGGAGTCCTGGAAGATCGGCAAGGCGGTGCAGACGGTCCTGCCCGCCGCCCAGGAGGCCCTCGACCCACTGCCGCCCGCCCTGCGCGAGGGCCGCGGGCTGCTCCCGCTCCCCGAGGCCCTGCTCAAGATCCACCGCCCGGGCACCAAGGCCGACATCGCGGACGCCCGCGCCCGCCTCAAGTGGGACGAGGCGTTCGTCCTCCAGGTCGCCCTGGCCCGCCGCCGGTACGCCGACGCGCAGCTCCCGGCTCTCGCCCGCCGCCCCAAGGCGGACGGCCTCCTGGCCGCCTTCGACGACCGGCTGCCGTTCACCCTCACCGAGGGCCAGCTGAAGGTCTCCCGCGAGATCTTCGCCGGCCTCGCCACCGAACACCCCATGCACCGGCTCCTTCAGGGCGAGGTCGGCAGCGGCAAGACGCTGGTCGCCCTGCGCGCCATGCTCGCCGTGGTCGACGCGGGCGGGCAGGCCGCCATGCTCGCGCCGACCGAGGTGCTGGCCCAGCAGCACCACCGGTCGATCACCGAGATGATGGGCGACCTCGCCGAGGGCGGCATGCTGGGCGGCACGGAACACGCCACCAAGGTGGTGCTGCTCACCGGCTCCATGGGCGCCGCGGCCCGCCGCAAGGCCCTGCTCGACCTGGCCACCGGCGAGGCCGGCGTCGTCATCGGCACCCATGCCCTGATCGAGGACAAGGTCCAGTTCCACGACCTCGGCCTGGTCGTCGTGGACGAACAGCACCGCTTCGGCGTGGAGCAGCGCGACGCCCTGCGCGGCAAGGGCAGACAGCCCCCGCACCTCCTCGTGATGACGGCCACCCCGATCCCGCGCACGGTCGCCATGACCGTCTTCGGCGACCTGGAGACCTCCGTCCTCGACCAGCTCCCGGCCGGCCGCTCCCCGATCGCCAGCCATGTCGTCCCGGCCGCCGACAAGCCCCACTTCCTGGCCCGCGCCTGGGAACGGGTGCGGGAGGAGGTGGAGAACGGCCATCAGGCATACGTCGTCTGCCCCCGGATCGGCGACCACGGCGACGACGTCGACGAGGCGACCGACCCGAAGAAGGCGGCCAAGAAGAAGTCCGCCGAGGACGAGGCCGAGAAGCGCCCCCCGCTCGCCGTCCTCGACGTGGCCGACCACCTGGCCAAGGGGCCCCTCCAGGGCCTGCGGGTCGAGGTGCTGCACGGCAGGATGCACCCCGACGACAAGGACGCCGTGATGCGCCGCTTCGCCGCGGGCGAGACCGACGTCCTGGTCGCCACCACGGTCATCGAGGTCGGCGTGAACGTCCCGAACGCCACCGCGATGGTCATCATGGACGCCGACCGCTTCGGCGTCTCCCAGCTCCACCAGCTGCGCGGCCGGGTGGGCCGCGGCTCCGCGCCCGGCCTGTGCCTCCTGGTCACCGAGATGCCCGAGGCCAGTCCCGCCCGCCAGCGGCTGAACGCGGTCGCCGCCACCCTCGACGGCTTCGAGCTCTCCCGCATCGACCTCGAACAGCGCCGCGAGGGCGACGTCCTCGGCCAGGCCCAGTCCGGCGCCCGCTCCAGCCTGCGCGTGCTGGAGGTCATCGAGGACGAGGAGGTCATCGGGGAGGCCCGGAGCGAGGCGACCGCCCTGGTGACGGCGAACCCGGACCTGGACCGGCTGCCGGGCCTGCGCACCGCGCTGGACGCGCTGCTGGACGAGGAGAGGGAGCAGTATCTGGAGAAGGGCTGAGGCACCCGGCCTGCCAAACTGGATGCGCAACCACCCCGAACAGCGGCAACCGCCCCCGAACAAGGAACGAAGATGACCCGCGTGATCGCCGGCAAGGCAGGCGGACGGCGCCTGTCCGTACCGCCCGGCACAGGAACCCGGCCGACCTCCGACCGCGCACGCGAAGGTCTCTTCTCCACCTGGCAGTCCCTCCTCGGCGGCCCCCTGGCGGGCGAACGCGTCCTCGACCTCTACGCCGGCTCCGGCGCCGTCGGCCTGGAGGCCCTCTCCCGCGGCGCGGGACACACCCTCCTCGTCGAGGCCGACGCCCGCGCCGCGCGGACCGTCCGCGAGAACGTGCGGAACCTGGGCCTTCCCGGCGCCGAGGTCAGAGCGGGCAAAGCCGAACAAGTCATCAGGACCGCGCCCCCCGCCGCCCCGTACGACCTGGTCTTCCTCGATCCCCCCTACGCCGTCACCGACGACGATCTTCGCGAGATTCTCCTCACACTCCGCTCGGAGGGGTGGCTCGCGAAGGACGTGCTGGTCACCGTGGAGCGCAGCACCAGAGGCGGTGAATTCCGGTGGCCGGACGGCTTCGAGGCGATCCGATCCCGTCGCTACGGCGAGGGAACGTTTTGGTACGGTCGCGCCGCCTCTACGTGCGAAGACGCACGATGACCGGACCGGAGAGCGAGGGATCACAAGTGCGCCGCGCCGTCTGTCCCGGGTCGTTCGACCCGATCACCAATGGACATCTCGACATCATCGCCCGAGCCGCCCGGCTGTACGACGAGGTCTACGTCGCGGTGATGATCAACCAGTCCAAGAAGGGCCTGTTCGAGGTCGAGGAGCGGATCGAGCTGATCCGCGACGTCACCTCGGAGTTCGCCAACGTACGGGTCGAGACCCACCACGGCCTGCTCGTGGACTACTGCAAGCAGCGCGACATCCCCGCCATCGTCAAGGGCCTGCGCGCCGTCAGCGACTTCGACTACGAGCTCCAGATGGCCCAGATGAACAACGGCCTCACCGGTGTCGAGACGCTGTTCGTGCCGACCAACCCCACCTACAGCTTCCTGTCCTCCTCGCTCGTCCGGGAGGTCGCGGCCTGGGGCGGCGACGTCTCCCACCTGGTGCCGCCGCAGGTCCTCGCCGCACTCAACAGGCGGCTGCGCAAGGACTGATGGGACTTGGGACTACAGTCGTCCCGTCCGTCTCCGATCCGGCTGTAGGAAGTGGCGAGCACAGGTGGACGTGCACAAGAAGCTCGACGAGATCGTCTCCGCGGTCGCCGGCGCACGGGCCATGCCCATGTCGGCGTCCTGTGTGATCAACCGCGCCGACCTGCTCGCGCTGCTGGAAGAGGTGCGCCAGGCCCTGCCCGGCTCCCTCGCGCAGGCGCAGGAGCTGATCGGCGACCGGGAGCAGATGGTCGAGCAGGCCCGCCAGGAGGCCGATCGGATCATCGAGACCGCGCACGCCGAACGCGGCTCGCTGGTCTCCGGCACCGAGGTCGCCCGCCGCTCCCAGACCGAGGCCGACCGGATTCTCACCGAGGCCCGCCAGGAGGCCGAGGAGGTCCGCGCCGAGGCCGACGACTACGTCGACTCCAAGCTCGCCAACTTCGAGGTCGTCCTCACCAAGACCCTGGGCTCGGTCGGCCGCGGCCGCGAGAAGCTCCTCGGCACCGGTCCGGGCCTGGACGAGAACGGCTACGAGGACGAGGACGCCCCCGAGCGCAGCCTGGACCCCGAGACCCTGCGGCACAACGCCGACGCGTACGTGGACACCAAGCTGGGTGCCTTCGAGGCGGTGCTCGCCAAGACCCTGGAGGCGGTCGGCCGCGGCCGGCAGAAGCTGCACGGCCGGATCGCCACCGACGACCTCGGCGCCCTCGCCGACGACACCACGACCTTCCAGCACTCCAGCGACGCCGACTACCTCGCCGACCTGGCCGCCCTCGCGGACGCCCCGGCCGGGCGCCCGGCGGCCCGCCAGGAGCAGCCGTCGTACGAGCCCCGGCCGGAGCGGCCCGCCTACGACCCGGCGCCCGAGCCCGCGTACGACCCGGCGCCCGAGCCCGCGTACGACCAGCAGCCGGAGCAGCCGGCGTACGACCAGCAGCCCTCGTACGAGCCGCAGCCCGCCTACGGCGCCTACGACCAGCAGCAGGCCGCCTACCCCGGTTTCCCGCAGCAGGGGGCCTACGGCGGGCAGGACCCGTACGGCTACCAGCAGCAGGGCGACCCCTACACCTACCAGGCCGGCTACACCCAGCAGGCGGGCTACGACCCCCAGCAGCAACAGCCGCCCCAGGCGCCGCAGCAGTCCCAGCCGCAGCAGGACTACGCTCTGGACGAGACCAGCCTCTTCGACACCGGCATGATCAGCGCGGAGCAGCTGCGGGCCTACGAACAGGGCCGCGGCACCCGCTGACGGGGCCGGATTGGGCCCTGGGCGCAAGGTCCAGTATCCTGGCTCTTCGGTCGCGCGTGCCCTGACGCTCGCGTACGGAATCGCCCGCGACCACGCCGCCCGGAAACACCGTCGGGCGGTGTCCCTTCGAGTTCGTAGATCGAAAGCAGGAATGGCTTCCAACGCCCGCCTCGACCACCGCAACCCCCTCGTGTTCGATACCCACGAGCTGGGCCGGCGTCCTGGTGCGCTGCAGCGCCTGACCCGTGAGATCGACGCCCCCACGGATCTCGGCATCCCGGGAGTCATCGAAGTGCCGGAAGGCACCCCGGTGGAACTCGGCCTCCGGCTTGAGTCGGTCATGGAAGGGGTGCTTGTCACAGGCACCGCCCGTGCAACGGCCAAGGGGGAGTGCGTAAGGTGTCTGGAGCCGGTCGAGCTGGAGCTCGAAGCGGACTTCCAGGAGATGTTCTCGTACCCTGACGCCGACGACCGGGGCCGCGTGATCGCGGAACCGGGCGACGACGCCGAGGACGACGAGGACAGGCTCTTCATCGAGGACGGACTTTTCGACCTCGAGCCTGTGCTGCGCGATGCGGTGGTGCTCGCACTGCCGATGCAGCCGGTGTGCCAGGAAGACTGCCCGGGTCTGTGCTCCGAGTGCGGAGCCCGGCTCGCGGACGACCCGGAACACCATCATGACGCCGTCGACATCCGTTGGGCGGCTTTGCAGGGACTCGCCGGCACCACGACGGACGGCGAGAAGGACGAGATGAGCGGCGCCGAAGCGGGCGTCGACGAGAAGCAGGAGAAGTAGCCGTGGCTGTTCCGAAGCGGAAGATGTCGCGCAGCAACACGCGCCACCGCCGGTCGCAGTGGAAGGCTGCGGTCCCCACCCTGGTTGCGTGCGAGCGCTGCCACGAGCCCAAGCTGCAGCACATCGCGTGCCCGTCTTGCGGCACCTACAACAAGCGCCAGGTCCTCGAAGTCTGAGCGGTTGGTGAGAGGCCCGATGACAGACGCGAAAGCCGCCAGTCCCCGCCAGCGCGGGGCTGGCTCACCGGCCTCGTCCCACACAGTTCTGGAAGGGCGGCTCGGCTACCAGGTCGAGTCCGCCCTTCTGGTGCGTGCGCTCACCCACCGTTCCTACGCGTACGAGAACGGCGGTCTGCCGACGAACGAGCGGCTGGAGTTCCTCGGGGACTCCGTGCTCGGCCTCGTCGTGACGGACACGCTGTACCGCACCCACCCCGACCTGCCCGAGGGCCAACTGGCCAAGCTGCGGGCCGCGGTGGTCAACTCGCGTGCGCTGGCGGAGGTGGGGCGCGGCCTCGACCTCGGCGCCTTCATCCGGCTCGGCCGGGGTGAAGAGGGCACGGGTGGCCGGGACAAGGCGTCCATCCTCGCCGACACCCTTGAAGCGGTGATCGGCGCGGTCTATCTCGACCAGGGCCTCGACGCGGCGTCCGAGCTGGTGCACCGGCTCTTCGACCCGCTGATCGAGAAGTCCTCCAACCTGGGCGCGGGCCTGGACTGGAAGACGTCGCTCCAGGAGCTGACCGCGATCGAGGGACTCGGCGTGCCCGAGTACCTGGTCACGGAGACCGGCCCCGACCACGAGAAGACCTTCACTGCTGCCGCCCGCGTCGGAGGCGTCTCGTACGGCACCGGCACCGGCCGCAGCAAGAAGGAGGCGGAGCAGCAGGCCGCCGAGTCCGCCTGGCGTGCCATCAAGGCCGCCGCGGACGAGCGCGCCAAGGCGGCGACGGAGGCCGAACAGGCCGTCGTGGAAGCCGCCAAGGACGACGACACGTCGTCCGCCACCGCCTGACGACAGCACGACAGCAGCACCGAGCGCCCGCCCCACCGATTCCGGACGGGGCGGGCGCTCGGCTCATACCGCGTCCTTCTGTTTCCCAGAGCTGTTTCGCAGAGCCGTTTCCCAGAGCCTTTCCCACAGCGCCGTTCTACGGGGGTCCCGATGCCCGAGTTGCCCGAGGTCGAGGTCGTCCGGCGGGGGCTGGCGCGATGGGTGGCCCATCGCACCGTCGCCGAGACCGAGGTGCTGCACCCGCGCGCCGTGCGCCGCCATGTGGCCGGCGGCGAGGACTTCGCGCACCGGCTCAAGGGGCATCACATCGGCGACCCGAGCCGGCGCGGCAAGTACCTGTGGCTGCCGCTGGAGGAGACGAACCAGTCGGTCCTCGCGCACCTCGGGATGAGCGGGCAGCTGCTGGTGCAGCCGCGGGAGGCGCCGGACGAGAAGCATCTGCGCATCCGGGTCCGGTTCGCCGACTCGCTCGGCACCGAGCTGCGGTTCGTGGACCAACGCACCTTCGGCGGGCTGTCGTTGCACGACAACACCCCGGACGGGCTGCCCGACGTCATCGCGCACATCGCCCGCGACCCCCTCGACCCGCTCTTCGACGACGAGGCGTTCCACCAGGCGCTGCGGCGCAAGCGCACCACCGTCAAACGGGCCCTGCTGGACCAGTCGTTGATCAGCGGTGTCGGCAACATCTACGCGGACGAGGCCCTGTGGCGCGCCCGCATCCACTACGAGCGTCCGACCGCCGGCCTCACCCGCCCGGTCACGGCCGAACTCCTCGGCCACATCAGGGACGTGATGAACGCGGCCCTCGCCGTCGGCGGCACCAGCTTCGACAGCCTGTACGTCAACGTCAACGGCGAGTCGGGCTACTTCGACCGTTCGCTCGACGCCTACGGCCGCGAGGGCGAGCCCTGCCGCCGCTGCGGCACCCCCATGCGGCGCCGCCCGTGGATGAACCGGTCCAGCTACTTCTGCCCGAAGTGTCAGCGGGCGCCGCGCGTCTCGTCGTAACGCCCGCGCGCGGCCAGCACCTCGTCCATGGCGCCCTCCACGCACTCGATGAGGGCCAGCAGCCGCTTCGCGACCTCGCGGCCGAGCGGGGTCAGCTCGTAGTCGACGCGGGGCGGGTTGGTCGGCTGGGCCTCGCGGTGCACCAGGCCGTCGCGCTCCAGCGCGTGCAGGGTCTGGGAGAGCATCTTCTCGCTCACCCCGTCGACGCGGCGGCGCAACTCGTTGAAGCGCAGTGAGCCCTCGTACAGGGCCCCGAGGGTCAGTCCGCCCCAGCGGCCCGTGACGTTCTCCAGCGTGCAGCGGGAGGGGCATGCCTTGGCGAAGACGTTGTAGGCGAGCTCGTCGGGCTCCTGGGGCAGTGCGGTCATGACACAAGAGTACGCCCATGCAGCGCTAACTGCGGGGTTGCGCTAACTTTTGGTTAGTGCTTTCCTGTGCTCACCGTTATCGAGCTGCCCTTCCGAGGAGAGTCATGACCAGCCCCGTTGTTTCGATCGCCTACCACTCGGGCTTCGGCCACACCGCCGTCCTGGCCGAGGCCGTCCGCGCCGGTGCCGTCGAGGCGGGCGCCGAGGCGCACCTGATCAAGGTGGACGAGATCACCGAGGAGCAGTGGGGGATACTCGACCGCTCGGACGCGATCGTCTTTGGCTCGCCCACCTACATGGGCACCGCCTCCGGTGCCTTCCATGTCTTCGGCGAGGCGACCTCCTCGCGCTGGGCCGGCCAGGGCTGGCAGGACAAGCTGGCCGCCGGGTTCACCAACTCGGGCTCCAAGAGCGGCGACAAGCTGCACACGCTCCAGTTCTTCCAGACGCTCGCCGCGCAGCACGGCATGCACTGGGTGAACCTCGGGCTGCTCCCCGGCTGGAACAGCAGCTCCGCCTCCGAGAACGATCTCAACCGTCTGGGCTTCTTCGCCGGCGCCGCCGCCCAGACCGACACCGACCAGGGCCCCGAGGGTGTGCACAAGGCGGACATCGCCACGGCCGAGCACCTCGGACGCCGGGTGACCGAGACTGCGCGGACGTTCGCGCGGGGCCGGGTCGCCGCGTAACTCCACTGCGCAGCAGGGGAGTCCGGCACTACCGGGCAGGGGGGCTCGGCAGGAAGGGGTCGGCAGGGGGCTCGGCAGGGGGCTCGGCCTCAGCTGCCGAACTCCTCGGTCCACCAGGGGCCGCCCGCGCCGAAGTGCACGCCGACGCCGAGGGTGTGGAAGTCGCAGTTCAGGATGTTGGCGCGGTGCTCGGGGCTGGCCATCCACGCCTTCACCACGGCCGCCGCGTCCGCCGGGCCGCGCGCGATGTTCTCGGCGCCGAGCCCGCTGACGCCGGCCGCCGCCGCCCGGTCCCACGGCGACTTCCCGTCCGGGTCGGTGTCCGAGAAGAAGCCCCGCGCCGCCATGTCGTCGCTGAACTTCTCGGCCAGGCCGGTCAGCGCCGAGTTCGCGGACAGCGCGCTGCACCCCGCCTTGGCCCGCTCGTCGTTGACCAGCTTCAGCACCTCCGCCTCGGCGGCGGCCTGCGCGGAGACGGTCACGGGCGGGGCGGTCGGTCCGGGGGCCGCGGTCTTCGACGCCGTGGGGCGCGGCTTCGCCCTGGTGGGGGAGGGCTTGGGCTTGGGAGGGGCGGGGGCGGCCGGGGTGGTCCTGGGGGCGCTGGGCTTCGTGGACGCCGACGGGGCCGACGCGGACTTCGACGGGCTCGGCGGGGCGGAGGCCGAGGGCGAGGCCGGCGCGGACGTCGAGGGCGCCGGTGACGAGGACGGCGACGAGGAGGGCGTCGGGGCGGTGGAAGAGGGTGTCCGCGTGGTGCCCTGACCGGCCGCCGACCCGCCGGAGCCGGTGCCGCCGCCGGTGCCCCCGCTGCCCGTACCGCCGATGTCCACGCTGCCGGACGCGCCGCCCTGCTCGTCGGCCGTGTTGCCGGGGGAGTCCACCGCCCGGATATGGTCGCCGCCGGTGGTGTGCGAGCTGCCGTCGAGGCGGTAGCCCTGGAAGCCCGGGACCACACCCGCGGCCACCGCGGCCGTGCCCAGGGCGACGGCCACGCACATCCCGAGCAGCGTCATGCTCACCGCCCGCCCCGCCTGCTTCGGCCGCCGCCGGCCACGGGCGGGATTCTCGTCCGGGCCCTCACCGGGGCCGCCACCGGAACCCGCGCCCGACCCGCCACCGGGACCGCCGACCGCCCCGAAACCGCTCACCGGACCAGCCGGAGGACCAGCCGAACCACCGGCCGCACCCGTACCCGGGTCCGCACCCGTACCCGGGTCCGAATCCCCATCCGAATACGCCGCATCCCCCGGCCCCGCCGCGAAGAGATACGCGTCGGCCTTGGCCTTCGCCGCCGCGTACGCCTCGGGGTTCAGATAGGGCGCGGTGCCCATCGGTATCGGCGCCGTGGGCGCGGACGCCGGATCGTCGCTCCCGGCGGCGGAGGCGCGCGGGTCGTCGCCCTCCGCGGCGCGGCCGGCGTCCGAGCGTCGGTGGCGTCCCATGACCTTGCCCTCTTCCTCGTACTTCCTTGATGCTTCTGGCCAGCCCAACCCACTCGATCGAGTGGGTTTCCCCGGGGATGCGCCCGCGAGCGGACCGTACCTCATGCCCTTCGAGGGCGATGTGTCCCGAACGACACCGGCCGGTTAGGTTGCCCCCATGAGTGAGGATGTTCGACTGGTCGCCTGGGTGCGTGGGCACGTGCAGGGCGTGGGATTTCGCTGGTTCACCCGTGCCAAGGCGCTGGAGATCGGCGGCCTGAGTGGTTTTGCTCTCAATTTGGCGGACGGCCGGGTCCAGGTCGTCGCCGAGGGCGCGCGCGAGGGCTGCGAGGGGCTGCTCGACTGGCTCCAGGAGGCCGACACGCCCGGCCGTGTCGACGGCGTCACCGAGATCTGGGACACACCCCGCGGCGGCTACGACGGCTTCGCGATCCGCTGAGCCGAAGCCGTCCCGCACGCGGCCGCCGGGCCCCCTCGAACGGCGGCCCGGAGCGGAAACGGCCTGGTGGTTGCCAAGGCGGGCGCAGCATGGGAGGCTCCGCAGATACAGCTGATCGCTGCGCCCCAGGGCTTGGACGACGCGCTGCGCCGCCGTGTCTTGCCGGCCGCGCGCCCCGGTCCGCCCGCCAATACGGGGTGTGATCGTGTTGACCGTCAAACTTTTTGGTGAGACGCTGAAAGCCCCGCGCACCTTAGCTGTTTGGCATGGAGCAACAGCAGAGCAACACCTGGATGTGCCAAGCACCGCGGGTGCGAATCCCTCACGACCCACACCGCATCGGTCGGTCACTCAGTGTGGAGGACCATCCATCATGGCAAAGGCGCTTCTCGGTTACGTCGGCGGCTCCGACCCGCGACTCCTCGCCGAGATGCGACGGCTTCAGCAGCGCGTACAGGACCTGGAGTCCGAGCTGGTCAGGATCCAGGCGGAGAACGACGCGCTGGCGGCTGCCGCCTCTCAGGACAGGATCATGGAGAGCATCGACGCACGCCAGGCGGAGCCTGCGCTCACCTGATCACTGCATCGTTCCACGACAGCAGCAGTGGTTGGGCAGCCCGTATCAACCGCTCAGCAGACCGGACGACCGGCATCCGAGGCCGTCCATAGAATCGCAAGGGACGCTTCGGCGTCCCTTCTTTCTTCCCCCGCGCATCCTTTCACCTTCTTCAACATCTGGTGTGCCCTGCCTGTCCGGCGGTGAAACCGCGCGGTCGCGAGGGTTCATGGAGTGAGACAGCGGCGGCCGGTAGAGTCCGGCGGCGTGCACCTCAAGGCCCTGACCCTGCGCGGTTTCAAGTCGTTCGCCTCCGCGACCACGCTCCGGTTCGAACCCGGGATCACCTGCGTCGTCGGACCGAACGGCTCGGGCAAGTCCAATGTGGTGGACGCGCTGAGCTGGGTCATGGGCGAGCAGGGCGCCAAGTCGCTGCGCGGCGGCAAGATGGAGGACGTCATCTTCGCCGGCACCACCGGGCGTCCCCCGCTGGGCCGCGCCGAGGTGTCCCTGACCATCGACAACTCCGACGGGGCGCTGCCCATCGAGTACGCCGAGGTCACCATCACGCGGATCATGTTCCGCAACGGCGGCAGCGAGTACCAGATCAACGGCGACACCTGCCGCCTCCTCGACATCCAGGAACTGCTCTCCGACTCCGGCATTGGCCGCGAGATGCATGTGATCGTCGGCCAGGGCCAGCTGGACTCCGTGCTGCACGCCGATCCGATGGGCCGCCGCGCCTTCATCGAGGAGGCGGCCGGTGTCCTCAAACACCGCAGGCGCAAGGAGAAGGCGCTGCGGAAGCTGGACGCGATGCAGGCCAACCTCGCCCGCGTCCAGGACCTCACCGACGAACTGCGCCGCCAGCTCAAGCCGCTCGGCCGGCAGGCGGCGGTGGCCCGCCGGGCCGCCGTCATCCAGGCCGACCTGCGCGACGCCCGGCTGCGGCTGCTCGCCGACGACCTCGTACGACTGCGCCGGGCGCTGGACGCCGAGATCGCCGACGAGGCCGCGCTCAAGGAGCGCAAGGAGGCCGCCGAGCAGGAGCTGAGGAAGGCCCTGCACCGCGAGTCCCTCCTGGAGGACGAGGTACGGCAGCTCGCGCCCCGCCTCCAGCGCGCCCAGCAGACCTGGTACGAGCTGTCCCAGCTGGCCGAGCGGGTGCGCGGCACGATCTCGCTGGCCGACGCCCGGGTCAAGAGCGCCACCTCCGCGCCGCCCGAGGAGCGCCGCGGCCGCGACCCCGAGGACCTGGAGCGCGAGGCCGCCCGGGTCCGCGAGCAGGAGGCCGAGCTGGAGGCCGCCCTGGAAGCGGCCCGGCACGCCCTGGACGACACGGTCGCCCACCGCGCCGAACTGGAGCGGGAACTGGCCGTCGAGGAACGCCGGCTCAAGGACGTGGCCCGCGCCATCGCCGACCGTCGCGAGGGCCTGGCGCGGCTGAACGGGCAGGTGGGCGCGGCCCGTTCGCGCGCCGCCGCCGCACAGGCCGAGATCGACCGGCTGGCCACGGCCCGCGACGAGGCACGGCAGCGCGCGGTACGCGCCCAGGAGGAGTACGAGGCGCTCAGGGCCGAGGTCGACGGGCTCGACGCGGACGACACCCACCTCGCCGAGCGGCACCAGGAGGCCAGGGGGCGGCTCGCCGACGCCGAGACCGCCCTGACCGCCGCCCGCCAGACCGCCGCCACCACCGAACGCCGCCGCGCCGCGACCCAGGCCCGCCGCGAGGCACTGGCCCTGGGCCTGCGCCGCAAGGACGGCACCGGCATACTGCTGGACTCCACGACCCACCTCACCGGCCTCCTCGGCCCGGCGGCGGAACTCCTCACCATCACCCCGGGCTACGAGATCCCCCTGGCCGCCGCCTTCGGCGCCGCCGCCGACGCCCTCGCCGTGACCAACCCGGCCTCGGCCGCCGACGCCCTCCGCCTCCTGCACAAACAGGACGGAGGAAGGGCGGCCCTGCTCATCACCGGCTCACCGGAGGCGCCCCTCAGGGGCGCGGGGAACTGCGCGAGCAACCACGACGCACCCGCACCCGACGGCGGACCGACCCTGGCCGAAAAATACGTCCGCGCCCCCTCGGATCTGATGCCGGCGATCCGCAGACTCCTCCACCACACCGTCGTGGTCGACACCCTGGACGCCGCCGAAGACCTCATCCGCTCTCACCCCCACCTCACCGCCGTCACCGCCGAAGGCGACCTCCTCGGTGCCCACTTCGCCCACGGCGGCTCCGCCGGCGCCCCCAGCCTGCTGGAGGTCCAGGCATCCGTGGACGAGGCCGCCGCCGAACTCGCGGAGCTCTCGGTGCGCTGCGCCGAGCTGGCCGAAGAAGAGAACGCGGCGACGGACCGCCGTACCGAGGCCGCCGCCCTCGTGGAGGAGCTGGGCGAACGGCGCCGCGCGGCCGACCGGGAGAAGTCCACCGTCGCCCAGCAGCTCGGCCGCCTCGCCGGCGAGGCCCGCGCCGCCGCCGGTGAGGCCGAGCGCTCCACCGCCGCCGCCGCGCGGGCGCAGGACGCGCTGGACCGGGCGGTACAGGAGGCCGAGGAGCTCGCGGAGCGGCTCGCCGTCGCCGAGGAGACGCCGGTTCAGGAGGAGCCGGACACCGCGGTGCGCGACCGGCTCTCCGCCGACGGCGCCAACGCGCGGCAGACCGAGATGGAGGCCCGCCTCCAGGTCCGTACCCATGAGGAGCGGGTCAAGGGCCTGGCCGGCCGTGCCGACTCCCTCGACCGCGCCGCCCGCGCGGAGCGGGAGGCACGGGCGCGGGCCGAGCAGCGCCGGGCCCGGCTGCGCCACGAGGCGGCCGTCGCCCGGGCGGTGGCCGACGGCGCCCGGCAGCTGCTGGCGCACGTCGAGGTCTCCCTCGTCCGCGCCGATCAGGAGCGCACCGCCGCCGAGGCCGCCAAGGCCCGGCGCGAGCGGGACCTGACCGCCGCCCGCACCACCGGACGTGAACTGAAGTCGGAACTCGACAAGTTGACGGATTCGGTCCATCGCGGTGAGGTACTCGGCGCCGAGAAGCGGCTGCGGATCGAGCAGCTGGAGACCAGGGCGCTGGAGGAGCTGGGTGTCGAACCGGCCGGGCTGGAGACGGAGTACGGGCCGCACCAGCTCGTGCCGCCCTCGCCCCCCGCCGACGGCGAGACGCTGCCGGAGGACCCGGACGACCCCCGTAACCAGCCGCGCCCCTTCGCACGGGCCGAGCAGGAGAAGCGGCTCAAGGCCGCCGAGCGCGCCTACCAGCAGCTCGGCAAGGTCAATCCGCTGGCCCTGGAGGAGTTCGCGGCGCTGGAGGAGCGGCACAAGTTCCTCAGCGAGCAGCTGGAGGACCTGAAGAAGACCCGTGCCGATCTGCTCCAGGTGGTGAAGGAGGTCGACGAGCGGGTCGAGCAGGTCTTCACCGAGGCGTACCGGGACACCGCGCGTGAGTTCGAGGGCGTCTTCGGCCGGCTGTTCCCGGGCGGCGAGGGCCGGCTCGTGCTCACCGACCCCGACCACATGCTCACCACGGGCGTCGACGTGGAGGCGCGGCCGCCGGGCAAGAAGGTCAAGCGGCTCTCCCTGCTCTCGGGCGGCGAGCGGTCGCTGACGGCCGTCGCGCTGCTGGTGTCGATCTTCAAGGCCCGGCCGAGTCCCTTCTACGTGATGGACGAGGTCGAGGCCGCGCTGGACGACACCAACCTCCAGCGGCTGATCCGGATCATGCAGGAGTTGCAGGAGTCCTCGCAGCTGATCGTGATCACGCACCAGAAGCGCACGATGGAGGTGGCGGACGCGCTGTACGGCGTCTCCATGCAGGGCGACGGTGTGTCGAAGGTCATCTCGCAGCGCCTGCGCTGACCCATTTCAAGATCAACCACAACTGGCGATCAAGATCACCTCACTCCCTGTTCATTTCTTGAACACGGAGCGATCTGCGGTATCTCGTAACTCACAGCTTTATCCCTATTGACTTCGAAAGTTGAAGGCATAGTCTTCCCCACGTTGCATTTTTCCTTCAGGTGTAAGTAGCGCAGGCGTATGCGCCACTGGAGACCTGGAAGGGCTCACCCACCCCGGCAGCGTTGCCGTGGCCCGAGGAGTTTCACGTGACCAGCACAGCGCAGGCACCTCAGTCAGGAGCCGGGACGGCTCATCCCGAACATCTCGGGCATGTCATATTCATCGCCGCGGCCGCGGCGATGGGCGGCTTCCTCTTCGGCTACGACAGCTCCGTCATCAACGGCGCCGTCGAGGCCATCCGCGACCGTTACGACATCGGCTCCGCCGCGCTCGCGCAGGTCATCGCCATCGCCCTGATCGGCTGTGCCATCGGCGCCGCCACCGCGGGCCGGATAGCCGACCGGATCGGCCGTATCCGCTGCATGCAGATCGCGGCCACGCTGTTCACGATCAGCGCCGTAGGCTCCGCGCTGCCCTTCGCGCTGTGGGACCTCGCCTTCTGGCGCATCGTCGGCGGTTTCGCCATCGGCATGGCCTCCGTGATCGGCCCCGCCTACATCGCCGAGGTCGCCCCGCCCGCCTACCGCGGCCGGCTCGGCTCCTTCCAGCAGGCCGCGATCGTCGTCGGCATCGCCATCTCCCAGCTGGTCAACTGGGGCCTGCTGAACGCCGCCGGCGGCAACCAGCGCGGCCACCTCATGGGCCTGGAGGCATGGCAGGTCATGCTGGGCGTCATGGTGGTCCCGGCCGCCCTGTACGGCCTGCTGTCCTTCGCCATCCCCGAGTCCCCGCGCTTCCTGCTCTCCGTCGGCAAGCGTGAGCGCGCCAAGGAGATCCTGGCCGAGGTCGAGGGCACGGGCACCGACCTGGACAAGCGCGTCGCCGACATCGAGCACGCCATGAAGAGCGAGCACCGCTCCACCTTCAAGGACCTGCTGGGCGGCGGCTTCTTCTTCAAGCCGATCGTCTGGGTGGGCATCGGCCTGTCGGTCTTCCAGCAGTTCGTCGGCATCAACGTCGCGTTCTACTACTCCTCGACGCTGTGGCAGTCGGTCGGTGTCGACCCGACGGACTCGTTCTTCTACTCCTTCACCACGTCCATCATCAACATCGTCGGCACCGTGATCGCGATGATCTTCGTGGACCGGATCGGCCGCAAGCCGCTCGCGCTCATCGGCTCGGTCGGCATGGTCGTCGGCCTGGCGCTGGAGGCGTGGGCGTTCTCGTACCACCTGGTCGACGGCAAGCTGCCCGCCACGCAGGGCTGGGTCGCCCTGGTCGCCGCGCACATCTTCGTCCTCTTCTTCGCCCTGTCCTGGGGTGTGGTCGTCTGGGTCATGCTCGGCGAGATGTTCCCGAACCGGCTCCGCGCCGCCGCCCTGGGCGTGGCCGCCGCCGCGCAGTGGATCGCCAACTGGGCGATCACCGCGAGCTTCCCGTCGCTGGCCGACTGGAACCTCTCCGGCACGTACGTCATCTACACGGTGTTCGCCGCCCTCTCCATCCCCTTCGTCCTGAAGTTCGTCAAGGAGACGAAGGGCAAGACGCTGGAGGAGATGGGCTGAGCCTCGCGGACCGCGAGGCACCCCCGAACCCGGGGAGAAGGGCCTTCAGACCCCGCTGCCCCTCTCCTCGTCACTCCCCTCGCCCCCGGCCCGGCCACTGCCCGGTCCGGGGGCGAGGGCTTTTCGTCCTGTTCAGCCGGGTTCGCCGAGACGGGCGAGGCCGTCCAGGATGCGCCGCAGTCCGAAGGTGAAGGCGTGCTCGGGGTCGTACATGCCCTGGTGCGCCTCTCCCGCGGCGCGGCCGACGCGCGCGGCGAGGGGGAAGCGGGCGGGATCGAAGACCTTGGCCAGCAGGGGTTCGTGTGCGGCCCACCACTGCCGGTCGGACAGCGCGCTGTCCCGGACGGCCGCCTGGGTGTCGAGGGCCGAGCCCTCGAACGCGGCCAGTTCGTGCTCGTACTTGGTCATCACGCCGGGGCCCAGCGGTGGCCGCGCCGTGGACAGGGCGGCGACCCAGGGGGGCGGCCGCACAGGCCGCGGTTCTCCCGCGCCACGGCCTCGACCCGGCCGCGCCACGGGGCGTCCGGCCGGGTGCCGCGCGGCATCCGCAGGTATACGGAGTCCAGCATGAGGTCGAGCAGCCCGGCCTTGCCCGGCACATAGTCGTAGGGCGTCATCGGCGCGGCCCCAGTAGGCGGGCGATGCTGCGCTGGTCAGCGCCTCGACGCCGGCGGAGTCGGCGAGTTCGACGGCGACCCGGGCGACGGCATCGACCGACAGGCCCTGCCGGGGGCCGCGCCACGCCCCCTCGGCTCCGGGTTCGCGCCACAGCGGTTCCAGGATGCGCGCCGGGTCGCCCGCGCCTCCGTGTTCCTCGGCCATGGCCCCGTTCTTCCTGTTCTTCCTGCCGGAACCCCGGGCCATCTGGGCTTCCGCGAGGCCATGGCCGCCGGCGGCTTCGCCTCGCTGGGTCGCGCGCACACGCCCGATGTGATCCTGCTGCGACGCGGCACCGAGGTCCGGCCGTAGGGCTTCCGGGACCAGCGCGCCGCAGGGGTGATCCTCGCGTTCGCCGTGGACGATCCGGACGCCGGGCACGAGCGGCTGAAGAACGAGGGCGCCCCCGTCGCCCTGCCGCCGCGCGAGGAAGCCTGGGGCGGCGCACACACGTGACGCACAGCAGAACCCCCTCCGGCGCGGGGCGCTGAAGGGGGTGTGCGTCGTGGCGTCGGACGGTCAGACCGCGGCGGTCGCCTGCTCGCCGGTCGGGCCGGAGACAGACGCGGCAGACCCAGTGGCCCCGGTGGCCCCCGCCGTCTCGTCGGCGCCGGCCGGAGCCTCGATCGCCGGCTTCGGCAGGGCCAGGTACAGCACGCCCGAGATCACGATCGTGGCGACCCAGCCGAGGCCGTACTCGCCGATGACGTTGTTCTTGGCCAGCGGGCCGGTGAACCAGTCCGAGGTGGTGAACATCAGACCCGAGACCAGGCCGATCGCCCACGCGGCCACGGCGGCGGGGGAGAAGCCGCCCTTGTACCAGTAGGCGCTGGTGCGCGTCGTGTCGGCCATCGCCCGGCCGTCGTACTCCGTACGGCGGAACATGTCCGCGCCGAACACGCCGACCCACGCGGAGAACGCGACCGCGAGCAGGGACAGGAAGGCGATGAAGGAGCCCATGAAGCTCGTCGCCACCAGCATCAGCACCCCGCCGAACACCAGCGAGATCACCGCGTTGACCGACACCGCCCAGTGCCGCGGCACCTTGAAACCGAGGGTCTGCGCGGTGAAGCCCGCCGAGTACATCGACATCGAGTTGATCAGCAGCATGCCGACCAGCGCGATGAACAGGTACGGCACCGCGATCCACGTCGGCAGGATCTTGCCCAGGAAGGACACCGGGTCGGCGGCCGAGGCCAGGTCCGGGGTGGCGACCGCCATCACCGCGCCCATCAGCACCATCGGCAGCACGACCACACCGGCGCCGCCGACCGCCGTGCCCACGATCGCCTTCGAGGAGGCCGTGCGCGGCAGATAGCGGGTGAAGTCCGGGGCCGTCGGGATCCAGCTGACGCCACCGGCCGCGATCATGCCGATGCCGGTGATCACCGCGGCCGTGGAACCGGCGCTGTGGTCCATCACCTTCGACCAGTCCGTCTTCACCGCCAGGTAGACGAGGACCAGCACCGAGAACGCGCCGAAGAAATAGGTGGCGTACTTGTTGCACTTCTGCACGGCGTTGATACCGAGCCCGGAGATCGCGAACGTCGCCACCACGAAGACCAGCAGCGTCACCATGTCCAGGACGCTGTTCGCCTTGATGCCGCACACGATCTCCAGGATGGAGAGCATGGCGTAGGCGCCGGTCACCGCGTTGATCGTCTCCCAGCCCCAGCGGGCCACCCAGATCAGCGAACCCGGCAGCAGATTGCCCCGCTGTCCGAACACCGCGCGGGACAGCGCCATGCCCGGCGCCCCGCCCCGCTTGCCGGCGATGCCGATCAGACCGACCAGGCCGTACGACACTACGGGCGCCGCGACCGCGACGACCAGCGCCTGCCAGATGTTCAGGTGGTACGCCACGACGAGGCTCGCGCCCATCGTCAGCAGCAGGACGCTGATGTTGGCGCCGACCCAGGTCGGGAACAGCTCACGGGTCCGGCCGGTCCGCTCGTGGTCCGGGACCTGCTCGATGCCACGCGTCTCGAGAGCGCCTTCGGTCTCGACGGTTTTGCTCATGGGGAAGGGTGCCCTAGAGGTGGGGGGAAGGGGACGGTCGGACTCTACGCGCGTCAACGCAGCCCGGACCATCGTACTTTGCTCCGACTCCTCGCCAAACGTGGCGTTTGTCTCTCGGAGGAAGTCACAAGCCCCCTCCCGGCGGAACCCATGGCCGATACTGGGGGGCGTTATGGAAACCATCATCCTTGCTGTAGTCATCGCCGTGGTCGTGCTCGGCGCGCTCGGCGGGCTGATCGTGGGCACCCGACGCCGGAAGTCGCTGCCCCCGCCGCCCCCGAAGGCGCCCGACATCACCGCGCCCCCGGCCGAGCCGCATGTCGGCGAAGAGGCCGAGACGCCGCGCGACGAACCCCGCCGGACGATCGAGGAGGTGGATCTCCCGGGCGGCCCGCCGGTCGCCGTCGAAGAGCCTCCCGTCCCCACCGTCGAGGCTCCGGAGATCGAGATCCCGGAGCCCACCGCGGGCCGGCTGGTCCGGCTCCGCACCCGCCTGTCCCGCTCCCAGAACGCCCTCGGCAAGGGCCTGCTCACGCTGCTCTCGCGCGAGCACCTGGACGACGACACCTGGGAGGAGATCGAGGACACCCTGCTCACCGCCGACGTCGGTGTGCAGCCCACCCAGGAACTGGTCGAGAGCCTGCGCGAACGCGTCAAGGTGCTCGGCACCCGCACCCCCGAGGAGCTGCGCGGCCTGCTGCGCGAGGAACTCCTCAAGCTGGTCGGCACCGATGTCGACCGCACGGTGAGGACCGAGCCCGCCGACCGCAAGCCCGGCATCGTGATGGTCGTCGGCGTCAACGGCACCGGCAAGACCACCACCACCGGCAAGCTCGCCCGCGTCCTGGTCGCCGACGGCCGCACCGTGGTGCTCGGCGCCGCCGACACCTTCCGTGCCGCCGCCGCCGACCAGCTGCAGACCTGGGGCGAGCGGGTCGGTGCCTACACCGTGCGCGGTCCCGAGGGCGGCGACCCCGCCTCCGTGGCCTTCGACTCGGTGAAGGAGGGCAAGGAGATGGGGGTCGACGTCGTCCTCATCGACACCGCGGGACGGCTGCACACCAAGACCGGTCTCATGGACGAGCTGGGCAAGGTCAAGCGCGTGGTGGAGAAGCACGCGCCGCTGGACGAGGTGCTGCTGGTCCTGGACGCCACCACCGGGCAGAACGGTCTGGTGCAGGCCCGGGTGTTCGCCGAGGTCGTGGACATCACCGGCATCGTGCTGACCAAGCTGGACGGCACGGCCAAGGGCGGCATCGTGGTCGCCGTCCAGCGCGAGCTGGGCGTGCCGGTCAAGCTGATCGGCCTCGGCGAGGGCGCGGACGACCTGGCGCCGTTCGAGCCCGAGGCGTTCGTGGACGCGCTGATCGGAGACTGACCGTCGCCGGACGACCGTCCGAGACGAAGAAGTGCCCGCCCTCAAGGTGCAGTCGAGGACGGGCACTTCGCTTTTCCGGGCCGTGCGCCGGCCGCTTTCCCGGCGTCCCTACGCCCGCCACCGCGACCGGTGCGCCACATAGGCCAGCGTCCCCAGCAGCAGCCGGGCCGCCGGGGGCGGGTCGCGGAGTCGAGGGCGGGCGGGCGCAGCCAGCGCACCGGGCCCCGGCCGCCCCGGTCGCAGGGCGGCGCGGTGATGTACGTACCGGACCCGAGGCCGCGCAGATCGAGGGTGCGCGGGTCGTCCCAGCCCATGCGGTACAGCAGCCGGGGCAGCTCGGCCGCGGCGCCCGGGGCCACGAAGAAGTGCGCCCGGCCCTCCGGGGTCACGGCCACCGGGCCCAGCGGCAGACCCATCCGCTCCAGCCGCACCAGGGCGCGCCGGCCGGCCGGCTCGGAGACCTCCACGACGTCGAACGAGCGGCCCACCGGGAGCAGCACCGAGGCGCCCGGGCACTCCGCCCACGCCTTGGCCACGTCGTCGAGCGTGGCCCCGGCCGGCACCTCGGGCGCGAAGTCGAGCGGATGCGCGCCCGGCTCCGGGCAGTCCTCGAACCCGCAGGAGCAGGCGCCCGCCGCGGCCCGCGCGCCCGGCACCACGTCCCAGCCCCACAGCCCGGTGAACTCGGCGACGGTGGTGCACTCCGCGGACCGGCCACGCCGACGCGTGCCGGAACGGATCTCGCGAATGCCGCCGATCGTGAAGCCCATGCCCCCTCCAACGGGTCCAGCGCGCCGGTGGTTACGACACGGAACGAGACGGAAGCGGAACGTAACGCTACGGCTCCGACCGCCCTCGCCGTGACGGAACCGGGGCGGCGCTCTGAAGCACGGCGGGTGGCGCACCGGGATCCACGCGCCCCTTTGTGCATCGCTCCGCCCGCTTCCGTTCTTCCTGTGTCAAGTGAATCGCGTGCGACGGAACGGGAGTTCATTCGAAGGGGTGGCGAATGGTGGCGTTTCTCTGATCCGCGTGGCTGAGCCGGTGATCAGGGGGTTACTGTGAGTGTGCGGAATCCTCGGGGCACATGCGCCTGTGGGTATGCCCGGGGCAACCCGGGTGCCCCACGGAAGCGACTCGGCGGTAACCCGGAAATGCCCCGAGAGCGGCTCGGTATCGCGTTCGAAGGCTGGGAACCGGGGGACGCCGGACCGTATTTACCGGCATTCTGATAGGGCTTGGCGCACTCGGCGGCCAAGGGGTCTCAGGGATGGGGGCGTTCCAGTGGGCGGCAATGGCGGAAGCGGGACAAGCGCTGCAAACGCTGACAAGCGCCCCAATGAGCTGCTCGGCTCGTGGTTCGTGCGCAGCGGCTGGTCCAAGGGCGAGCTGGCCCGCCAAGTGAACCGCAGGGCACGCCAGTTAGGTGCCAACCACATCTCCACCGACACCTCCCGGGTGCGCCGCTGGCTGGACGGCGAGAACCCGCGCGAACCGATCCCGCGCATCCTCTCCGAGCTGTTCTCCGAGCGCTTCGGCTGCGTGGTCTCCATCGAGGACCTGGGCCTGCGCGCCGCCCGCCAGTCGACCGCCGCCTCCGGGGTCGACCTGCCCTGGACCGGCCCCCAGACCATCGCCCAGCTCGGCGAGTTCTCCCGCAGCGACCTGATGCTCGCCCGGCGCGGCTTCCTCGGCACCTCCCTCGCGCTGTCCGCGGGCCCCACCCTGATCGAGCCCATGCAGCGCTGGCTCGTGCCCACCCCCGGCACCCCGGCCGCGCCCGCCCCCGAACCCGCCCTCGACCCCCGCAGGCCCGGCCGCCTCTCCAAGCCGGAGCTGGAGCTGCTGGAGTCCACCACCAAGATGTTCCGCCAGTGGGACGCCCAGTGCGGCGGCGGACTGCGCCGCAAGGCCGTCGTCGGCCAGCTGCACGAGGTCACCGACCTGCTCCAGGAACCCCAGCCCGAGGCCACCACCCGCAAGCTCTTCAAGGTCGCCGCCGAACTGGCCGAACTGGCCGGCTGGATGTCGTACGACGTGGGGCTCCAGCCCACCGCGCAGAAGTACTTCGTCCTCGCGCTGCACGCCGCCAAGGAGGCGGGGGACCGGCCGCTCGGCTCGTACATCCTCTCCAGCATGAGCCGCCAGATGATCCACCTCGGCCGGCCCGACGACGCCCTGGAGCTGATCCACCTCGCCCAGTACGGCAGCCGCGACTGCGCCGGGCCGCGCACCCAGTCCATGCTGTATGCGATGGAGGCCCGCGCCTACGCCAACATGGGCCAGCCCGGCCGCACCAAACGCGCGGTGCGCATGGCCGAGGACACCTTCTCCGAGGCCGACGAGTGGGACGAGCCGGACCCCGACTGGATCCGCTTCTTCTCCGAGGCCGAGCTGTACGCGGAGAACTCCCACTCCTTCCGCGACCTCGCCTACAGCGCGGGCCGCAGTCCCGCCTACGCCTCCCTCGCCGAGCCGCTGATGCGCCGCGCGGTGGACCTGTTCGCCAAGGACGGCGAGCACCAGCGGTCGTATGCGCTCAACCTGATCGGCATGGCCACCGTGCACCTCCTCCAGGACGAGCCGGAAGCCGGCGCCGAGTTCGCCTCGCGGGCGCTGACCGTGGCCAAGAAGGTCCGCTCCGAGCGCGTGAACACCCGTATCCGAAAGACGGTCGGCACGGCCGTGCGCGACCACGGCGATCTCGGTGCCGTGGTCGACCTCGCCGAACAGCTCGCCGTCGACCTCCCCGAGTCCGAGGCCGTCTGACCCGGACCCCGCCCCAGAACCCCGGCCGCGGCCGGACCTCCCGAACCGCCCGACTCGGCTCCCCCAACGCCAGGTCATCGAGAGGCCCGCGCCGCGGCCGGTTCATGGGCACGTAACACACAGGACGTCTTCGTCACCCCGGTGAAACAACGCGTGGCTTCCGTGGAAACGGTGCTACGTCAGTCTCTGGCGCATACCGGCCCCCACATCACCCACCGGACCGCCGAGGCACCGCCCGCACGGGGCGCCCCGATCGACGAGGAGACGCCGATGGCCCCAGCCATCATGCTTGCGGCGGACGCACCCAAGCTGTCGTCCGCCAACACAGGCTTCATGCTCATTGCTTCCGCCCTGGTGCTGCTCATGACCCCGGGCCTGGCCTTCTTCTACGGAGGCATGGTCCGCGTCAAGAGCACCCTGAACATGCTGATGATGAGCTTCATCAGCATGGGCATCGTCACCATTCTGTGGGTGCTCTACGGCTTCTCGATGAGCTTCGGCACGGACCACGGCTCCCTGATCGGCTGGACCTCCGACTTCGTCGGCTGGACCGGCATCGGCAAGATGGACCTGTGGCCGGGTTACACCATTCCGGTCTTCGTCTTCGCCGTCTTCCAGATGATGTTCGCGATCATCACACCGGCCCTCATCAGCGGCGCCCTCGCCGACCGGGTGAAGTTCAGCGCCTGGGCCGTCTTCCTCGTGCTGTGGGTCACCCTCGTCTACTTCCCCGTCGCCCACTGGGTCTGGGGCACCGGCGGCTGGGCCTACGAACTGGGCGTGATCGACTTCGCCGGCGGTACGGCGGTCCACATCAACGCCGGTGCCGCCGCCCTCGGCGTCATCCTCGTCATCGGCAAGCGCGTCGGCTTCAAGAAGGACCCGATGCGCCCGCACAGCCTGCCCCTGGTCATGCTCGGCGCCGGTCTGCTGTGGTTCGGCTGGTTCGGCTTCAACGCCGGCTCCTGGCTCGGCAACGACGACGGCGTCGGCCCCCTGATGTTCGTCAACACCCAGATCGCCACCGCCGCCGCCATGCTCGCCTGGCTCGGCTACGAGAAGATCCGGCACGGCGCCTGCACCACCCTCGGCGCCGCCTCCGGCGCGGTCGCCGGCCTCGTCGCCATCACCCCCTCCGGCGGCGCGGTCACCCCGCTCGGCGCGATCGCGGTCGGCGCCATCGCCGGTGTCGCCTGCGCCGCGGCCGTCGGACTGAAGTTTCGCTTCGGCTACGACGACTCCCTCGACGTCGTCGGCGTCCACATGGTCGGCGGCATCATCGGCTCCCTGCTGATCGGCTTCTTCGCCAGCGGCAAGGGCCAGTCCACCGCCACCGGCGTCTTCTACGGCGACCACTCCTTCACCCAGCTGTGGAAGCAGTGCGCCGGCGTCGGCGGCGTCCTCGCCTACTCCCTGATCGTCTCCGCCGTCCTCGCCTTCCTCCTCGACAAGACCATCGGGATGCGGATCAGCCAGGACGAGGAGGTCTCCGGCATCGACCGCGCCGAGCACGCCGAGAGCGCCTACGACTACAGCGGCGCGGGCGGCGGCGTCCTCGGCTCCGCCCTCTCCGCCGCGGCCGGCGCGAGCGGCGGGAAGCAGCCGGAGAATCAGGGCGACAAGAAGAGCGGGAAGCAGACCAAGAAGGTGGACGCATGAAGCTCATCACGGCCGTCGTCAAGCCGTACCGGCTCGACGAGATCAAAGAGGCCCTTCAGTCCTTCGGCGTCCACGGACTGACGGTCACCGAGGCCAGCGGCTACGGTCGGCAACGGGGCCACACCGAGGTCTACCGCGGCGCGGAGTACACCGTCGACCTGGTCCCCAAGATCCGCATCGAGGTCCTCACCGAGGACGACGACGCCGAGGAACTGATCGAGGCCATCGTCAAGGCCGCCCGCACCGGCAAGATCGGCGACGGCAAGGTCTGGTCGGTCCCGGTCGAGACGGCCGTACGCGTGCGCACCGGGGAACGCGGCCCGGACGCCCTCTGAGATCAGTCCTGGAACACCGGAACGGAACAGGAGTCGCTGGGTGACGGGAACGGATGAGCGGACATCGGCCGAGAGCCCCGGACCCGGCGGCTACGCGGCGGCCCGGCTGCGCCTCCTCACCGAGGGGGCGCGGACCGGGCCGCCGCGCCGCGCCGCCCTCGCCGAACTGACCGACGACTGGCTCGCCGGACTCTTCACCGCGGGGGCCGGGAAACCCCAGGGCATCTCCCTCGTCGCGGTCGGCGGCTACGGCCGCGGCGAGCTGTCGCCGCGCAGCGACCTGGACCTCCTGCTGCTGCACGACGGCTCCGACCCCACCGCGGTCGCCGCCCTCGCCGACCGCCTCTGGTACCCCGTCTGGGACCTCGGCCTCGACCTCGACCACTCCGTGCGCACCCTCGCCGAGGCCCGCAGGACGGCCGGCGAGGACCTCAAGGTGCAGCTCGGCCTGCTGGACGCCCGCCATCTCGCCGGCGACCTCGGCCTGACCGCCGGGCTGCGCACCGCCGTCCTCGCCGACTGGCGCAACCAGGCCCCCAAACGGCTGCCCGAGCTGAAAGAGCTGTGCGACGAACGCGCCGACCGCCAGGGCGAGCTGCGGTTCCTCCTGGAACCCGACCTCAAGGAGGCCCGCGGCGGCCTGCGCGACGCCACCGCCCTGCGCGCCGTCGCCGCCTCCTGGCTCGCCGACGCCCCCCGCGAGGGCCTGGCCGAGGCCCGCCGCACCCTGCTCGACGTCCGCGACGCCCTCCATCTGAGCACCGGCCGCGCCACCGACCGGCTCGCCCTCCAGGAACAGGACCAGGTCGCGGCCGAACTGGGCCTGCTCGACGCCGACGTCCTGCTCCGGCAGGTCTACGAGGCGGCCCGTGTCATCTCCTACGCCGCGGACGTCACCTGGCGCGAGGTGGGGCGCGTGCTCCGCTCGCGCGCGGTACGCCCGCGCCTGCGCGCCATGCTGGGCGGCGGCAAGCAGGTCGCCGAGCGGTCCCCGCTCGCCGAGGGCGTGGTGGAACAGGACGGCGAGGTGGTGCTCGCCCGCGCCGCCCGCCCCGAACGCGACCCCGTGCTCCCGCTGCGCGCCGCGGCCGCCGCCGCCCAGGCGGGCCTCCCGCTCTCCCCGTACGCCGTACGACGCCTGGCCGCGGCCGCCCGCCCGCTGCCCACGCCCTGGCCCGCCGAGGCCCGCGAGCAACTGGTCACCCTGCTCGGCTCCGGCCGCCCCACCGTCGAGGTCTGGGAGGCGCTGGAGGCCGAGGGGCTGATCAGCGGGCTGCTCCCGGACTGGGAACGGGTCCGCTGCCGCCCCCAGCGCAACGCGGTCCACGTCTGGACCGTCGACCGCCATCTGATCGAGACCGCCGTCCGCGCCGCCGCCCTCACCCGGCATGTGCACCGCCCGGACCTCCTCCTGGTCGCGGCCCTGCTGCACGACATCGGCAAGGGCTGGCCCGGCGACCACTCGGTGGCCGGCGAGATCATCGCCAAGGACGTGGCCACCCGCATCGGCTTCGACGCCGAGGACGCCGCCGTCCTGGCGACGCTGGTCCGCCACCACCTCCTGCTGGTCGACACGGCCACCCGCCGCGACCTGGACGACCCCGCCACGGTCCGCTCCGTCGCCGACGCCGTCGGCACGCAGGGCACCCTGGAACTCCTGCACGCCCTGACCGAGGCCGACGCCCTCGCCACCGGCCCCGCCGCCTGGTCCTCCTGGCGCGGCTCCCTCGTCGCCGACCTGGTCCGCCGCGTCGGGGCGCTGCTCGCCGGAGACGTCCCGGACGAGCCCGCGCCCGCCGCGCCCACCGCCGAGGAGGAACGCCTGGCCGTCGAGGCGTTCCGCACCGGCGGCCCGGTGCTCGCGCTGCGCGCCCGCAGCGAGCCGGTGCCCGCCGAGGAACCGCCCGGCGCGCCCGAGCCCCTCGGCGTCGAGCTGCTCATCGCCGTACCCGACCAGAGTGCCGTGCTGCCCGCCGTCGCCGGTGTCCTCGCCGTGCACCGGCTCACCGTCCGCACCGCCGAGCTGCGCACCCTGCGGCTGCCGCAGGACGTAGCTGTGGAGGGGGCGGGGGACGGCTCGGTGCTGCTGCTCGACTGGCGGGTCGCCGCCGAGTACGGCTCGCTGCCCGAGGCCGCCCGGCTGCGCGCCGACCTGGTCCGCGCCCTGGACGGCTCGCTCGACATCCCGGGCCGGCTCGCCGAGCGGGACGCCGCGTATCCGAGGCGCCGGGGGCTGCTCGCCCCGCCGCCCCGGGTGACGGTCGCCCCGGCCGCCTCCCATCACGCCACCGTGATCGAGGTCCGCGCCCAGGACGCCCCCGGTCTGCTGCACCGCATCGGCATGGCCCTGGAGAAGGCGGGCGTGCGGGTCCGCAGCATGCACGTCTCGACCCTGGGCGCCAACGCGGTCGACGCCTTCTACGTGACGACCGGCGCGGGCGAGCCGCTGCCGGAGCAGGACGCGGGGTCGGTGGCGCGGGCGCTGGAGGAGACGCTGCGGGCGCCCTGACGGACACCGAATGCGACGGGCGGGGACTGATGACCTGCCGGGCCGGATACCCTGGAGGGCAGCCCAGACCCCTCCGACCCCGAGGACCGACGCCACCGTGTTCGATACCCTCTCCGACCGCCTCAGCGCGACTTTCAAAAACCTCCGCGGCAAGGGCCGGTTGTCCGAGGCGGACATCGACGCCACGGCACGCGAGATCCGCATCGCGCTCCTCGAAGCGGACGTGGCCCTGCCGGTCGTCCGTACGTTCATCAAGAACGTCAAGGAGCGTGCCCTCGGCGCCGAGGTCTCCAAGGCGCTGAACCCGGCGCAGCAGATCCTCAAGATCGTCAACGACGAGCTCGTCACCATCCTCGGTGGCGAGACCAGGCGCCTGCGCTTCGCCAAGCAGCCGCCCACCGTGATCATGCTCGCGGGTCTCCAGGGTGCCGGTAAGACCACCCTCGCGGGCAAGCTCGGCCGCTGGCTCAAGGAGCAGGGCCACTCCCCGCTGCTCGTCGCCTGTGACCTCCAGCGCCCCAACGCCGTCAACCAGCTCAGCGTCGTCGCCGAGCGCGCGGGCGTCGCCGTGTACGCGCCGGAGCCCGGCAACGGCGTCGGCGACCCGGTCAAGGTCGCCAAGGACTCCATCGAGTTCGCGAAGACCCGGGTCCACGACATCGTCATCGTCGACACCGCCGGCCGCCTCGGCATCGACCAGGAGATGATGCAGCAGGCCGCGGACATCCGCGACGCGGTCTCCCCGGACGAGATCCTCTTCGTCGTCGACGCGATGATCGGCCAGGACGCCGTCAACACGGCCGAGGCGTTCCGCGACGGCGTCGGCTTCGACGGTGTCGTCCTCTCCAAGCTCGACGGCGACGCCCGCGGCGGTGCCGCGCTGTCCATCCGGCAGATCACCGGCAAGCCGATCATGTTCGCGTCGAACGGCGAGAAGCTCGACGAGTTCGACGCGTTCCACCCGGACCGGATGGCCTCCCGCATCCTCGACATGGGTGACCTGCTCACCCTGATCGAGCAGGCGGAGAAGACCTTCAGCCAGGAAGAGGCCGCCAAGATGGCCTCCAAGCTGGCGTCCAAGAAGGGCCAGGACTTCACCCTGGACGACTTCCTGTCCCAGATGGAACAGGTCAGGAAGATGGGCTCGATCTCCAAGCTGCTCGGCATGCTGCCGGGCATGGGGCAGATCAAGGACCAGATCCAGAACATCGACGAGCGGGACGTCGACCGCACCGCCGCGATCATCAAGTCGATGACCCCGGGTGAGCGCCAGGACCCGACGATCATCAACGGCTCCCGCCGCGCCCGTATCGCCAAGGGCTCCGGCGTCGAGGTCAGCGCCGTGAAGGGCCTGGTCGAGCGGTTCTTCGAGGCCCGCAAGATGATGTCCCGGATGGCCCAGGGCGGCGGCATGCCGGGCATGCCGGGAATCCCGGGCATGGGCGGCGGCCCCGGCCGGCAGAAGAAGCAGCAGAAGAAGGCCAAGGGCAAGCAGCGCTCCGGCAACCCGATGAAGCGCAAGCAGCAGGAGCTGGAGGACGCCCAGCGCCGCGAGACCGCGGCCCAGAACGGCAACGCCTTCCAGCTGCCGCAGCAGGGCGCCGAGGAGTTCGAGCTGCCGGACGAGTTCAAGAAGTTCATGGGCTGACGGTCGTACGAAGCGGTCGTACTACATAACGGCTGTACGACTTCGAAGGGCGTCTCCTCTCCGAGGAGGCGCCCTTCATCATGTGCCGTGTGCCGATATCTGACTTAACGTCCCTATATGAGCAACGCGCCGCCCCCGCGCAAGGACCCGGAGCAGCCGTGGCGCGCCGAGGGCACCCCGAAGGGCCCCGGCGGCCCGGTGGGGGAGGGCTCCGGGGCGGGAAGTGGTGGGGGCTCCTCGTCACCGCGGTGATCGTCTTCCTGCTGGCCTATCTCGGCCTGAACTACCTCGGCCAGGCCAATCAGCCGACGATCTCCTACACCGAGTTCAGCCGGCAGGTCTCCGAGGGCAATGTCGCCACGATCTACTCCAAGGGCGACGCGATCCAGGGGCAGCTGAAGACGTCCCGGAGCAATCCCGAGGGCGGTGGCCGGTACACCAAGTTCAAGACGCAGCGTCCCGCTTTCGCGGACGACCGGCTGTGGCAGAACCTGAGCAGTCATGGCGTCACGGTGACCGCCCGGCCGATGGTGCAGGAGCGCAGCTTCCTGTCCAATCTGCTGCTCTCCCTGATCCCGATCCTCGTCCTGGTCGCGGTGTGGGTGTTCTTCGCCCGCAAGCTCGGCGGCGCGCTGCCCGGCGCGGGCGGTCTGTTCGGGCGCCGGGCGCCGCCCAAGCCGGTGGGGCCCGAGCCGGACACCCGGCGTACGACGTTCGCGGACGTGGCCGGGATCGACGAGGTCAAGGGCGAGCTGGACGACGTGGTCGACTTCCTGGAGCACCCCGACGCCTACCGCAGGATGGGCGCCAAGCTGCCCCGGGGCGTGCTGCTGGCCGGTCCGCCCGGCACCGGCAAGACCCTGCTCGCGCGGGCGGTCGCGGGCGAGGCCGGGGTGCCGTTCTTCTCGGCCTCGGCGTCGGAGTTCATCGAGATGATCGTCGGTGTCGGCGCCTCCCGGGTGCGCGAGCTGTTCGCGGAGGCCCGCAAGGTGGCGCCGTCGATCATCTTCATCGACGAGATCGACACCATCGGCCGGGCGCGCAGCGGCAGTACGGCCATGAGCGGGCACGACGAGCGCGAGCAGACGCTCAACCAGATCCTCACCGAGATGGACGGCTTCTCGGGCTCGGAGGGCGTGATCGTCATCGCGGCGACCAACCGCGCCGACATCCTGGACCCGGCGCTGACCCGCCCCGGCCGCTTCGACCGGGTGGTCTCGGTGGCCCCGCCGGACCGTGCGGGCCGTGAGGCGATCCTGCGGATCCACACCCGGGACGTGCCGCTGGAGCCGGATGTGGACCTGGCCCGGATGGCGCGCGCGACCCCCGGTATGACGGGCGCCGACCTGGCCAACCTCGCCAACGAGGCCGCGCTGCTCGCGGTCAAGCGCAAGCAGGAGCGGGTGACCGGCGCGGATCTCTCCGAGGCGCTGGAGAAGGTCCAGCTGGGCGCCGAGCGGACCCTGGTGATGCCGGAGGAGGACCGGCGGCGTACGGCGTACCACGAGAGCGGCCACGCGCTGCTGGGCATGCTCCAGCCGGGCGCGGACCCGGTCCGCAAGATCACCATCGTGCCGCGCGGACGGGCGCTCGGGGTGACGATGTCCTCGCCCGAGGTGGAGCGGTACGCCCATTCGGAGGAGTATCTGCGCGGTCGGATCATCGGTGCGCTGGGCGGCATGGCCGCGGAGGAGGTCGTCTACGGCGTGGTCACCACGGGCGCGGAGAGCGACCTCGAACAGGTGACGAACATCGCCCGCGCGATGGTCGCCCGCTGGGGCATGAGCGAGCGCGTCGGCCGGCTGTCCGCGCTGCCGAGCGACGCTCAGCAGGCGTACGGCCTGGCCGCCGCGCCCGGGACGCTCGATGTGATCGACACCGAGATGCGGCGGATCGTGGACGAGTGCTACGACGAGGCGCGGCACAAACTCCGCGACCACCGGGGCCAGCTGGACGCGCTGGCGCTGGCGCTCCTCGAGCACGAGACGCTGGAGGAGGCGGACGCGTACCGGATCGCCGGGATCACGCGGCTGGTCAAGGACCCCGAGGAGCCGCGCTGACCCCGCCTCACGGGACGCGGGCGATCAGATAGCGGAAGACGTTGGGCATCCGGACGGTGCCGTCGGCGCGGCGGTACGGGTGCAGGGCCTCTGCCAGCTCCTTGCCGACCTGCTCGGCGTCGGTCGCCGCGATCGCCGCGTCGAAGAGCCCGGTGGACAGCAGTCCGCGCACCGCGCTGTCCCGGTCGGCGTATCCGAACGGGCAGGAGACCCGCCCGGAGCCGTCCGGGCGCAGCCCCGCCCGCTGGGCGGCCTCCTCCAGATCGTCCCGCCGGGCCGGGCGCCAGCCGCCGTTGCTGCGCAAAGGATCAGCCAGTTTCGCCGCGACCCGCAGCACGGTGGAGGTGGCGCAACGTTCCTGCGGACCCCAGCCGGCGAGCACCACGGCGGTGCCGGACGCCGCGCCGGGGAGGGCCCGCGTGAGCAGGGCGCCGAGCGCCTGCGGGTCGCCCGAGGGGCAGCGGACCGGGTCGAGCGCGGTGATCAGGTCGTACGGCCCGCCGCTCCCGGCGCCGGCCGGCGAGTCGTGGAGCAGTTCCGCGCGCGGGGCGCCGCCGTGCGACGGGCGCAGCCGTTCCCGGGCGAGGGCCAGGAGGCCGGGGCAGGGGTCGGTGCCGGTGACGGCGGCGCCCCGGGCGGCCGCGAGGAGCAGGGCGAGGCCCGCGCCGCAGCGCAGGCCGAGCAGACGGGTGTCCGGGCCCACGTCGAGCCGTTCGTACACGGCCTCGTGGAGCGGGACGAGCATGCGTTCCTGTATCTCGGCCCAGTCCCGCGCACGGGCCTCCGCGTCCTCCTGAGCTGTGGGATCCACGGGGGGCGGATACTGCCGTACGAGCGAAGCTGTCATGGATCAAGCGCTCCCATCCGCCGACGGTTCGCCGCTGTGTCCGGTCGTGTGTGGCCCCCGTGTCCGTCCTCGCGGACGTTCCACGTATGCCAGGTAACTCCCGCCTCGCGGCCCCGTCCAGAGGTCGAGGGGGACCGCTTGGGCGCGGGGCGCCGGTGTGGCGAGAATTCACATCCCGGCAATCAGGCTGCCCTTACGGTGATCACGCCGGAGGACGGGCCGGTGCCGAGGGGTGCGGTCGCGCACGGTAACGTCGCGACCGTCACGGGCGCTGACCGAGGTGGGACTCGGCGTCGAGAGCGGCCGAATCGCCCCTTGCGCATCCACGGGCCATCGTCGTGACAGGGCGTACCGGGCGGATCGTAGTGCCGTCTACGCACCGGCTTGTTACGAGCTGTGAGGCTTCCTCCGCACATCGGCGCACGCGCCCTCGTCAGGACGCATCAGTGCCAACTGACGGGTACGTGCAAATTATTTGGGATGCCCCGGAATAGGAACACAGCGTGCCCTCCGCTCGTTGTCATTACGTGAGCACGACACAGACACCACCTGTTCTCGCCGCAGAGCTGGCACAGGCGTGGGCCGATATTCAGCGGTACCACCCCGATCTGCCGGATCTCGCCGCGCCAGAGTCCCTGATCGGAGAGTCGTCGTCCGCGTGCGGACACGAGCTCTCCTTCGAACGGCTGCTCCATGAGGCAGTCCACGGCATCGCCGCCGCGCGCGGGGTCCGCGACACCTCCCGCGCCGGTCGCTACCACAACCGACGGTTCCTCTCGATCGCCGAGGAGCTGGGCCTGGACCACCCGGAGGAACCGCATCCCAGCAGCGGCTTCTCCCTGGTCACGCTCAACCCCGAGGCGAAGCGGCGCTACCGCCCGACCATCGAACGCCTCCAGCGCGCCCTCAAGGCGCACTCGGCGGCCACCACGGAGGACACCTCCCGCACCTTCCGGGGTCCCGCCGCCCGCCATGGCTCCTCCGGCGGCGGCGTCCGCGTCAAGGCCGTCTGCGACTGCGGTCGCAACGTCCGCGTGGTCCCCTCCGTCCTCGCCCAGGCCCCCATCGTCTGCGGCGGCTGCGGCAAACCCTTCCGCATCCCGGAGATGTCGGGCGCCGCCTGACCCTCCCGCCCGGCATCTCGTGGGTGCCGGACCCCACACCACGACCGCACACCGCGCCCGTCGGCACCCCAGGCCGGCGGGCGCGGCGCGGTGCCCCCGTCCCCCGGCGTGCCGCGGCTCCGGCCCCCGGCCAAGAGGGGTCCGCCGGGTATGGCAGAATGGATGGCTGTACTCGACAGCCGCACAGGACCCCTCTCTCCTCCGGCTGACGCGTCCGTCGGGCACACGGGTACCGCAACCCCACGCGGCAACGCGCCGTGCCCCACCACGTCAAAACCAGGAGAATCCACTCCCGTGGCAGTCAAGATCAAGCTGAAGCGTCTGGGCAAGATCCGTTCGCCTCACTACCGCATCGTCGTCGCCGACTCCCGTACCCGCCGTGACGGCCGGGCCATCGAGGAGATCGGCAAGTACCACCCGACCTACAACCCGTCGGTCATCGAGGTGGACGCCGACCGCGTGGCGTACTGGCTCGGCGTCGGCGCCCAGCCGACCGAGCCCGTTCTCGCCATCCTGAAGAAGACCGGCGACTGGCAGAAGTTCAAGGGCGAGCCCGCCCCGGCGCCGCTGCTCGTCGCCGAGCCGAAGCCGGCCCGTCCGTCGTTCGACGCCCTCGGTGGCGACGACGACGCCAAGGGTGAGGCCATCACTCAGAAGAAGAAGGCTGAGAAGAAGGACGAGGCCGCGGCTGAGTCCGAGTCGACCGGGGCCTGAGCAGCATGCTCGAAGAGGCGCTTGAGCACCTCGTGAAGGGCATCGTCGACAACCCCGACGATGTGCAGGTCGCCTCGCGCGACCTGCGCCGCGGGCGTGTGCTGGAGGTTCGGGTGCACCCCGAGGACCTCGGCAAGGTGATCGGCCGCAACGGTCGTACCGCACGCGCTCTGCGTACCGTCGTGGGCGCCATCGGCGGTCGCGGTGTCCGCGTCGACCTGGTCGACGTGGACAACGTCCGCTGACGCTTCATCGCAACCGGCTCGGGCCGGGGAGGGCCACTCGGCCGTCCCCGGCCCGCAGTCGTATGAGCTCGTCGTATGAGTTCGCCGTAGGAGCCCGCAGTCGTATCAGCAGGACACGCGCGGCAGATGACAGGAGAATCGGACAGGTGCAGCTGGTAGTCGCACGGGTCGGCCGTGCCCATGGCATCAAGGGCGAGGTCACCGTCGAGGTACGTACCGACGAGCCGGAGCTGAGGCTGGCCCCCGGCGCCGTACTCGCCACGGATCCCGCCGCCACGGGACCGCTGACCATCGAGACGGGCCGCGTCCACAGCGGCCGTCTGCTCCTGCGCTTCGCGGGCGTCACCGACCGGACCGGCGCCGAGGCCCTGCGCAACACGCTCCTGATCGCCGACGTGGACCCGGAGGAGATGCCGGAGGGTGAGGACGAGTACTACGACCATCAGCTGATGGACCTGGACGTGGTCACCGAGGACGGCGTGGAGGTCGGCCGGATCACCGAGATCTCGCACCTGCCCTCGCAGGACCTGTTCATCGTGGAGCGCCCGGACGGCACCGAGGTCATGATCCCCTTCGTGGAGGAGATCGTCGCCGAGATCGACCTGGCGGAGCAGCGGGCCGTCATCACGCCCCCGCCCGGCCTGATCGACGACCGCGCCGAGATCGCCTCCAGCCGTGAGGCGGGAGTGGCGGAGTCCGAGGAAGGCGAGCCGAAGGAGTCCGAGCCGAAGGAGTCCGAGCCGGAGGAGTCCGAGCCGGGGGACGACGCGTAATGCGCCTGGACGTCGTCACGATCTTCCCCGAGTACCTGGACCCCCTGAACGTCTCGCTCGTCGGCAAGGCCCGCCACCGCGGACAGCTCGCCGTCCACCTCCACGACCTGCGCGCATGGACGTACGACCGGCACAACACGGTCGACGACACGCCGTACGGCGGCGGCCCCGGCATGGTCATGAAGACCGAGCCCTGGGGCGACGCCCTGGACACCGTCCTGGCCGACGGCTACGAGAGCGGCGCCCACGCCCCCGCGCTGATCGTCCCCACCCCCAGCGGCCGGCCCTTCACCCAGGAACTCGCGGTGGAGCTCTCCGAGCGGCCCTGGCTGATCTTCACACCGGCCCGCTACGAGGGCATCGACCGGCGTGTCTTCGACGAGTACGCCACCCGGATGCCCGTCTACGAGGTCTCCATCGGCGATTACGTCCTCGCCGGCGGCGAAGCGGCCGTCCTCGTCATCACCGAGGCCGTCGCCCGGCTGCTGCCCGGCGTCCTCGGCAACGCCGAGTCGCACCGCGACGACTCCTTCGCGCCCGGCGCCATGGCGAACCTGCTGGAAGGCCCCGTCTACACCAAGCCGCCCGTCTGGCGTGACCGGGACATCCCGGACGTGCTGCTCAGCGGCCACCACGGCAAGATCGCCCGCTGGCGCCGCGACGAGGCCCTGCGCCGTACGACCCGCAACCGGCCCGATCTCATCGAGCGCTGCGACCCGAAGGTCTTCGACAAGAAGGACCGCGAGATGCTGTCCATCCTGGGCTGGGAGCCGGATCCGGACGGTCACTCGTACGGCCGATTTTGGCGCCGGGCCCCCGGCATGGAAGAATAAGCCGCTGCTGTGCGCTCGTCCGGTGTGCGCCCCTGCCACAGGGGGACAAGACGCCCGACCCGACCCGCGCGGCAGCCTCCTGTACATCTTCACTCCCGTTGATGACCTGTGGCATCAGCGAAGAAAGCAGACGAAATGTCTCACCTGCTCGACACCGTCGACTCCGCGTCGCTGCGCAGCGACCTCCCGTCCTTCCGCCCGGGTGACACGGTCAACGTCCACGTGCGCGTCATCGAGGGCAACCGCTCCCGTGTGCAGCAGTTCAAGGGCGTTGTGATCCGTCGCCAGGGCTCCGGTGTCCGCGAGACCTTCACGGTCCGCAAGGTCTCGTTCTCCGTCGGCGTCGAGCGCACCTTCCCGGTGCACACCCCGATCGTCGAGAAGATCGAGCTGGTCACCCGTGGTGACGTGCGCCGCGCCAAGCTGTACTACCTCCGTGAGCTGCGCGGCAAGGCCGCGAAGATCAAGGAGAAGCGCGACAACTGAGCGCCTCCCCGGAGTCATAGCGGGGCCGGATAACATCTCGCCCCGATGGACACCGAAGCACAGCCGACGAAGCGCGACCGCACCTCCCGCCCGGATTCCCCGGGCCCGGAGGAGCGGTCGCGTTTCGCGTTGTCGACGCGGATCACCGCATGGCTCCCGGGCGGCCGCGTCACCCTGACTCTCTTCGCCTGCCTGGTGTTCCTGCTCCTGCTGAGCACCTTCGTCGCGCAGCCCTTCCAGATCCCGAGCGGGTCCATGGAGGAGGGGCTGCGGATCGGCGACCGCGTCCTCGTGAACAAGCTGACCTACCGCTTCGGTGCCGGGCCCGCGCGCGGAGACGTGATTGTGTTCGACGGAAGCGGGTATTTCGGGGACGGCGACTACATCAAACGGGTCGTCGGGGTGGGCGGGGACCATGTGGTCTGCTGCGACAAGCGGGGGAGGATCGAGGTGAACGGCCGCGCGGTCGACGAGTCGGCGTTCCTCTACCCCGGGGACAGCCCCTCCAGCGTGCCGTTCGACGTCCAGGTGCCCCCGGGCGCCCTCTTCGTCCTCGGTGACCACCGCGGCGACTCCAGCGACTCCCGGGACCACCTCGGCTCGCCGGGCGGCGGCATGATCCCGGTCGGCCGCGTCATCGGCCGGGCCGACTGGATCGTCTGGCCGTACGCCCACTGGACCCATCTGACCCGGCCGTCCGCCTACGCGCGCGTGCCCGCCGCGACGGGCGGCGCCCATGGGTAACCGCGGCAAGCCGCGCGCGGGCTCCGCCCCGGCCGGCCCCGGTGCGTCCGGCACCGCCTCCCGGCGCAGCTCCGCGCCCGGTGGCGGCCGTACCCGCGCGGAACGGCGGAAACTCCAGCGCAAGGTCAAGCGCAAGCGCAGACGTTCAGCCGTTCGGGAGATCCCTCTCCTGGTGGGTGTCGCCGTGCTGATCGCGCTGGTCCTGAAGACCTTTCTCGTCCAGGCGTTCGTGATCCCGTCCGGCTCCATGGAGCAGACGATCCGTATCGGCGACCGTGTCCTGGTCGACAAGCTGACGCCCTGGTTCGGCGCCGAGCCGCACCGCGGGGACGTCGTCGTCTTCCACGACCCGGGCGGCTGGCTGGCGGGCGAACAGGCCGCCCAGAAGCCCGACCCGGTCGTGGTCAAGCAGCTCAAGCAGGGCCTCAGCTTCATCGGGCTGCTGCCGTCCGACAACGAGAAGGACCTGATCAAACGGGTCATCGGGGTCGGCGGCGACCACGTCAAGTGCTGCGACGCGCAAGGGCGGATCACCGTCAACGGCGTGCCGCTGTCCGAGAAGGACTACCTCTATCCGGGCAACGACCCGTCCGACATGCGCTTCGACATCACCGTCCCCAAGGGCCGGCTGTGGGTGATGGGCGACCACCGGGCCGACTCGGCGGACTCCCGCTACCACCGGGACTCCCCGTACGGCGGAACGGTGTCGCTGAAATCGGTGGTCGGACGGGCCATGTGGATCGGCTGGCCGGTCGGCCACTGGACGCGCCTTGAGGAACCTAAAACCTTTGCAAGCGTTGCCCGTGCCGGGACGCGGACGGCTGCGGCTCCGCCCCTGTCGCATAGGGTTGACCATGAGAATCCGAACGGAATGACCCCGCTCCCGACCCCTGCGGAACTCCCGCTCGTTATGGGAGTGGTGGGCCTGCGCCGTCTGTGGCGCGGGCGGCGGCACGGAGTAAGGAGTTGGCGTGGGGGATGTGGCGGTTGGCGCACGGTCGGGTCACGACGGCGAGGAGCACCGCGGAAACCCCGCGGAGGCGCACGACTCAGGTTCGGACGGCGCGATGACCACCGGAAATGACGCGACGGGCGACGACGGCGGGCCGCGCGAGGGGCAGGGCTTCGGCGGCGGCGGTTCCGGCGGCACCGGCGACGCCACGCCGCCGCCCAGGAAGCCGCGCTCCTTCTGGAAGGAGCTGCCGATCCTGATCGTGATCGCGCTGGTCCTCGCGCTGCTGATCAAGACCTTCCTGGTCCAGGCGTTCTCGATCCCCTCCGCCTCGATGGAGAACACCCTCCAGATCGGCGACCGCGTCCTGGTCGACAAGCTCACCCCGTGGTTCGGCTCCGAGCCCGAGCGCGGCGAGGTCGTCGTCTTCCACGACCCGGACGACTGGCTGGCCGGCGAGCCCGCGCCGAACCCGAACGCGGTGCAGAAGGTCCTCAGCTGGGTCGGGCTGATGCCCTCCGCCAATGAGAAGGACCTGATCAAGCGCGTGATCGGCGTCGGCGGCGACACCGTCGAGTGCAAGGGCACGGGCCCCCTGCTGGTCAACGGCAAGGCGCTGAACGAATCGTCGTACGTCTACCCCGGCAACACCCCGTGCAGCCAGGACGACCAGGGCGGCCAGTTCAAGGTGAAGGTCCCCAAGGGCTTCATCTGGGTGATGGGCGACCACCGGCAGAACTCCCGGGACTCGCGCTACAACCAGACCGACAAGAACCACGGCTTCGTGCCCGTCGACAAGGTCGTCGGCCGCGCCATCGTCAAGGCATGGCCCATCAGCCACTGGGGCACCCTGCCCGTCCCGGACACCTTCGACCAGCCCGGCCTCGGCAATCAGCAGTCCTCCGCCGCCGCCTCGCTGACGGTCGCCCCCGAGGGCGTGGCCGTCGCGGCCGTCGCCCCCGTCGTGGTGTGGCGGCGCCGGCGCACGGACCGGCTGCGTTCGGACGCCCTGCCGAAGTCGGCCGGCGCACCGCGCTGAGCCCCGCGCCCCCGCTTTCCCGGGCCGCGTGTGAAGCTCCGGGAAAGCTGTGCCCCAGGTCTCGAAAGAGGGGCTGACCTCGCTCGGTACCGACAGGTAGGGTGCGGGTCCATGGGTGGTGAGAGTACGACGCGTACGGCCCCGCACAGCGGCGGCACCGGGACGGCGGCGAGCGGCGGCCGGCTCGGGCAGCGGCTGTCCTCGGTGGCCGTGGCTCTGGGCCTGGTGCTGTTCCTCGGCGGCTTCGGGTGGGCGGCGCTGAGCTATCGGCCGTACACCGTGCCCACCAGTTCCATGACGCCCACCATCGACGCGGGCAACCGCGTGCTCGCCCAGCGGGTGGACGGCGGCGAGGTGCGCCGCGGCGATGTGGTCGTCTTCCGCGACAACAGCTGGGTCACCGGCTCCGACGTCGTCAAGCGCGTGGTCGCGGTCGGCGGCGACACCGTCTCCTGCTGCACGGACGGCAAGCTGACCGTCGACGGCAAGCAGATCGACGAGCCGTATCTGCCCAAGGGCACCCTGGCCGAGAACCAGAACTTCGCCACCGTGACCGTCCCCAAGGGCCGGCTCTTCCTGCTCGGCGACGAACGCCAGGGCTCCCTGGACTCCACCGCCCACCTCACCGACGCCGCCAAGGGCACCGTCGCCCGCACCGCGGTGATCGCCCGGGTGGACGCCGTCGTCTTCCCGTGGAAGGGCGGCCTGAAGCGCCCCACCGGATTCGAGGCGCTGGGCACCCTCTCGCAGCCGGGTCCGCTGCCCACCATCGAACTGCTGATCGTCGTCGGCGCCGTGCTGGTCCTCGGCGGCGGCGCCTACGGTCCGATCGCCAAGCGGTCCGGCCGCTCCCGGGCCCGTGCCGCCCGCGCGGAGGCGGCCGGTGCCCGCTGAACCCGAGTGCGGGCAGCCGTCCGAGGGCGGCCCGCGCAAGGTGGCCCGCGTGGTGCTGCTCGACCCCGAGGACCGCATCCTGCTGCTGCACGGACATGAGCCCGACGACCCCGCCGACGACTGGTGGTTCACCCCCGGCGGCGGTGTGGAGGGCACCGAGACCCGCGCCGAGGCCGCGCTGCGGGAACTCGTCGAGGAGACCGGCATCACCGAGGTCGAGCTCGGCCCGGTGCTGTGGCGGCGCCGCTGCTCCTTCCCGTTCGCGGGCCGCCGCTGGGACCAGGACGAGTGGTACTACCTGGCCCGTACGACCCAGACCGCGACCGCGCCGACCGGCCTGACGGAGCTGGAGCGGCGCAGCGTCGCCGGAGCGCGCTGGTGGACGTGCCGGGAACTGACCCGGGCACATGAGACGGTGTATCCGACCAGACTCGCCGAGCTGCTGCGCACGCTGCTCGACGAGGGTCCCCCGGCCGGCCCGGTGACCCTCGATACGGAAATCGTCTGAGGGCCGGCGGAACTGGCGCACAATGGGTGGATCGCACGGCTGAAGGGGAACATGCCATGAGCGCCGAGGACCTCGAGAAGTACGAGACCGAGATGGAGCTGAAGCTCTACCGGGAGTACCGAGATGTCGTCGGTCTGTTCAAATACGTGATCGAGACGGAACGGCGCTTCTACCTCACCAACGACTACGAGATGCAGGTGCACTCGGTCCAGGGCGAGGTGTTCTTCGAGGTGTCGATGGCCGATGCCTGGGTCTGGGACATGTACCGGCCGGCTCGGTTCGTCAAGCAGGTCCGGGTGCTCACGTTCAAGGACGTGAACATCGAGGAGCTGAACAAGAGCGATCTGGAACTGCCGGGCGGCTGATGACCTGCGGGTTTCGCCCGCTTGAGCCATCCGGGTGACGAGGTTTTCCACAACCGCCCGGTCGTCCACCAAGATCCACTTTGCTGGGCGGGATGCGTGACGGTTGGCGCCGGAGGTGGTGCCGACATGAACGCACGAGAGGCGATCGGCAGGTACGGAGAGGACCTGGCCGCGCGGCGGCTGGCCGAGGGCGGGATGACGATCCTGGCGCGCAACTGGCGCGCCGGGCGCGGCGGCGAGATCGACATCGTGGCCAGGGACGGCGAGGTCCTGGTCGTCTGCGAGGTCAAGACCCGCACGGGCGGCCGTTACGAACATCCCATGGCCGCGGTGACCCCCGAGAAGGCTGCCCGGCTGCGCGACCTCGCCGAACACTGGATCCACGCCCACGGCGGCGCCCCACCGGGCGGCGTCCGCATCGACCTGGTCGGCGTCCTCGTCCCCGGCCGCGGCGCCCCGCTGGTCGAGCATGCCCGGGGGGTGGCCTGAATGGCATTCGCCCGCACCTGCTCCGTCGCCCTGGTCGGCGTCGAGGGCGTGGTCGTCGAGGTCCAGGCCGACCTCGAACCCGGCGTCGCCGCCTTCACCCTGGTCGGCCTCCCGGACAAGAGCCTGACGGAGAGCAGGGACCGGGTGCGTGCGGCGGTGGTGAATTCCGGCGCGCCCTGGCCCGCCAAGAAGCTGACGGTCGGGCTCAGCCCCGCGTCCGTGCCCAAGAGCGGAAGCGGCTTCGACCTGGCGGTCGCCGCGGCCGTCCTCGGAGCCGCGGAACGGATCGACCCCCGGGTGCTCGCCGACATCGTGATGATCGGCGAGCTGGGCCTGGACGGCCGGGTGCGCCCGGTGCGCGGCATCCTGCCCGCGGTCCTCGCGGCGGCCGACGCGGGGTACGAACAGGTGGTCGTGCCCGAGTGCGCCGCCGCGGAGGCCGCGCTGGTCCCGGGTGTCTCGGTGCTCGGCGTCCGCAGCCTGCGCCAGCTCATCGCGGTACTGGCCGAGGAACCCGTGCCCGAGGAGGAGCCCGACGAGCTGGGCCGCCCGGATCCGCTGCTGGCCGGGCTGCGGGTGCCGGGCACCGGCGCCGCCACCGGCATGCACAGCCTGGGCGCGGCCCAGCACGAGTCAGAGCACGACCTGGCGGACGTCGTCGGCCAGACCTCGGCGCGTACGGCCGTGGAGGTGGCCGCCGCCGGCGGACACCATCTCTTCCTCGAAGGGCCGCCCGGCGCGGGCAAGACGATGCTGGCCGAACGCCTGCCCGCGGTCCTGCCGAGGCTCACCAGGGAAGAGTCCCTGGAGGTCACGGCGGTGCACTCGGTGGCGGGGCTGCTGCCACCGGGCAAACCGCTCATCGACATCGCCCCCTACTGCGCCCCGCACCATTCGGCGACGATGCAGTCGCTCGTGGGCGGCGGCCCCGGCATCGCGCGCCCGGGGGCGGTCTCCCTCGCCCATCGCGGAGTGCTGTTCCTGGACGAGGCACCCGAGTTCCACAGCCAGACCCTGGACGCCCTGCGGCAGCCCTTGGAGTCCGGGCATGTCGTGATCGCGCGCAGCGCGGGAGTGGTCCGCTTTCCGGCGCGCTTCCTGATGGTGCTGGCCGCCAACCCGTGCCCCTGCGGCCGCTTCTCCCAGCGTGACGCCCTGTGCGACTGCCCGCCCTCGGCGATCCGGCGCTACCAGGCCCGGCTCTCCGGGCCCCTGCTGGACCGGGTGGACCTGCGCGTCGAGGTCGATCCGGTCACCCGGGCCCAGCTCACCGCGCCCGGCGCCCGGGGGGAGTCCACGGCGACCGTCGCGGACCGGGTCCGAGGAGCCAGGGAGCGTACGGTCGCCCGCCTCGCCGGAACACCCTGGCGCACCAACGCCGAGGTGCCCGGCAGGGAGCTGCGCAGCCGGTTCCAGGCCGTCAGCGGCGCGATGGACGAGGCCGAGCGCGGCCTGGAGCGGGGCGTGCTCACCGCCCGCGGCATCGACCGGGTGCTGCGCGTCGCCTGGACGGTCGCCGATCTCGTCGGACACGACCGCCCGGACGCGATCGACGTCGCCCTCGCCCTGCAATTGCGCACCGGCGTCCCCCGCGGGGTCCCGATGGCCATCGGCGCGCTGGCATGAGCGGCGGCGGCACCGAGGCGGGATGGCCGGTCCAGGGACCGTCCTACGAGAGGTCGTCGGTTCCCGGACCGACCGGAGAGGGGCTGCCGGTCCCTGGGCCGGCCTCGGGGGACCGGGCGGGGGCGGGCTGCGTTGGCGCTGGCTGTGGCTCTGGGCCCGAGGGTGGCCAAGGGGCTGGCCGCAGCCCTGGCGCCGACCGGCGCCCTGGGCTTGGACGCGGCTGTGGCGCTGGCCGTGGCCCTGGTCCCGGTCATGGCTTCGCCCTCGGCGGTGGCTCTGGCTCCGACGGTGGTTTTGGGTCTGGGCCTGGCTGTGGTTCCGGGCCCGACCGTGGCTCCGGTACCGATGGTGGCTCTGGCTCCGACGGTGGTCTTGGGCCTGGCTGTGGCTCTGGCTCCGACGGTGGCCCTGGGTCGGGCTGTGCCCCTGGCCCCGACCGGCGCCCTGGGGCTGGCCGCGACTCTGGTGCCGACCGTGACCCTGGGCCGATCCCTGGCCCCCACCCTGACCGGGGCCCTTGCCTTGGTCACGGGGCGGGGGCCGGCCCTGATGCGGACGAGGGGCGCGGCTCCGGAACGGGCCGTAGCCAGGCGGCTTTCCGGGACCTCGGGTCGGCCTGGGTCGGTCGACCGCGCCCCCGCCCTGCTCCAACCGTGGCCCCCGGCCTTGGCCCTGACCCTGCCCCGCGCCAGGGCCCGAACCCTGACCCGGACTCCACCCCCGGTCCCACGAGGGGCCCGGACCCCGGTCAGACCATGAGCCCGGACCCTGATCCCACCGCGGACCTGCGTCCGAACCCGGGCGCCGACCCCGACCCCCCAGCGGACGCGGAGACCCTCGGCCGGATCTTCCTTGGGCGGGTGATCGAGCCCGGGGACGAGGTCGGGGGGCGGTGGGTGAGGGAGTTCGGGGTGGGGGAGGTGGTGCGGCGGGTCAGGGACGGGGGCGCGGCGTTGCCGGGGGTCGGCAAGGTGCGGTGGGCCGGGCTCGTGGCGCGGGCCGCGCGGGCGGCCGAGCCGGGGCGGGATCTCGCGCGGGCACGCGCGGCGGGCGCCCGCTTCGTGGCGCCCGGCAACCCCGAGTGGCCGCGACAGCTGGACGACCTCGCCGACGCCCGCCCCCTCGGGCTCTGGGTCCGCGGCGGCCCCAGCCTGCGCATGTGGGCCCTGCGCTCCGTCGCCGTGGTCGGCGCCCGCGCCTGCACCGAGTACGGCACCCACGTCGCCGCCACCCTCGCCGCCGGCCTCGCCGAGCGCGGCTGGGTCGTCGTCTCCGGCGGCGCCTACGGCATCGACGCCGCCGCCCACCGCGGCGCCCTCGCCGCCGCCGGAGCCACCGTCGCCGTTCTGGCCAGTGGGGTCGACCGCCCCTACCCGCGCGGCCACACCACCCTGATCGAACGGATCGCGCAGCAGGGCCTGGTGATCGGCGAGCTGCCCCCGGGCGAGCACCCGACCCCGAGCCGCTTCATCCTGCGCAACCGCGTCATCGCCGCCCTGACCAGGGGCACCGTCGTCGTGGAGGCCGCCTGCCGCAGCGGCTCGCTCGCCACCGCGCGGGCCGCGCAGCGCCTGGGCAGACACACCATGGGGGTGCCGGGCCCGGTCACCAGCGCGCTCAGCGCCGGGGTGCACGAACTGCTGCGCGGCGAGGCCGTCCTCGTCACCGACGCCGCCGAGGTGAGCGAACTCGTCGGCGACATGGGCGACCTGGCCCCGCCCCGCACCGGCCCGGTACTGCCTCGCGACCTGCTGACACCGGCCGCCCGGACCGTCCTCGCCGCGCTGCCCGGCGCCCGCGCGGCCCCCGCCGGGGAGATCGCGGCGGGGGCCCGCACCACCCCGGACGAGGCGATCGCGAAACTGTACGAACTCCGAGCACTTGGATACGTCGAACGACACGGCGATGGCTGGAAGTTGACACGCCAGGCGGTCATCTCGGCCCGGACGGGTCGCCCCCCATGCTGACCGAGCGTGTTCGGCCGTCCGGGGGAACACCCGACGCCCTTGGAGTTTCCCGGAGTTGGCGTCCATCCGCCATCACACAGAGCGAGCTGCGGAAGGTGATGCCCAAGGGGCCTCCGGGACCCGCGCAGGGGTGGTGCCTCGTCGTTCGCGCACCGCGACTCCCCAGTCACGCTACGCTCACGAAGACGTCTCCACAGACCACCCAACTCGACATCAGACCGACACCTCACCCAGGCGGCCGCTTTCGACCCCCGACCATCCCGCACCGCACTCACGGTCACGGCACTTGACGGCACTTCACGGCAGAACGGCACAAGGCGACGAATGCCCCAGCACACCTCCGGGTCCGACCGGGCGGCGATCCCCCCAGCCGCCCGCGACGGTGGCAGCGTGCGGCCGCCCGCTCCCTCGACGCTCGACGAGCTGTGGCGGTCGTACAAGGCGACGGGGGACGAACGGCTGCGGGAGCAGCTGATCCTGCACTACTCGCCGCTCGTGAAATACGTGGCGGGCCGGGTGAGCGTCGGCCTGCCGCCCAATGTGGAGCAGGCCGACTTCGTCTCCTCCGGGGTGTTCGGGCTGATCGACGCGATCGAGAAGTTCGACATCGACCGGGAGATCAAGTTCGAGACGTACGCGATCACCCGGATCCGCGGCGCCATGATCGACGAGCTGCGGGCGCTGGACTGGATCCCGCGCTCGGTGCGGCAGAAGGCGCGCAATGTCGAGCGCGCCTACGCCACCCTGGAGGCCCGGCTGCGGCGCACCCCGAGCGAGAGCGAGGTGGCCGGGGAGCTGGGCATGGAGGTGGACGAACTGCACGCCGTCTTCAGCCAGTTGTCGCTCGCCAACGTGGTCGCCCTGGAGGAGCTGCTGCATGTCGGTGGCGAGGGCGGGGACCGGCTCAGCCTCATGGACACGCTGGAGGACACCGCCGCGGACAATCCCGTGGAGGTGGCCGAGGACCGTGAGCTGCGAAGATTCCTCGCGCGGGCCATCAACACGCTGCCCGACCGGGAGAAGACGGTCGTCACGCTCTACTACTACGAGGGCCTCACGCTCGCCGAGATCGGCAATGTCCTCGGGGTCACCGAGAGCCGGGTCAGCCAGATCCACACCAAGTCGGTGCTCCAGCTGCGGGCCAAGCTGGCCGGCTTTGGACGCTGAGCGGACGCCGTCGCGCGCGGGCGCGTCCTAGAGTGGTCGACGTGCCAAGGATTCGAGCGGCCTCCGTGGCCGAGCACCGGTCGATGCAGCGAGCCGCTTTGCTGGACGCGGCTCGTTCCCTGTTGTCCGAGGGCGGGACGGAGGCGCTGACCTTCCCCGCGCTGGCCGAGCGCACCGGGCTCGCGCGCTCCTCCGTGTACGAGTACTTCCGGTCCCGGGCGGCCGTGGTCGAGGAGCTGTGCGAGGCCGACTTCCCGCTCTGGGCGGCGGAGGTGGCCGCGGGCATGGAGCGCGCGGGCTCCCCCGAGGGCAAGGTCGAGGCGTACGTCCGCCGGCAGCTGGCCCTCGTCGGGGACCGGCGGCACCGGGCGGTCGTGGCGATCTCCGCGAGCGAGCTGGACGCCGGGGCCCGGGAGAAGATCAGGGCGGCCCACGGCGAGCTGGTCGCGATGATCGTCGAGGCGCTGGGGGAGCTGGGCCAGGCGCAGCCGCGGCTCGCGGCGATGCTGCTCCAGGGCGTCGTGGACGCGGCCGTACGACGCATCGAGATCGGCGCGGAGGACCCGGCGGCGGTGACGGAGGCCGCGGTCAGGATGGCGCTTCGGGGTGTGCGGGGCTGAGCACCGCGGGGGTCAGCCGGTGAGCACCGGCAGCAGTCTCGACGGCCCCCGCCCCAGCAGCCACGGCGGCAGCAGGGACAAGGGGTTCAGATAGGTCCCGCCCCGCAGCAGACCCCAGTGGACGCAGGCCGCGGCCCCGCAGTGCGCCCCCGTCGCCGCCACCACCCCGACCACGTCACCGGCCGCCACCTCCGTCCCCTTCTCCACCGAGGGGCTCACCGGTTCGTACGTCGTCCGCAGCCCCGTCCCCGCCAGCTCCACCGTCACCACTCCCCGCCCGGCCACCCGTCCCGCGAAGGACACCCGGCCCGCCGCCACCGCCCGTACCGGGCTCCCGGGCGCGGCCGCCAGATCCACGCCCCGGTGCCCGGGGCCGTACGGCGTGGCCGGCGGCTCCCAGCCGCGCAGGACCGGTGGCCGTACCCCCACCGGCCAGACCCGGGCGATGGCCGGCACCCCGGCCCCGGCCCCCGTCGCATCCGAGGCCGGCCCCGCCGAGGGCCCCCTGGAAGGTCCCGCTGAAAGGGGCCCCGTAGGCGGCCCCGTCGAAGGCCCCGTCGGTGAAGACCGCGCCCACGCCCGGCCCCCGGACCCGGTCCCCGCCCCGATCCCGTACACCACCAGCGTCAAGGCCGTCACCAGGACCGCCCACCTTGTCCCGCACCCCACACGTCGTCGCATGCCCCCACCGTCCCGCACCCCGCCGTCCCGGCTCCTTCACCTGTGGGCTACTCCCCGGTTGTGGACAGCTGCGTCACCCGGTGGCCCGGCGGTCCCGTACACTTCTTCTGGCGATCCGGGTCACCGGGTCGACTTCGCACGCCCCGGTACGGCATCCGGAAACGGTTCGTACCAAGCGCCTCTCGGTCCTTCGCGGCACGGCGCACGCGGGCGTCAGGCGCGACCGCCGTCCGGCGGGCGCGGCACAACCGAGAAACTCAAGGAGATGGCCATGGCCGTCGTCACGATGCGGGAGCTGCTGGAGAGCGGCGTCCACTTCGGTCACCAGACCCGTCGCTGGAACCCGAAGATGAAGCGCTTCATCTTCACCGAGCGCAACGGCATCTACATCATCGACCTGCTCCAGTCGCTGTCGTACATCGACCGCGCCTACGAGTTCGTCAAGGAGACCGTCGCCCACGGCGGCACGGTCATGTTCGTCGGCACGAAGAAGCAGGCGCAGGAGGCCATCGCGGAGCAGGCCACCCGCGTCGGCATGCCCTTCGTCAACCAGCGCTGGCTGGGCGGCATGCTCACCAACTTCTCGACCGTCTACAAGCGTCTGCAGCGCCTCAAGGAGCTCGAGCAGATCGACTTCGAGGACGTCGCGGCCTCCGGTCTGACCAAGAAGGAGCTGCTGGTCCTCTCCCGCGAGAAGGCCAAGCTGGAGAAGACCCTCGGCGGTATCCGCGAGATGCAGAAGGTGCCCAGCGCCGTCTGGATCGTGGACACCAAGAAGGAGCACATCGCCGTTGGTGAGGCCCGGAAGCTGAACATCCCGGTCGTCGCGATCCTCGACACCAACTGCGACCCCGACGAGGTCGACTACAAGATCCCGGGCAACGACGACGCGATCCGCTCCGTCACCCTGCTCACCCGCGTGATCGCCGACGCCGTCGCCGAGGGCCTCATCTCCCGCTCTCGCGTCGCCACCGGTGACAAGGGCGAGAAGGCCGCGGGCGAGCCGCTCGCCGAGTGGGAGCGCGACCTGCTCGAGGGTGAGAAGAAGGACGAGGCTCCTGCCGCCGAGGCCGCCGCCGAGGCCCCTGCCGCCGAGGCTCCTGCCGCTGAGGCCGAGGCCACCGAGGCGCCCGCCGCCGAGGCTGAGGCTCCCGCCGCCGAGGCCGCTCCGGCCGAGGAGAAGGCCGCCGAGGGCGAGCAGGTCTGATCCGCCGCGTCAGCGTTTGACAGTGGGGGCGGCGACATCGACTCCGCCCCCGCTGTTCACCCATAGGTCGGTACGACGTATGCGTTCCGTGTCTCCATGTGGAGCGCACACCGTGCGGATCTGAAGATCTCCCAGACTTCGAGAAAGACTCACTGACTCATGGCGAACTACACCGCCGCCGACGTCAAGAAGCTCCGTGAGCTCACGGGCGCCGGCATGATGGACTGCAAGAAGGCGCTGGACGAGGCCGAGGGCAACGTCGACAAGGCCGTCGAGGCGCTGCGCATCAAGGGCCAGAAGGGCGTCGCCAAGCGCGAGGGCCGCTCCGCCGAGAACGGTGCCGTGGTCTCCATCATCGCCGACGACAACGCCTCCGGCGTCCTGGTCGAGCTGAAGTGCGAGACGGACTTCGTCGCCAAGGGTGACAAGTTCCAGGCCGTGGCCAAGACCATCGCCGAGCACGTCGCGAAGATCTCCCCGGCCGACATCGAGGCCCTGCTCGCCTCCGAGATCGAGCCCGGCAAGACCGTCCAGGCGTTCGTGGACGAGGCCAACGCCAACCTCGGTGAGAAGATCGTCCTGGACCGCTTCGCGCGGTTCTCCGACGGCTACGTCACCGCCTACATGCACCGCACCATGCCCGACCTGCCCCCGCAGATCGGTGTCCTGGTCGAGCTGGACAAGCCGAACGCCGACGTCGCCAAGGGCATCGCCCAGCACATCGCCGCGTTCGCGCCGAAGTACCTGGCCAAGGAAGACGTCCCGGCCGACGTCGTCGAGTCCGAGCGTCGCATCGCCGAGGAGACGACCCGCGCCGAGGGCAAGCCCGAGGCCGCGATCGCCAAGATCGTCGACGGTCGCGTCAACGGCTTCTTCAAGGACGCCACCCTGCTGGGCCAGCCGTACGCGCTGGACAACAAGAAGTCGGTCCAGAAGGTGCTGGACGAGGCCGGTGTCACCCTGAAGCGCTTCACGCGCATCAAGGTCGGCATCTGAGTCCGTACCGCGATCGACGCGCGACCCGCGGAGAAATCCCGATAGGGTCGACAGCAGTCGTCCGCGACCACCGCCACACCCGGGTGTGGGGCGGACGGCAGCAGATCTGACGAGGAGGCCATTGCCGCGTATGGGAGCGAATAGCGACCCCACCGGCAATGGCCTTCTTCGTATGTGCAACACGTGAAAGAGGCGGGATCTCCCATGACCGACAAGGCCCAGAAGAGCGACGACGGCAAAGTACGCGGCCGGTTTCTGCTGAAGCTGTCCGGAGAGGCGTTCTCCGGTGGCGGCGGCCTGGGTGTCGACCCGGACGTGGTGCACAAGATCGCTCGCGAGATCGCGGCCGTCGTACGGGACGGCGCGCAGGTCGCGGTCGTCATCGGCGGCGGCAACTTCTTCCGCGGCGCCGAACTCCAGCAGCGCGGCATGGACCGCGCCCGCTCCGACTACATGGGCATGCTCGGCACCGTGATGAACTGCCTCGCCCTCCAGGACTTCCTGGAGAAGGAGGGCATCGACAGCCGGGTGCAGACCGCCATCACCATGGGCCAGGTCGCCGAGCCGTACATCCCGCTGCGCGCCGTGCGCCACCTGGAGAAGGGCCGCGTGGTCATCTTCGGCGCCGGTATGGGCATGCCCTACTTCTCCACCGACACCACCGCCGCCCAGCGCGCCCTGGAGATCGACGCCGAGGCGCTGCTCATGGGCAAGAACGGGGTGGACGGAGTCTACGACTCCGACCCCAAGACCAACCCCGACGCCGTCAAGTTCGACGCCCTCGGCTACGGCGAGGTCATCACCCGGGACCTGAAGGTCGCCGACGCCACCGCGATCACGCTGTGCCGCGACAACAAGCTCCCGATCCTCGTCTTCGAGCTTCTCGCCGAGGGCAATATCGCCCGTGCCGTCAAGGGTGAGAAGATCGGCACGCTGGTGGGTGACCACGGCAGCCGGAACTGACCGGCACGCCCCCCGTCGCCCGGGTACGACACCTGTCCGAGGGACGGACGGGACGCGCCTCGGCCGGGGGATGGACAATGTCCTGCCGGTCGGGAACCGTGCAGGAAGAAGACGCGACGCAGCCGGCCGGCGAACCGCTGAGGAACCGCGGCCGGGCCTCACTCAAGACACGCAGGAGCAAGTGGTGATCGAAGAGACCCTCCTCGAAGCCGAGGAGAAGATGGAGAAGGCCGTCGTGGTCGCCAAGGAGGACTTCGCCGCGATCCGCACCGGCCGTGCGCACCCGGCGATGTTCAACAAGATCGTGGCCGACTACTACGGTGCCCTGACGCCGATCAACCAGCTGGCCTCGTTCTCCGTGCCGGAGCCGCGGATGGCGGTCGTCACGCCGTTCGACAAGAGCGCGCTGCGCAACATCGAGCAGGCGATCCGCGATTCCGACCTGGGCGTCAACCCCAGCAACGACGGCAACATCATCCGGGTGGTGTTCCCCGAGCTGACCGAGGAGCGCCGTCGCGACTACATCAAGGTCGCCAAGGGCAAGGCCGAGGACTCCAAGGTCTCCATCCGTTCCGTGCGCCGCAAGGCCAAGGACGCCATCGACAAGATGATCAAGGATGGCGAGATCGGTGAGGACGAGGGCCGCCGTGCGGAGAAGGAGCTGGACGACCTGACGGCGAAGTACGTCGCTCAGGTGGACGAGCTCCTCAAGCACAAGGAATCGGAACTGCTCGAAGTCTGATGAGCGACTCTTCCTGGGGGGCGCCGCCACCGGCGGGGCAGACCGGCTACTGGGGGCCCGCCGAGGGCGGGCCCGTCCAGGGCGGGGACGCCCCGGCGGGTCCCGCGTACGATGCGCCCGCGGCGCAGCACACGCGCCCCATGCCCATCGTGCCCGATGTACCCGCGTATGGCGGAGACCAGGACGACACCCGGGGGGCTGCTCGGCTGAGCGGCCCCTTGTTCCGGGACGAGCCCCAGCCGCAGCACGGGACACCGCCGCGGTACGGCGCGGAGCCCCCGTACGGGGAGCGGCCGCCGTACGAGCAGCCGCAGCAGCAGCCGTTCGAGCAGCGGCCGCAGTACGGGCAGCAGCCCTACGGGGCGCAGCCGCAGGCCCCGTACGGGACGCCCCAGCCGACCCCGGCTCCGACCCCGAGCCCGAGCCAGAATCCGGTACCCATGCCCGACGCCCCGCAGCCGGCGCCAGCGCCGGCGCCGCAGAAGAAGAGCGCGGGCCGCGACCTCAGCGCGGCCATAGGCGTCGGCGTGGGTCTCGGCGTGGTGATCATCGCGTCGCTGTTCATCGTCAAGGCCGTGTTCGTCGGGGTGGTCGCGGTCGCCGTCGTCGTCGGTCTGTGGGAGCTGACCAGCAGGCTCCAGGAGCGCAAGCAGATCAAGGCGCCGCTCGTGCCGCTCGCGGTCGGCGGTGCGGCGATGGTGGTGGCCGGCTATGTGCGCGGCGCCGAGGGCGCCTGGGTGGCCATGGCCCTCACCGCGCTCGCGGTGCTGGTCTGGCGGATGACGGAGCCACCGGAGGGCTACCTCAAGGACGTCACGGCCGGTGTCTTCGCGGCGTTCTACGTGCCCTTCCTGGCCACCTTCGTCGCCCTGATGCTCGCCGCGGACGACGGTCCCTGGCGGGTCCTGACCTTCCTGCTGCTCACCGTGGTCAGCGACACCGGCGCCTATGCGGTCGGCTGGCGCTTCGGCAAGCACAAGCTCGCCCCGCGGATCAGCCCCGGAAAAACCCGCGAGGGCCTGTTCGGCGCGGTGTCGTTCGCGATGGTCGTGGGCGCGCTGTGCATGCAGTTCCTGATCGACGGCGGCCACTGGTGGCAGGGGCTGCTGCTGGGTCTCGCGGTCGCGGCCAGCGCCACCCTGGGCGACCTCGGCGAGTCCATGATCAAGCGGGACCTCGGCATCAAGGACATGGGCACCCTGCTGCCGGGGCACGGCGGCATCATGGACCGTCTGGACTCCCTGCTGCCCACGGCGCCGGTGGTCTGGCTGCTGCTGGTGCTCTTCGTCGGCTCCACCTGACGAAACCCGCTGTCGCGTGCCGTCACGGCCGTACGGGCCCCCGTCCTGGTTCCCAGGGCCGGGGCCCGTCGTCGTACGGCCGTCCGCTCATCCGGCCCCGCGGGGCCTCGCCCCTGGCGCGCGGGCGCCCGTGTTTGGCCACACGATGGTGACAAAGAGCGGCCCCTGGTAGGGAGAGCGAGAGATGCCCGAAGTCACCACCCCGTACGCGACCGGCACCCCGTGCTGGGTCGACCTGATGGCGTCGGACCAGCAGGCCGCGCTGGACTTCTACCGCGACCTGCTGGGCTGGCAGGGCCAGCCGGGACCGGCCGAGTTCGGCGGCTACACGGTCTGCGAGCTGCACGGCAAGGCCGTGGCGGGCCTCGGTCCCAAGCCCCAGGACATGCCGGAGCCGCCGCCCACCGTCTGGACCAGCTACCTGGCGTCCACCGACGCCCAGGCCACCCAGGACGCGATCGTCTCGGCGGGCGGCACCCTGATCGTCCCGGTGATGGACGTCGGCGATCTCGGCCGCATGCTGATCGCCGCCGACCCGCAGGGCGCCGTCTTCGGCGTCTGGCAGCCCGGCGCGTTCTCCGGCGCCCAGGTGGTCAACGAGGCGGGCGCCCTGACCTGGAACGAGCTGCACACCAGCGACGTACCCGGCGCCACCGGCTTCTACGGCGAGGCGTTCGGCATCGAGATCGAGCCCATGGAGGGCGCGGACTCCTACTGGGTGCTGCTGGTCGGCGGCCGCCCGGTCGGCGGCGTCACCCAGCTGGCGAACGACCCGCCCGGCACCCCGGCCCACTGGCTGAGCTACTTCGCCGTCGACGACGTCGACTCCACCGTGGACGCCCTGGTCAGAAGCGGCGGCACGGTCCTCGCCCCGCCCTTCGACATGATGGCCGGCCGCATGACCGTGGTCGCCGACCCCCAGGGCGCCCCCTTCGCGATGATCAAGCCGAAACCGATGTAAGCCACCCGTCGGCCGGCCGGCTCCCGTACCGGCCGGACCCCCGGAGCCGAGCGGCCGGACCGCGATACGCGCCACAATCCAGCGGCCGCGGGTCACCCCAATGGATCTGCGACACTGGTACCACCATGCCCATTCCCGGAGAACTCACCTTTGTCGCGCCGCGCGGAGCCAAGAAGCCGCCGCGGCATCTCGCCGATCTCTCGCCCGCCGAGCGCAAGGAAGCGGTGGCCGGGATCGGTGAGAAGCCGTTCCGTGCCAAGCAGCTGTCGCAGCACTACTTCGCGCGGTACGCGCACGACCCGGAGCAGTGGACCGACATCCCGGCCGGCTCCCGGGAGAAGCTGCGCGAGGCGCTGTTCCCGGAGCTGATGACGGTCGTCCGGCATCTGGCGACCGACGAGGGCACCACCCGCAAGACGCTGTGGCGGCTGTTCGACGGCACCCTCGTGGAGTCGGTCCTGATGCGGTACCCGGACCGGGTCACCATGTGCATCAGCTCGCAGGCGGGCTGCGGGATGAACTGCCCGTTCTGCGCCACCGGCCAGGCGGGCCTGGACCGCAATCTGTCCACCGCGGAGATCGTCCACCAGATCGTGGACGGCATGCGGGCGCTGCGCGACGGCGAGGTGCCGGGCGGCCCGGCGCGGCTGTCGAACATCGTGTTCATGGGCATGGGCGAGCCGCTCGCCAACTACAAGCGGGTCGTCGGCGCCATCCGCGCGCTCACCGACCCGGCGCCGGACGGCCTCGGTCTCTCCCAGCGCGGCATCACCGTCTCCACCGTCGGCCTGGTCCCCGCCATCCACCGGTTCTCCGACGAGGGCTTCAAGTGCCGCCTGGCGATCTCGCTGCACGCCCCCGATGACGAGCTGCGCGACACCCTCGTCCCCGTGAACACGCGGTGGAAGGTGCGCGAGGTGCTGGACGCCGGATTCGAGTACGCCGAGAAGAGCGGGCGCCGGCTGTCGATCGAGTACGCGCTGATCCGCGACATCAACGACCAGGCATGGCGCGGCGACCGGCTCGGCCGGCTGCTGCGCGGCCGCCCCGTGCACGTCAATCTCATCCCGCTGAACCCGACTCCCGGCTCCAAGTGGACGGCCTCGCGGCCCGAGGACGAGAAGGCGTTCGTGGAGGCGATCGCCGCGCACGGTGTGCCGGTGACGATCCGGGACACCCGTGGGCAGGAGATCGACGGAGCCTGCGGTCAGCTCGCCGCCACCGAGCGGTAGTCTGGGCCCGTTCCATCACATCTTCATATTCCGACAGGGGAGCGCCACAGCGCTGAGAGTGCGGCACCAGGCCGCAGACCCTCTGAACCTCGCCCAGGTCATTCTGGGTAGGAAGTTCGGTCACTACTCAAGCTGTTGCGCCCTGTCCGGGTTCTCCGGGCAGGGCCGCGTTCTTCCTGGCCAACCCCAGGAGGACAACCAAGTGCACAACAAGACCTTCGTGGTCGCGGCGGTCGGCTTCGGCCTGGTCGCGCTGTCCGCGTGCGGTTCGACGCAGGGGCAGGACAAGGCGGACGGCAAGACCGTCACCCTCGTCAGCCACGACTCGTGGGCCGTCTCCAAGAGCGTGCTCGCGGACTTCGAGAAGCGCTCCGGGTACAAGGTCCGCGTCCTCAAGGACGGCGACGCCGGACAGGCCGTCAACAAGGCCATCCTGACCAAGGACAACCCCCAGGGCGACGTCCTCTTCGGTGTCGACAACACCCTGCTCTCCCGCGCCCTCGACAACGGGCTGTTCCAGCCGTACACCGCCAAGGGCCTGGACAAGGTCGGCGCCCGGTACCAGCTCGACGGCAAGCACCGCGTCACGCCCGTCGACTACGGCGACATCTGCGTCAACTACGACAAGGCGTACTTCAGCGCGCACCACCTGGCGCCGCCGCAGTCGTACGCCGACCTCACCAAGCCCGCGTACAAGAACCTCCTGGTCACCGAGAACGCGGCCACCGCCTCGCCGGGCCTCGGCTTCCTGCTGGGCAGCGCCGCGCGGTTCGGGGACCAGGGCTGGCAGGACTACTGGAAGAAGCTCAAGGCCAACGGCGTCAAGGTCGTCGACGGCTGGGAACAGGCGTACTACCAGGAGTTCTCCGGCTCCTCGGAGGGCAAGAAGGCCGGTGGCGACCGGCCGCTCGTCGTGTCGTACGCCTCCTCCCCGCCCGCCGAGGTGATCTACGCCAAGAAGCGCCCCGCCACCGCCCCGACCGGCGTGGCGACCGGCACCTGCTTCCGGCAGATCGAGTTCGCCGGGCTGCTGAGCAACGCGCAGAACCCCAAGGGCGCCAAGGCGTTCCTCGACTTCCTTATCTCCAGGGAGTTCCAGCAGGACATGCCGCTGAACATGTACGTCTACCCGGTGGTCGCGGGCGCCGAGGTGCCCGCCGACTTCACCAAGTACGGTCCTCCGGCGCGGCACCCCGAGACGATGGCCCCCGAGAAGATCGCCGCCAACCGTGATCAGTGGGTCAAGACGTGGACGTCACTCGTACTGAAGTGACCGCCCGCGCGCGGACGCGACGCGGGAGCGCGGCGCGGCTGGGGCTGATGGCCCTGCCCGTCGCGTTCTTCGCCGTGTTCTTCGCCTGGCCCGTCGCCGCGATCGTGGCGCGCGGCCTGAAGACCGGCGGCTCCTGGCAGTTCGGGCGGATCGCGGACGTGGTCGGCCAGCCGGACATCCGGCATGTGCTGTGGTTCACCACCTGGCAGGCGCTCGCCTCCACCGCGCTCACCCTGCTGCTCGCGCTGCCCGCCGCGTTCGTCTTCGCCCGCCTCGACTTCCCCGGCAAGCAGGCGCTGCGGGCCGTCGTCACCGTCCCGTTCGTCCTGCCGACCGTCGTCGCCGGCAGCGCCTTCCTCGCGCTCGTCGGCCACGGCGGACTGCTCGACCAGCTGTGGGGCGTCCGCCTGGACACCACCGTGTGGGCGATCCTGCTCGCGCACGTCTTCTTCAACTACGCGGTCGTCGTACGGACCGTGGGCGGCCTGTGGGCCCAGCTCGACCCGCGCCAGGAGGAGGCCGCGCGGATGCTCGGCGCCTCGCCGTTCGCCGCGTGGCGGAAGGTGACGCTGCCCGCCCTCGGGCCCGCCGTGGCCGCCGCCGCGCTGATGGTGTTCCTGTTCACCTTCACCTCCTTCGGCGTGGTCCAGATCCTCGGCGGCCCCACCTTCTCCACCCTCGAGGTGGAGATCTACCGGCAGACCTCCGAGCTCTTCGACCTGACCACGGCCGCCGTCCTCACCCTCGTCCAGTTCGCCGCCGTCGGCGCGGTCCTCGGCGTCCACGCCTGGACGGTACGGCGCCGGGAGAGCGCCCTGCGCCTGGTCGACCCCGGGCTCACCGCGCGCCGGCCGCGCGGCGCCGGGCAGTGGACCCTGCTCGCGGGCGTCCTCGCCACCGTGGCGCTGCTCCTGGTGCTGCCGCTCGCCGTCCTCGTCCGCCGCTCCCTCGACGCCCCCGGCTTCGGCTACTACCGGGCGCTTGCCCGCACCGACGGCGGTACGTTCCTGGTGGCGCCGGTGCACGCGGTGTGGACCTCGCTCCAGTACGCCGCCGCCGCCACCGCCATCGCCGTGCTGATCGGCGCCCTCGCCGCCGCCGCGCTGGCCCGCCGGGACGCGGGCCGCCTGGTGAGGGGCTTCGACGCGCTGCTGATGCTGCCGCTCGGCGTGTCCGCCGTGACCGTCGGCTTCGGCTTCCTGATCGCCCTCGACAAGCCGCCGCTGGACCTGCGCCAGTCCTGGATCCTGGTGCCGCTCGCCCAGGCCCTGGTCGGCGCGCCCTTCGTGGTCCGCACCATGCTGCCGGTGCTGCGCGCGGTCGACGCCCGGCTGCGGGAGGCGGCGGCCGTGCTCGGGGCCTCGCCCTGGCGGGTGTGGCGGGAGATCGATCTCCCGCTGGTACGGCGGGCGTTGCTGGTCGCGGCCGGGTTCGCGTTCGCCGTCTCGCTCGGCGAGTTCGGCGCGACCGTGTTCATCGCGCGGCCCGACAACCCGACCCTGCCGGTCGCCGTGGCCCGGCTGCTCAGCCGCCCCGGCGACCTCAACTACGGCCAGGCGATGGCCCTTTCGACCATTCTGATGGTGGTGTGCGCCGCCGCCCTGCTCCTCCTGGAGCGGCTGCGGACGGACCGGACAGGGGAGTTCTGATGCTGAGCCTTCAGGGCGCGACCGTGCGCTTCGGCGGGCGGGCCGTGCTGGACGCGGTGGACCTGGAGGTCGCCGAGCACGAGGTGGTGTGCGTGCTCGGACCCAGCGGCAGCGGCAAGTCCACGCTGTTGCGGGCCGTCGCCGGGCTCCAGACCCTCGACGCCGGGCGGGTGTCGCTCGCCGGACGGGACCAGGGCGGGGTGCCCGCGCATCAGCGCGGGGTCGGCCTGATGTTCCAGGACCACCAGCTCTTCCCGCAGCGCGACGTCGGCGCCAATGTGGCGTTCGGGCTGCGCATGCACGGCGTGGCGAAGGGCGAACGGGACGCCCGGGTCGGCGAGTTGCTGGATCTGGTCGGGCTGCCGGGCGCGGCCCGCCGGGCGGTGGTCGCGCTGTCCGGCGGCGAGCAGCAGCGCGTCGCCCTCGCCCGCGCGCTCGCCCCCCGGCCCCGGCTGCTGATGCTGGACGAACCCCTCGGCCAGCTCGACCGCTCCCTGCGCGAACGCCTGGTGGTCGAACTCCGGGAACTCTTCGGGCGGTTGGGTACGACCGTGCTCGCCGTCACCCATGACCAGGGCGAGGCGTTCGCGCTGGCCGACCGGGTGGTGGTGATGCGGGACGGCCGGATCGCCCAGTCCGGCACGCCACTGGACGTCTGGCAGCGCCCCGCCGACGCGTTCGTGGCCCGTTTCCTCGGCTTCGAGAACGTGGTCCCGGCGACGGTCACGGGCGCGGTCGCCGACAGCCCCTGGGGCAAACTGCCGGTCCCGCAGGACGCCCCGCAGGGCGCCAGGACCCTGCTCGTCCGGCCCGCCGGGGTCCGGCTCGTCCCCGCCGACACCGGGCTGACCTGCACGGTCGCCGCCCGCACCTTCAAGGGCACCCATGTCGCCGTCCACCTCCAGCCGCAGGACGGCCCCCGCCTCGAAGCGGCCTGCGCACTGCGGGACGCGCCGGAGAGCGGAGACACGGTGGGCGCGGAGTTCGACGCGGCCGAAATCGTCGTGCTCGACTGATCACGCGCGACCTAGGGTGGGCCCATGACCCGCCTCGCGCATGAGCGTTACTGTGACGAAATCGCCCTGCAAGTAGGGCAGTTGAGGAAGCTGATCACCTCCGGCGCGGATCTGTCGGCCACGGTGCCGACCTGTCCGGAGTGGTCGCTGGAACGGCTCGTCCGGCACCTGGGCGGCGCCCTGCGCTGGTCCGGCACGCTGGTGCGGGAGCGGGCCCAGGAGATGATCCCGTGGGACCGGATTCCGCTCGGCGGCGGCCCCGAGGAGCAGGGCGATCCGGCCGCGCTGGACGCGTGGCTCGCGGAGTGCGGCGAACTGGTCGTCGGCGCGCTGCGCGAGGCGGGCCCCGACCTCGGGGTGTGGAGCTGGACCGGCATGGCCACCAGCGGCTTCTGGGCGCGCCGGATGACCCATGAGATCACCGTCCACCGCGCGGACGCGGCGCTCACCGCGGGGGCGCCGTACGAGGTCGCGCCGGACATCGCCGCCGACGCGCTGGACGAGTGGCTGGAGCTGGTGGAGTGGGTGCAGCGCACCGGTGCCCGTGCGTGGGCCGCGGAGCTGCGCGGGCCCGCCCGCAGCATTCATCTGCACGCCACCGACGCCGCGCCGGCGCTGAACGCCGAGTGGCTGGTCGAGCTGGACGAGAGCGGCGTCAGCTGGCGGCGGGGCCACGAGAAGGCGACGGTCGCGTTGCGCGGGCCGCTCACGTCGGTGCTGCTGGCCTTCTACCGCCGGCTGCCGCTGGACACCCCGGGGCTCGAAGTCGTCGGCGAGCGACCGGTGCTGGAGTTCTGGCTGGAGAACTCCGACTTCGGCTGAGCGGTGGGGAGATACTCCTACCGGGCCCCGCCCCCCAGCCGGGCCAGTGCCTCCGGAGCCTCCTCGATCCGGTCCACCAGCGCGATCCGGGACTCCAGCTCCCGCCCCCGCGCCAGCGATCGGAGCAGCGGCCAGGCCGGCAGCTCCCGGGTCCAGTGGTCCCGGTCCACCAGCACCATCGGCCGCGGTGCGCCGTACGACTCGTAGTAGTTGGGCGTCGCGTTGTCGAAGATCTCCTGTACGGTCCCGGCGGCGCCCGGCAGGAACACCACGCCCGCGGTGGAGCGGGCCAGCAGGCCGTCCTCCCGGGTGGCGTTGGCGAAGTACTTGGCGATGTGGGCGGCGAAGGCGTTCGGCGGCTCATGGCCGTAGAACCAGGTCGGGATGCCGATCGAGGTGCCGCCGTCGGGCCAGCGGGCGCGCACCTCGAAGGCGGCCCGCGCCCACTCCGTGACGGAGGGCCGGAACGAGGGCGCCTTGGCGAGCGGCACCAGCGCCTCGTCCAGCATCGGGTCCGCGAACGGGGCGGCGTACGCGCCGAGGTTCGCCGCCTCCATCGCGCCGGGGCCGCCGCCGGTGGCGACCGTGAACCCGGCACGGGCGAGGGAGCGGCCGAGCCGTGCGGCACCGGCGTACTCGACGGTGCCCCGGGCCATCGCGTGACCGCCCATGACCCCGACCACCGGGCAGCCGTCGAGGACTTCGTCCAGCGCGTCGGAGACGGCGTCGTCATGGATCGCGCGCAGCATCGAGGCGAAGACGTCGCCGTCGTCCTTCGTCCGCCGGAACCAGCCGTGGGCCCGCGCGTCCGGCGTCGCCTCGTACCCCTCCTCCAGCGAGGCGTACAGCTCGTCCGGCGTGTACGGGCGGCCCCGGTACGGGTCGAACGGCACGCCCGGGACCGGCGGGAACACCAGGGCGCCGGACGCGCGCACCCGGGCGGCGGCCTCGGAGGCCATCGGGCAGCCCAGGAAGACGGCGTCGGTGGTGTCGACATGGAGCAGGGCGTCGGTACGGCCCGTCAGGTCCACGGCCTGGACGCGGAAGCGGGCGAGCGAGCCGTGCTCGGCGACGGCGCGGTCGAACTCGGCGAGCGACTCGATCTCCAGGTCGCGGGCGGTGCGCCGCGGCCGGGCGGGTGGGGTGGGCATCCGCCCATGCTAGGGACCGGGCCGCACCCGGCCGCGACGGGGGGTACGGCGATGTCACTCTCGAACTCCCCTACCCTCAGCGGCTCATCGGGCCACCGGCTCACCGGCTCACCGGGTCAGCGGAAAGGCGGCCACGGCCGCGATCGCCAGGGTGAGCGGTGCGAAGAAGGCCAGCAGGGCGAACGCGCGCAGGGCGGCGGCGCCGCGCAGCACCGTCGCGGGGGCGCCGAGCCGCAGCAGCGCGTCGGTGGTCCCGGCGCGGCCCTGGCGGGTCTCGACGGCCACGGTCAGCAGCGTGGCGAAGGCGCACCCGGCGACGACCAGCGCGCCGAGGGCGCTCAGCGGGCCGAAGGGGCGGCCGGGGGAGTCGTACAGGGTGGTCATGGCGTATCCGGCGGCGGTGACCGCGCACAGGATGCCGAGGGGGCGGCCGATCCTGGTGGCCTCCGCCATCAGGCCCCGGCCCGCGAGGAGGCGGAGGGCGCCGGGGCGGGCGCATTGCAGGAGACGGCCGCAGAGGTGGGTGAGGCCGGGGGCGGCGATGACCACGCCGACGGCGGTCAGCAGCCAGCCGAGGAGGAAGAGGCCGGCGCCGGTGGGGACGGCGGTGAAGGAGAAGGGGCGGGTGGGGGGTGTGCGGCCCGCGTACGCCTGGGCGGTCAGGCCCGCGGCGACGAGGGCGACCGCCCAGGGGAGGCCGGCGGGGGTGTCGCCGGGGCCCTTGTCCTCGTCGGCCTTGGCGGGGCGCGGTGGCGGCGCGAACCGGGGGTCGATCCGGCTCTCCGGGTCCGGCGGGGCGCCCGCGGCGGCGGGCGCGGCCCCGCTGCCCGCCGCGTCCGTCCCGGCCGCACGGCTCTCCGCGGCCGGACCCGCGGCCTGCCGGACGAACGGGAGGTACCTCCGCTGCGGCCGGGCCACCAGCCGCGGGTCCCTCGGCCGCAGGGCCAGCGCCACCGCGATCGTCGTCACCCCCGGCACCACCGCCAGCAGGGTCAGGGTCGCCGCGCGGGGGAGGTACTTGCCGGCGGCCAGGAAGGACGCGGCCGCGCCGTCGAACGGCAGTCCCGGCAGGTCGCCCCGCAGATGCAGGAACAGGGAGAGGGCGACGAGCGAGCCGAGCGTGCTGGACAGGGCCGTGACCAGGGCGGAGATGGCCATCAGCCGGGCCGGTCCGAGGCCGATGGCGGACAGGCCGGGGCGCGGGCGGGTGCCGGGGTCGGTGCGGGCCACGGCGAGGGCGAGGTACACCGTCGCGGCGACCGGCACCGCGCACCAGGCGAGCCGCAGCGCGCCCGAGCCCGCGGCCTCGGGGCGCTTCAGGGCGTAGCCGAGGCAGGACAGCAGCAGGAAGCCGGTGCCCGCCGAGGCCGCCGCCACCAGCAGGCGGCGCAGCTGGACGGCGGGCCGGGCCGCGCGGGTCAGACGGAGATCGAGCACGCGGCCCGGCCTTCCGCGTCCGGGACCTCCGGCAGGTGTACGGTCCGCACCGCCCTGCCGTCCAGCAGGTTCACCGTGCGGTCGGCGACGGCCGCGGTCTCCGGGTCGTGGGTGGCGAGGACCACGGTGATGCCGTGCGAGCGGGCGGCGCTGGTGAGGGTGCGCAGCACATGGCCGCGGTCGGCGCGGTGCAGCGGGGCCGTCGGCTCGTCGGCGAACAGCACGGTGGGCGCCGGGGCCAGCGCGCGGGCGATGGAGATCCGCTGGCGTTCGGACTGGCGCAGCCGGTGCGGGCGCTTGCGGGCCAGTTCCCCGATGTCCAGGCGCTCCAGCCACTCCAGCGCGGTGGCCTTGGCCCGGCGGCGGCTGGTGCCGCGCAGCATCAGCGGCAGTGCCGTGTTCTCCCAGGCGTTCAGCTCGGGCACCAGGCCCGGTTCGGGGCCGATCCAGCAGAAGCGGTCGCGGCGCAGCCGTTCGCGGTTCGCCGGGCCGAGGGTGTGCATCGGGGTGCTGTTGAACCAGACCTCGCCCTCGCGCACCGGCTCCAGGCCGGACAGACAGCGCAGCAGGGTCGTTTTGCCACTGCCCCGGGCACCGCTGACGGCGAGGATCTCGCCCTCGCGCACGGCGATCGAGACCCCGGTGAGTCCGGGGGAGCCGTCGGGGTGCGTGAAGTGCAGGGACCGTGCCCACAGCACGTCGTTGTCCGGCGGAGCCTCCATGGGCGTACACCTCGGTTCTGATCCGTTTTCCCGTGCCCGTTCCTCCATACGGGGGAACGAAGGCAGGGCCGATCGGTCACTGGCACGCTAGGCAGCCGCCGGACGGTGGCCGGACAGCACACGGCCCCGGGCCCCCGTTCTCACTCGAACGGGCGGCTCCGGGGCCGGTCGCGGTCACACTGTCAGCTGATTACAGCTTGGTCCACGCCTCCGTGAGGGTGGCCCGCAGGATCTGCTCGATCTCGTCGAACGTCTCCTGGTTGGAGATCAGCGGCGGGGCGAGCTGGATGACCGGGTCGCCGCGGTCGTCGGCACGGCAGTACAGGCCGTTCTCGAACAGCGCCTTGGAGAGGAAGCCGTACAGGACGCGCTCGGTCTCCTCGTCGCTGAAGGACTCCTTGGTGGCCTTGTCCTTCACCAGCTCGATGCCGTAGAAGAAGCCGTTGCCGCGGACGTCGCCGACGATCGGCAGGTCGTGCAGCTTCTGGAGCGTCTGGAGGAAGTTGCCCTCGTTGTCCAGCACGTGCTGGTTGAGGTTCTCGCGCTCGAACAGGTCGAGGTTGGCGAGGCCCACGGCCGCGGAGACCGGGTGGCCGCCGAAGGTGTAGCCGTGCAGGAAGGTGTTGTCACCCTTGTAGAACGGCTCGGCCAGGCGGTCGGAGATGATGCAGGCGCCGATCGGGGAGTAGCCCGAGGTCATGCCCTTGGCGCAGGTGATCATGTCCGGGACGTAGCCGAACTTGTCGCACGCGAACATCGTGCCGAGGCGGCCGAAAGCGCAGATGACCTCGTCGGAGACGAGCAGCACGTCGTACTTGTCGCAGATCTCGCGCACGCGCTGGAAGTAGCCGGGCGGCGGCGGGAAGCAGCCGCCGGCGTTCTGCACCGGCTCCAGGAAGACCGCGGCGACGGTGTCCGGGCCCTCGAACAGGATCTCCTGCTCGATCTGGTCGGCGGCCCAGCGGCCGTACGCCTCCGGGTCGTCACCGAAGATCGGCGCGCGGTAGATGTTGGTGTTGGGCACCTTGTGCGCGCCCGGCACCAGCGGCTCGAAGGGGGCCTTCAGGCCCGGCAGACCGGTGATGGACAGGGCGCCCTGCGGGGTGCCGTGGTAGGCGACCGCGCGGGAGATGACCTTGTACTTGGTGGGCTTGCCGGTCAGCTTGAAGTACTGCTTGGCCAGCTTCCAGGCGGTCTCGACGGCCTCGCCGCCACCGGTGGTGAAGAAGACCTTGTTCAGGTCGCCGGGGGCGTAGTCGGCGAGGCGCTCGGCGAGCTCCACGGCCTTCGGGTGGGCGTAGGACCACACCGGGAAGAAGGCCAGCTCCTGGGCCTGCTTGAACGCGGTCTCGGCGAGCTCCGTGCGGCCGTGCCCGGCCTGGACCACGAACAGGCCCGCGAGACCGTCGAGGTAGCGCTTGCCCTTGTCGTCGTAGACGTAGGTGCCCTCGCCCCGGACGATCGTCGGGACGGGAGAGTTCTCGTACGAGGACATGCGGGTGAAGTGCATCCACAGGTGGTCGTACGCGGTGCGGCTGAGGTCCTTCTGGGTCACGGTTATCGGGTTCCCCACATGTAGGTCTGCTTCTTCAGCTTCATGTACACGAAGCTTTCGGTGGAGCGCACGCCGGGCAGGGCCCGGATGCGTTTGTTGATGACGTCCAGCAGGTGGTCGTCGTCCTCGCAGACGATCTCGGCGAGGATGTCGAACGAGCCCGCGGTCATCACCACGTACTCGACTTCCGACATGTCAGTCAGCACGTCAGCGATCGACTCGACATCGCCCTCGACGTGGATGCCCACCATCGCCTGCCGGCGGAAGCCCACGGTGAGCGGGTCCGTGACGGCGACGATCTGCATCACGCCCTGGTCCAGCAGCTTCTGGACGCGCTGGCGCACGGCCGCCTCCGACAGGCCGACGGCCTTGCCGATCGCGGCGTACGGCCGACGGCCGTCCTCCTGGAGCTGCTGAATGATGGCGAGGGAGACGGCGTCCAACGTGGGACTGCCGTTCCTGGACTCGCGGGGCGAGTCCCTCTGGTCTGCGCTTCGACTGGCCACGCGCCCACTGTGCACGAGGTCTCGTCAGTTTCGCAAGCCCCGATCGATGAAATTCGTTGTTTGAGGGATCAAAGCTTGCGGATTTCGCAGAAGTGGCGGCACTGGGGGTGTTGAAAACGTGGGGGTGCCGACTAGGGTGGGGTGTCTCAGTCACCGGACAGCCGCGAGCGGCCGTCCGGGCTGGGCCGCTCGAACCCTCGAACCAGATCAGGAGGCCGGCAGTGAGCACCGAGCTGCGTCGTCTGCGCAACTACATCGACGGTGAGTTCCGGGACGCCGCCGACGGACGGACCACCGAGGTGGTCAACCCCGCGACCGGTGAGGCGTACGCGACCGCGCCGCTGTCCGGACCGGCGGACGTGGACGCCGCCATGGAGGCCGCCGCCCGCGCCTTCCCCGCCTGGCGGGACGCCACGCCGGCCGAGCGCCAGCGCGCCCTGCTGAAGATCGCGGACGCGTTCGAGGAGCGGGCCGAGGAGCTGATCGCGGCCGAGGTGGAGAACACGGGCAAGCCCACCGGGCTGACCCGCTCCGAGGAGATCCCGCCGATGGTCGACCAGATCCGCTTCTTCGCCGGTGCGGCGCGGATGCTGGAGGGCCGGTCGGCCGGTGAGTACATGGAGGGGCTGACCTCCATCATCCGCCGCGAGCCGATCGGTGTCTGCGCCCAGGTCGCGCCGTGGAACTACCCGATGATGATGGCCGTATGGAAGTTCGCCCCGGCGCTCGCCGCGGGCAACACGGTCGTCCTCAAGCCCTCGGACACCACCCCCGCCTCCTCCGTGCTGATCGCGGAGATCATCGGCTCGGTGCTGCCCAAGGGCGTCTTCAACGTCATCTGCGGCGACCGTGACACCGGCCGTCTGATGGTCGAGCACGAGACCCCGGCGATGGCCTCCATCACCGGCTCCGTGCGCGCCGGCATGTCGGTCGCCGAGTCGGCGTCCAAGGACCTCAAGCGGGTCCACCTGGAGCTGGGCGGCAAGGCGCCGGTCGTCGTCTTCGAGGACACCGACATCCCCAAGGCCGTCGAGGACATCTCGGTGGCGGGCTTCTTCAACGCCGGCCAGGACTGTACGGCCGCCTGCCGCGTCCTCGTCCACGAGTCGATCCACGACGAGTTCGTGGCCGCGCTGGCCAAGGCCGCCGAGGAGACGAAGACCGGGCAGCCGGACGACGAGGACGTGCTCTACGGCCCGCTGAACAACCCCAACCAGCTCAAGCAGGTCGAGGGCTTCATCGAGCGGCTGCCCGCGCACGCGCGGGTGGAGGCCGGCGGCAAGCGGGTCGGCGACAAGGGCTACTTCTTCGCCCCGACCGTGGTCTCCGGCGTCAAGCAGGACGACGAGATCATCCAGAAGGAGGTCTTCGGCCCGGTCATCACCGTCCAGTCCTTCACGGACGAGGACCAGGCCGTCGAGTTCGCCAACGGCGTGGAGTACGCCCTGGCCTCCTCGGTGTGGACCAAGGACCACGCCCGCGCGATGCGCATGTCCAAGAAGATGGACTTCGGCTGCGTGTGGATCAACACCCACATCCCGCTGGTCGCGGAGATGCCGCACGGCGGCTTCAAGAAGTCCGGCTACGGCAAGGACCTCTCGGCGTACGGCTTCGAGGACTACACCCGGATCAAGCACGTGATGACGTCGCTGGGCTAGCCCTCCCGGAACCTCACCGGCGGCCCCCGCGCAGGAGCACCTTCCTGCGCGGGGGCCGCCTTTTCGGTGAACCCCGCTGATCGACAAGGTGTCGGACAGGGGCCTCCCCGCTCGACGCAGCGTCGATTGTGTGTCCGGACGGGGGAGCGGCATCCTTCCGGGGTGCCCCAGACTTCTTCGCGTACGACCGTGTCCCGCCGTTCCCTGCTGCGCGCGCTCGGCGGCACCGCCGCGCTCGGCGCGCTGGCCGGCTGCGGAGTGCCCGCCGCCTACGTCCGGCCAGGCGATCGCTCGGTGAGTGACGAGTCCGCCGCCGATCACCGGCTGACCTGGGCGAACTGGCCGCTGTACATCGACACCGACGACAAGAACCCGAATCGCCGGCCCACCCTGGACGCGTTCGAGAAGCGCACCGGGATACGGGTGGAGTACGTCGAGGAGATCAACGACAACGACGAGTTCTTCGGCAAGATCAGCCCCGCGCTGATGAACCACCAGTCCACCGGCCGCGATCTGATCGTCATCAGCGACTGGATGTGCGCCCGGTTCGTACGGCTGGGCTGGGTGCAGGAGATGGACCGCGTGCACCAGCCGAACGTGGCGAAGTACCTCGACCCGCTGCTGCGCACGCCCGCCTTCGACAAGGGCCGCAGGTTCACCGTGCCGTGGCAGTCCGGCATCACCGGCATCGCCTACAACCGCAAGAAGCTCGGCCGGGAGATCCGCGCGGTCAAGGACCTGTGGGCGCCCGACCTCAAGGGCCGGGTGACCCTCCTGTCCGGCCTGGACGAGTCCTTCGCGCTGCTGATGCAGGGCAACGGCGTGGACGTCACCCGGTGGACCGCGCACGACTTCCACACCATGTGCGACGAGGTGGAACGGCAGGTCCGCCGGGGCCAGATCCGCCGCTTCACCGGCAACGACTACACCAAGGACCTGGTCAGCGGCGACGTCCTGGCCTGCCAGGCGTACTCGGGCGACGTCATCCAGCTCCAGGCGGACAACCCCGACATCCGCTTCGTCGTCCCCGAGGAGGGCGCCGAGCTGTGGTCGGACTCCCTGATGATCCCCGACCGGGCCGGGCACCAGGCCAACGCCGAGCGGCTGATCGACTACTACTACGAGCCCGAGGTCGCCGCGAAGCTGGCCGCCTGGGTCAACTACGTCTGCCCGGTCCCCGCCGCCAAGGACGTCCTGGCGGACGCCTCCGACAAGGACACCGCGGCCCTCGCCGACAACCCCCTGATCTTCCCCGACTCCACGATGCGCTCCCGCCTCGCCATCGCCCGCGACATCACCTCCGCCCAACGCGTGGAATTCGCCCGCCGCTGGAACCAGATCGTGGGTCTGTGAGCCGGGAGACGGAAAGGAGCCGCGCCACTGCCTCCGAACTCGTGCCGACACGGACCGAGTACGCGATCACGCGTCGGTCGGCGGTGATCGGTGGTCAGCAGGCTCTGGCATCCTGCACGGCGTCCACATCGCCGTGGCCGCCAACGCCCTGTCGACTCGGCTGACGGCCCTGGTTCCGGCCCTGTTCCCGCGCCCCGGTGAGTGATCCGCGCGCTGGTGTCTCACTTCAGGCCGCTGAGCATCACGCCCCGGATGTAGTGCTTCTGGAGCAGCAGGAAGAGGACGAGGACCGGGAGGATGCTCAGGACCAGGCCGGCCATGACGACCGGCATGGTGCGGGTGGGGTCGATGTAGTCCTGGAGGAGCTGGATGCCGACCGGGAGGGTCATCACGTCCGGGTCGGCGGTGGAGATCAGCAGGGCCCAGATGTACTCGTTCCAGGAGTCCACGAAGGTCAGCAGGGCGAGGGTGACGAGGACCGGTTTGGTCTGGGGGAGGACGATGCGCCACCAGAGGGTGAACTCGCCCGCGCCGTCGAGGCGGGCGGCCTCCAGGATCTCGTCCGGCACCGAGACCATGAACTGGCGCATCAGGAAGATCCCGAACCCGTTGACGAGGAACGGCATCACGAGCGCCACGATGCTCACGGTCAGCCCCGCGCCGCCCCGCCCGAGCAGGTCGTTGCCGCCCGCCAGCGGCCAGTGCACCAGGATCAGGAAGTGCGGGACGAAGAAGAGGAACGGCGGGAACATCATCGTGGCCAGCACCAGCCGGAAGACGAAGTCCCGCCCCGGGAAGCGGAGTTTGGCGAGCGCGTACCCGGCGAGCGACGAGGTGAGCAGCACCGAGCCGGTGATCAGCGCCGTCGCCGTGACGCTGTTGCGGAACAGCACCGGCAGATCCAACTGGTCAAGGGCCGCACGGTAGTTGCCGAATCCGAACCCTTCGGGCAGGAAGCGGTACGGCAGCTTCCCCGACTCTCCGGGCCCCTTGAAGGACGTCATCACCATGTCGAGGAACGGCACCACCATGAGCACGGCACCGGAGACGACCAGGAGGTACGACACCCACGGCACCCCGTGCCGACGACGGCTCACGTGTCCTCCCCCCTGCGCCGGAACACCCACAGCTGCGCCAGCGTGATCACCAGCACCACCACGAACAGCACGAAGGCCGCCGCGCTCGCCGTACCCCAGTCGCCGTACGAGAACGCCTGCCGGTACATCTCCAGCGCCGCCACCGCCGTGGCGTCCCCGGGGCCGCCCTTGGTCATCACCGTGATCAGCGCGAACGACTGCAGCCCGGTGAGGAACTGGGTGACGCACACGAACAGCAGCGACGGCCGCAGCAACGGCAGCGTGATCTTCCGGAAGACCGTGGCGGCACCGGCGCCGTCCAGCTCCGCGGCCTCGTAGTACGAGCGCGGGATCGACTTCAGCCCCGCCGTCAGGACGAGGATCGCCGACCCCGCCGAGGCCCACGCCTGGACGACCACCACCGCGGGCAGCGCCGTGTGCGGGTCCTGGAGAAAGGCGACCGAGCCGAGCCCGAGGGCGTTCAGGACGCCGTTGACGAGGCCGCCCGGCTCGTACATGTACTTCCACACATTGCCGACGGCGACCACGGTCGTCACCATCGGCAGGAAGTACAGCGTCCGCCACAGCCCCTGGAACCGCAGCCGGTCGATGCAGGTGGCGACGAGTACCGCGCCCGCGAGCGCGACGGCCACCGTCCCCAGCGCGAACAGCAGGGTGTTGGTGAGGACCGGGGTCAGGAACGTCGAGCCCCGCGCGAACAGCCCCGTGAAGTTGTCCAGGCCGACCGGCCGGATGTCCCCGAGATCGAACCCGGCCCAGCGCGACATCGACAACAGCAGCGCGAAGCCGAGCGGCAGGGCGAGGAAGACCGCGAAGAACAGCAGGGTCGGCGCCAGGAAGAGATAGGCGACCACCGTCTGCCGGCGGCGGGCCCGGGCGGCGAGGCCGGGCCCCGGCCGCCGGGCCCGGGACGCGGGCCGGTCCGCCCGCTCCGGGACGAGCGTGTTCACCACAGGCGCGACACCTCCTGATCGACCTGCCGGCGCGTGGTGCGCAGCGCCTGTTCGACCGACCGCTGTCCGGTCCACAGCGCCTCGATGTTGGCGCGCAACAGCGTCTTGGCCTGCTGCGCGCCCGGCACGTTCGGCTCCGGCACCGCGTACGCCAGCGCGTCCAGGAACGGCCGCAGATTCGGGTCACCGCCGCTGCCGAGCAGCGCCCGCATGTCGCCCGCCCGGCCGGTGAGCGAGCCCACCGACACCTGGAGGGCGCTCATCCGGGTCACGCCCCGCGCGCCGGTCCGCTCCGCGTTGAGCCAGCGCAGGAACTCCCACGCCTCGCGCGGGAACCGGCTGGCCGTGTTGACCCCGAGCAGGAATCCGGTGGCGAGCGTGGCGGGCTTCCCGCCCGCGCGGGGGACCGGCACGGGCGCGACGCCGACGTCCCGGTAGTCCGCGCCCATCAGCGGCTTCAGGCTGCCGGTCCACCAGCCCGCGCTGATCACCATGGCCACCCGCCCGGCGGGGAACGCCTGGTAGACGTTGACACCGGGAGCGCTCGCCCCGCGGCGCACCAGACGGTGCTCCAGCTCGAACACCGCTCGCCCGGCCGGGGAGTCGATCGCGGTGCCCCGGCCGTCCGCGCGCACGAACGTGCCCCCGGCCGCGTTCAGCAGCGCGAGGGTCTGGCCGACGGTGGTGGAGTCGTCGTACGAGGAGAGGCCGAATCCCTGCACCAGCGTGTTGCCGTACCGGTCCCGGCGTGTGGTGCGCTCGGCCGCCTCGGTCAGCTCCGGCCAGGTGCGCGGTGGCCGGCGGACACCGGCCGCGCGCAGCAGCCGCGCGTTGTAGTAGAGGGCGTACGTCTGCGCCTCGGTGGGGTAGCCGTAGACGCGGCCCCCGGCCGACGCGGCGCCGACCGCGGCCGGGCTGTAGCCGCGCCGGATCTCCGCCGCGTGCCCGGGCGGGGTGGGCCGCAGCACCCCGGCGCGGACGAGCTGGCCGGTCCACAGGCAGTACGGCTGGATGATGTCGGCGCCCTGCCCCGCCGCCTGCCGGACCATGAACGTGGTCAGCAGATCGGTGAACTCCACCGCTTTCGTACGGACCTTGACCCGGTCGTGGGTGGCGTTCCACTCGTCCACCGGTTCCTGGAGCGCCGCCTTCAGCGCCCCGCTGGAGTAGTGCGAGAGCAGGGTGAGGACGATCGGGTCCCCGGGCCGGCCGGTGCCCTGGCGCGGTGCGGCGCAGCCCGCGGTGAGCAGGGCGGAGGGCAGCGCGAGCGCGAAGTGCCGCCGGTCCGGGCCGCGTCGGCGCGGTGTCACCGGGCGGCCTCCCGGCGCAGGACCCGGAACACCCGGGTCGTGGTGAACCCGGCGGCGCGGTAGAGGTGGCCCGCGGGCGATCGCGCGCCGGTCCACAGGAACCACGCCCCGTGCGCGCCGCGCGCCCGCATCCGGGCCAGGACCAGATGGAGCAGGACCTTGCCGAGCCCGGTGCCGCGCGCCTCCTCCAGCACCCCGAACGGCCCGAACCGTTCGAGGGCCGACTCGTACGCCCCGTGCATCGCCCACCCCGCGAGGCGTCCCCCGGGCTCCCGGGCGACGACGATCCGGTCCGGTGGCGCCCCGCCCGCCAGGCATTCCCGGATCGCGCGCGCCCAGTCCGGGGTGAAGCGGTTCCCGGCGAGCGCGATCAGCTCCACCAGGTCGTCGTCGGCCGGGGTGCCGAACCGGTAGCCCTGGGCGGTGAGTTCGTCCCGGCGCCGGGCGACGGCGTCCGGCATCCGGTGGCCGACCAGCGAGCGGTCCATCGCGGCGGCCTCGTACCGCGTCCGGAACCCGAGCGAGTCCAGGAGCCGCGCCGCCTCCGGGTAGGCCGCGGCGTCCAGGCCGGGGAGGATGTAGTGCGGGGTGTAGGAGGAGAAGTCCACGGTGGTACGGCCGTGCTCGCGCAGCCAGTCGAGGGCGTCCGTCAGCAGCAGGCGGCCGAGCCCCTGGCCCCGGGCGGCCGGGTCGACGAAGAAGAACGGGATCCAGCCCAGCTCGGACTCCAGATCGGTGCCGTGCGCCGGGGTCAGCCGGCGCACCGCGTAGGCGGCGCCGAGGACGCGGCCGCCGGCCACGGCGACCCGGAGCCCCTCGGGGTCGAAGTTGCCGTCGAGCAGCACGAGGGTGCGGAAGCGGTCCGGGGTGATCGGATCGGCCGGCGCGCTGTGGCACCAGGCGGCCACGAGCGGCGGCCCGTCACCCGCCCGGAACCCCCGGGTCTCCCTCTCACCGAACGGAGTCGATGCCATCGGCGGGCCCGTCCTTCCCGGCGGCGCGGCTCAGGAGCACATCCGGAATGTACAGGCATATGGGGGAGTGGTGCGTGATTGACGGCCCGTCCGGACTCCGTCGACCGCGTGTACGGATTCTCTTCCGGGCCGTGTTTTGAACGCGTTCAATTCAAGCGTACGCTCTGCCCATGAGCGACAGAGCCGCCCTCCTGAAGGGCATTCGCCGCTGGCTGGTCTTCTTCGTGGTGTGTCTGGTGCTGAGCGGGGTCACGGCCTTTCCGCTGGTGCATGAACTGCGCTGGACGGAGAGCGTGTTGCGGGCGCTGGGGGCGCCGGATCTGCTGCCCGGGCTGACGGGCTGGATCGCCCGGGTACGGGACGGACTCGACGCCGTCGACGCGAAGTACCCCTTCGTCCTCTACGGCACCGACTGGCTGGCGTTCGCCCACCTCGTCATCGCGGTCGCCTTCTACGGCCCCTTCCGCGACCCGGTGCGCAACATCTGGGTGATCGAGTTCGGCATGCTCGCCTGCGCCGGCATCGTCCCGCTCGCCCTCGTCTGCGGTCCGGTCCGGGGCATCCCGTTCTGGTGGAGCCTGATCGACATGTCCTTCGGCGTCCTCGGGGTGATCCCGCTGTACGTCGTACGCGCGAAGATCAAGCGTCTTGAGTCGCTGCCGGGGCCGCGGGTGGCCGGAAGCACGCCATGACGTCCTTGCCGCGGGGGCAGCGGTGGATCTCCCAGTCGTGGGCGAGGGCGTCGACGAGGAGCAGGCCGCGCCCGCCCAGCGCGTCGGCGCCGGGCTGCCGCTGCCGGGGCAGGGTGGAATCGGAGTCGTGCACGGTCACATGGAGGCACCCGTTGTCCCAGGTGAGGATCAGCTGCGCCGTGCTGCGGGCATGGACGTGAGCGTTGGTCACGAGTTCGGACACGGTCAGTACGATCGAATCCACCAGGTCCGGGGCGGTCCGGGTCCAGCCGAGCGTCTCCAGATGCGCCCGTGTCCAGTCCCTGGCCGCCTTCGCCCCGCTGTTCAGGGGCAGGGTGCGGGCCCAGCCCACAGCCTTCAACGAAGAGCGGTCTTCCATTTTTCTCCTCCTGGGGCGGTCGGCCATGTTCTCTCCGTCTGCCCGCGTTCGGCGCCTACGCCACCAGGCGCGTGGCACGGACATCGCGGCGGGCGCGAGGTGCGGGAAAAGCGCCCGGGCCGCGCGAGGGGGGAATCGCTGATTGTCGTATCGTTCCTCCGGCAGTACACAAAACGGAGATCGAGTGAGGACAACGTGACGGCTGAGACCAACACGCGCCTTCTGGTCGAGATATTGACCGCACAGCGTGACGACTTCCTCGCTCAGTGGACGAGGACCATCGGCGACGACCTCCAGGGCCGGCTGAGCATGGCGGAACTGGGGTACGAGCTGGGGGAGTTGTACGAGGCCATCCTCAAGGCCCTCGCCATCGGCGGACTCGACGGCCGCGGGGACCACTTCGGCGAGGCGCGCAGCCTGCTGATCGAGCTCTCGCGCAGCCGGGCCCGCCAGGGCTTCACGCCCACCGAGACCGCGCGGAGCGTCTTCGCCCTCAAGGAGGTGCTGGAGCCCTCCCTCGCCGGTGAGACCGCGTCCGTCCAGGCGTACCTCCAGTTCGCCCGGCTGCTGGACGACCTCGGGCTGCTGACGACCGAGGCGTACGTCCGCACCCGGGAGGAGATCATCTCCTCGCAGGCGGAGCAGCTCCTGGAGCTGTCCACCCCGGTGGTCAAGCTGTGGGACGGGGTCGTCGGCGTCCCGCTGGTCGGCACGCTCGACTCGGCCCGCACCCAGGTCGTCATGGAGAAGCTGCTCCAGACCCTGGTCGACACCGACTCCACGCACGCCATCATCGACATCACCGGTGTGCCCACGGTGGACACCCAGGTCGCCCAGCACCTGCTGAAGACCGTCGTCGCCGCCCGCATGATGGGCGCGCGGTGCATCATCTCCGGCATCCGCCCGCAGATCGCCCAGACGATCGTGGCGCTCGGCATCGAGTTCGGCGACATCCCGACCAACTCCTCCCTGGCCGACGCGCTCCGCCAGGCGCTGAAGGAGATCGCCCTGGAGACCGAGGACGATCTGAAGGGTCTGCTGTGACCGACCGCGTTCCCGTCCTCAAGATCGGCGAGACCCTCCTGGTGTCCATCCAGACGGATCTGGAGGACCAGATGGTGATGGACCTCCAGGAGGACCTGTCCAACCGGATCGTGGACACGGGGGCCAAGGGTGTCGTCATCGACATCTCGGCCCTGGAGATCGTGGACTCGTTCGTGGGCCGCATGCTGGCCACCAACGCCTCCATCTCCCGGGTCCTCGGCGCCGAGACCATCGTCGTCGGCATGCGGCCCGCCGTCGCCATGACCCTCGTCGAGCTGGGGCTGTCCCTCAACGGAGTCCGTACCGCTCTCAACCTCGAGCGCGGTCTGAAGCTGCTGCGCCGCCTCGGCGCAGAACGCGCATGAGGGACTTCGGCGCCACGAACGTCGTGGCCGAGGCCATACCGGTCGCCAACAGCAGCGATGTCGTCTCCGCGCGGCAGACCGTGCGCACCCTCTCCCAGCGCAGCGGCATGTCGCTCGTGCACCAGACGAAGCTGGTCACCGCGGCCAGCGAGCTGGGCCGCAACATGCTGATCTACGGCGGCGGTGGCGTGGTGCGCGTGGCGGCCGTCACGGACGGGGGCCGCTCCGGGATCTTCGTGGAGTTCCGCGACCAGGGACCGGGCATCCCGGACATCGAGGTGGCGATGACCGACGGCTGGACCTCGGGCAACGGCATGGGACTCGGACTCAGCGGGGCCAAGCGGCTCGTGGACGAGTTCGACATCGAGACGGGGCCGTCGGGCACCACGGTGCGCATTGTGAAGTGGGGCAGGTGACCAGCACCTTCGTCGCCGAGGCCGGCGATGTCTGCTGGCTGCGCGCGGATGTCGCGCTGGCGGCCGCCGCACGTCATCAGGCCGCCCAGCTCGCCCGTGGCGTCCACCTCTCCCCTGAGCACACGGCCCGCCTCGAACTGTGCGTCACGGAGCTGGCGACCAATCTGCTCAAGCACGCCCACGACGGCGCGCTCGCCCTGCGGGTGGTGCGCGCCCGTGACCGCGCGGCCGTGGAGTGCCTCTCCCTCGACAACGGGCCCGGCATCGACGACGTCCCCCGGGCACTGCGCGACGGCACGTCCGCCACCGGCACCCTGGGCATCGGCCTGGGCGCCATCGGGCGGCTGGCCGACGAGTCCGGGGTGCACTCCCTGCGCGGGCGCGGCACGGTCGTCTACGCGCGCTTCTGGGCGGGCCCGGCCGACGGGGCGCGCCCGGAGCCGGTGGCGACCGGCGGGCTGACCCGCCCGATCACCGGCGAGCAGGTGTGCGGGGACTCCTGGGCCGTGCGCGCGGTCGGCGGCCACGGCCCGGGCGCCCTGACGCTGATGATGTGCGACGGGCTCGGCCACGGGCCGCTCGCGGCGCGGGCCGCCGACCGGGCCCGGGAGGCGTTCCGCGACAGCCGGCACATGGATCCGGCGGCCGTCCTCGGGGACGTGCACCTCGGCCTGCGCGGGACGCGCGGGGCGGCCGTGGCGATCGCCCTGGTCGACCTGGGGGAGGAGCGGGTACGGCTGAGCGGGGTCGGCAACATCAGCGCGCTGGTCGCCACCGAGGGCGGCCGCAGCGGGCTGCTGTCCGTGCCCGGGATCGCGGGCGCGCAACTGCCCCGCCTGCGGACCTTCGAGGCCGCGTTCCCGCCCGGGTCCGCCCTCGTCATGCACTCCGACGGCCTCAGCGACCGCTGGAAGCCGGCGGACCTCCCCGGTCTGTTCGGCCAGGACCCCTCGCTGGTCGCCGCGCAGATCCTCAACCAGGCCGCCGTACGCAGGGACGACGCCGGAATCGTGGTCGCCGTGCGTGGGCAGCGGCCATGACCCCGGGGCCGGCCGGCCACGAGGTGTTCACGATCGCCCTGCGGGAGGGGAGCGATGTGATCGCCCTGCGCCGGTCCACCCAGTCGGTGTGCCGGGCCGCCGGGCTGACCGGCAGCCCGCTGGTACGGATGACCACCGTCGTGAGCGAGGCCGGGGAGAGCCTGCTGGGTGCGCCCGGCCTCACCGCGCGGCTGTGCCTGGAGGGCTCCGGCACCGTCGTGCTGGCCGTACGCCTCGGCTGGCGGGGCGCCTCCCGGCCGCCGTCGCGCCTGCTGGACGCGGCCGGCCGCCTGCTGGACGACAGCGGGCTGCGGTCCGCGCCGGACGGCACCGGACAGGAACTCCTGCTCGCGCAGCGCACGCCCACACCCGCCGCGGCCCTCGGGGAGCTGGCCCTCGAACTGCGCGGCAGGCTCGCCGGCGACGACTCGCGGGCCGACCTGGTGGAGACCCTGCGCACCCAGAACCACCAGCTGCTGGCCGCCCTGGAGGAGTCCCAGCACCAGCAGGAGGAACTCCAGCGGCTGAACGCGGAGCTGGAGGAGACGAACGCCGGTGTCATGGCGCTGTACTCCGAGCTGACGAGCGAACTCCAGGCCACCAACAGCGGGGTGGTCGCGCTCTACGCCGAACTGGAGGACAAGACCCGGCAGCTCGAACTCGCCCACGCGTACAAGACCCGTTTCTGGGCCAACGTCAGCCATGAGCTGCGCTCCCCGGTGAACTCGGTCATCGCCCTGGCCCGGCTGCTGCTCGACTCCCGCGCGGAGCCGCTGACCGACGAGCAGCGCCAGCAGATCGCGCTCGTCCAGGCGTCGGGCAGCACCCTGCTCGCGCTCGTGGACGAACTGCTCGACGTCGCCAAGGCGGAGTCGGGCCGCCTCGAACCCCAGCCCGCCGCGACCGATCTGCGGGCGCTGCTGCACCAGTTGCGCGGCACGCTGCGGGGCACCACGCAGGCCGGCGTCGCGCTGCGCATCCCGGACCACATCCAGCGGGCGCCCCTGGTCACGGACGAGGTCATGCTGACCCGCATCCTGCGCAACGTGCTGTCGAACGCGCTGAAGTTCACCGTCGAGGGCTCGGTCCAGCTCGACATCACCGAGCAGGAGGACGAGCGCGGGCCGCGCCTCGTCCTCACGGTCCGCGACACCGGGGTCGGGATTCCGGCCGACGAACTCGACCGCGTCTTCGAGGAGTTCTACCAGGTACGGGGGCCGCACCAGCGCGGCCGGGCGGGCACCGGCCTCGGACTGCCCTACGCCCGCCGGCTGACCGAGCTGCTGAAGGGCACCCTGACGCTCGACAGCGAGGTGGGACAGGGCACCCGGGTCGTCATCGACATCCCGGCCCTCCTCCCGCCGCCGCGCGAGACGGCGCCCGTGGTGCGCTCCGTGCTGGTCGTCGACGACGACGAGGCGTGGCTGACCGGCTTCCGGGCCCTGCTGGCGGAACTCGCCGGGTCCGTCACCGTGCTCACCGACAGCGAAGCCGTCGTCGCCGCCGTCGAACACGAGCGGCCGGACGTCGTCGTACTCGACCTCAACATGCCCGGCGCGAGCGGCTACCAGGTGCGGCGGCGACTGGCCGACTGCCCGGCCACCGCCGAGGTGCCCGTGATCGTCGTCACCGCGCTGGAACCCGCCGACGTGGACCACGTACGCCTCGCCCCGGTCCGCGCCGTGCTGAACAAGTCCCGCCTCACCCCGGCGATCCTCGCCGCCAGTCTGGGGCAGGAGGAGTACACGGCGGCCGCCCGACGGCCGGCCGCCCGGTCTCCGCTGCCGTCCCCCGCCGAGGAACGTCGATGAACCACCAGCCCGACCCGGACCACGCCCCCGCGCACATCCTGGTGGTCGACGACCTCTCCACCAACCGGTACGTCCTGTCCACCACGCTGCGCCGCGGCGGGCACCACGTCACCGAGGCGGAGGACGCCACCCGCGCGCTCGAACTGCTCGACGGCCTCTGCCCCGGGCCGGAGATCGCCATCATCGACGTGGGACTGCCCGACATGACGGGTTTCGAGGTGTGCGAACGCATCAAGAGCAACCCCGCCACCGCGGCCCTGCCCGTCATCAACATCTCCGCCTCGGCCATCAGCGTGCACGACCGGGCCCAGGGGCTCTACCGCGGCGCCGACGCCTACCTCGTGGAGCCCGTCGCCCCCGACGAGCTGCTCGCGACGGTCACGGCGACCCTGCGCTACGCCCGCGCCCGCCGCCGCGCCGAACTCCTCGCGGACCGGCTGCACCTGCTCAACCGCACCACCCTGGCGATGTACAGCGCCGCCGACGCCCAGGAGCTGGCCAAGGTGACGGCCGAGGGCGCCGCCGCCGTCCTGCGCCGCGACGTGGCCGCACTCCTCACCACCCCGCAGGGCACCCCCCTGATCGCCCGCACCCGGCGCGAACGAGGAGCGGGGGCGCACACGACGACGACCGCCCTGCCCCACCGGCCGGGCGACGAGGACGCCGAGCTGCCCGACCTGGACCTGCTCCCGCTGCCGCCCGCGCTGGGGGAGCCCGCCCGGCGGCGCACCGTCATCGGCCGCACCCGGGCCGACCGGCCGCCCGTGGCGATCGTGGCGCCGGTGGACGCCGTCACCACCCAGGACGACGAGCAGCTGCTGACCCAGCTCACCCAGGCCAGCGCGCTCGCGCTGGAGGCGCTGCGCAGCTTCAGCGAGGAACACGCCCTCGCCCTCACCCTCCAGCGGAGCTTCCTGCCGGAGCGGCTGCCGGAGACCGCCCGGGCGGATCTGGCCGTGCGCTATCTGCCCGCCAGCGAACGCACCGAGATAGGCGGCGACTTCTACGAGGCGATCAGCACGCCCGACGGGCTGGTGGTGGCCGTCGGCGACGTGGCCGGGCACTCCCTCGACGCCGCCATGGTGATGGGCCAGGTCCGCCACGCGCTGCGCGCCTACGCCGTCGAGGGCCACTCACCCGAGGCGATCCTGGACCGCCTCGACCACCTGATCACGTCCGTGGCGCCGGGCGCGACCGTCACGCTCTGCGTCCTGCTGATCGAGTTCGACACCCACCTCGTCCATGTCGCGAACGCCGGCCATCTGCCGCCGCTGCTGCGAAGTCCGGACGGGACGACCCGCTATGTGCGCGAGCACGGCCCCCTGCTCGGCCTCGGACTGCCCCATCCGCCCGCCCGCCGGCTCACCCTGGCGCCCGGGACCCTGGTCGTCCTCGTCACCGACGGACTGATCGAGCGCCGGCACGAGGACCTGGAACGCTCCCTGGAACGCCTCGACGCGGTGGTCCGGGCGGCCCCCGCGGACCCGGAGGAGGCGTGTGCCCACCTCCTCCAGGGCCTGACCCCCGACGGCAGCGACGACGTGGCCCTGATGGCCGTGCGGCTGAACAGGCCGTGCACGCGGCGGGCGGACCGCGCGTCCTAGCGGGAGCGCAGCTCGTGCAGGACGTCGATGCGGTTCGTGGTGATCGAGTCGACGCCCAGGGCCATCAGCCGGCGCAGGGAGCGCCGGGTGTCCGGGGTCCACACCGAGACGAGCCGGCCGGCGCGGTGCACCTGGGCGATCAGGTCGTGGTCGACCAGGGAGAAGCGGTAGTTGAGCCAGCGGGGGTTGATCGCGGCCAGCAGCGCGGGGCGCGGCGGGGCCAGGGTGGTCCAGGTCAGCGCGATCTCCGCGGCCGGGTCCGCGGCGCGCACGGTGAGCATCGTCTCCGCGCCCGCGCTGTAGTACACCCGCTCCCCTGCCCCGCTCTGCCGGACCACGTCCAGGATCCGGTCCATCGTCCGCCGCGTCACCCGCCCGCACAGATCCACCATCACCCGGCTCTCCCCGGTCGCGGCGAGCGCCTCGGCCAGCGTCGGCACCCCGCCGCCGGTGAGCCCGCGCAGCTCCTCGGCGGACAGCGCGCTCAGCGGCCGGTCCACCTCCCACAGCCGCTTCGGCGTGTCGTCGTGCAGCAGCACGGGCACGCCGTCGCGGGTGAGCCGGACATCGAGCTCGACGGCGTCCGCGCCCCGGTCGAGACCGGAGCGCAGCGAGTCGAGGGTGTTCTCACGGAAGCGGTAGGGGTCGCCGCGGTGGGCCACGGCGGTCACGGTCTGCATGGCCTCCATTGTGGTGCGGATCGTGGTGTGCCTCAGCCGGCGAGCCGGCCGGCGGTGTACGTGTCGATCTCCGCCGCGAGCCGCGCCTTGCCCGCCGGGTCCAGGAAGGACGCCTCCACCGCGTTCTTCGCGAGGTCCGCGACGCCGCGCTCGTCCAGGTCGAGGAGGCGGGCGGCCACCGCGTACTCGTTGTTGAGGTCGGTGCCGAACATCGGCGGGTCGTCCGAGTTGACCGTGATCAGCACCCCGGCCTGCGCGAACTGCCGGATCGGGTGCTCGTCCAGGGTGCGCACCGCGCGGGTGGCGATGTTGGAGGTCGGGCAGACCTCCAGCGGGATGCGCCGCTCGGCGAGGTGCGCGAGCAGCGCCGGGTCCTGCGCGGAGCTGGTGCCGTGCCCGATGCGCTCGGCGCCCAGCTCGTTCAGCGCGTCCCACACCGACTGCGGGCCCGTGGTCTCGCCGGAGTGCGGCACCGAGCGCAGACCGGCCGCGATGGCCCGGTCGAAGAACGGCTTGAACTGCGGGCGGGGGACGCCGATCTCTGGCCCGCCGAGCCCGAACGACACCAGGCCCTCCGGCCGGAGCCGGTCGTCGGTGGCGAGCCGCACGGTCTCCTCCGCCGACTCCAGCCCGGCCTCCCCGGGGATGTCGAAGCACCAGCGCAGCACGGTGCCGAACTCGGCCTCCGCGCTCTTGCGGGCGTCCTCGATCGCCTCCATGAAGGCGCGCGCGTCGATGCCGCGCCGGGTGGAGGAGAACGGGGTGAGGGTCAGCTCGGCGTAGCGCACCTGCTGGCGGGCCAGGTCGCGGGCCACCTCGAAGGTGAGCAGCCGGACGTCCTCCGGGGTGCGGATCAGTTCCACCACCGACAGGTACACCTCGATGAAGTGCGCGAAGTCGGTGAAGGTGAAGTACTCGGCGAGGGCCTCGGGGTCGCTGGGGACCTTGGAGTCGCGGTGGCGCGCGGCCAGCTCCGAGACGATGCGGGGGGAGGCGGAGCCCACGTGGTGGACGTGCAGTTCGGCCTTGGGCAGTCCGGCGATGAAGGCGCGCAGGTCGCGGTCGGCGGGGCCGGCGGCGGGTACGGAACTGGCGGACAAGGGGTCCTCCCCAACAAACAGGGCGCCGACGGGCCCTTGCGGGCGCGGCGCGGGTGATCGGCTGATCGTCACGGGCCATCGTAGGCGGGGAGGGGCGGGGGACAGGGCTGGGGAGGGTGGGAGGGGCCGGCCGGGGAGGGTGGGAGCGGCCGGTCGGCGCGGGTGGAGGGGGCGGTCGGGGAGAGCGGGAGCGGGCGGCCGGTGCGCGCGGGAGCAGCCGGCCGGGGAGGGGGAGCGGCCGGTCGGGGCGGGCGGGACCGGCTGGTGGGGGCGGGTCGGGGAGGCCGTAGCATGGCGGGACGAACGACCGAGGGGGAAGTACGCGTGTCAGACGGAACGCAGTCGAGTGGGGCGGCCGGCGGCGGCCACGACCCGTGGGCGCCGCCCGAGCAGGGGCTGTCGCTGAACAAGGACCAGTCCGCCGCGCCGGGTGCGGGACAGCCCCCGGCGCAGCCGCCGTCGGTGCACGAGCAGGCCACCGTGACCGACCTGCCCACCGGCGGGTACGCCCAGCCCCACTTCGCCCCGCCCGCCCCGCAGGGCCAGCCCGCCCCGGGCTTCGGCGCGCCCACCCCGCCCGCGTTCGGCGCCCCCGGCACGGGTGAGCCGGTGCCGCCCCCGCCGATCGCACCCACCGGCCCCGGTGTGCCCCGGTGTCCGCGCCGCCCGCCGGCGGCTACGGCTACCCCGGCTACCCGGCCGGCGGCGGCTACGGCTGGACCGGCATGCCGATGACCCCGCAGAACGGCATGGGCACCGCGGCGATGGTGCTCGGCATCCTCTCGATCTGCCTGTTCTGCCTGTACGGCGTCGCCTCCGTGATCCTGGGCGTCCTCGCGGTGGTCTTCGGCGTCAAGGGACGGCGCCGGGCCGAGCGCGGCGAGGCGACGAACCACGGCCAGGCCCAGGCCGGTCTGATCATGGGCGTCATCGGGATCATCGTCGGCGTCGCCGTGATGGTGCTCCTCGCGATCGGCATCACCGCCGCGATCCACGAGAACCACTCCAACTCCGATCCGTACTACGACGGCTCCCTGCACTCCGTCTCGGCGCCGGCGACGGTGGCGGCCCGGGGCTGACCGCTCCGCTCCATGCCCGCGGACCGGGGAACCACCCGGTCCGGCGGGCATCGCCGTACCTGAGCCCCCGCCCGCCTACCCGCGGCCTACTCCCCGCCTGCCCCCGGCCTACTCCCCGGTCAGCTCCGCCCGGGCCTCCATCAGGGCGAAGCCCAGCAGGTTCAGCCCCCGCCAGCGCTCCGGGTCCCGGGCCGCCTCGTCGTCCGCCGTCAGGCCGATGCCCCAGACCCGGTCCACCGGGCTCGCCTCGACCAGCACCCGCTCGCCCGTGTTCCGCAGGAACGCGCGCAGCGCGGGGTCGGCCGCGAACTTGTGCACGCCGCCCTCGACCACGATCCGGAACCGCTCCCGCTCCCAGGTCTCCTCGTCGAAGCCGCGGACCAGCCGGCCCGCCTTCTTGGCCTGGGCGGGATGCTCTGCGGCGAGGACCGCGCGCTCCGCCCCGGCGTCCTGGAACAGCCGGGCCTTGGCGGCCATCATCCAGTGCTCCGCCGTCGCGTACCGCCTGCCGTCGACCACGAAGGGTGAGGGCCACCACTGGCTCAGACAGCTCGCGCCGATGCTCCCGTCCGGCCGCGGGCGGTGGCCCCAGAAGTGCAGATACTTGATCCGGGACCCCGCCCGGACCTCGCTGACCAGGGCCTGAAGCCCGTCGATCCTCCCCATGCACGCGAGTGTGGCACGCACCACTGACACTCCGTCCGGCTTTTCCTCGCCCGACTCGACACCTGGTCGACAGATTCCGTCGCGTAACCAAAAGGCAACAACGGAATCACTTGTTGGAGGCTTATAGCTCTGTCAGGATCGGCACTCAAATCGAGCTGGAGCTACGCCACCCACCCCCGGGACGGGGGTGATCGGCGGAGGAGAGCGACATGCACAACCCGGGCACCGCCAGCCAGGAACGATTTCCCGCAGCGGACCGTTTCGCGGAAGGCGCTCAGTTCATCGCCGGCCGTCTGACCAAGGGCACCTCCGGGCGCCGCCACGCCGTGGTCGACCCGGCCACCGGCGAGGAGGTGTACACCTACGACCTGGCCGGCACCGAGGACGTCGACGCGGCCGTCGCCGCCGCGCGCGAGGCGTTCCCGGGCTGGTCCTCGGCCACCCCGGGCGAGCGCTCGGACGCCCTGCACCGCTTCGCCGCCGTGCTCGCCGAGCGCGCCGAGGACTTCGCCCGCGCGGAGTCGCTCCAGTGCGGCAAGCCGCTCAAGCTCAGCCGCGAGTTCGACGTCCCCGGGACCGTCGACAACACCGCCTTCTTCGCGGGCGCCGCCCGGCACCTCCAGGGGCAGTCCGCCGGTGAGTACTCCGGCGACCACACGTCGTACGTCCGGCGCGAGCCCATCGGTGTCGTCGGGTCCATCGCGCCCTGGAACTACCCGCTCCAGATGGCCGCCTGGAAGGTGCTCCCGGCGATCGCCGCGGGCAACACCATCGTGCTCAAGCCCGCCGAGCTGACCCCCCTGACCTCGCTGCTCTTCGCCCAGGCCGCCACCGCCGCGGGCCTCCCGGACGGCGTGCTCAACATCGTCACCGGCACCGGCAGGGAGGCCGGCGAGCACCTGGTCGGGCATCCGGACGTCGCCATGACCTCCTTCACCGGCTCCACCGGCGTCGGCAAGCGCGTCGCCGAGGTCGCCACCGCCACCGTCAAGCGGCTCCACCTGGAGCTGGGCGGCAAGGCCCCGTTCGTCGTGTTCGACGACGCCGACCTGGACGCCGCCGTCAACGGGGCCGTGGCCGGCGCGCTCATCAACACCGGCCAGGACTGCACCGCCGCCACCCGCGCCTATGTGCAGCGCCCGCTGTACGAGGCGTTCGTGGAGCGCACCGCCGCCCTGATGGAGACCGTGCGGCTCGGCGACCCGTTCGCCCCCGGCACCGACCTCGGGCCGCTCATCTCGCACGCCCAGCGCGACCGCGTCGCCGGCTTCGTGGACCGCGCCCGTGGCTACGCCCGCGTGGTCACCGGCGGCGAGGCGCCCGGCGGCGACCTGGCCAAGGGCGCCTACTACCGGCCCACCCTCATCGCGGACGCCGCCCAGGACAGCGAGATCGTCCAGTCCGAGATCTTCGGGCCCGTCCTGGTCGTCCTGCCCTTCGACACCGACGACGAGGGCATCCGGCTCGCCAACGACACCCCGTACGGCCTCGCCGCCTCCGCCTGGAGCGGCAGCGTCTACCGGGCCAACCGCGCCACCCGCGACATCAAGGCGGGCTGCGTCTGGATCAACGATCACATCCCGATCCTCAGCGAGATGCCGCACGGAGGCTACAAAGCCTCGGGCTTCGGCAAGGACATGTCGGTGTACTCCTTCGAGGAGTACACGCAGGTCAAGCACGTAATGTTCGACAACACGGCGGTGGTCCGCAAGGACTGGCACCGCACGATCTTCGGGGACCGGTAGAGCGACCCCCGGCCGCGGGTCCCCCCCCCGCCCGCGGTCCGCTCCGCCGGGTTCGACGCCCGCCCCCTCCACGGGCACCCCCTCCCCTCCCGAAAGGCCACCACGCGCATGGAGAGTTACGAGCCCGACCGCCCGACACCGGTCGAAACGGCCGCCATACGCCGGAGTCCTGGCAGCGGCAGGGCCGCGCCGACCCGCCGTTCGCTGCTGCGCGCCTCCGCCGGTGGCGCCCTCGCGATCGGCGGCCTCGGGACGCTGAGCGCCTGCGGCATCCCCGCCGCGTCCAAGAACCAGGGCGGGGTGTCCGCCGACGACCACTCGGCCACCGAGAAGGTCGTCGCCTTCTCCAACTGGCCCGAGTACATCGACGTGGACGACTCGGGCAAGCACCACCCCACCCTCGACACGTTCGCCAAGCGAACCGGCATCCAGGTCAAGTACACCGAGGACATCAACGACAACGACGAGTTCTTCGGCAAGATCCAGCCGGAGCTCGCCGCGGGCCAGGACACCGGCCGCGACCTGATCGTGCTCACCGACTGGCTGGCCGCCCGCATGATCCGGCTCGGCTACGTCCAGAAGCTGGACGCGGCCAACCTGCCGCACGCCTTCGCCAACCTCTCCGACCAGTTCCGCGACCCCGACTGGGACCCGGGCCGCGCCTACTCCTACCCCTGGCAGGGCATCTCCACCGTCATCGCCTTCAACAAGAAGGCCCTGGACGGCATCGAGGTGAAGTCGGTCTCCGACCTCCTGGACAACCCCAGGCTCAAGGGCCGGGTCAGCTTCCTGACCGAGATGCGCGACACCGTCGGCATGACCCTGCTGGACCTCGGCAAGGACCCGGCGAAGGTCACCGCCGACGACTACGACGCGGCCATCGCCCGCCTGCAGAAGGCCGTCGACAAGGGCCAGATCCGCCGCTTCACCGGCAACGACTACACCTCCGACCTGGCCAAGGGCGACATCGCCGCCTGTGTCGCCTGGGGCGGCGACATCGTCCAGCTCCAGGCCGACAACCCGGACGTCGGCTACATCATCCCGGACAGCGGCTACATGACGTCGACCGACAACCTGTTGATCCCCAACAAGGCGCGGCACAAGACGAACGCCGAGCGGCTCATCGACTACTACTTCGAGCCCGAACCGGCCGCCGAGCTCGCCGCCTACGTCAACTACGTGAGCCCGGTCGCGGGAGTCGTTCCCTACCTCGCGAAAATCGACAAGTCGGCCGCGAGCAATCCGCTGATCGTGCCCGACAAGGCCATGCAGGCGAAGTCCCACCCCTTCCGCGCCCTGACGCAGAAGGAAGAGACCGCCTACCAGCAGAAGTTCTCCAAGCTCACAGGGGCGTGACGACCACGATGACGACAGACAACAGCGGCGACGTCCGCCTCTCCGGTATCGGCAAGACCTACGGCGCCTTCACCGCCGTACACCCGCTGGACCTCACCGTGCCCCAGGGCTCCTTCTTCGCCCTGCTCGGCGCCTCCGGCTGCGGCAAGACCACCACCCTGCGCATGATCGCGGGCCTGGAGGAGCCGACCAGCGGCACCGTGCGCCTCGGCGACCAGGACGTCACCCATCTGCCGCCGTACAAGCGGCCCGTCAACACGGTCTTCCAGTCCTACGCGCTCTTCCCGCACCTCGACATCTTCGAGAACGTCGCCTTCGGACTGCGCCGGCGCGGCCTCAAGAGCGTCAAGAAGCAGGTCGAGGACATGCTGGACCTGGTGCAGCTCGGCGAGCAGGCGCGGAAGAAGCCGCACCAGCTCTCCGGCGGCCAGCAGCAGCGCGTCGCCGTCGCCCGCGCCCTGATCAACCACCCCAAGGTGCTGCTCCTCGACGAGCCGCTCGGCGCCCTCGACCTCAAGCTGCGCCGCCAGATGCAGCTGGAGCTCAAGCGCATCCAGACCGAGGTCGGCATCACCTTCATCCATGTCACGCACGACCAGGAGGAGGCCATGACCATGGCCGACACGGTCGCCGTGATGAACGGCGGCCGCGTCGAACAGCTCGGCGCCCCCACCGACCTCTACGAGAACCCGCGGACCACCTTCGTCGCCAACTTCCTCGGCACCTCCAACCTGATCGAGGCCGAGGTCGACACCAGGAGCGGCGACGACATCGTGCTCAAGGCCGCCGGGGACAAGCTGGTGCTGCCCGCCGCCCGATGCAGCGCGCCCACCCCGGCCGGCGGCAGGGTGCTGGTCGGCATCCGCCCCGAGAAGATCGCGCTCGCCCACGCCGACGACGCGGGCGCCATCCCCGAGGGCCGCAACCGCCTCACCGGCAGGATCGCCGACGCCAGCTTCATCGGCGTCTCCACGCAGTACGTCATCGACAGCCCGGCCTGCGCCGAACTCTCGGTCTACGTCCAGAACGTCGAGCGGGACGCCCGTCTGGTCCCCGGCGCGGACGTCGTCCTGCACTGGAGCCCCGCGCACACCTTCGGCCTCGACGCGGCCCAGGCCATCGACGCGGGCACCGGGGAAGAGGTCGCCGCCTGATGTCGACGCTCACCGAGGCGCCCCCGCCGCTCGCCCCCGCCGAACCGCCGGCCAAGCCCCCGCGCAAGCGCGGCCGGTTCACCCCGTACTGGCTGCTGCTGCCCGGCATCCTGTGGCTGGTCGTCTTCTTCGCGCTGCCCCTCGTCTACCAGGCGTCCACGTCCGTGCAGACGGGCTCCCTGGAGGAGGGCTACAAGGTCACCTGGCACTTCGCGACCTACTGGAACGCCCTCTCCGAGTACTGGCCCCAGTTCCTGCGGTCCATCTTCTACGCCGCCGGTGCCACCGTGCTCTGCCTGCTGCTCGGCTATCCGCTGGCCTACCTGATCGCCTTCCGCGCCGGCCGCTGGCGCAACCTGATCATGATCCTGGTGATCGCGCCGTTCTTCACCAGCTTCCTGATCCGCACCCTGGCCTGGAAGACGATCCTCGCCGACAACGGCCCCGTGGTGCACACGCTCAACTCGCTGCACATCCTGGACCTCACCAACTTCCTCGGCTGGACGGCCGGCGACCGGGTGCTGGCCACCCCGCTCGCGGTGGTGTGCGGACTGACGTACAACTTCCTGCCGTTCATGATCCTGCCGCTGTACACCTCGCTGGAGCGGATCGACGGACGGCTGCACGAGGCGGCCGGCGATCTGTACGCCAAGCCGTCGACCACCTTCCGCAAGGTGACCTTCCCGCTGTCGATGCCCGGCGTGGTCTCCGGCACCCTGCTGACCTTCATCCCGGCGGCCGGTGACTACGTCAACTCCGAGCTCCTCGGCTCCACCGACACCCGCATGATCGGCAATGTGATCCAGACGCAGTTCCTGCGCATCCTGGACTATCCGACGGCGGCGGCCCTCTCCTTCATCCTCATGGCCGCGATCCTGGCCATGGTGACGATCTACATCCGCCGGTCCGGAACGGAGGACCTGGTCTAAATGCCCGTCGTCAACTGGCTCAAGCGCCGCCTCGTCGTCATCGCGGGACTCTTCACCCTCGCGTATCTGCTGCTGCCCAACGTCATCGTCACGGTGTTCTCCTTCAACAAACCGAAGGGGCGCTTCAACTACCAGTGGCAGCGGTTCTCCCTGGACGCCTGGAAACAGCCGTGCGGCGTCGCCGACATGTGCAACTCGCTGTCCATCAGCCTCCAGATCGCCGTCTGGGCGACGCTGGGCGCCACCATCCTCGGCACGATGATCTCCTTCGCGCTGGTCCGCTACCGCTTCCGCGCCCGCGGCGCCATCAACTCGCTGATCTTCCTGCCGATGGCCATGCCCGAGGTCGTCATGGCCGCCTCGCTGCTCACCCTGTTCCTCAACATGGGTGCCCAGCTGGGCTTCTGGACGATCCTGATCGCCCACATCATGTTCTGTCTGAGCTTCGTCGTCACCGCCGTCAAGGCGCGGGTGATGTCGATGGACCCGCGTCTGGAGGAGGCCGCCCGGGACCTGTACGCCGGGCCCGTGCAGACCTTCCTGCGGGTCACCCTGCCGATCGCGGCACCCGGAATCGCCGCGGGCGCGCTGCTGTCCTTCGCGCTCTCCTTCGACGATTTCATCATCACCAATTTCAATGCCGGCTCGACCGTCACCTTCCCCATGTTCGTCTGGGGCTCGGCACAGCGCGGAACCCCCGTTCAGATCAATGTGATCGGCACGGCGATGTTCCTTCTCGCGGTGCTGCTGGTCCTCGTGTCGATGCTGATCAACAATCGCCGTAACAGTCAAAAGGCGTAAGCCGAAGAAGCGCACGATGGAACAGCGCGAAAAAGCTCTGTAGGGAGTTGAAATCATGGCCCCAAGCGCCATGAGCAGTGGCCAAGACAACTGGATCGCCTCTCTCTCCGAAGCCCAGCCGGTCTCGTACTGGCTGGAAGACCCCGGAAAGCCGCAGCCCGAGCCCGCCCTCACCGGCTCCGAGACCTGCGACCTGCTGGTCGTCGGCGGCGGCTACAGCGGACTGTGGACCGCGCTCATCGCCAAGGAGCGCGACCCGCAGCGGGACGTGGTCCTGCTGGAAGGCCGCGAGGTGGGCTGGGCCGCCTCCGGCCGCAACGGCGGCTTCTGCGCCGCCTCCCTCACCCACGGCCTGTCCAACGGGCTGACCCGCTGGCCCGACGAGATCCACAAGCTGGAGGAGCTGGGCCGGCGCAACCTCGACGAGATCGAGGCGGCCGTCGCCCGGCACGGCATCGACTGCGAGTTCGAGCGCACCGGCGAGATCGACGTGGCCACCGAGACCTACCAGGCGTGGGAGCTGCGCGACTGGCACCGGGAACTGCGGGAGCAGGGTCTCGCGGACGGCGTCGACTTCCTGGACGAGGACGCCCTGCGCGCCCAGGTGGACTCGCCGACCTTCAAGGCGGGGCTGTGGGACCGCCGGGGCGTCGCCATGCTGCACCCGGCGAAGCTCGCCTGGGGCCTGAAGCAGGCGTGCGTCCGGCTCGGGGTGCGGGTGTACGAGCACACGCCCGCGCTCACCCTCAAGCCGTACGGCGCCGGGATGGCCGTCCGCACCCCGTACGGCGCCGTGCGCGCCCGCAAGGTCGCGCTCGGCACCAACATCTTCCCGAGCCTGCTGCGGCGCGTGCGCTCGTACACCGTCCCGGTCTACGACTACGCGCTGATGACCGAGCCGCTCGGCGACGAGCAGCTCGCGGAGATCGGCTGGCAGGGGCGGCAGGGACTCGGCGACAGCGCCAACCAGTTCCACTACTTCCGGCTGTCCGCCGACAACCGCATCCTGTGGGGCGGTTACGACGCCGTCCACCACTACGGCGGCCGGGTCCGGGCGGAGTACGACGACCGCCCCGAGACCTACGCCAAGCTCGCCGGGCACTTCTTCACCTGCTTCCCGCAGCTGGAGGGCACCCGCTTCACCCACGCCTGGGGCGGCGCGATCGACACCTGCTCCCGCTTCTCGGCGTTCTTCGGCACCGCCCACCAGGACAAGGTGGCGTACGCGGCGGGCTTCACCGGCCTCGGCGTCGGCGCCACCCGCTTCGGCGCGGACGTGATGCTCGACCTGCTGGACGGGGAGCGCACCGAGCGCACCGAGCTGGAGATGGTGCGCAAGCGGCCGCTGCCGTTCCCGCCCGAGCCGTTCGCCTGGACCGGCATCGCGCTGACCAAGTGGTCGCTGGCCCGCGCGGACGCGCACGGCGGCCGCCGGAACCTGTGGCTGCGCACGATGGACAAGCTGGGGCTCGGCTTCGACAGCTAGTTCGTGTGACCCAGGTCACTCCCCAGGGCTCCCGGAACCCGCGTAATGCTCCGGCGGGGCCTCCCTCTCTCCTGTGCGAGGCGACGCGACCGCGTCGCGCACCGAGGAGAGCGGGAGGCTTCCATGGGCGGGACGAAGGCGGCGGTGGAGTGGCTGGCATCCGTGGCACCTGATCCGCGGGGGTGCCGCCGGGAGTGGGAGCGCAATCCGCACGGGGTCGCGCTGCTGCCCGCGGGCCGGGCCTGGGACGTGCTGATCCTCCCGGCCCGTCTGGGCCACCCGACGCTGGACGTGCTGACCCGGATGCTCGACAGGACCGGGCCGGTGCTCGCCGACTTCGGCGACAACCGGATCGGGTTCTTCGTGGCGCCGGGTACGGCGGAGCGCTGGCTCGGCACCGGGGTGCGCGCCGCCGGCCACGGCACCTGGATCGTCGTACCGCATCCGGGCCGGGCGAGCCGGGGAGTGCGCTGGCTGGTGCCGCCGGACGGGTCGGGCACCCTGACCGACACGGCGCTGCTGGAACTCGCGATGCACGAGGCGGCGGCGCGGCTCGTGCTGGGCGCGGGGGAGGACGGGTAGCGCGCGCACGTCTTGACACCAGGATTGGTCTGGACCAAATTGAGTGCCGTTCCACCCTCCAACTCCCCCCTGCCCGGAGGTCTTTGTGGACCGCTCCAGACCCCTGCTCGCCCTCCTCGCGGCCACGGCCCTCGCCGTGCCCGGCCTCACCGCGCTCTCGTCGGCCGCCCGCGCGGCCGACGCGGACGTGCTCCAGAACGGCGGCTTCGAGTCCGGCCTCGCCGGCTGGACCTGCTCCGCCTCCTCCGGTACGACGGTCGACTCGCCTGTGCGCAGCGGAAGTTCCGCGCTCCAGGCCACCCCGGCCGGCAGCGACGACGCCCAGTGCGCCCAGACGGTGAGCGTCCAGCCCAACTCCCAGTACACACTGGCCGGTTACGTCCGGGGGTCGTACGTCTACCTGGGCGCGAGCGGCACCGGCACCACCGATGTCTCCACCTGGACCCAGTCGGCGCCGGACTGGCAGAAGCTGAGCACCACCTTCACCACCGGGCCCTCGACCACCAAGGTCACGGTGTACACCCACGGCTGGTACGGCACGGGTGCCTACGACGCCGACGACCTCTCGCTCACCGGCCCCGGCGGCAGCGGCGGCACCACCCAACCGCCCGCCGTACCGGCCGGGTTGGCCGCCTCCTCGGTCACCTCCTCGTCCGTCGCCCTGTCCTGGTCGGCGGTGAGCACAGCGTCCGGGTACGCGGTCTACCGCGACGGCGTCAAGGTCCAGTCGGCGAGCGGGACGTCGGCCACCGTCACGGGGCTCACCGCCTCGACGGCGTACAGCTTCCAGGTCACGGCGGTCAACGGCGCGGGGGAGTCCGCGAAGTCGGCCGCGGTGGTGGTGACCACGAGCACCGGCGGGTCGGGCGGCGACCCGGGCGGCGGCTCCGCCGGTCTCCCGGCCCACGCCCTCGTCGGCTACCTCCACGCCAGCTTCGCCAACGGCTCCGGCTACACCCGGCTCGCGGACGTGCCCGACAGCTGGGACGTCATCGACCTGGCCTTCGCCGAGCCCACCTCGCCGACCTCCGGGGACGTGGAGTTCACCCGCTGCCCGGTCACGGACTGCCCGAACGCCGAGAGCGACGCCGACTTCAAGGCGGCGATCAAGGCCAAGCAGGCGGCCGGCAAGAAGGTGCTGATCTCCATCGGCGGCCAGAACGGCCAGGTCCAGCTGACCACCACGGCGGCCCGGGACGCCTTCGTCTCCTCCGTCTCGAAGATCATCGACACCTACGGCCTCGACGGCCTCGACATCGACTTCGAGGGCCACTCGCTGTCCCTGGACACCAGCGACACGGACTTCAAGAACCCCACCACGCCCGTGATCGTCAACCTCATCTCGGCGCTGAAGACCCTGAAGGCCAGATACGGCGCGAAGTTCGTGCTGACGATGGCCCCGGAGACCTTCTTCGTGCAGAACGGCTACCAGTACTACGGCACCGGCAAGTGGGGCGGCCAGGACCCGCGCTGCGGCGCCTACCTCCCGGTGATCTACGCCCTGCGCGACGACCTCACCCTGCTGCACGTCCAGGACTACAACTCCGGCCCGATCATGGGCCTGGACAACCAGTACCACTCCATGGGCGGCGCCGACTTCCACATCGCGATGACCGACATGCTCCTCACCGGCTTCCCGGTGGCGGGCGATCCGAACAACGTCTTCCCGCCGCTGCGCCCCGACCAGGTCGCGATCGGCATGCCGGCCTCCACCAACGCGGGCAACGGCTACGTCGCCCCCTCCGAGGTCACCAAGACCCTGGACTGCCTGACGAAGAAGACCAACTGCGGCTCGTACCCGACCCATGGCACCTGGCCGGACCTGCGCGGCCTGATGACCTGGTCGATCAACTGGGACCACTACGCGAACTGGGAGTTCCAGAAGACGTTCGACGGCTACTTCGGCTGACCCCCGGCAGCGCGCCGAGCGCGGTCAGCAGGACCGCGCTCAGGCACCAGCTGGCCAGTACGTCCAGCGGCCAGTGGTAGCCGTGCCGGACCAGCCCGTAGGAGACGCCCAGGACCAGGGCCGCGCAGAGCGCGAGGGCGGTCAGCCGGGCGGCGCGGGAGTACAGCCAGGGCAGCAGGAGCAGGGTCGCGGAGCCGTAGGCCATGGCGGCGGTCGCCGTGTGCCCGGAGGGGAAGTAGCCGGTGGCCGGGGGCACCACGGGGGTCCCCGGCCGGGCGATCCAGTCCTTCAGCGGCACCACGAGCGCCGGGAGCAGCGCCATCAGGACGGCGGCCGCGAGGGGCGGCAGCCACCAGCGCGGGTGCCCGGCGCCCCGGCCGCGCCACAGGGCGTACCCGGCGGCGACGAGGAGGACCGGGACGGCGACCTGGACGTCGCCGAGGTCGGAGAGGAACTGCGCGAAGCCGTCCGGATGGACCAGGTCCCGGCTGAGGCGGGCGTCCGCGCGCAGCAGCGGGCCGTGGCCGACGACCTGCCAGGTGATCAGCAGGAAGAGGACGGCGGGGGCCGGGATGCCGAGGAGCAGTGCGCGGCGGGCGCGGCGGACGGGGTACGACACGGGGGCCAGCTTGGCAGGCGGACGCGCGCGGGGTCGTACCGGGGCGGCGTTCCCGTAGGGCCGGAGAAGGAGGCCGGCCGCCCCGGAACAGGGGGGTGGTCACGGGGCGGCCGCCCGGACCGGAACGTCGCACGCCCCGGGGGGTTTGGGGCGGCGACCGTCCGATCGGTGAGGAGATCCCGGCGTCAGGCGCCGGTTGTGTGCGCGAAGGCACGACCAGGTCGAAGCTGGGGAGGCCCCGGCCTGAAGTCGTCCACGGTCCCCCGTGGACGGGGTGCATCTCTCATCTGGGTAGAACCTACGGCAGGCCGAGGCGCTTGGGCAGACGGATTTCCGTCCCGTCATGCACCCCGCACACCTTCTTCACACGGCCTGCCGCAGCCGGGAAACCGGAGTCCCGGATACGGGCCGGGACCCGGATCTCAGATGCGGGCCAGGGCCTGCTCGACGACGTCCAGACCCTCGTTCAGCAGGTCCTCGCCGATGACCAGCGGGGGCAGGAAACGGACCACGTTGCCGTAGGTGCCGCAGGTCAGGACCAGCACGCCCTCGGCGTGGCACGCCTTGGCCAGCGCGGCGGTGGCCTCCGTGTTCGGCTCCTTGGTGGCGCGGTCCTTGACCAGCTCGATGGCGATCATCGCACCGCGGCCGCGGACCTCGCCGATGATGTCGAACTTCTCGGCCATGGCGGAGAGGCGCTCCTTCATGACCTCCTCGATGCGCTTGGCCCTGGCGTTGAGGTCGAGCTCCTTCATGGTCTCGATGGCACCGAGCGCACCGGCGCAGGCGACCGGGTTGCCGCCGTACGTGCCGCCGAGACCGCCGGCGTGCGCCGCGTCCATGATCTCGGCGCGGCCGGTCACCGCGGCGAGCGGCAGACCGCCGGCGATGCCCTTGGCGGTGGTGATCAGGTCCGGGACGATGCCCTCGTCCTCACAGGCGAACCACTGGCCGGTCCGGCAGAACCCGCTCTGGATCTCGTCCGCGACGAAGACGATGCCGTTGTCGGCGGCGTACTGGCGGATCGCGGGCAGGAAGCCCTTGGCCGGCTCGATGAAGCCGCCCTCGCCCAGCACCGGCTCGATGATGATCGCGGCCACGTTGTCCGCGCCGACCTGCTTGCTGATCTGGTCGATGGCCTGCTTGGCGGCCTCGGGACCGGCGTTCTCCGCGCCGGTCGGCCAGCGGTAGCCGTAGGCGACCGGGACGCGGTAGACCTCGGGCGCGAACGGGCCGAAGCCGTGCTTGTACGGCATGTTCTTCGCCGTCAGCGCCATGGTCAGGTTGGTGCGCCCGTGGTACCCGTGGTCGAACACGACGACGGCCTGCCGCTTGGTGTACGCACGCGCGATCTTCACGGCGTTCTCGACGGCCTCGGCGCCGGAGTTGAACAGCGCGGACTTCTTGGCGTGGTCACCCGGCGTCAGCTCGGCCAGCGCCTCGGCGACGGCCACGTAGCCCTCGTACGGGGTGACCATGAAACAGGTGTGGGTGAAGTCCGCGAGCTGGGCGGAGGCACGGCGTACGACGGCCTCGGCGGAGGCGCCGACGCTGGTCACGGCGATACCGGAGCCGAAGTCGATCAGGCTGTTGCCGTCCACGTCCTCGATGACACCGCCGCCGGCGCGCGTGACGAAGACCGGCAGCGTGGAGCCCACGCCCTGGGCGACCACGGCGGTGCGGCGGGCCTGAAGCTCCTGCGACTTCGGGCCGGGGATGGCGGTGACGACGCGGCGCTCCTGCGGAAGTGCGGTCATGCGGGGCTCCTGGGGGTATTACGGACGCTTGCCTTCTTTTCCCGCAGGCTAAGACGGGTACGGGGAGGTGGGCATGCTCCATGTGGGCGTTGTGCGGTGCCGCGGTTGTCCGCGGTGGACATAGCGAGCGTACGGCCGTACGGCCCCCTCGGCGCCTCCTCCGGCCCCGCGATCCCCGAACTCCCCTCCCCAGGCACTAGATTGCTCGCTGACGGTGGACGGATCGGCTGGTCAGGGGGCAGGGCGGATGCACAACGACGAAACCCACCACACACGCAACACCCGACCCGGCCCGGTACCCCATCCGACGCCACCCCCCGAGGGCGTCGCTCAGGAGCGACCCCCGGTACCCCCACGGCCCTCCGCCCCCCCGGGCATGCCGCCACTGCCCGACGGGTCGGGCTTCCTGACCTGGCTGCGCACCCCCCGTCCCGAGGCCGCGCCCGGAGTATGGCGCCTCGGACACCGGAGCCGCCCGCAGCAGGAGCCCGAGCGGACCCCCGGCCACCAGCTGATCGGAGGTGCGCTGATCGCGTTCCTCGTGGCCTGGCTGATGTGGTCCTTGCTCTCGCACGGCTACCTCGGCAGCTGGTGGGTGCTGCCGGTCCGCCTGCTCGCCCCGGACTCCTGGCAGAACAGTGACAGTGCCGTCGCGCAGGCCCTCCTGTGGGACGGCTACTCCGTCCTCGTCGTCGTCCTCCTCCTGATCGTCGTCGGCCGCCTCGGCCGCTGGGGAGAGGTCTGGCGCCGGTACGGACCGCCCGCCTGGCGGACCACGATGCCGGTGAGCGAGCGACCGCCCACCCCCGAACACGACCCCGCCGAGTTCCCCCACCTCCGGGCCGCCGGGGCGCCGGAGGCCGCCGAGCGGCTGGCGCGGGAGGCGAGGGCCGGGCTGATGCGGGACGTGGATCATGCGCGGATCGACCGGGCCTGGGAGGGGGTGCGGTCGGGACGGCACAGCATGGCCACGTTCACCGGAGCCGTGGTGAAGGACGGCTCCGCCGCCTGCGCGCACCCCTCCGGCCGGCGCGATCTGCCCGTCCGGCAGGCGAGGCACGACCTGGTCACCGGCCAGGTCCGGCTCGGCGCCACCGCCGACGACCCCCGCAATCCGTACCAGTACCGCGGCACCGGCCTCGGCCTCGGCCCCGACCTGCTCGGCACCTCCCTGCTCGCCGTCGGCCCGGCCGGTTCCGGCAAGACCGGCACCCTGGTCCGGCCGCTCGCCGAGTCGCTGTGCCTGCACGCCCTCGCGGGCCGCGCCTCGGTCGTGGTCGTCGGCGCGGCCGGCGCGGGACTCGGCCCGGCGGAGTCGTTCGACGTCGTGATCGGCATCGGCCGGCCGGACTCCGTGTACGACCTCGACCTGTACGGCGGCACGTCCGACCCCGACGAAGCCGCACTCATACTGGCCGAGGCCCTCGCCGGCGACCTTGCCGACCCGCACGCGGGCAGCGACAGCCGCCGTGCCACCACCGTCCTCGCCCAGTTGCTCGGTCCCTTCCGCGCCGTCCACGGCCGCTTCCCCTCCGTGCCCGAGCTGCGCGGCCTCCTCGACGGCGGGGCCGGCCCGCTGGCCGCCCTGCGCAAGGCGCTGACGGGCACCACCCATGAGTCGCTGCTGCGTGAACTCGACGCCAGGGAACGGCAGATGGCCCACCCCGGCGATGTCGGCAGCGTGCTCGCCGACCGGATCGCCCTGCTCGACCGGCCCGCCTTCGCCCCCTTCTTCGACACATCCGGGAGCACCCGGCCGTTCTCGCTCAAGGCGCTCGACCATCCGGTCCGGGTGCGTATCGACCTGCCCCAGCGGGGCCACGCCGACGCCTCCCGGATCCTGGCGCGGCTGGTGCTCGCCCAGTTCACGGCCGCCGTGGCGGTCCGCGAGGACCGGTCGCTGTTCGCCTGCCTGATCCTGGACGACGCCACCGGAGCCGTCACCCCGGAGGCCGTGCGCGGCATCCAGCGGCTGCGCTCGGCGAACGCCGGGGCGGTACTCACCCTGCGCACCCTGGACGACGTGCCCCGGCCGCTGCGCGGCCCGCTGCTCGGCACCGTGGGCTGCCGGATGGCGCTGTCCGGGCTCACCCCCTGGGACGGGCAGGACTTCGCCGAGGTGTGGGGCAAGGAGTGGACCGAGACCCGGGACGTCACCGACCGGCAGATCATCGCCGAGACCCCGGCCGGCAAGGCGGTCCACATGGTGCGCCGGGTCATCACCGGCAAGGCGCCCACCGCCCGCGCCGTCACCGTCCGCCAAGTAGAACGCGAACGCTGGTCCGCGTCCGAGTTGGCGCACGGGGTTCCGGCCGGGCACGCGGTGTTGTCGTTGACCAGTGTGCGGGGGGAGCACGCGCCGCCGTTGCTGGTGGATCTCAGGGCGTGAGCGCTCGGTGGATCTCAGGGCGTGAGCGGGGTGAAGCGGCCAGCGGGGGATCGTACGGTGAGGCAGAATCGGGGGAGGCCGTTGGTACGCGGCGGCCAAGACAGATCTCCGTCACCGTGAAGGCACCATGCCCCCGACGCTCGCCTCACTCGTCCACCACTCGGCGCTGAAGCTGACCGTCCGGGCCGGCGCCGACCACCTCGACGTGCCCGTGCGCTGGGCGCACGTCAGCGAGCTCGCCGACCCCGTGCCCTACATGGAGGGCGGCGAGCTGCTCCTGATCACTGCGCTCAAGCTGGACGCGGAGGACCCGGAGGCCATGCGCCGGTACGTACGGCGCCTCGCGGGCGCGGGCGTCGTCGGGCTCGGCTTCGCCGTCGGGGTCAATTACGAGGAGATCCCGAAGGCCCTCGTCGACGCCTGCGCGCACGAGCCCCTGCCGCTGCTCGAAGTCCCCCGCCGCACCCCCTTCCTCGCCATCAGCAAGGCCGTCTCCGCCGCCATCGCCGCCGACCAGTACCGCGCCGTCACCGCCGGCTTCGCCGCCCAGCGCGAGCTGACCAAGCAGGCCCTGAACGCCGGCCCCGAGGGCCTGCTCACTTCCCTCGCCGCCCAGGTCGACGGCTGGGCCGCGCTCTACGACGCCTCCGGCACCGTCGTCGCCGCCGCCCCCGACTGGGCCGGCCGCCGCGCCGCCCGCCTCACCGGCGAGGTGGAGAGACTCCGGGAGCGGCCCGCCCCCGCCTCCTCCGTGGTCGGCGGACCCGAGCACGAGGACCGCGTCGAACTGCACTCCCTGGGCACCGGCCGCCGCCCCCGCGCCGCCCTCGCCGTCGGCACCGCCGCCGCCCTGGGCACCGCCGAGCGGTACGCCGTGTATTCCGCCATCGCCCTGCTCACCCTCACCACCGAGCGCTCCCGCTCCCTGCACGCCGCCGAACAGCGCATCGGCACCGCCGTCCTGCGCATGCTGCTGGCCGGCGAACCCGACCACGCCCGCGCCGTCGCCGGCGACCTGTACGGCGGGCTGCTGGACGCCCCGTTCCGGATGATCGTCGCCGACGCGGTGCCCGGCGCCCGCGCCGCCACCGCGGCCGGCGGCGACCGGCTCGGCACCCTCGCCGAGGCCCTGGAGGCCGCCGCCGCCCGCTCCGGCGAGGCGGTACTGGTCGTACCGGAGGGCGCGCGGCTCGTCGTCCTGGCCGCGGACGGCGGCGCGGCGGTCGCCGCCTGCGTCGCCTGGGCCGCCGCGCTGGAGGCCGCCCGCACCAGCCCCGAGCACGCGGTCACCGACGAGGACGAGATCGTCGTCGGACTGTCCGCCCCTGCCGGTCCGATCGCCGCCGCGGCCGCCTACAAGCAGGCCGAGCAGTCCCTGTCGGTGGCCCGCCGCCGGGGCCGGGTCCTGGTCGAGCACGAGCGGCTGGCCGCCGGTTCCGTGCTGCCGCTGCTCGCCGACGACGCGGTCAAGGCGTTCGCCGACGGGCTGCTGCGCCCGCTGTACGCGCACGACGCCACCGGCCGCGGCGACCTGGTCGCCTCCCTGCGCGCCTGGCTCTCCCGGCACGGGCAGTGGGACGCGGCCGCCGCCGACCTGGGCGTGCACCGGCACACGCTGCGCTACCGGATGCGCCGGGTCGAGGAGATCCTCGGGCGTTCCCTGGACGACCCCGACGTGCGCATGGAGCTGTGGCTCGCCCTGAAGACCACAGCGACCGACCAGTGACCGGTGCAGTGGTCCGATCACCGGTGCAGTAGTCCAATCAGTAGTGGCCGCCGCCCCTACTGCTACGGCACGGACAAGCGACCCCCGGCCCCCGCCGCCCTACCGTGGAGCACGAAAGCCAAGGACGCCCCCTCAACGCGGAAAGGCCGGGAATCGCACATGACTTCCACCCACGCCTTCTGGCTCGCCGGCCGCCAGGTCACCGGTGAGACCACCTTCGACGTCACCTCGTCGTGGGACGGCCGGCTCGTCGGCACCGTCAGCGTGCCGACCGACGCCCAGGTCGAGGAGGCCGTGGCCGCCGCGTACGCCGCCCGCGACGAGTTCGCCGCCACCCCCGCGCACGTACGGGCCGCCGCCCTCGACCACGTGGCCAAGCGCCTGACCGAGCGCACCGAGGAGATCGGTCAGCTGATCTCCGCCGAGAACGGCAAGCCCATCAAGTGGGCCCGCGGCGAGGTCGGCCGCGCCGCCTCGGTGTTCCGCTGGGCCGCCGAGGAGGCCCGCCGGTTCAACGGCGGCGAGGCCCAGCGCCTCGACACCGACGGCGGCGGCGAGGGCCGGCTCGCGCTGGTCCGGCGCTTCCCGAAGGGCGTCGTGCTCGGCATCGCGCCGTTCAACTTCCCGCTGAACCTGTGCGCCCACAAGATCGCCCCGGCGATCGCGGCCGGCGCCCCGATCATCCTCAAGCCGGCCCCGGCCACCCCGCTGTCCGGCCTGGTCATCGGCGAGCTGCTGGCCGAGACCGAGCTGCCCGCCGGCTCCTGGTCGATCCTGCCGGTCGCCAACGACAAGATGCCCGCCCTGGTCCAGGACGAGCGCCTGCCGGTCATCTCCTTCACGGGTTCCGAGAAGGTCGGCTACGCGATCATGGACTCGGTGCCGCGCAAGCACTGCACCCTGGAGCTGGGCGGCAACGGCGCGGCCGTCGTCCTCGGCGACTTCTCCTCGGACGCCGACCTGGACTGGGCCGCGAACCGCATCGCGACCTTCTCCAACTACCAGGGCGGCCAGTCCTGCATCTCCGTGCAGCGCGTGATCGTGGACGCCCCGGTGTACGACCGGCTGCTGCCGCGCATCGTCGCCGCCGTCGAGGCCCAGGTCACCGGCGACCCGAACGACCCGAAGACCGATGTCGGCCCGCTGGTCAGCGAGGACGCCGCCCAGCGCGTGGAGTCCTGGGTCAAGGAGGCCGTGGAGGCCGGCGCCGCGCTGCTCACCGGCGGCGACCGCGACGGCGCCTCGTACGCGCCGACCGTGCTCACCGACCTGCCCGCGGACGTCACCCTCGCCCGTGAGGAGGTCTTCGGACCGGTCCTCAGCGTGCAGAAGGTGGACGGCGAGGCCGAGGCGTTCGCCGCGGTCAACGACTCCAAGTACGGCCTCCAGGCGGGCGTGTTCACCCACGACCTCCAGGCCGCCTTCCGCGCCCACCGCGCCCTGGAGGTCGGCGGCGTGGTGATCGGCGACGTCCCGTCCTACCGCGCCGACCAGATGCCGTACGGCGGTGCCAAGCAGTCCGGCGTCGGCCGCGAGGGCGTCCGCTCCGCGATGGAGGACTACACCTACGAGCGCGTCCTCGTCCTGACGGGCCTCGCGCTCTGACCTGCCGCAGGTCGCCATGAGCTGACCTGCCACGGACAGGTCGGAACGGAACGGCCGCAGCCCACTGTGCGGGGGCTGCGGCCGTTCTCTTTTCCCGGTCGGGGCGACGGTCGGGCCATGGCCGAGGCGACGGTCGGGCTATAGTCGCGAGGTCGCGAAAAACGATGTTCCCGCCGCGGGCTCACCCGCCGGGCATCGCGCACACATCGACGCGGACGGTTCCGGTCGGTGAGCGTCTCCTTGCCGTGAGGGGGCATCTGGCCCGCTCCCGGCGCTGACCACCGCCGACGCGTGTCGGCGCGACAGAGGGGCGCACCATGCGGAAGACCATCGCCATCGTCGGAGCCGGACCGGGCGGGCTGACGCTCGCGCGGGTGCTCCAGGCCCACGGCGTCGCCGCGACGATCTACGAGAGCGAGGCGTCGGCCGGCACCCGTGCGCAGGGCGGCCTGCTCGACCTTCACGAGGAGACCGGACAGGTCGCGCTGCGCGCCGCCGGTCTGTACGACGAGTTCCTCACCCTGGTCCGGCCGGGCGAGGACGCCAAGCGCGTGGTCGACCGGCACGGCACGGTCCTGTTCGACCGGCCCGGAGACCCCGGTTCGGCCCGGCCGGAGGTGGACCGCGGCGAACTCAGGCGCCTGCTCATCGGCGCGCTGGCGCCGGGGACGATCCGGTGGGGCCACAAGCTCGCCTCCGTCCGGCACCGGGCGGGGGGCGGCTACGACCTCGCCTTCGCGGACGGTTCCGGCGCGCGCGCCGACCTCGTCGTCGGCGCGGACGGCGCCTGGTCGAGGGTGCGTCCGCTGCTCACCCCCGCCACGCCCCGCTACAGCGGAACCTGCTTCATCGAGATCGCCCTCGCCGCGGGCGGCCGAAACCGCCGGGACCACCGGGCGAGCGTGGCCGCGATCGGCGGCGGCACGCTGATGGCGGTCGCGCCGGGCCGGGGGATCATCGCCCATCGCGACGCCGACGGGGGCGTGCGCGGATACGTGGCGCTGAACAAGCCCGAGGAATGGGTGAGGTCGATCGACTTCGGCGACCCGTCCGCCGGCCTGCGCCGACTCGCCGACGAGTTCGACGGCTGGTCGCCGCTGCTCACCGCCTTCGTGACGCACAGCGACGCGGAACCGTGGCTCCGGCCCATCTACGCCCTGCCCGTCGGCCTCACCTGGGACAGGGTGCCCGGCGCGACGCTCGTCGGCGATGCCGCGCATCTGATGTCGCCCTTCGCGGGCGAGGGCGCGAACCTCGCCCTGTACGACGGCGCGGACCTGGCGGCAGAGCTGGTCGAGCACCCCGATCCCGAGGCCGCGCTCACCGCCTACGAGGAACGGCTCTTCAAGCGCGGCGCCGACGCCGCCGACCGCTCGGCGCGGAACCTGGAGATCTTCTTCGGCGAGGAAACACCGCGGAGCGTGGCCACGTTGTTCGGCCGCTCCTGAGTGAATCCGAACAGGCCACGAACGGGAAACGATTGGATCACCGGTTGTGGGCCCCGGAGAGTGCCGGAGGTTTTGGCGAGGGTGAATTCGGCGGTGTCATACGGTACTTCGCCCCATTTTGCGGAGACGGTCCACCGAGAAGGCCGCTCACGGGAGCGGAAAATTCCGTTCACAAGTGCGTGGCGGAACTGTGTGCGACCTGGATAGTGTGCGCCGTCCGCATTCGCGGGCCGTCCACTTTTCGCCAAGGGATTTTCGTGAACCTCGACTTCAGTGCTGAGCCCCTCTTTTCCTGGTACGTCGTTCTGCTCTTCATCAGCGGTGCCGCGATGCTGATCCTGGGTGTCGTCAACGCCGGTGGTCTCAGCAAGGGTTGGCGGGCGTTCAACGTGATCGCCGGTCTCGGGTTCATGGGCTACGGCATCTACCTCGGATTCATCTTCCAGGGGGGCTCGTACCTCATCTTCTTCAAGGCGTTCATCCTGCCCGTCATGGTCGTCGTCAACTTCTTCCGGTCGCGTTCGCACCGGAAGACGATGGCCGCTCAGAAGCCGATGGGCGCCCCGCAGCCGATGCCCGCCCCGTACCCGATGGCGGGCCAGCCCCCGATGGGCGCCCCCGCCCCGCAGCCGATGGGCACCCCGCAGCCGATGCCCGCCCCGTACCCGATGGCCGGCCAGCAGCCCATGGGCGCTCCCGCCCCGCAGCCCGCACCGGCTCCGGAGCGCACCGTCTGACATACGTACGGACGCGAGACGGGCCGCGCCGCCGGACACAGCTCCGGGGGCGCGGCCCGTTTTTCTCGCCGCGCCACCCGACCGGCTCAAGGGGCCGCACGAGGGGTGGCGCGCGGCGTTCGATTCGGGTACGAACGAGCCAGTAGCACCGGTCGGTAGCCACCAGCCCCGGCCGTCCCCTCTCGCGGCGAGGTGATCCCATGTCCGCCCCCACCGAGAACCGCAGCACCGTCACCGAGCGTGAGGCCCGCGAGGTCGCGGAGGCCGCGCGGGAGCGGGACTGGCACCGGCCCAGCTTCGCCAAGGAGCTGTTCCTCGGGCGCTTCCGGCTCGATCTCGTGCACCCGCACCCGATGCCCGCCGAGGAGTCCGTACGGCGTGGCGAGGAGTTCCTGGCCAAGCTGCGCGCCTTCTGCGAGACGGAGATCGACTCCGCGCGGATCGAGCGCGAGGCCCGCATCCCCGACGCGGTCGTGGCCGGCCTGAAGGAACTCGGCGCCCTCGGGATGAAGATCGACCCGCGGTACGGCGGTCTCGGCCTCAGCCAGCTGTACTACAACAAGGCCCTCGCCCTGGTCGGCTCCGTGAGCCCCGCCGTCGGCGCCCTGCTCTCCGCGCACCAGTCGATCGGCGTGCCCCAGCCGCTGAAGATGTTCGGCACGCCGGAGCAGAAGGACGCCTTCCTGCCCCGGTGCGCCCGCACGGACATATCCGCCTTCCTGCTCACCGAGCCCGACGTCGGCTCGGACCCGGCGCGGCTCGCCACCACGGCGGTCCCGAGGGCGACGCGTACGTCCTCGACGGGGTGAAGCTCTGGACCACCAACGGCGTCGTCGCCGATCTCCTCGTCGTCATGGCACGGGTGCCGAAGTCCGAGGGGCACAAGGGCGGCATCACCGCGTTCGTCGTGGAGGCCGGCTCCGAGGGCATCACCGTCGAGCACCGCAACGCCTTCATGGGGCTGCGCGGCATCGAGAACGGCGTGACCCGCTTCCACCGGGTGCGGGTGCCGGCCGCGCACCGGATCGGCCCTGAGGGCGCCGGTCTGAAGATCGCGCTCACCACCCTCAACACCGGCCGCCTCTCGCTGCCCGCGATGTGCGCCGGCGCCGGCAAATGGTGTCTGAAAATCGCCCGAGAATGGTCGGCGGAGCGCGAGCAGTGGGGCAAGCCCGTCGCGCTGCACGAGGCCGTCGGCGCCAAGATCAGCTTCATCGCGGCGACCACCTTCGCCCTGGAGGCGGTGCTCGACCTGTCCTCCCAGATGGCCGACGAGGACCGCAACGACATCCGCATCGAGGCCGCCCTCGCCAAGCTCTACGGCTCCGAGATGGCCTGGAAGATGGCCGACGAGCTGGTCCAGATCCGGGGCGGGCGCGGCTACGAGACGGCCGAGTCGCTCAAGGCGCGCGGCGAACGGGCCGTACCCGCCGAGCAGATGCTGCGCGATCTGCGCATCAACCGGATCTTCGAGGGCTCCACCGAGATCATGCATCTGCTGATCGCCCGCGAGGCGGTGGACGCCCACCTCTCCGTCGCCGGCGACCTCATCGATCCGGCCAAGTCCCTCACCGAGAAGGCGAAAGCGGGCGCGCAGGCCGGGGTCTTCTACGCCAAGTGGCTGCCGAAGCTCGTCGCCGGGCCCGGTCAACTGCCCACCTCGTACGGCGAGTTCCGGCACGGCGTCGATCTGTCCGCCCATCTGCGCTACGTCGAGCGCACGGCCCGCAGGCTGGCCCGCGCGACCTTCTACGGCATGTCCCGCTGGCAGGGCCGGATGGAGACCAAGCAGGGCTTCCTCGGCCGGATCGTGGACATCGGCGCCGAGCTGTTCGCGATGAGCGCGGCCTGCGTGCGGGCCGAGCGGCTGCGCACCCGCGACGAGCACGGCCGGGAGGCGTACCAGCTCGCCGACGCCTTCTGCCACCAGGCCCGTATCCGCGTCGAGGAGCTGTTCGGGCGGCTGTGGAGCAACACCGACGACCTCGACCACAAGGTCGTCGAGGGCGTCCTCGGCGGCGCCTACACCTGGCTGGAGGAGGGCATCGTGGACCCCTCGCAGGACGGCCCGTGGATCGCGGACGCGACCCCCGGACCCTCCGCCCACCCCAACGCCCGCCGCCCCTACGGCGACTAGCGGTACCCGGTCGGAAGTGTCAGCAGTACTTATCGCTGGGGTCCCGCGTCGTCCAGGAGCAGGACCAGACCTTGGCGCCGCTCGCCTTCGTCAGCGTCGCCGTGTCCTTGTCGTTGTTCCAGACGTAGGCGCGGCGGCCCTGGTACTTGTCCGACGAGGTGTCCCTGCCCGACCCGGTGTGGATCTTCATGTACTTCCCGGCGCCGATCGTGACGTTCGGGAAGACGTACCGGTGGTTCGAGACGTCCTTGAGCACCCAGCCCTTGAGCGAGACCGCCGAGCCCCCGGTGTTCTTGATCTGCACCCACTCGCCGTTCAGGCTCGTGTTCGAGCGGTTGTCCGAGCCGGGGCTGTCGAACCAGACGTGGTGGATCTTCACGCCCCCGGCGGCCTGGGCCGGAGTGGTGAGCAGGGTGCCGGCGAGCAGGGCGGCGCCGGCGAGGGCGGGCAGGGCGGCGCGCAGCCGTATGGTCCGCATGAAGAGATCCCCCCAAGGATGTCGTCCGCGAGAAAGAGTTCCGCGAGGAAAAGACGCGAAGACTGAAGTGCTATCACAGGATCTTCACTCTTACTCCGCCTTCGGACACACTCCTTGAGGGGACACCCTGTCCGGGCCGTCACCCCCAGCGGCCACAATGGGGGGATGACCGACAGCCCTGCCCGTCCGGCACCCCTCGCCGACCCCCACCTCGTCTACGACCCCCTCGCGGGCGACGGCCCCAAGGACGTGGTGGTCCTCGGCTCCACCGGATCCATCGGCACCCAGGCCATCGACCTCGTGCTGCGCAACCCCGGCCGCTTCCGCGTCACCGCGCTGTCCGCCAACGGCGGCCGGGTCGCGCTCCTCGCCGAGCAGGCGCACCGGCTGCGGGTGCGCACCGTCGCGGTCGCCCGCGAGGACGCCGTACCGGCCCTGCGCGAGGCGCTCGCCGCCGCGTACGGCCCCGGCGAGCCGCTGCCCGAGATCCTCGCCGGACCGGAGGCGGCCACCGAGGTGGCCGCCTCCGACTGCCACACCGTGCTGAACGGCATCACCGGCTCCATCGGCCTCGCGCCGGCCCTCGCCGCCCTGGAGGCGGGCCGCACCCTCGCGCTCGCCAACAAGGAGTCGCTGATCGTCGGCGGCCCGCTGGTCACCGCGCTGGCCAAGCCCGGCCAGATCATCCCGGTCGACTCCGAGCACGCCGCCCTCTTCCAGGCGCTCGCCGCCGGCACCCGCGCCGAGGTGCGCAAGCTGGTCGTCACCGCCTCCGGCGGCCCCTTCCGCGGCCGTACCAAGGCGGACCTCGCGGACGTCACCGTCCAGGACGCCCTCGCCCACCCCACCTGGGCGATGGGCCCGGTGATCACGGTCAACTCCGCGACCCTGGTCAACAAGGGCTTGGAGGTCATCGAGGCGCATCTGCTGTACGACATCCCGTTCGACCGCATCGAGGTGGTCGTGCACCCGCAGTCGTACGTCCACTCGATGGTCGAGTTCACCGACGGCTCGACGATCGCCCAGGCCACGCCGCCGGACATGCGGGGCCCGATCGCCATCGGTCTCGGCTGGCCCGAACGGGTTCCGGACGCCGCGCCCGCCTTCGACTGGAGCAAGGCGTCCACCTGGGAGTTCTTCCCGCTGGACGACGACGCCTTCCCCGCGGTGAATCTGGCCCGGCACGTCGGACAGCTCGCGGGGACGGCTCCGGCGGTGTTCAATGCCGCCAATGAGGAGTGCGTCGCGGCTTTCCTGAACGGCGCGCTGCCCTTCAACGGGATCATGGAGACCGTCACCCGGGTCGTCGAGGAACACGGCACACCCGGAACGGGAACTTCACTCACGGTGTCGGACGTCCTCGAAGCGGAGACCTGGGCACGGACCCGGGCCCGTGAGATCACAGCCACGACGGCGACCGCGGAGGCGCGTGCATGACGACCTTGATGTTCATCCTCGGCATAGTGGTCTTCGCGTTCGGTCTGCTCGTCTCGATCGCGTGGCACGAGCTGGGGCACCTGTCGACGGCCAAACTCTTCGGCATCCGCGTCCCGCAGTACATGGTCGGCTTCGGCCCCACCGTGTGGTCGCGCAGGAAGGGCGACACCGAGTACGGCATCAAGGCGATCCCGCTCGGCGGCTACATCCGCATGATCGGCATGTTCCCGCCGGACAACGCGGGCCGGATCTCCGCCCGCTCCACCTCACCGTGGCGCGGGATGATCGAGGACGCCCGCTCGGCCGCCTACGAGGAGCTCCAGCCCGGCGACGAGACGCGCATGTTCTACACGCGCAAGCCCTGGAAGCGCGTCATCGTCATGTTCGCGGGCCCGTTCATGAATCTGGTGCTCGCCATCGCCCTGTTCTTCACGGTGCTCATGGGCTTCGGCATCCAGCAGCAGACCACCACCGTCTCCTCCGTCTCGCCCTGTGTCATCGCGCAGAGCGAGAACCGCGACAGCTGCAAGAAGTCCGACCCGGCCTCCCCGGCCGCGGCCGCCGGCATCCAGAAGCGCGACAAGATCGTCTCCTTCGCCGGCAAGCCCACCAAGGACTGGAACACCCTCTCGGACCTGATCCGGGTCAGCGCGGGCAAGGACGTGCCGATCGTCGTGGAGCGCGACGGGAAGCAGCTCACCCTGCACGCGAAGATCGCCACCAACCTGGTCGCCCAGAAGGACTCCAGCGGCACCTACGTGCAGGGCAAGTACGTGAAGGCCGGCTTCCTCGGCTTCAGCTCCGCGACGGGCGTGCAGAAGCAGGGCTTCGGCGACTCGGTGACCTGGATGAGCGACCGGGTCGGGGACGCCGTCGACTCCCTCGCCGCCCTGCCCGGCAAGATCCCGGCCCTGTGGGACGCCGCGTTCGACAACGCCCCGCGCCAGCCGGACTCGCCGATGGGCATCGTCGGCGCGGCCCGTATCACCGGCGACATCGCCACCCTGGACATCCCCGCCTCCCAGCAGGTGGCGATGTTCGTGATGCTGCTCGCCGGGTTCAACCTCTCGCTGTTCCTGTTCAACATGCTCCCGCTGCTCCCGCTCGACGGCGGCCACATCGCCGGCGCCCTGTGGGAGGCGCTGCGGCGCAACCTGGCCCGGGTGCTGCGCCGCCCGGACCCGGGACCGTTCGACGTGGCCAAGCTGATGCCGGTGGCCTACGTGGTGGCCGGGATCTTCGTCTGCTTCACCGTCCTGGTGCTCATCGCGGACGTGGTGAACCCGGTGAAAATCTCCTAGCCATCCGGCGTTCACGGCGGCCCGGGACCCTGGGGTTCCGGGCCGCTTGCCGTGCGGCGTCCGGCCGCCCCCCAATGAGGGGGTTTCCCGGGTGGGATGTGCCCGCGCACGCGCCGGTGCCGTAATCTCGGATGCCGGAGCCCGCCGTAGCACGGGGCCGGATCTTGATCCACGACTTGGGGTTGCACAGCAGATGACTGCGATTTCTCTCGGCATGCCGTCCGTTCCGACCAAGCTCGCCGAGCGCCGCAAGAGCCGGCAGATCCAGGTCGGAAGCGTGGCGGTCGGCGGAGACGCGCCCGTATCGGTCCAGTCGATGACCACGACCCGTACGTCCGACATCGGCGCCACCCTCCAGCAGATCGCCGAGCTGACCGCCTCCGGCTGCCAGATCGTCCGGGTGGCCTGCCCCACCCAGGACGACGCCGACGCGCTGCCCACCATCGCGCGCAAGTCCCAGCTCCCGGTGATCGCGGACATCCACTTCCAGCCCAAGTACGTGTTCGCCGCCATCGAGGCCGGCTGCGCCGCGGTCCGGGTGAACCCGGGCAACATCAAGAAGTTCGACGACCAGGTCAAGGAGATCGCGCAGGCCGCCAAGGAGCACGGCACCCCGATCCGCATCGGCGTGAACGCGGGCTCGCTGGACCGCCGCCTGCTCCAGAAGTACGGCAAGGCCACCCCGGAGGCGCTGGTCGAGAGCGCCCTGTGGGAAGCCTCCCTCTTCGAGGAGCACGACTTCCGCGACATCAAGATCTCGGTCAAGCACAACGACCCGGTCATCATGATCGAGGCGTACCGCCAGCTCGCCGCGCAGTGCGACTACCCCCTGCACCTCGGCGTCACCGAGGCCGGTCCCGCCTTCCAGGGCACCATCAAGTCGGCCGTCGCCTTCGGCGCGCTGCTCTCCGAGGGCATCGGCGACACCATCCGCGTCTCCCTCTCGGCCCCTCCGGTGGAGGAGGTCAAGGTCGGCAACCAGATCCTGGAGTCCCTGAACCTGCGCCAGCGCGGCCTGGAGATCGTCTCCTGCCCGTCCTGCGGCCGCGCCCAGGTCGACGTCTACAAGCTCGCCGAAGAGGTCACCGCGGGCCTCACCGGCATGGACGTCCCGCTCCGCGTCGCCGTCATGGGCTGCGTCGTCAACGGCCCCGGCGAGGCACGCGAGGCCGACCTGGGCGTCGCCTCCGGCAACGGCAAGGGCCAGATCTTCGTCAAGGGCGAGGTCATCAAGACCGTCCCCGAGTCCAAGATCGTCGAGACCCTCATCGAGGAGGCCATGAAGCTGGCCGAGAAGATGCAGGACGAGGGCGTCGAGTCCGGCGAGCCCTCGGTCTCCGTCGCGGGCTGACCGTACTGACCGTACGACAGCACGAGTCCCGTCACCCCTCGGTGGCGGGACTCAGCCGTACCTCCGCCCAGACCGTCTTGCCGGGCTGCCGGGGCGCCACTCCCCACTTGTCGGCGAGCGCCTCCACCAGGATCAGCCCCCGCCCGCCCTCACCGCACGGCACCCGGGGCTCGGGCATCCGTTCGCCCCGGGTGTCGGAGACCTCCAGGCGTACGACCCCGTCCTCCTCGGCGAGCCGCAGATGGAAGTCCCGCCCGGGCACCCGCCCGTGCCGTACGGCGTTGGCGGCGAACTCGGCGGCGATCAGCGTGACGGCCTCGTTGACCCGGCCGTCGTACGCGTGCCCCCACTCGTCCAGCCGCAGCGAGACCAGCCGCCGGGCGAGCCGCGCGCCGCGCGGGGTGGAGGTGAAGCGCATGGCGAATTCCTGGGTGGAGATTTCTGATTTCACGCGGTTACGGTCCCGCACGCTCAGTAGCGTTGAACAGCGGCCGCACCAGGACCACCAGGCGTTGTACAAGGGCGAGGTGCCGCTGTACACGTGCGCGCCGTGACCGAGGGTGGCGCAAGGGCATTGGGGGTGTACATGAGCGAGGAAGCACAGGAAGACCAGGAAGGCCGGGAAACACCGGGCTCGGGCATTCCGCTCGTCTTCGGACGGGTGCTGAAGCGGCTGCGCGTCCAAGCGCGCATGGACCGGGCCGAGTTGGGCCGCCGCACCGGTTACTCGGCCGCGACGATCACGTCGTACGAGGTGGGTCGGCGCATCCCGAACGCGAAGTTCATCCGGCAGGCGGACGAGGTGCTGGACGCGGGTGGGATGCTGATCGACTTCGTCGAGGACATGGAGAGGGCGCAGTATCCGGCGTTCTTCCAGGATGCGGCGGCGCTGGAGAAACAGGCGGTCGCGTTGCACGTGTTCGCCGTGCAGGCGGTACCGGGGCTGTTGCAGACGGAGGAGTACGCGCGTGCGGTGTTCACGATGTGGCGGCCGGTACTGAGTACGGAGACGATCGAGCAGCGGGTGATGGCACGACTGGCCCGACAGGAGATCTTCGCGCGGCAACCGGCGCCCACCGTGACCTTCGTGTTGGAGGAGTCCGTCCTGTGCAGGCAGTTGGGTGGACTCGCTGTCTGGCGTGGCCAGTTGGAGCAGATCCTACTGGTGGGCCAGCGGCGTAATGTGGAGATCCAGGTCATGCCGAACGACAGCGAGGAGCACGCCTCCCTCAACGGCCCGTTCACCTTGATCGAGACGGCGAAAGGACGCAGGATCGCCTACGTACCTGCCTACAAGGCCAGCCGCCTCTTCACCGACCGCGTGACGGTCAGGGAAGTGGAGGAGCAGTACGGTCTTCTGCGGGCCCAGGCCCTGACGCCACGCGAGTCGCTGGCATTCGTAGAGAAGTTGCTGGGAGAGACATGAACGTCGAGAAGCCGTCGGACCTGACGTGGTTCAAGAGCAGCTACAGCAGCGGCGATGGCGGGGAATGCCTCGAAGTCGCCCTTCCCTGGCACAAGTCGAGCTACAGCAGCGGGGCTGGCGGCCAGTGCGTCGAGATCGCCACCTGCCCCACCACCATCCACATCCGCGACTCCAAGCAGCACCCCACCACCGCCCCCACCCTCTCCGTCCCCACCACCGCGTGGCAGGCGTTCCTGGGACTCGTCCAGGCTTGAGGTGTACGACGGCGGGGGCGCGACGGGTGATCCGCCGCGCCCCCTTCGATCAGGGGATCTGGTCGTAGAGGGCCGTCACCTGGTCGGCGTCGAGGGTGTAGTTCCAGGCTTGGACGTCGCTGAGCGTGCCGGGGAGGTAGTCGGAGGTGGCGCCGTTGTACTTGGCGCTGCCGACGGTGAACGGCCCGGTCGAGGCCCACGGCGTGATGCCCGTGACGGTCGCGGCGAGGCTGCCGTTGACGTACAGGCGGCCGGTGTCCGTGGTGGCGTCGAAGGTGCCCACCAGGTGGGTCCAGGCGCCCGCGGTCGCTCCTGAGACGTAGGCGATCTTGTTGGTCGGGCCGGCGGTGTCGGTCTGCGTGAAGTGCAGGGACCAGCCGGGCGTGCCCGTGTGGGCGGTGTCGTACTTGAGGTAGAAGGGGCTGTTCTGGCTGCCCGGCTGCGAGGCGACGGTCGCGTTGTGGGTGGGCAGCGAGGAGAGCTTCACCCACGCGGAGACGGAGTAGCTGCCGGTGGTGTCGAGGACCTGGCCCGCGGCGGTGGCGTCGGCCGTGGTGCCGTCAAGGGTGAGGGCTTCGCCCCGGGTCGGGTCGTCGGTCCAGGTGGTGGTGCCGTTCAGGGTGAGGGGGCTGCTGCCCGCGCTGGAGTCGTCGACGGTGGACGGGGTGTCGGTGCGGGCGGTGTCGGCGGCCTGGACGGAGTCGGGGCCGTCGTCGAGGGCCCAGGTGTCGTGCGGGGAGAGGATCGAGGTCACCTCGGCCGCGTATCCGGCGTTGGTCAGGTTGACGTGGTCACCGGTGTCGGCCTTCGCGCTGAGCTTCTCCTCGCCCGTGGTCGCATCCGTCACCGCTACGGCGCCGTCGAAGTCGGCGTAGTAGACGAGGGGGATGCTGGGGTCCCACGGGTTGTACTGGCTGTCGAGCCAGGCGTTGACGTCCTGGCGGCCGGTGTCGACGTCGGTCGTGCAGGGATCGTCGGGGGTGGCGCCGTCTCCGCTGTAGCCCGCGCAGGGCGCGAGGGAGGCGAGGGTGGAGGTGATGCCCCAGCCCTGGAGCTGCTGGATGAGGGCGGTGTACCCGTTGGCCTCCAGGTCGTCGCTGCCGGTGCCCGCGAGGAGGTCTTCGAGGCCCTCGGTGACGATGACGTTGTCGACGCCGGGCTGATCGAGGATGTCGCGGTCGATACGGGAGAGGACCGACGGGCCGCCGATGGCCTTGCCCTGGTAGGTCTGGGGGTTGTCGGTCATGAGGCTGTTGGACTCGATGCCTTCGGCGATGGTGCCGTAGGGGCCCGGAGTGGTGGGCTCGGCGGCGGCCAGTGCGTCGGAGACGCGGCTGCCGTTGGTGACGGGGTGGGTGTTCGGCTGGAACGCGTCGACGAGACCGTCACCGAGGACGGCCTGGGTGGGCGTGCCGGACGAGGTGATGTCGAGGTTGGTGACCAGGTCCGTGTACCAGCCCTGCCATTGCTGCGCGAAGGGAGTGCCGGTGGTGTCGGTGGTCTTGTCCCCGGCCCCGGTGGCCGTCAGGTACTCGTAGGCGTTGTTGGCGAAGGAGTGCTGGACGAGGTACGGGACGTCATTGCTGAGCTGGTAGGAGACCAGCAGGTACTGGCCCGCGGTGACGGGGAAGGTGAGCGGGTCGCTGTAGACGGATCCGCCCGCGGGGACGGTCACGCTCTGGCTGCCGCCGAACTTCAGCGTGGTGGGGGTGCCGGTGGGCAGCGGGGAAGGCGTGCCCGATCCGGAGTCGGTGGCGACGGTGGCGTGGCCGATGGAGAGTTTGCCGGTGCCGAGCGCGTTGTCCAGCTTGACCCGCAGGGTGCCGCCGGACAGCGAGGGCTTCAGGGCGATGCGGAAGGTCTGGTTGGAGAAGTCGCCGCCCTGGAAGTTGTACTGGCCCTCGGTGGGGTCGGCCCAGGCGCCGGTCCAGGACTGGCCGGAGGGAGTCTTCGCCGCGGTGCCGTTGGCCTCCGGGGTGGTGTGGGTGGTCTCGCGGGTGGCCATGGAGAAGACGTGCAGGGTCTGGGTGTGGTCGCCGGCCTGCTCGCTCACGTCCGGCAGGGTCACCGAGGCCACGGTCTTCGAGGGATCGAGGGGGACCGAGAAGGCGTAGAGGTTGCGGGCACCGGTCTTGGTGGTGGTGGCGGTGTTCACATGGGGCAGGGTGACCGCGGCGATGCTGGTGTCGGCATTCGTCCAGTCGGGCACGGTCAGGTAGTACGCCTTGGTGGAGCCGTCCGTGTACGTGACGGTGCCCTCGGCCGGGCAGGGTCCCTGCGGGTCGGTGCCGTCGAAGCAGTACGTACCGCTGACCCGCATGCCCGCGGGCGTGTAGGGCGCGGTCTGCTGCCCGTTGATGGCACCGGGGGTGGCGATGCTGGTGTAGCCGGAGGCGGCCAGGAACTCCAGGGCGTTGCCGGAGGCGCTGAACGGGATGGTCTGGTTCGCGGCGAGGATGTTGTCGGGCTTGCCGGCGCCGTAGGACGGCAGCTGGAAGGTGGCGCCGTCGACGGTGACCTTCCCGCCGCTGGCCCAGCCGGCGTTGGTCAGATCGGTGGCCGAGAAGCTGTTGCCGTCGCCGTCGAGGTTGCCCTGGGCGGGGGCGGAGTCGGAGCTGATGCCGACATTGTCGTAGCAGTCGGCCAGGCTGGTGCAGTTGGCGTGCGGGTAGTCGCCCTTGTCGCCGGTGGCCAGGAACGAGTAGCCCGTCGTACCGGAGTCGTCGCCCGCGGCGTCGGCCGCGTAGACCCACAGCGTGTGGGGGCCGGGGGAGGGAGGAGCGACCGTCACCGTGGCGGAGGTGCCGGAGGTGATCTTCCTGACCTCGGCGGCCGGCGGGTTGCTGGTGGCCGGCGGCACGTCGAGGGAGTAGACGAACTCGGTGGGGGTGCTGCCCCCGCTGCCGGTCAGGGTGAAGGTGCCCGCTGTTCCGGCGGCGGACACGGCGCCGCCGCCGTTGTCCGTGTCCGGGTACTTGCCGTCCGCGGAGGCCACGGTGGGGGCGTCCGGCGCGGTCGGTTCGGCGGTGAAGTGACAGGTGGGGGACTGGGTGAAGGTGGTCGACGCCTTGCCGTCCGTGACGTCGGCCTGCCAGTCGACGGTGGTGCCGTCGGTCAGTGACTTGACGAAGGACGCGGGAAGACCGAACGAGGCGGTGGAGCCGCTGGAGAGGTCGTCGCCGCTTTGGCCGGTGGCCTTGGTGCCCGACCCGTCCACCCAGTACTGGAAGGTGGCCTGGAGCTTGTCGCCGTCCTTGTCGGACACCTTCGCGCGCAGCACCGGCGGAGTGCTCGCCAGCGTCTTGCCCATGAACGGGTACGGCGCGGTGGTGTCGCAGGCGGCGATGTTGGACCCGGACGCGGCGGACATGCCGGAGGCGCTGGGTACGGCGGGCGTGGTGTCGTACTCGATCTGCAGGGCCGGGTCGTGCGAGAAGCGGGAGAAGCCGCCGCTGAGGTGGCTGCTCTCGGCGCTGTCCTCGGCCAGCGTCGCGGTGAACGATGTCGCGTGCCCGGACGCGGCGTTCCTGATCGGGGTGAGCGCGCTGATGCCCTTCGACACACTGCCCTGCGACGGGCACAGATCGGGGTTCCAGGCGCGCCCGAACGAGGCGGAGGTGGAGTTGCCGCTGTACTTGGGGCGGTTGTTCCAGTCCGTGCCCGAGCCCAGGCCGCCGGAGGCGTGCAGGTTGACGGTGTAGTCACCCGAGCAGGAGGCGGAGTAGACCTCGGTCGCCTCGACGGTGGCACTGTAGATCGTGGCCCCGAAGATGGTCGAGGACAGCTTCCACTGGTAGACGGCGTGCTCGCTGCCCTTGCCGCAGGTGCCTTCGGGCCAGGCGTTGTAGCCGACGCCGAGGCGTCCGCCGTCCGCGTCGGAGCCCGAGTCGTTGTAGAACTTGCTGTTCGGGCAGCCCTGCTTGACCTCGTCGTACGCGGGAGCCGCCGGATCGTAGGGGTGCCAGTTGAACGAAGGGTCGATGTAGACCGGGTAGACGGTCGAACGCGCCGAGAGCAGACGGGTGTCCGGCCTGAGCGCGAGGCGGGACGAGGTGGCGCTCGCGCGGACGGGCGCGACGCGTGCCGCCAGGCCCGGGTGGGCGGTGTCGGAGGGGTCGGCCGCGACCTTCGCCGAGCCTGCTTTCCGGGACGCCGGGAGCTTGGTGTTGGAGTCCCACATCTGCGGGGTGGCGGCCGTCATGAGCTCCCGGCCGCGGCGGTCACGCACCGTAAGCCCCTCGCCGCCGGTGACCGCGAGCTTGCCACCGCTCACCGAGGTCGCGAGTTCGAGGTCGCGCACAGCCGAATTCTTCGCGGCAGCAACGGACTTGACGACCAGGGTGTCGGCGAAGCCGCCGCTCGCCGTGGCGGTGAGCACCAGGTCGACGGAGGGGAAGACCGAACGGTACGTGGCCGTCGTGCCGTCGACCACCGGGGCCGGAAGCGGCGCGGGCCACTTGACGGTCATGGTGACGCCGTCGTATCGGCTGGTGACCAGGGTGGTGCTGCCGCCGCCGGAGAAGGACACGCTGCCGTACGCGGTCGCCTTCGGACTCCAGGAGCCCGAAGGCGTCCTGCGCAGACCGGTGTTCACCGCGACCCAGTGGCTGTTCCGCCGGGTCCGGACGGGGCCGGGGGTGGCGGTGAGCGCGAAGCCTCCGGCCGGCTGGGCGGTGACCTGCTGCACGGGCGTGGTCAGCGCGTTCACCACGACCGGCTTCCCGGATGACCGCGCCTGCTCGGCCGCGGCCTGCATGGCCTGCTGCTCATCGCCCGTCGGGCCGTAACCGTCGGACATGACCGGGGTGTCGGGGGAGGACGGCAGCTGATTCGTGACCGGGGCGGGCTGGCCGGACGAGTAGTTCGCCGTGCCCCCGGAGACGTCCGACGGTACGGCGGCGATCGCGGGCGCCGCGGGGAAGGCGAGGGCCGCTGCGAGCACGGTGCCCACAACGGCGGCTTTCGAGAGGGCTGTCGGCCGGGATCTCTCATGTCTGAGGCGGCCTGCGTGCCAGTGCGTCACGGCATCTCCTGTGGGTCACGGCCCGGAGATCACCGGGCCGCGTCGACGCTAAAGCACACGAACCTGCAAACCAGTGGGGGAAGTTGACGAGAGGAGACGGTTCAGCCTTGTTGTGACCAAAATGTGCATGCCATGTGCAGGCAAATAGTTGGTCACTCCTTAGTTGTGAACGTTGAGTGCACAGCATCAACTGATACTTACTGTTCCGGTTCATGATCGGCGAAGTGAGGGCGGGGCACCGTGATACCGGGTGGGCGTAGGCACAGACGTGGCAGAGCCGGCCGGCTCTTCACCGGATGGTCCAGACGTGTTTCGCCGTACACCTGGGCCGCCGCCCTCGTGACCGTCCTCGCCCTGTGCGCCGGACTGGTGCAGGCCGGCGCGCTGCCCGCGGTCGCGGCCGCGGGCAGGCGGCCGACCCCGCAGCAGACCAAGCCCGTGCCGGTCGAGCGGCTGCGCTCGCACTACCCGCGGCCGAAGAAGATGCCGGCCTTCCACCCCGGAAAGGTCTCCTGGCCCACCGGCTCCGCCACGGCCGCTTCGGACCGGTCGGCGCCCGTGCGCGCGGGCTCGCTCCCCGTCTGGCTGGGACCCGCGACCCACCGCACCCGGATGAAGAACGCCACGGCCGGACAGCAGGCTCCGGCGAGTGTCGATGTCCGGGTCGAGTCACGGGCTGCGGCGAAGGCCGCCGGGGTCGACGGCGTCGTCCTCGGCCTGAGCCGGACCAAGGACGCCACGCGGAAGGCCGATGCCGGACTGACCTTGGACACCAGCGCGTTCGCCGACGCCTTCGGCGGCGACTGGGCCTCCCGCCTCCGCCTCGTCTCGCTTCCCGCCTGCGCGCTGACCACGCCCGCGAAGGCGGCCTGCCGCACGCAGACCCCGGTCGCGTCCAGCGACGACGCCAAGGCGCACAAGCTCACCGGTGATGTCACCCTGGCGGCCACAACCGCCGTACCCGCGAAGGCAGTTGACGGAGCCGCCGCGGCGAAGGGCACCGCTGCCAAGCCCAACGCCCTGGCAGGGCAGGCGACCACCCTGATCGCCGCGGTCTCGACCCCCGCCGGTGGCGGCGGCGACTTCTCGGCGACCTCCCTCAACCCGTCCAGCCAGTGGCAGGCGGGTGGCAGTTCGGACGCCTTCACCTGGGCCTACCCGGTCTCCGTGCCGAACGTCCCCGGCGGCCTGAAGCCGACCGTCTCCCTCGGCTACAACTCGCAGTCCCAGGACGGCCTGACCTCCTCGACCAACAACCAGGCGTCGGTGATCGGCGACGGCTTCGACTACAGCCCGGGCTTCATCGAACGCTCTTACCAGTCCTGCGACCAGAACCCCGCCGGCACGACGAAGACCGACGACAACTGCTGGTCGGACAAGAACACGCTCACCATGTCCCTGGGCGGCTCGGCCTCCCCGCTCGTCAAGGACGACGCGACCGGTGACTGGCATCCGCAGAACGACGCCGGTGAACGCGTCCAGCTGAAGACCGGCGCGCCCAACGGCGACAACGACGGCGAGTACTGGGTCGTCACCACCGATGACGGCACGCAGTACTACTTCGGGCTCGCCCAGCTGCCCGGCTACGCCTCCGGGAACACCGCCACCGGCTCCGTATGGACCGAGCCGGTCTACGCCACGGCCTCGGGCCAGCCCTGCTACAACGCCACCTTCGCCAACTCCTGGTGCCAGCAGGCGTACCGGTGGAACCTCGACTACGTCGTCGACACCCACAAGGACGCCCTGTCCTACTGGTACGCCAAGGACACGGCCTACTACGCGCGGAACAAGGGGACCAAGGCCGACACCCCCTACACCCGCGACGGATACCTGACCAAGATCACTTACGGTCAGCGGGACGGCTCGGTCTACTCCACCTCGCCCGCCGCCCAGGTGCTGTTCACGGTGAAGGGGCGCTGCAACACCTCCACCACGGGTTGCGACACCTCCACCCTCTCCAGCTCGACGGCGAGCAACTGGCCGGACGTCCCCTACGACCTCTACTGCGCGCAGAACGCCACCTGCTCCATCACCTCGCCGACCTTCTGGTCGGAGGAGGAACTGACCGGCATCCAGACCCAGGTGCTCGTGGGGACCACGGAGACGAACGTCGACTCCTTCGCCCTGACGCACACCTTCCCCGCGACCGGGGACGCGACCACCCCCGCGCTGTGGCTGTCGTCGATCACCCGCACCGGCCAGGACACCGGCGGCACAGGGCCGACCGCACCGGTGAGCATGCCGCCCCTCACCCTCACCGGCACGCCGCTGTCCAACCGTGTCGACGTCACCGACGGCTACCCGCCCATCACCCGGCAGCGGCTGAACACCGTCGTCACCGAGACCGGCGAGAAGATCGACGTCGCCTACTCCTCGGCGGCCTGCGGCACGGCCACGCCCGGCGACGACAGCACCAACGCGAAGCTGTGCTATCCGGCCTACTGGGTCCCCACCGGGCAGACCGCCCCCGTCAAGGACTACTTCAACAAGTACATCGTCACGGGTGTCACCCAGGAGGACCCCACCCTCAAGGGCGCCGACGGCAAACCGCTCGGCGTCAACGACACCATCGCCACGCACTACACCCCGGTCGGGACGCCCGCCTGGCACTACGACGACAACGTGCTCACCCCGGACAAGCAGCGCACCTGGAACCAGTTCCGCGGCTTCGCCGGCATGAAGGTGACCGTCGGAACGGCGCCCGACCCGGTCACGGAGACCGACTACACCTACTTCCGCGGCATGGACGGCGACACCCTGCCCAGCGGCGGCACCCGCTCGGCCACGGCCACCGACAGCCGGGGCGATCCCGCGGTCAAGGACCTGAACCAGTACGCGGGCATGCCGTACGAGACCGTCCAGTACGACGGAAGCGGCAGCGGCAAGGTCGTCGGCGACACCGTCACCGACCCGTGGACCTCCGCCGCGCGGGCCACCCAGAAGCTCGGCGGCGGTCTCCCCGACAGCCAGGCGTTCCTCACCGGCCAGAGCAAGGAACGGGTCTACACCCCGCTCGCCGGCGGCTCCACCCGTGAGACCGAGACCGACTACACGCACGACGACCGGGGCCGCATCACCAAGACCGACGACCTCGGCGACGTCTCCACCGCCGACGACGACCAGTGCGCCACCGTCACCTACGACGACAACACCGGCGCCTGGATCTTCGACAAGCCGGACGAGAACGTCACCGTCTCGGTCGACTGCGACAAGACGCCCACCGTCCCCGACGACGTGGTCTCCGACACCCGCACCTTCTACGACGGCTCCACCACCCTCGGTGCGGCGCCGTCGGCGGGCGACGTCACGATGACGCAGAACGCGTCCTCGTACACCGGCAGCACGCCCACCTACACCACCATGTCGACGGTCACGAAGGTCGACGCGTACGGCCGGCCGCTGAGCACGACCGACGCGGACAACCGCACGACCACCACCGCGTACACCCCGGCCACGGGCGCCGAACCCACCCAGGTCAAGACGATCGACCCGATGAGCCTGGCCACCACGACCGGCTTCGACCCGGCCCGCGGCCTGACCCTCCAGACCACCGACCCGGCCGGCTACGTCACCAAGCACCAGTACGACGCCCTCGGCCGCACCACCGCCGACTTCAAGCCGGGCATCACGTCCGCCTACGACAAGTACAGCTACGCGATCTCGAACAGCGCACCCTCCGTGGTGACGACGCAGACCCTCGACGACGACCAGTCGTACCGCAGCAGCGAAACGATCTACGACGCGATGCTGCGGGAGTTCGAGACGCAGTCGGCGACGATGGACGGCGGGGTCGACGTCACCGACACCGTCTACAACACCGACGGCCTCAAGGCCAAGGTGACCGATCCCTACTACGCGAAGCTCACGCTCTCCCCGACGCCGGTCCTGGCCCAGGACGGTGACGTACCGTCCGAGACCGGCTACCTCTACGACGGCGCGGGGCGGCCGACCGCGGCGGTCTCCTACAAGCTGGGCACCGAGACCTGGCGCACGACCACCGGCTACGGCGGCGACGTCACGACGACCGTTCCGCCCAAGGGCGCCACCGCCCAGTCCGTGTTCACCGACGCTCGCGGCAACACCAGTGACCTGCGCCAGTACCACACGGGCGTCACCCCGGACCCGACGGACACCGACACGTCCGACTACTCCGACACGACCTACCACTACGACCCGAGCGGCAACCGGACCGAGGAGAAGGACGCGGCGGGCAACGCCTGGTCCTGGACCTACGACCTGCTCGGCAACCAGGTCAAGGCCGCCGACCCGGACACCGGCACCACCGACTCCACCTACGACAACGCCGGCCAGCTGCTCACGGTGACCGACGCCCGCGGCAAGCAGATCACCTATCAGTACGACCTCGACGGCCGGAAGAAGGCCACCTACGACACCACCGGCGGCGCTACGCCCGCCGCGGGCAACCAGACCGCCGCGTGGACGTACGACACCCTGAAGAAGGGCCTGCCGACGGCGTCCACGTCGTACCAGAAGGGCACCACCAGCCCCGCGGTCACCGACACCGTCCTCAGTTACAACACCCTGGGCCTGCCCGGCACCCAGCGCGAGACCCTCGCCAACCTGCCCGCGAACGAAGCGGCCCTGGAACCCTCCGGCGGATACGTCACCACCACCGGCTACACCGCCGTCGCGGGCCTGGAATCCTCCCGGAGCTACCCCGCCATCGGCTCCCTGGCCGGTGAGAACGTCACCTACGGCTACGACAAGTACGGCGAGCCGACCAGCGCCGCGGGCGCCTACGGCACGGGCAACAACTGGACCTACGTACAAGCGGTCGGCTACGACGAACTCGGCAAACCGCTTCAGTACACGATGGGCGGCGGCGCCAACTCCGTCTACGCGACCCTGGGTTACGACCAGCAGACCCAGCGGCTCACCGACACCAAGACGACCGACCTCGCCTCGTCGACGGTGATCGACGACACCGGCTACTCCTACGGCAGCAGCGATCCCGCCACCGGCGGTGTCTCGGCCGGCGCCGGACTGGTCACCTCCGCCACGGACAAGCAGAACGGCGGCGCGTCCACCGACACCCAGTGCTACACGTACGACTACGCCACCCGCCTCAGCCAGGCATGGACCGCCACCGACCAGTGCGCCAAGACCCCGAGCACGGGTGACACCTCCACCGTCGGCGGCCCCCAGCCCTACTGGCAGTCCTGGACCTACGACGCGGCCGGCGACCGCAAGACCCAGACCGACCACGACACCGCGGGCAACACCGCCGACGACACGACCACCACGTACGACTACCCGGCCCAGGGCTCGGACTCCGACCAGCCGCACACGCTGACCAAGACGACCGCGACCGGGCCCGGGGCGACGGCACGGACGGAGAGCCTGACCTACGACGACTCGGGCAACGAGGCCACCGTCACCAGCCAGGCCGGCACCCAGACCATGACCTGGGACGACCAGGGCGACCTCGCGTCCGTCTCCGACACCGCCACCGGCGGCACCACCAGCTACCTCTACGACACCGACGGCAACCTCGTCCTGCGCACCGACCCCGGACAGGCCACCCTCTTCGTCGACGGCGACCAGATCGTCGAGAACACCTCCACCCAGGCCATCAGCGGCACCCGCTACATCACCCTGGGCGGCACCACCGTCGCCGAGCACTCCAGCAACGGCGACATCCAGTACCTCATCCCGGACCGGCAGGGCACCGACACCCTCGCCGTCGACCACCTGACCTACGCGGTCACCCGCCGCGCCTACCTGCCCTTCGGCCAGGACCGCGGCACTCCGCCCTCGAACTGGCCCGGCGACGACGGTTACATCGGCGGCACCCCCGACACGTCGACCGGCCTGGAGAACCTCGGCGCCCGCGAGTACGACCCCACCACCGGCCGCTTCATCTCCGCCGACCCCGTCCTGGAGACCACGTCCCCCGCCCAGCTCGGCGGCTACGACTACTCCGGCAACGACTCCGTCACCAATTCCGACCCCACCGGCCAGATGCTCGTCGACCCGCAGTTCGGGTCGTTCGGCAACGCGCATGTGCTCCAGGACTGGATGCACGACGAGGGCTACACCGACAGCCACGGCAAATCCACGCAGAAGTACCAGAACTATCTCAGCGACTACAACCGGGACTGGGACGCCTACTACTACCAGGCAACGCACCCCCAGCCGAAGCCCAAGAAGAAGTCGTCCGGCATCAGTTGGACTTCCTATCTCAAGAAGGCCGCCAACCTCGCCTACGACTACTCGGGCGCGAAGGACGTAGTCGGCTGCGCCACGAACCCCACTCTCAGCGGATGTGTCAAGGCAGGAACACTCGTCCTCGGGTTCGTCGCCACCGGTGGTGAGGACGAACTCGAAGTAGCGGCGCTGGAAGCGGCTGAGGACGACGGGGCGTCCGTCGCCGAGAGAGTGGGGGAGGCGTGTGAGGAGGACGAGGCGGGGGTTCCCCACAGCTTCATCGGCACCACCCCCGTCCTGAGAGCCGACGGCCACAGCGAGCCCATCAAGGACATCAAGCCCGGAGACAAGGTCGAAGCCACCGACCCTCAAACTGGAACAACCGCGGTCCACACGGTCGAACGCGTCATCAAGACCACGACCGACCGCGACTTCACCAACCTCACGATCCGGCCCACCAAGCCCGGCAAGAACCAGACCGGGACACACAGCGCGACCCTCACCACCACCTGGCACCACCCCTTCTGGAACGCCACCACAGGCCAGTGGGTCGAAGCCTCCCACCTCACCCGGGGAACCCATCTCCGCCAACCCGACGGCACCTACGCCACCGTCACCAATGTCCGCAACTACCACAGCACCGCGGTCACCTACGACCTCACCATCGCCGGCCTGCATACGTACTATGTGCTGGCGGGGGCTACGCCGGTCCTGGTTCACAACTGTCCGGCCGTTTCCGGGGATGATGCGGCCCCCACTGTAAGGATGCGGCATTACACGAACTCTCGAGGCAAGAACGGAATCCTTGAAAGTGGGGTCATCAAGGCGAGTGATCAGAACAAGGTCTTCATGGTCCCGGCCAAGGGGAAACTGATGAGCCCTCGTGACGCTGAGAGTACGCTCGGGATAGGTCGTGGCCGGGGCAATAATGTCCTAGAGTTTGACGCGCCGGCGGACCGTATCGCTAGTCGATATAATGCAAAGTTCGGGATTACGGAATGGGTAGCCGACGGTGATCTGGAAGTATCGAATATTCAGGTTCGCAGATGAATTCTAGAGGAGAAGGGTTGAAGCTCTCCCTGGAAGATGCCGTGAGTATCTTTCGAGATCTCGAAGAGTATGTGATCTCCTTCGATCGGATCATTTCTCGAATTGGATCCGGTGCTGACCCTGTAATTTTCATCGAATACCTTGCGGCGCGTGAGGTGCCAGCCAGGTTGGCGCGTGTTCGTGAGCTTCTGGGTGATGAACTGGAGGCGCTGGTCGGCGAGGAGGCGTTGGAGGCCATCGCAGAGGATGTATTTAGATATTCTGATGGCGATCTCACCTAATCACATGGGGCTGAGCGGGGTCGCTGAGTGCCGGAGGTCATGAAAGCGGATGCGGCGTGGGTTCGGCCCGCGAAACGTGCCGTCGATCCCCGGCCCCCGCCGATCCCGGACTGTTCGACGCGTCGCCGGGAGCGCGCGGCTATAGTGCCAAGACCAGCGCAAACCCCAGGGTGAGGCCCCCGCACTTGTTGACCCAGACCACCTCACGGGTGCTCGATCCGAGCGACCTCGATGCCGCGCTCGCCGTCCTGGACCGCGAGCCGGTCGCGAACGCCTTCGTGACCGCGCGCGTCCAGATCGCGGGGCTCGACCCCTGGCGCCTCGGCGGCGAGATGTGGGGCTGGTACGAGGACGGCATGCTCACGTCGCTGTGCTACGCGGGCGCCAACCTGGTCCCGATCTGCGCCACCGAACGCGCCGTACGCGGCTTCGCCGACCGGGCCCGGCGGGCCGGGCGGCGCTGCTCCTCCATCGTCGGCCCCGCCGACGCCACCTCCGCGCTGTGGCGGCTGCTGGAACCCCACTGGGGCCCCGCCCGCGAGGTCAGGTCCCAGCAGCCCCTGATGGTCACCGACCGGATGCCCGACGACATCGCCCCGGACCCGTACGTCCGCCGCGTCCGCAAGGACGAGATGGAGACGATCATGCCGGCGTGCGTGGCGATGTTCACCGAGGAGGTCGGGGTGTCGCCGCTGGGGGGCGACGGCGGGCTGCTCTATCAGGCCCGGGTCGCCGAACTCGTCGGCTCCGGGCGGTCCTTCGCCCGCCTGGACAAGGACGGCAAGGTCGTCTTCAAGGCGGAGATCGGCGCGGCGACCTCCCAGGCGTGCCAGATCCAGGGCGTGTGGGTGGCCCCCGAGCAGCGGGGCAAGGGCCTCGCCGCCCCGGCCATGGCGGCCGTCCTGCGCTACGCCCTGGCCGACGTGGCCCCCGTGGTCAGCCTGTACGTCAACGACTTCAACACCGCCGCGCGCCGCACCTACCGCAGGGTCGGCTTCCAGGAGATCGGCGCCTTCATGAGTGTGCTCTTCTGAAGCCGGATACCCTCCCGGCATGGATCTAGCGATCGGCCCCCTGGACCTGTCGGCCCGCGTGGACGAGGCCCTGGCGGTCCAAGCGGTGGCGTTCGGCCTCGGCCCGGAGGAAGTCGCCGTACGGCGTCAGATCGTCCAGCGTCACATGCAGTTCCCGGGCGCGCGGGCCCTCGGCGCGAGCGCCGGGGGACTCCTCGTCGGCTTCGTCTACGGCATGCCCAACTCCCGCACCCACTGGTGGTCGACGGTCGTCGAGCCGTACCTGCGCGCGGCCGGCAACGACGCCTGGCTGGACGACTCCTTCGTGATCACCGAGCTGCACGTCCACCCGGACCACCAGAACCGGGGCATCGGCCGCCGGCTGATCACCCGGATCACCGACACGGCCACCGAACCCCGCTCGATCCTCTCCGCGATCGACATCGACAGCCCCGCCCGGGGCCTCTACCACTCCCTCGGCTACACCGACCTGGCCCGCCGCGTGAACTTCCCGAGTGCGCAGCTCCCCTACGCCGTCATGGGCGCCCCGCTGCCGCTGCGCAGGCGATAGGGCGCTCACGCGATAACCGATTTCCGCCCGCCCGGCAAGCCCGGTTAACCTCCTATGCCAGCACCGTCCCCCACTCTCGGCTGCGCTCGATCGGGGGCGCCCCCATCTGTAGGAGTACGAGAACCATGGCCAACGCACAGGTCCAGCGCATGTCCCAGTTGATGGTGAAGACGCTGCGCGACGACCCGGCGGACGCCGAGGTCCTCAGCCACAAGCTCCTCGTCCGCGCCGGCTACGTCCGCCGCACCGCCGCCGGCATCTGGTCCTGGCTGCCCCTGGGCAAGAGGGTCCTCGCCAACGTGGAGCGCGTCGTACGCGAGGAGATGGACGCCATCGGCGCCCAGGAGGTGCTGCTCCCCGCTCTGCTGCCCCGCGAGCCCTACGACGCCACCGGCCGCTGGGACGAGTACGGCCAGGAGCTGTTCCGGCTCAAGGACCGCAAGGGCGGCGACTACCTCCTCGGCCCCACGCACGAGGAGATCTTCACCCTGCTGGTCAAGGACCAGTGCACGTCCTACAAGGACCTGCCGGTGATCCTCTACCAGATCCAGAGCAAGTTCCGTGACGAGGCCCGCCCCCGCGCCGGCATCCTGCGCGGCCGCGAGTTCCTGATGAAGGACTCGTACTCCTTCGACACCGCGGACGAGGGCCTCGCCGAGGCGTACGCCCGGCACCGCGAGGCGTACCAGCGGATCTTCGCGCGCCTCGGCCTGGACTACCGCATCGTCGCGGCCACCGCCGGTGCCATGGGCGGCTCGAAGTCGGAGGAGTTCCTGGCCCCCGCCGAGGCCGGCGAGGACACCTTCGCGGACTGCCCGAACTGCGACTTCGCCGCGAACACCGAGGCGATCAGCTACCCGCTCCAGCCCGTCGACGGCTCCGCCGTGCCCGCGCTGGAGGAGATCCCCACGCCCGCCACCCCGACCATCGAGACGCTGGCCGCTTCGCTCGGCGTCCAGGCGTCCGACACGCTGAAGAACCTGCTGGTCAAGGTGGACGGCGAGATCGTCGCCGTGGGCGTGCCCGGCGACCGCGAGGTGGACCTCGGCAAGGTCGAGGAGCACTTCGCGCCCGCCGCCGTCGAGATGGTCACCGAGGCGGACTTCGCGGGCCGCCCCGACCTGGTGCGCGGCTACGTCGGCCCGCAGGGCCTGGGCGAGAAGGTCAGGTACATCGCCGACCCCCGCGTCGCCCCCGGCACGGCCTGGATCACCGGCGCGAACAAGGCGGACACGCACGCCAAGAACGTCGTCGCGGGCCGTGACTTCGAGGTCGACGAGTACGTGGACGTCGTCGTGGTCCAGGAGGGCGACCCCTGCCCCGCGTGCGGCACCGGCCTGAAGCTGGACCGCGCCATCGAGATCGGCCACATCTTCCAGCTGGGCCGCAAGTACGCCGATGCCCTCAAGCTCGACGTCCTCGGCCAGAACGGCAAGCCCGTCCGCGTCACCATGGGCTCCTACGGCATCGGCGTCTCCCGCGCCGTCGCCGCGCTCGCCGAGCAGACCGCCGACGAGCAGGGCCTGTGCTGGCCCAAGGAGATCGCCCCGGCCGACGTGCACGTGGTCGCCGCCGGCAAGGCCCTCCAGACCGAGCTGGCCCTCGACGTCGCGGGCAAGCTGGCCGCCGCGGGCGTCCGCGTCCTGGTCGACGACCGCGCCGGTGTCTCCCCGGGCGTCAAGTTCACCGACGCCGAACTGATCGGCGTCCCCCGGATCCTCGTCGCGGGCCGCCGCTCGGCCGAGGGCATCCTGGAGCTGAAGGACCGCAAGACGGGCGAGCGCGAGGAAGTCTCCGTGGAGGACGCGATCGCGCGCCTGACCGCGTAGTCACCGGCCGACGTACGACCGACGCCCCCGGGTCTTCCCGGGGGCGTCGTCGCGTTCACCCGGTCCCGGAAAGGCCCGGGGGAGGGCGACGACGCGGCTCCGGGGCCCGGCCTAGAGCTGCGAGGCCCCGCCGTCGACAGGGAACTCCGCGCCCGTCGAGAAGGTCGCGCCGAACGCCAAGTACGCCACGGCCGCGGCCACTTCCTCGGGCGTCCCAAGACGCCGCATCGGGATGGTGCTCCGGTAGCCGTCCTTCACCGTCTCGGCGACATCGGCGGGGACGGAGCGGTCCAGGACGCCCGTGTCGGTCGGGCCGGGGCTCACGGCATTGACCCGCACCCCGCGCGGCAGCAGCTCGCGGGCCAGCGTGCGCGTCATCGACCGCAGCGCCGCCTTGCTCGCCGAGTAGGCGCTGAGCGCGTCGAGGCCCAGGACGTTCACCACCGACGTGGTGAGGACCACCCCGCTCCCCTCGCGCAGCAGCGGCGCCAGCGCCTGCACGGTGAAGTACGGGCCCTTGGCGTTGATGTCGAACAGCGCGTCGAACATGTCCTCCGTCGTCGAGCCGAACGGCGCGGACGCGGTGACACCGGCGTTCACGAACAGCGCGTCCACCGTGCCGAACCGCTCCCGGACCGTGGCGGCCAGCGCCTCGATCTCCGTCAGGGACGCGGCGTCGCTGCGGACGGCGATCGCCCCCTCGCCCAGCCGCTCCAGCGCGCTGTCCAGGGCGGACCGGGTGCGGCCGGTGATCAGCACGCGCGCCCCGCCGTCCGCGAACAACCGGGCGGCGGCCAGTCCGATACCGCTGCTTCCGCCCGTGATCACGATCTTCTTGCCGTCATAAGTGGTCATGCCCGCAAGCCAAATGGCGACCGGCACCCCGTGTCCAAGACCCGTTCCGTATGCCGCCATGCGCCAGGCGCATGACAGCGCGCGACGTACGCTGGCCGGATGGACGTCGATCTGCGGCTCGTGCGCTATTTCACGGTCGTGGCGGAGCACGGCAACTTCGGCCGGGCCGCCACCCGGCTGCACCTGGCGCAGCCGTCGCTGAGCCGCCAGATCCAGCGACTGGAAGCCCAGCTCGGGGTCCGGCTCCTCGACCGCTCGCCGCAGGGCAGCAGCCTCACCGACGCCGGTCGGGCCTTCCTGCCCCGGGCCCGGATCCTGCTCCAGGAGGCCGAGCGGGCCGCCCGCACGGCCAGGGCCGCCGCGCAGCCTCGTACCGTCACCGTCGGCCGCGCCGAGGGACTGGTCATCACCGCCTGCACGCAGGAACTGCGCCGCCGCCACCCTGAGGCCCAGGTCCGCACCCGCCACCTCGACTGGCGGGACACGCGCGCGCTCACCGAGGGGCGCGTCGACGCCCTCATCGCCTACGGACCCCTGCCCTTCCCCACGGACGGCTTCCGGGTGACCACCCTCCATCAGGAACCGCGGGTGCTCGTCACCTCGGCCAGTCACCCGCTGGCCGACGAAAAGGCGATCAGCCCCGGGGCCCTGGCGGACGAGGAACTGGTGGCCTGCGCCAGCACCCCGGTTCTCTGGAGCACTCCCAAGCCGGTCGGCGCCCACCCGGCGCCGCCTCGGCCCGCGGGCGACGACAGCTTCGAGGACAAGCTGGAACTCGTCGCCACCGGCCACTGCGTCGCGATCTTTCCCGCCGGTGATCGACGCGCCGCGGTACGCGAGGACCTCGCCCTGATACCCCTCGTCGACACCGACCCCTGCGAGGTCCTGCTCGTCACCCGCGCCGACGACCCGAACCCGCTGCTCGGATCACTGGAGGACATCGCCCGCACCGTGCTCGGCGACGCCTAGCGCCTCTCGTGTGGATCATGCCGGGCTGATCCACACGAAAGACCCTCAGAGCCACCCGGCGAACTCCAGCAGCAGCTCCCCGTCCCGCGGCCGGCCGACCCGTACCGCGCGGACCCCCGACTCCACCGCCCGGAACAGCGTCCACCCCCGCAGCCGCTCCTGGTCCACCTCCAGCGACTCCGCGAGCCGCTTGATCCGCCGCCGCGTGATGGACGCGCCCGCGGGCGAGGCGATCAGGTCCTCCACCCGGTCCCGCACCAGCCGCGCCAGGTCGAACGCGTTCTCCCCGACCACCGGATCGGGACCCACCGCGAGCCACGGCAGCCGCTCCCCGGCCAGCACCTTGCTCTGCCGGAACGTGCCGTGCAGCAACCGCTCCTCCGGCGGCGCCACCAGCAGGTCCTCCCGCGCCGCCAGCGCCGCGTCCACCAGCGCCGCCATCTCGGCATCCCGCTCCGCGCCCGCCCGCATCGCCACCGCCTGCCGCCCGGTGCGCCCGGCGACGGTCTCGAAGACGTGGTCCGCCGGCGGCTCCACCCACAGCCGCCGCAGCGTGCCCGCCGCCTCCAGCAGCGCCTTCGCCTCGGGCAGCGAGCGCACCGAGACATCCGGGTGCAGCCGCTCCAGCAGCAGCGCCCCCTCCGCGCCGTCGTCCGCGTCCGACGCCAGCAGCTGTACGGCACCCCGCCCGCCCCAGTGCGCCAGCGCCGCCCGCTCGCTCTCCGGCCGGGCCCTCGGCGGGGCCAGCTTCAGCACGGCCGGGGTGCCGTCCGCCTGCCGGACCAGCACCACCAGGCTGCTGCGGCCCCCGGGCACCTGCACCCGCTCGACGGTCAACTCCCGCCGCACAACGGCCCGTTCGGCCAGCTCGGGCAGCCGGGCCAGCCAGTCGTCCCCGGCCGGTGCCGTCTCCCCGAGCGCCCGCACCAGGCGCCGCGGCGGTTCGAAAGCCATGCGCGAGCCGTTCCCTTCCTCGTGGGTCCCGTCCGTCCCCCGGCCGCCGTACGCGGTCCGTACGACGCTCAGCGGGCCGCCGACGCGGACCCCGACGGCGCCGCGCCCGCGGCCCCCGTCCCCGTGTCCGTGCCGGTCCCGGTGTCCGCGCCGGTCCCCGTTCCCTCGCCCGCCCGTTCGGCGAGCCCCGGGAAGGCTACGCTCTGTCCGCTCCAGCCCACCGCCCGCACCGCGGCCTCCCGCAGGGCTTCCGCGGCCGAGGTGCGCCGCGCGCCGGACGTCGAGCGGACCAGATCGGCGTAGACCCCGGCCACCCGCCGCTCCAGCTGCGCGGCGAGCCGTACCGCGTCGGCCTGGTCGCGCACCGCGAACGGCAGGGCGTAGGCCGCGCTCGCCGCCACCGGCCGGCCGCCCAGGTCCCGCACCTCACGGGCCAGCGCGTCCCGCCGGGCCCGGTGGGCGTCGTACGCCGCCTTCGCCGCGCTCCGGCGCCCCTCGCCGACCCGGCCGCCGACCACGCCGTACCCGTACACCGCCGCGTGCTCCGCCGCCAACGCGGCCTGGAAGGCGGTGAGTTCGGTCTTCTCGCCGTCGTCGCTCACTTCGCGGCCCCCGTCGTCAGCAGGTACGCGTGCGCGGCGCCGGCCGCCGCCGTGGAGGCCAGCAGCCGGGCCGGCTCGCCCGGCACGTCCAGCAGCGCCCGGGCCCGCCGGTCGGCGAGCGTCCGCTCGGCGGCGGCCAGCGAGGCGAGGGCGTCCTTGGCGGTCGCCGGCACCGGGTCCGGCGAGGTGGTGGGGGAGGGGGAGGCGGAGCCCGGGGGAGTCGCCGCGGGGGTCGTACTCTCCCGGAACGCGGCGGCGTGGGCCGCGACCTCCGTGCGCAGCGGGCGCAGCCGGTCCGCGAGGTCCGGGAACGCCCTGAGGACGGCGTCGTAACGTTCCAGCAGTGTCGCGCTGTCCGCGGCGGCCTGCGCGCGGGCCCGCTCGGTGGCCGGGGAGTCGTCGCCGGAGCCGGAGCCGGACGTGCAGCCCGCCAGCAGGGCGGCGCCGGCGGCGGAGGCGAGCAGGGTTCTTCTGCGCGGCCCCGAGGGGGTGCGCGGTGGCGAGGGGTACGGCACGGCAGACGTCCTCGGGGAACTCGTACGACAAGAACGACAAGAAGAAACGACAAGAAGAAGAGCGGCGCGACGAGTCGCTCGTGATCACCGTACCCGCGCACCTGTCCGATACCGGTCACCGGCACCGCCCCGCCTCACCCGTCCCGCGCCGGGTTGTCCACAGGTGGACGGCAACACTCCCCGCGACCGGATACCCTTTGATCAGACACGCGACCCATCCCACAACAGCACACGCGGCCGAGGAGTCACCCGGATGAGCACCACCCAGAGCGAGAGGCTGCGAGAGCTGCTCGAACCGCTCGTCACCTCCCAGGGGCTGGATCTCGAAGAGATCGCTCTCGACTCCGTCGGACGCAAGCGGGTGCTGCGCGTGGTCGTCGACTCCGACTCCGGGGCGGACCTGGACGCGATCGCCGATGTGAGCCGTGCGCTCTCGGCGAAGCTGGACGAGACCGACGCGATGGGTGACACCGCGTACGACCTGGAGGTCGGAACCCCCGGCGCCGAGCGCCCGCTCACCGAGCACCGGCACTTCGTGCGCGCCGTGGACCGGCTCGTGAAGTTCCAGCTGACCGAGGACGGCGAGCTGGTCGCGCGGATTCTGGACGTGGACGAGGAGGGCCTCGACGTCGAGGTGCCCGGCGTCAAGGGCCGCAAGGCCACCACGCGCCGGATCGCCTTCCCCGAGATCGCGAAGGCCCGCGTGCAGGTCGAGTTCAACCGCAAGGACACCAAGGACAAGAAGGAAGAGGAGGCGTAGCCGTGGATATCGACATGAGCGCCCTGCGGGGCTTGGTCAGGGAGAAGGAGATCTCCTTCGACCTGCTGGTCGAAGCGATCGAGTCGGCCCTCCTCATCGCCTACCACCGCACCGAGGGAAGCCGCCGCCACGCGCGCGTACGGCTCGACCGGCAGACCGGTCATGTGACCGTGTGGGCGAAGGAGGACCCCGAGGACCTGGAGGAGGGGCAGGAACCGCGGGAGTTCGACGACACCCCCTCGGGCTTCGGCCGCATCGCCGCCACCACCGCCAAGCAGGTGATCCTCCAGCGGCTGCGCGACGCCGAGGACGACGCGACGCTCGGCGAGTACGCGGGACGCGAGGGGGACATCGTCACCGGCGTCGTCCAGCAGGGCCGCGACCCGAAGAACGTGCTGGTCGACATCGGCAAGCTGGAGGCCATCCTGCCGGTGCAGGAGCAGGTGCCCGGCGAGACCTACCCGCACGGCCAGCGCCTGCGCTCGTACGTGGTCCGGGTCGCCAAGGGCGTGCGCGGCCCCTCCGTGACGCTCTCGCGCACCCATCCGAACCTGGTGAAGAAGCTCTTCGCCCTGGAGGTGCCGGAGATCGCCGACGGTTCGGTGGAGATCTCCGCCATCGCCCGCGAGGCCGGCCACCGCACCAAGATCGCCGTCCGCTCCACCCGCTCGGGCCTGAACGCCAAGGGCGCGTGCATCGGCCCGATGGGCGGCCGGGTGCGCAATGTGATGGGCGAGCTGAACGGCGAGAAGATCGACATCGTCGACTGGTCGGACGACCCGGCGGAGATGGTGGCGAACGCGCTGTCACCCGCTCGGGTGAGCAAGGTGGAGGTCGTGGACCTCGCCTCCCGCTCCGCCCGGGTGACCGTGCCGGACTACCAGCTGTCGCTGGCGATCGGCAAGGAGGGGCAGAACGCCCGCCTCGCCGCCCGCCTCACCGGCTGGCGCATCGACATCCGGCCCGACACCGAGCAGCCGGCGGAGTAACCGCCGCCGCGAGGGAATGGATCCAGGCCGTGAGTGGCTTGGATTACGACAACAGCCGTTCGATCTTTCCCCCGAAGGGGTGAGGATGGTGCGGGGAGGTACACTTAGCCGTGTCTGGCCGGACGCATGCCGGAGCACGCCCTGAACGCACCTGTGTGGGGTGCCGGGAGCGGGCGGCCAAGAACGATCTTTTGCGGATCGTGCGGAGCGAGGACGCGTGCGTCCCCGATCCGCGCGGTACGCTGCCCGGCCGGGGTGCGTATCTGCACCCCGCCCTGGTCTGTCTCGACCAGGCGGTACGCCGCCGGACGTTGCCGCGGGCACTGCGCGCCCCGGGAGCGCTCGACACAAAGGCGTTGCGCCGATACGTCGAGCAGGCAACAGTTGCCGAGCAGGCAACGCCGTAAGACATGCCGTACGGAACCCCGTGCGGCTTGGTACCTCGCGAGTCGAAAGCAGGTCGAGATTGCGATGAGCACTCGATGAGTACGCGATGAGTACGCCCATGAACTAGCGACGGTCCGGCTTCACCCGGACCTCAAAGGAGCGAAGTGGCTAAGGTCCGGGTCTACGAACTCGCCAAGGAGTTCGGTGTCGAGAGCAAGGTCGTCATGGCCAAGCTCCAGGAACTCGGTGAATTCGTCCGTTCGGCGTCTTCGACCATCGAAGCGCCGGTTGTACGCAAGCTGACCGACGCCTTCCAGGGTGGTGGCAGCGGCAAGTCCGCCAAGCCCGCCCCGCGCAAGGCTTCCCCCAAGCCCGCCGCGCCCTCTCCGGTGCAGGCGGCACGTCCGGCTGCCCCGCGGCCGGCGGCTCCCAAGCCCGCGACGCCCGCCCCGCAGCAGCCGGCTGAGCCGGCCGCTCCGTCGGCTCCCGCGGCGTCCGCGCCGGCCTCGGGTCCGCGTCCGGGCCCCAAGCCCGCGCCGCGTCCGGCCCCGGCCGCCCCGGAGTTCACCGCTCCGCCGGCCGCTCCGGCCGCCCAGACCCCGCAGGCCCCGGCCGCACAGGGTCAGGGCCAGGGTCCGCGTCCCGGTGGCGCCCGCCCCGGTGCCCCCAAGCCCGGTGGCCGTCCGGCCCAGGGTCAGGGTCAGGCCCGTCCGGGCGAGCGCGCGCCGCGTCCCGGTGGCCAGGCCCCGCGTCCGGGTGCCCGTCCCTCCGGCCCGCGTCCGGGTAACAACCCCTTCACTTCCGGCGGCTCCACCGGCATGGCGCGCCCGCAGGCGCCCCGTCCGCAGGGTGGCCCGCGTCCCGGCGGCGCCCCCGGCGCCGGCCCCCGTCCGCAGGCGCCCGGCGCCCAGGGCGGCGGTCCGCGTCCGCAGGCTCCCGGTGGTGCGCGTCCGACTCCGGGCTCGATGCCCCGTCCGCAGGGCGGCGCCCCGCGTCCCGGCGGCCCGCGTCCGAACCCCGGCATGATGCCGCAGCGTCCCGCTGCCGGCCCGCGTCCCGGCCCCGGCGGCCGTGGTCCGGCCGGTGCCGGTCGTCCCGGTGGCGGTGGCGGCGGTCGTCCCGGTGGCGGCGGCTTCGCCGGCCGTCCCGGCGGCGGTGGCGGCGGTGCCCGTCCGGGTGGCGGCGGCGGTTTCGCCGGTCGTCCCGGTGGCGGTGGCGGCGGCTTCGGCGGCGGCCCCGGTGGCGGCGGTCGTCCCGGCTTCGGCGGTCGTCCCGGCGGTCCCGGTGGCCGTGGTGGCACGCAGGGCGCCTTCGGTCGTCCCGGCGGTCCCGCGCGTCGCGGTCGCAAGTCGAAGCGGCAGCGTCGCCAGGAGTACGAGGCCATGCAGGCCCCGAGCGTCGGCGGCGTGATGCTGCCGCGCGGCGGCGGCGAGACCATCCGTCTCTCCCGCGGCGCGTCGCTCACCGACTTCGCGGAGAAGATCAACGCCAACCCGGCGTCCCTCGTCGCGGTCATGATGAACCTCGGCGAGATGGTCACCGCGACGCAGTCCGTCTCCGACGAGACGCTGCACCTGCTCGCCGGCGAGATGAACTACACGGTTCAGATCGTCAGCCCCGAGGAGGAGGACCGCGAGCTGCTCGAGTCCTTCGACCTGGAGTTCGGCGAGAACGAGGGCACCGAGGAAGACCTGGTCGTCCGTCCGCCGGTCGTGACCGTCATGGGTCACGTCGACCACGGTAAGACCCGACTCCTCGACGCCATCCGCAAGACGAACGTCATCGCGGGCGAGGCCGGCGGCATCACCCAGCACATCGGTGCCTACCAGGTCGCGACCGAGGTCAACGGCGAGGACCGCGCGATCACCTTCATCGACACCCCGGGTCACGAGGCGTTCACCGCCATGCGTGCCCGTGGTGCCCGGTCGACGGACATCGCGATCCTGGTCGTCGCGGCCAACGACGGCGTCATGCCGCAGACGGTCGAGGCGCTGAACCACGCCAAGGCGGCCGAGGTGCCGATCGTGGTCGCGGTCAACAAGATCGACGTCGAGGGCGCCGACCCGACCAAGGTGCGCGGTCAGCTGACCGAGTACGGCCTGGTGGCCGAGGAGTACGGCGGCGACACCATGTTCGTCGACATCTCCGCCAAGCAGGGTCTGCACATCGACAGCCTCCTGGAGGCCGTCGTCCTCACCGCGGACGCCGCCCTGGACCTGCGGGCCAACCCGCACCAGGACGCGCAGGGTATTGCGATCGAGTCCCGCCTGGACCGCGGTCGCGGTGCGGTCGCGACGGTCCTGGTGCAGCGAGGCACGCTGCGGGTCGGCGACACCATGGTGGTCGGCGACGCGTACGGCCGAGTCCGCGCGATGCTGGACGACACCGGCAACACCGTCGCCGAGGCCGGCCCGTCGACGCCGGTCCAGGTCCTGGGTCTGACCAACGTCCCGGGTGCCGGTGACAACTTCATCGTGGTCGAGGAGGACCGTACGGCCCGCCAGATCGCGGAGAAGCGTGCGGCCCGTGAGCGCAACGCGGCCTTCGCGAAGCGCACGCGCCGTGTCTCCCTTGAGGACCTGGACAAGGTGCTCAAGGCCGGCGAGGTCCAGCAGCTGAACCTGATCATCAAGGGTGACGCTTCCGGTTCGGTCGAGGCCCTCGAGTCCTCGCTGCTCCAGCTGGACGTCGGCGAAGAGGTCGACATCCGCGTCCTGCACCGCGGTGTCGGTGCGGTCACGGAGTCCGACATCGACCTGGCCATGGGCTCCGACGCCATCGTCATCGGCTTCAACGTCCGTGCGGCCGGCCGTGCCGCGCAGATGGCGGAGCGCGAGGGCGTCGACGTCCGGTACTACTCGGTCATCTACCAGGCGATCGAGGAGATCGAGGCGGCCCTCAAGGGCATGCTCAAGCCGGAGTACGAAGAGGTCGAGCTCGGTACGGCGGAGATCCGCGAGGTCTTCCGCTCGTCCAAGCTGGGCAACCTCGCCGGTGTGCTCGTCAGGTCCGGCGAGGTCCGCCGCAACACGAAGGCCCGCCTCCTGCGCGACGGCAAGGTCATCGCGGAGAACCTCACCATCGAGGGCCTGCGTCGCTTCAAGGACGACGTCACCGAGATCCGCGAAGGCTTCGAGGGTGGTATCAACCTCGGAAACTTCAACGACATCAAGGTCGACGACGTCATCGCGACGTACGAGATGCGCGAGAAGCCGCGCGCGTAACCGGCCGACGGTTCACGCCGGCCGACGGGATGCGTCCTGTCGGCCGGCGTGCCGTTCCCGGAGCTCGACCGGCATCCGGGGACCCGTGGCAGCCGCCGCGGGTCCCCGGACCGCGTCGAAACCCTGTCGAGCCTCCGCCAGGTACGCGGTACCGTTTCTTGATGTCCCCGGCCACCCGGCCAAGGGGCCATCGATCCCGTACCGGCGGGTGAACCGGCAACACACATGTACGTGGGGACTCTGTCCTTCGACCTCCTCCTCGGCGATGTCCACTCGCTGAAGGAGAAGCGCTCCGTCGTCCGCCCGATCGTCGCCGAACTCCAGCGGAAGTACGCCGTGAGCGCGGCCGAGGTGGACCACATGGACCTCCACCGGCGGACGATCATCGGCCTCGCCGTGGTCTCCGGTGACGCGGCACACCTCACGGACGTACTGGACCGGTGTGAACGGCTGGTCGCCGGCCGCCCAGAGGTGGAGCTGCTGTCCGTGCGACGCCGCTTCCACGGCGACGACGACTGACCCGGACCGCGGGACGAAGACCACGCAACGAAGACCAAGGAATCAGGAAAGAACGGGAGCTGGACCAGTGGCCGACAACGCGCGGGCGAAAAGGCTGGCGGACCTCATCCGAGAGGTGGTTGCCCAGAAGCTGCAGCGCGGGATCAAGGACCCGCGGCTCGGCTCGCACGTCACCATCACGGACACCCGCGTGACGGGTGACCTGCGGGAGGCGACCGTCTTCTACACGGTGTACGGGGACGACGAGGAGCGGGAGGCCGCCGCGGCGGGCCTGGAGAGCGCCAAGGGCATCCTGCGCTCCGAGGTCGGGCGCGCGGCCGGGGTGAAGTTCACCCCGACCCTGACCTTCGTCGCGGACGCCCTCCCGGACACCGCCAAGACCATCGAGGACCTCCTCGACAAGGCCCGGCAGTCCGACGCCAAGGTGCGGGAGACCTCCGCGGGCGCCGACTACGCCGGCGGCGCGGACCCGTACCGCAAGCCGGCGGACGACGAGACGGACGGCGACGCCGCGGAATGACGCAGAAGCACACCACGCCCGACGGCCTTGTCATCGTCGACAAGCCGTCGGGCTTCACTTCGCACGACGTGGTCGCCAAGATGCGCGGGATCGCCCGGACCCGCCGCGTCGGCCACGCAGGCACCCTCGACCCGATGGCGACCGGCGTGCTGGTCCTCGGCGTCGAGCGCGCCACCAAGCTCCTCGGTCACCTCGCGCTGACCGAGAAGGAGTACCTGGGCACCGTACGGCTGGGCCAGAACACCCTCACCGACGACGCCGAGGGCGAGATCACCTCGTCCACCGACGCCTCCAAGGTGACCCGGGAGGCCATCGACGCCGGTATCGCCAAGCTGTCCGGCGCCATCATGCAGGTCCCGTCCAAGGTCAGCGCCATCAAGATCGACGGCGTACGGTCGTACAAGCGGGCCCGCGAGGGCGAGGAGTTCGAGATCCCGGCCCGGCCGGTGACCGTCTCCTCCTTCACGGTGTACGACGTCCGCGACGCCGTCGCCGAGGACGGCACCCCCGTCCTCGACCTGGTCGTCTCCGTCGTCTGCTCCTCCGGCACCTACATCCGCGCGCTCGCCCGCGACCTGGGCGCCGGCCTGGGCGTCGGCGGACATCTCACCGCGCTGCGCCGCACGCGCGTCGGGCCGTACAAGCTCGACGCCGCGAAGACGCTGGACCAGCTCCAGGAGGAGCTGACCGTGATGCCGATCGCCGAGGCCGCCGCGGCGGCCTTCCCGCGCTGGGACGTCGACGCCAAGCGCGCCCGGCTGCTGCTGAACGGGGTCCGCCTGGAGATGCCCGAGGAGTACGCGGACGCCGGTGCGGTCGCCGTGTTCGACCCCGAGGGCCGTTTCCTGGCGCTCGTCGAGCTGCACAAGGGCAAGGCCAAGAGCCTGGCCGTCTTCGCCTGAGCGAGGGCTTTCGCCGTGGAGCGGCGGCCGGCACGGGGTGTGCCCCTGCCGCCGCTCCACGGTCCCCCCACTTCCCCCACCCCTAGGGCTGTCCAGCCGCCCCCGCCAATTCACCCGTCCGGGCAGGCGCTCGGAGTGAACCGGGGGAGCTTAACGGGGCGCGTTCCCCGTCCGCGCCGCCCCGCCGATCATCACCCGCCTACCGTCGCCACAGGCAAGGGCCCGCAGCGCGGGCGAGGGCGGGAAGGCAGGACGATGACGGCAGGAGACCCGCGAACCGGTGGTGCCCGCGGGGTGACGGCGCACGGCACGGGTGACATGGCGGACGCGGCGGGACCGGCGGGCGCCCGCACCGACGGGGCGCGCGGCGCGCGGGTGCTCACCACCCCCCGCCCGCACACGGCGGGCGCCCTCGGCATCCGCCGTACGGACCCCGTCCCGCTCGCGGACGCCCGCACCACCGACCCCCTGGTCCGCATCGAGGACCCCGCGGGCCGCCCGCGCGGCACCGGATTCCTCGCCGACCACCACGGCACCCTCCTCACCAGCCACGAAGCCGTCGACGGCCTCGACCGGCTGGTGCTGCGCACCGGGGACCGCACCCGGGTGGTCGGCGCGGAGGACGTGACCGGGCTGCCCGCCCAAAACCTCGCCCTGGTGCGCGCCGAGGGCCTGGACGTGCCCCCGCTGCCGCTGAGCGCCCGTGGGAGCGTCGCCGCCGGTACCTACGTCCGGATCGCCGCCGGCCGCTGGCGCGAGGCGCGGGTGCTGGCCGCCGCCGAGGTGTCGTACGGCCGCCATCTGATCGGCGACGCGCTGGAGCTGGCCATCGGGACGGCGGGCCGGGACGCGCTGCGGCCCGGGGGCGGGGCGGCAGGCGGACCGGTGGTGGACGCGGGTACCGGCGCGGTCCTCGGCGTCCTCGGCACCGTGCTGCACGCCCCCCACCGCGACGCCGGTTTCGCGGTGCCGCCGCGCGCCGCCGACGGCCCCCTCGCCGAGCTGCTGGCCCGCAACGCGGCCACCGTGCCCGCCTACGGGGCCGACCTCAATCGCGCGGGCGTCCTGGAGCTGACCGCCACCTCGGTGGGCCAGGACGGGCCGCCGAGGCCCCTGGTGCAGCCGGTCGAACGGGCCACGTTGGCAGGGGAGTCGACCGGTTTCACGGACGGCGAGCGGTGCGTGCTCGGCCTGGTCGGCGCCCCGGGCAGCGGCCGTACGACGGAACTCGCGGCCCTCGCCGCCCGCCGCGCGGCCACGGCGGAGCCCACGCTGTGGCTGCGCGGCGCCGATCTGGAGGAGGGCGACGGCTCGGTGGCCGACGCGGCGCGCCGCGCCCTGGAGCGGGCCGCCCGCATCGTGGCCGCCGCCCGCCGGCTGGACCTTCCCGACCTCGGCGACCTCACCCCCGAGCACCTCGCCGCCCGCGCGGGCCGCCCCCTCCTGCTGCTCCTCGACGGCCCCGAGGAGATGCCCCCGGCCCTGGCCGGGCGGCTGCCCGAGTGGACCGCGGGCACCGTCGCCTGGCTGCGGGAGACCGGCACCCGTCTGGTGGTGGCCTGCCGCGAGGAGTACTGGGAGCAGGCCGGATTCCCCGCGACGGACGTACGGAAGGTGGTCCTGGGCGACCTCGACGCCGAGGAGGCCGGGAAGGCGCGGGCGCGGTACGGGATTCCCGAGGGGCTGCTCGCCGCGCGGGACGCCCGGCATCCGCTCACCCTGCGGCTGCTGTCCGAGGTGTGGGCCGTCCTGCGCACGGCGCGGTTCGCCGCCCCCGTCGACCGGCACGAGGTGTTCGCGGCCCACCTCGACCTGATGTGCCTGCGCGTCGCGGTGCGGCTCGCCGCCGAGCGGGGGCTGCGCGGCACGGCCGTACGACGGCTCGCCGCGCGGGTCGCCGGGCAGCTGCACGAGGCCGCCCGGCTCAGCCTCGGAGCGGGGCGGGGCGAGCTGGACCGGGCGTCCTTCGAGGCGGTGTTCCCCTGGGGGCCGGCGCCCGGGCGGCTCGGCGGCGGCACCGGCTGGGCCTCCGCCGTACTCGCCGAGGGACTGCTGGTGCCGGCCGGGCACGGCTACCGCTTCGCCCACGAGGAACTGGCCGACTGGCTCCAGGGCCTGCATCTCGATCTGGACGGGGCCGTGCACACGCTGGTGCACCGCGCCCGGGGGGCCGGGGCGGGGGAGGACACGCCGCCGGTGCCGCGCCATCGGGTCGGGCCCGTCGTCGAGGCTCTGCTGCACCTCGGCCGCCGTCAGGGGGGACGTCAACTCGCCTTCCAGTTGCGTGAGTTGGTGGACGCCCTGGATCTTGACACCGGCTCCTGGTGGGCCGCCCGGCTGCTCGCCGGGACTTTGGAGAAGGTGCCGGACGCGACGCCGTACACCGAGGTGCTGCGGCTGCTCGCCGAGCACGTCGTGGCCTGGCGGCGCGAACTGCGGCCGGTGCCCGAGGAGTTCGCGCCCGCCTTCTGGACCGGCCTGCCGCTGCCCGTCGCGGAGCGGGTGGACCTGCTGCGCCGGCTCGTCCTCGCCGATGCGGGCGCGGGCGCGTCGGCCTCGGGCACGTCGAGCATGGATGGCGCGGATGCGGGCGGGGGCGGGGGCGCGCCGGGCGAGCGATATCTCGATGCCGTGGCCCGGCTGCTGGCCGCCGCCCCCGCTGCCGTACAGCCGTGTCTGACACGGTGGTTCGAGGACGAGCGACCCTTGCCCGCGGCCCCGCACGCCACCGTCGCGACCGCCGCGCAGGCCCTGCTGCACACCCATCGGCACGGCGCGCTGGACACGCTCACGGAGGCGCTGGCCACGAGCGGTCACCGGCACGCGGAGGAGCTGCTCGCCGTGCTCGCCGAGGAGGAGCCGGCGGCGCTGTGCCGGGCCGTGCACCGCTGGGCGCACGACGAGCGGCGCCCGGCCCGGCACCCGGCCGCCATGACGCTCGCGCTGCGCGCCGCCCCGCATCTGCGGGCGCCCGCCGACCGTGAACTGCTGTGCCACGCCGCGACCGCCGTGCTCGCCCGCCCCGCCGGCCACGCCCTGCACGGCGGCGCCCACGCCCTCTTGGCCGGCGCCCCGGGCACCCGGGAACGGCACCTGCCCGAGGCGCTGCGCCACTTCGCCGAGGGCGACCCGCTCGTCCCCGCGACCGCCCTGCTGCCCGCCCTGACCAGCCACCCGGAGCAGGTCCTGGACGCCTTCCGGACCCGGCTGCGCGGGCCGCACCGGGAGGCGGCCGACTGCCTGCGCCGCCTCCTCGCCGACGTCACCACCCCGGCCCTCGCCCGCGCCGCCGCGACCCTGTTGCGGGAGGCGGCGCGCCCGCACCCGGAGAGCGCCGGGCGGATCGCCACCGCCGTCGACCACCGCCTGACCCAGGGTCCCACCGCTCGCCCGGTCCTGTTCCCCCTGGTCACCGGCCTGCTCCGGGACGGGCCCGAGCCGCTGCGGGCCGCGCTCGCCACCGTCCTCGCCGCCTCCGACACCCGCACGACCGGATCACCGGGCCCAGGTCGCGCCACCCGCGTCCCCGGTTCGCCGCGCGCCGAACTCCTGGACTTCCTGCTCGCCCGTGAACAGGAGCCGTCCGTGCTGGTCGCCGTCCTGCACGCGGCGGCCTCGGAGACCGGCCCCGCGGACGACGTCCGCGCCCTCGTGCACCGCACCGGACTGCTGCTGGGCCGCACCCCCGAGGGCGCCACCCGCTTCGATCGCGCCCTGGTCGACCTCGGCCGGCACGTCCCCGGCTTCGCCACCCGGATGACCCGCTGGCTCGCCGACGCCCCGGAGGAGTGGGCCGCCGTGGTGGGCCCCAGCACCCGCCGCACCCTGGAGAACCTCGGGGGCGCGCGGGTACCGGCCTGATGGCGCCCCGCGCTCTCGCGTCCCCGAGCGGCCGCGGTCCGCGCCGCCGGGGCGAACGTGCGCCCGGTCACAGCGTCCCTGCCGATGCGGGCGCCGGGCACCCGGCATGGCACCCTTAGACCTGCACAATCGTCAAGGTAGACACGGACACGGGTTCGAGGAGCGGTCACAGTGCAGCGCTGGCGTGGCTTGGAGGACATCCCCGAGGACTGGGGGCGCAGCGTCGTCACCATCGGTTCCTACGACGGTGTCCACCGAGGTCACCAGCTGATCGTCAAGCACGCCGTCGACCGCGCCCGCGAGCTGGGCGTCCCGGCCGTCGTCGTCACCTTCGACCCGCACCCCAGCGAGGTCGTGCGCCCCGGCAGCCACCCGCCGCTGCTCGCCCCGCACCACCGTCGCTGCGAACTGATGGCCGAACTGGGCGTCGACGCGGTGCTGATCCTCCCCTTCACCAGCGAGTTCTCCAAGCTGTCGCCCGCCGACTTCGTGGTGAAGGTCCTGGTGGACAAGCTGCACGCCAAGGCGGTCGTGGAGGGCCCGAACTTCCGCTTCGGCCACAAGGCGGCCGGCAATGTCGAGTTCCTCGCCGAGCAGGGCAAGGTCTACGACTTCGAGGTCGAGGTCATCGACCTGTACGTGTCCGGCGCGGCGGGCGGCGGTCTGCCGTTCTCCTCGACCCTGACCCGGCGCCTGGTCGCCGAGGGCGATGTCGAGGGTGCCCGCGAGATCCTGGGCCGCCCGCACCGGGTGGAGGGCGTCGTGGTGCGCGGCGCCCAGCGCGGCCGGGAGCTGGGCTTCCCGACGGCCAACGTCGAGACGCTGCCGCACACCGCCATCCCCGCCGACGGCGTGTACGCCGGTTATCTGCACGCGCAGGGCGAGATCATGCCGGCCGCGATCTCGGTGGGCACGAACCCGCAGTTCGACGGCACCGAGCGCACGGTGGAGGCATACGCCATCGACCGCGTCGGCCTCGACCTGTACGGCCTGCACGTCGCCGTCGACTTCCTCGCCTACGTCCGCGGCCAGGCGAAGTTCGACTCGCTGGAGGCCCTGCTGGAGCAGATGGCGGCGGACGTGAAGCGATGCCGGGAGATCGTGGCGGCGGACGGCTAGCCGCCGAGGGATTTGCGAGGATGACGAAGGGGCGGCCGGTGCGTGGAGCACCGGCCGCCCTTTCGTCACTCCGCGAGCGGCGTCACGGCTGCTGCGGGGGCTGGCCCTGGGGGTAGGGCTGACCCGGGTACGGCTGGCCCGGCTGCGGGGGGTAGGGCTGTTGCCCCGGCTGCGGCTGCTGCCCCGGCTGCGGCTGCTGCCCCGGTTGCTGGGGCGGGTAGGGCGGCTGGGGCTGGGGGGCCTGAGGGGCCTGGGGGGTCTGAGGCGGGTAGGGCTGGCCGGGCTGCCCGGGGTACGGCTGTCCGGGAGCCTGCGGGTACTGCTGTCCCGGGCCCTGCGAGTACGGCTGCTCCGGAGTCTGCGGGTATTGCTGTTCCGGAGTCTGCGGGTACGGCTGGCCCGGTGCCTGCGGATACTGCTGTCCCGGAGCCTGCGGGTACGGCTGGCCCTGACCCGGCATCTGCTGCCGGCCCGGCATCGGCGGGGCGGCCACCGGCGGCGGGTTGCCGTCGTTGGTCCACAGCCCGTGCGCCTGCTGGTGCCGCACGAAGTCCTCGGCGATCATCGCGGCGAGGTTGAAGTACGCCTCGCGGGTCCGCGGCCGCATCATGTCGAGGTCCACCTCGGCACCGGCGGCCAGATGCTCGTCGAAGGGCACCACCACGACCCCGCGGGTGCGGGTCTCGAAGTGCGACACGATGTCCTCGACCTTGATCATCTTGCCGGTCTCGCGGACCCCGGAGATCACGGTCAGCGAGCGGGACACCAGGTCGGAGTACCCGTGCGCGGCCAGCCAGTCCAGCGTCGTACTGGCACTGGAGGCACCGTCCACGGACGGCGTGGAGATGATGATCAGCTGGTCGGCGAGGTCGAGCACCCCGCGCATCGCGCTGTACAGCAGACCGGTGCCGGAGTCGGTGAGGATGACCGGGTACTGGCGGCCGAGCACGTCGATCGCGCGCCGGTAGTCCTCGTCGTTGAACGTGGTCGAGACGGCCGGGTCCACGTCGTTGGCGATGATCTCCAGACCGGAGGGCGCCTGCGAGGTGAAGCGGCGGATGTCCATGTACGAGTTCAGGTACGGGATCGCCTGGACCAGGTCGCGGATGGTCGCCCCGGTCTCCCGGCGCACCCGTCGGCCGAGGGTGCCGGCGTCCGGGTTGGCGTCGATGGCGAGGATCTTGTCCTGCCGCTCGGTGGCCAGGGTGGAGCCCAGCGCGGTGGTCGTGGTGGTCTTGCCCACGCCGCCCTTGAGGCTGATGACCGCGATCCGGTAGCAGGACAGCACCGGCGTGCGGATCAGCTCCAACTTCCGCTGCCGCTCGGCCTCTTCCCTCTTGCCGCCCAGCTTGAACCGGGACCCGCCCGCCGCGGGCCGCCCGCTCTTCGCCTTCTGCCGGCGGTTGTTCAGCAGCCGGTCCGAGGACAGCTCCACGGCAGCGGTGTAACCCAGCGGCGCGGCACCGGGGTTGGTGGGCTGCCGCTGATCGTGCTGGATCGCCTGCGGCCAGGCGGCCCCGGCACGGGGGTCGACGGGGGGCTGGGGGGCGTCGGGCTGCGCCTGAGGCAGCGGCTGCGGCTGCCGGCCTAGCTGGGGGAAGCCGTAACCGCCCTGCTGGGCCTGGGGGTTGGCCGGGCTCTGGTCCTGCTGAGGGAAGCCGTAACCACCGGGGGAAGCCGGGGGCTGGGGCGCCGGGGCCTGGGGTGCCGGGGGCGGCGGGAAGCCGTAACCACCGGCTTGGTTCGGCTGCGGCATGCCCTGGGGGCCGGGCTGGGCCGGCGCCGTGGGCATACCGGGGTGATGCGGCTGCGGCGGCTGACCCGGCTGACCGGGCTGACCGAACGGGTTCGGCTGGTTCGGCTGCTGGTTCGGCTGGTTCCAGGCCGCGGGCGCGGGCTGCGGCGCCTGCGGCTGGAACGGCGGCTGCTGCTGCCCCTGCACCGGCGCGGGCTGCTGGGGCACGGGCTGCTGCGGTCCCGCCTGGGGCGGCATGGGCTGCTGCGTGGGCCACTGGGCCGCCGGGGCGGGGGCCGCGGGCTGGTACGACGGCGGCAGCGGAGGCACCCCGGTCCCCGGCGCGGGCGGCGGCGTCCAGGCGGCCGGGAAGTCCTGCGGCGCGGGGGGAGCGGGCTGCGGGGCCGCGTCCTGCGGGGCGGCGCCCGACGGGGCCGCGCTCGGCGGGGCCGGGGGAGCGGGCTGCGCGATGGCGTCCTGCGGGGCGGCGTCCTGGGGAACGGAGGTCTGCGGGCCGGCTTCCTGGGCGCCCTCGGAGGCGGCCTCCGGCGCGGAACTCTCCTGCGCGGAACTTTCCGGCGCGGAGCCCTCCGGCGTGGAGTCGACGTCCGTACCCGCGCCCTCGTCCCCGTTGTCGCCGTTGTCGCCGTTGTCCCTCTTGCCCGCGCTGTCCCCGTCCGTGCCCGGGGTCTCGGCCGAGGCGCTGGCCTCGGCCTCCTCGCCCTCACCCTCGCCCTGACCCTGCTCGGCGGTGTGACCGTCCCCGGCCTCCTGCTGGGCACTCGGACTCGCATCCGCACCCGCACCGGACTCCGCGGAGGCACTCTCCTCCGAGCCGTCGGCCTCGCCCCCGGCCGCACCCTCGCCCCGGTCCTGCGACCCGGACCCGGACTCGGCGGCAGCCTTCTGCATGGCGGCGGCCTGCTCGGCGATCTCGGCCATCTCGCGCTTCAGGGCGACGGCGGAGAACCGCATGGTCGCCCCGCTCTCCAGATCCCCGTTGCCGGTCTCGGGCTCGACGGCAGGCGGCACGGCGGGCGCGGCCTCCGGCTGGACGGGCTGGGCGGCCTGCACCGGCTGCTGCTGCGGCTGCTGGAGTTCGAACCCCTCGGGCAGCCTGGGCATCGGAACGGAATCGCCGTACGACCGCGGGGGCTGCGCCGGTGCCTGCGGCGGCACGGGCGGCGGCATCGGCGGAGCGAACGGCGTCCCCTGCGGCGGCGCCCCGACCGGCGGGACCCCCTCGGGTCCGCCCTGCGCGCCGTGCACGCCCCCCGCGCCCCCGACCGAACCGCCGGAGCCATCGGAGCCGCCCGCACCGGACGCGTTCTGCGTGTACCAGGCCGGGGGAGCGTAGTCGATGGTGAACTCGCCGGTGGTCTCGACGGCCTCCGCGTCGGGCTGGTCATCGCCGGGTGTGCCCCAGCCCCCGCGCATCCCGTCCCGATCGCTGCTCACAGTTCCTCCTGGTGTGGTCGAGCACCCTCATGCCGTGGCGGGGCGACCATGTCGTGTCGTTCGAGTCGTCCGTAGGGGTCAGGGGAAGTCCGGTCCACGGGTCCTGCCATCACGCCCGCTCCCAGCCTAATCACCACGACCCGCCCCCCGGCAGGCCCGCCCGCCTGTCGGCCGGCGCACACCGGGCCGGGAAAGGCAGAGAAAGCGAACAAACCCCACCAGCAAGGGCAATTCAGTCCATGCGTCGCGGTGTGCCCAGCAACCCGGTCTCGGCGTCGGTCGGTTGGGTCAGCACATACTGCCGGTCCCGGTCGGTACACCACAGGGTGACACCGTCCGGCAGCCCCGGCAGCGACTCCACCTCGGTGCGTGTGAGCCCCATGGTGCGGCCGAGTTCGGCGGCCTCGTCCGGCGAGACCCGCTGGATACCGGCGAGCCGGGCCTGGCGCAGCAGCCGGGGCGCGACCGGACTGAGATACGGCAGCAGGGTCAGCACCGACTGCCAGGGCCCGGACACCACCCGGCCGCGCGGGGGCCGCATCCCGCAGTCCCGCACCACCACGACCGGCGTACCGGCCGAGGCACCCTGCGGGGGCACGCGCCCGACGTCGTACACCGACAGTCCGTTCTGCCCGCCGCCCATGGCGTGCACCATCTGCATCCAGGCGTGCGGCCGGCCGGTCTCCACGGCCACGCGCGCGCCGGTGGCGGCCGAGCGCAGCGCCAGTACCTGCGCGGTCCACAGACCGCCGATCAGCACGACGTCGTACGGCGTCGGCCGGTTGATGCCCAGCACGGCGGGCTGGCCCTCGGCGTCCACGCCGGCCACCACGCCGTCGTCGCCGATGGGCAGCGCGAGCGTGTCCAGCAGCTGGGCGGAGAGCGTGTGCCGGCCGTGCCGGGGGCCGAGCAGCCCGAGGCCGTGCCGCAGCCGCTCACCGATGCCGCGCGGCCCGGAACCGGAGCCGTCCGCCGCCCGGGGCAGATCAGGGGACGTCGTGGGAATCGTCGTCACCGCGCACCTCCGAGGGGCAGTGTGGCCAGCATGCCGGGCAGTTGCTCACGGTCGAGGCGGGCCAGACCGGCACCGGCCTTGCGGGCGGCCGTCTCCAACGCCCGCCGCGCCGCCACGAGTTCGTCGTCGCTGCGCCCGGTCACCCGCAGGTGCCCGCACAGCGACACCTCCTGCCGGTCACCGCGCGCGAGCGTGAGGCTGAAGGTGGTGGCCAGCGCCGGTATCGCCGTGACCTGCGCGACCAGCTGCGGCAGCGACTCGCCGCGCCCGCCGCCCAGTTGGGGCCAGCGCCGCACCCAGTAGGTGGTGTGCCGCCGGTTGTCGCAGCGCCAGCTGCGCCCGGACTCCTCCGTACGCCGCTCCCGCGTCTCGCCGCGCCCCGCCTCCGCGGTGACCAGCGGATTGGCGCAGGCCGAGGTGGCGAGCGCCGCGATCAGCTCCTCCTCGTCGAGCACCCGCGCCCGGAAACCCGCACCCGTCAGCCGGCTCGCGAGATGGTCCGCACTCCGCACGACGCACTTCTGCGCCCCGAGCAGCCCGCCCCCGCGCGCCGCCACCGCCTCCGCGCACACTTCCGGGTCCAGCTTCAGCGCGATCCAGGTGATCCGCACGGCCGGGGCCCCGGTCTGCTCCTGCAACGGCAGGTAGTTGGCGACGGCCACCGACTGCTGCGGCAGATGCAGCGCGGGCGCCGGCTGCGTGTGCAGCACCACCTGCGCCGACTCCAGCCGTATCCCGTCCACCTCCAGCGCGTCCCGCACCAGCCCCAGCGGCAACGGCTGCCTGCTCCGCTCCGCCCGCAACGCGGTCGCGTCGGCCTCCACCTGGAGAACGGCGGTGACGAAGGTACCGTCACCGACGATGCCGACGGTGCGGCGGTCGCGCCCGCCGTACGCGTACGTACGCAGGCTCGGCTCGCATTCGAGCGCGGGCACCAGGGAGGGTTCGGTGCCCGGCGGTATCGGGGTGTTCGCGGCGCGACGCTGCCGGGCCTTCAACTCGCGTGCCGTGGTCAGCCATTCGGGCAGCGAGCGCCCGCGGCGGCGGACGAACGCGAGGGCGAGCAGCAGGACGGCGACGACCGCGGCGGGCACCAGGGCCATCGGGCCGACGACCCAGCCGACGACCAGCGCGGCCAGCGCGAGTTCCGGAAGTACGAGCCGTTGCATGCGGAACGAGCCGGACAGTGCCGGGCGGGCGCCGGGACCCGAGGAGTCCGGGAGCAGCGGTTCCCGGGGCGGCGCCGACCGCGTCGCCGCCGGTCGCGGACCGGACGTCGAGGGGTCGGTTCCCCGTCCGTGCCGGCGCGTACGAGACCGCGTCCCGGAAGCCCTCAACTCATCCCCCCATTTTTCTCACAACTCCCTGCCCTGCGGCCCCTGAGCGGAGCCCACGAGGGCCCCGGTACCCTACCCGCTCCACGGAACCGACCGGACACCAGGCATAGTAGGGGCTCGGTCCGACAAGGGCGTGCCGGAGACGATGGTCTTCGACCGGTATGCGGACGGCCACACGGGGAGAATCAGGGGCAGATGGCATCTCGGCGGGATCAACTCAACGCCTACACCTTTGCGAAGCGGCGCATGCTCGCGGCGTTCGTCCAGCCCTCCTCCGACGGCTCGGAGGAAGCCGCCCCCAAGCCGTTGCGGGCGGTCCTGCCCGGCACCATCGTCGGAGTGGTCGTCATGGCCGTGTTCGGCGCCTGGGGGATGTTCCGTCCGACCGCGCCGCAGGGCTGGGACACCCCGGGCGAGAAGGTGATCATCGCCAGCAAGTCGACCACCCGGTACGTCGTCCTGAAGACCGACGGCAAGACCCAGCTGCACCCGGTGCTCAACATGGCGTCCGCGAAGCTCCTGCTCGCCGACGGCAAGGGCGACGTGGTCACCGTGGACGAGTCGATCCTCGACAACGGCAAGATCCCGCACGGCGTCACCATCGGCATCCCGTACGCCCCCGACCGCCTGCCCTCCAGCCAGGAGGCCGGCGCCGACAAGCGCTGGGCCGTCTGCGAGCGTCCGGGCGCGGGCGGCAGGGCCATCCAGAAGGCGGCGTTCGTGCTCGCCGCCCGCGACCGGAAGAAGGCCGAGGGAGCCCGCCAGAAACTCGGCGGCGGGGACATCATGTACGTCGCCGCCCCGGACGGGCAGCAGTACATCGTGGACGCCCACGGCACCGCGTACAAGGTCGACAAGAACGACGAGTTGCTGCTGCGCACCCTCGTCGGCGCCGGCCGGCAGCCCGAACGCGTCTCCCGTGACTGGCTCGACACCCTGCACACCGGCGACCCGATCGAGTTTCCCCGGATCGAGGGAAACGCGGGCACGCCCGCCGGTGTCCAGGGCAGCCTGCCGGCCGCCGCGAACAAGGTCGGCATGGTCCTGCGGGCCCCCAACGGCGACCGTCAGCAGTTCTACGTCGTCGAACAGGGCAAGGTCCTGCCCGTCTCCGACTTCACCGCCAAGCTGCTCCTCAACAGCAAGGACCTCGTCGGGCTCAACCAGGCGAGCAAGGCCCTCGACGTCAGCGCGGGCGCCTTCGTGCCGGGCTCGACCGCGTTCGCGGCCGACCGCAAGTGGCCGGCCCTCACCCCGAAGGTCGTCAACGATGCGGGCGCCACGAGCGGCAGCCGCGACACCGTCTGCAACGTCCTCGACCACGTCGACTCCGGCAACGGCACCACGACCCTCGGCACCTGGGCGGGCACCGACTTCCCGGCCGAACTGCCCACCGGCTCGTCGAGCGCTTACGTCACCCCCGGCTCGGGCCAGCTCTACCGCCAGTTCCAGGGCACGGACACCAAGGCGGGCGGTGTCTTCCTCGTCACCGACACGGGCCTGCGCTACGCCATGCAGTCCAACGCCGACAGCGGCTCCCAGGGCACCGAGTACGGCATGACGGACAAGCAGCGCAAGGAGCTCCAGCAGGAGGCCCAACTGGCCCAGACCCGGCTCGGATACACCGGTCTGGACCCCGCGCCGATCCCGGTCGCCTGGTCCGTGTTCCTGCCGACCGGCCCCCGCCTGTCGACCACCGCGGCGAGCCAGCCGCAGGGTTCGTAGGAGAAGCCACGTGCCGTACCCGCGTCCGCTCCGTACCGCTCCGCTCCGTACCGCTCTGCTCCGTACCGCTCTGCTCCGTACCGCTCTGCTCCGTACCGCGGCGATCGCGGCAACCACGCTGTGCACCGCCACCGTCGCCCTGGCCCCGCCCGCCGCCGCCGACTCCTTCGCCGACCAGTGCAACTTCCCGAACAAGGTGTACCCCGGGCGCCCCTGGGCCCTGCAACGCGTGCTGCTGGACGAGCTGTGGAGCCAGTCCAAGGGCAAGGGGGTGCGCGTCGCGGTCATCGACACCGGCGTGGACACCCAGAACCCTCAGCTCGCCCACGCGGTGGACGCCTCCAGCGGAGCCAACTTCCTGCCGGCGAAGAACCGCAAGGGCCAGAAGATCGACCGGGGCAAGGCGAACGGCACGACGGACACCGTCGGCCACGGCACCCGCGTGGCCGGCATCATCGCCGCCCGGCCCATGGCGGGAACGGGATTCGTGGGCCTCGCACCCGAGGCGACCATCATCCCCCTCAAGCAGAACGACGCGGAGGGCGACGGCGACGCGGCCACCCTCGCCCAGGCGATCGAGCGCGCGATCAAGGAGAAGGCCCAGGTCATCAACATCTCCCAGGACACCACGAACGCCGTCCTGCCGGCCGGCGGCCTGCACGACGCGATCGACGACGCCCTGGCGCACGAGATCGTGGTGGTCGCCTCCGCGGGCAACGACGGCCTCGACGGCAACGTCAAGCCCACCTACCCGGCGTCCTACCCGGGTGTCCTGGCGGTCGCCGCGTCGGACCGCAACAACGAGCGCGCGTCCTTCTCCCAGTCCGGCGACTTCGTCGGCGTCGCCGCCCCCGGCGTCGACATGATCTCCACCGTGCCCAAGGGCGGCCACTGCTCGGACAACGGTACGAGTTTCTCGGCGCCCTATGTCGCCGGTGTCGCCGCGCTCATCAAGGCGAAGCACCCCGGCTGGACGGCGCGCGAGGTCGTCGCCCAGATCGAGCAGACCGCGGAACGCTCGGTCGCCGGGCACGACATGCTGGTCGGCTGGGGCGTCGTCGACCCTGTCCGCGCCCTGACGGACGACGAACACCCCATCGAGAAGCCCGACGCCCACGAGGGCCTCAGCCGCGCCGAGGCCCCGACCCCGGCCCGCCTGGTGCTCGGCGAGACCGCCGACGAACGCAACGCCCGCCTGGCGACGTACGTCGCGGTCGGAGCGGCCGTACTGGTGGCCGCGCTCGCGGGGGCGGCGGTGGCGGTACGGGACGCGCGCAGGCGGACGGCGGGCGGTGGCGTGAAAGAAGGGTGAAGGTCGCGGCCCTGCAGCAGACTTGTCACACAAGTCAGTTGGGGCTGTCAGTGGCGTTGACTAGAGTGATTGCATTGCGTAGACGAACGCCCGGGGAGTGCTGCCGCCCCGGGCAGGGGACGGAAACGGGGGGTGGCGCAACGTGCGGCCTGACGACGGCACGGGCGGACTGAAGGTCGGTCTGGAGGCCCTGAAGACCTTCAAGACGCGTGTGGACTCGGTGCTCAAGACGTTCGAGGGTTCGCCGGGTTCGGCGAAGAAGGTGGCGATGCATACGATCACCGCCGCGTCGTTCTGTGGCGACGGCGGGTTTCCCGAGGCCACGGGACTGCACAGCCAGTACACGCGCGTCCACGACCGCCTGATGACCCTCTCTCAGTCGCTGACGCTGCAGATCGAGGCGATGCAGATCGCGGTGCATGGTGCGGACGTCGGGTTCGACAATCTGGATGACGACCAGCGGCGCCGCTTCCACGAGATCCGCATGAAGATCAACGAGCAGTCCGCCGACGCGCAGAAGGACCAGAAGCGCGGCGACGACAAGCAGGTCGGCGACGGGGACATCTGATGGGCGACCACAACAAGAAGCCGGATGTGCACCAGTTCGACCGCTGGGCGGCCGACCAGCAGTTCAAGCAAGAGAAGTCGGCGATGGACAGCCACCAGTGCGCCGCGCCGAGTCTCAACAAGCCGGGCGGCGGCTGTCAGGTCAGCGGCTTCGAGAACCACCAGTTGAACGACATGGTCGACATGGTGAAGTCCGCGAACCCCGAGCATCTGGAGAACGCCGCCAACGGCCTCTGGGACGCGCGGGACGCCATCTGGGGCGCCGCCGACGAACTCCTCCAGCACATCGGCAGGGTCGACTGGCACGGCGAGGCGGCCACCGCGTTCCACAGCTGGGCCGGCGACCTCGTCAACCACTCGTACGAGCTCGGTTTCTACGCGGACAACGTGGCGACCCAGGTCTCCGCGGCCAGCACAGGGCTTGCCTCGGTACGCAGTTCCATGCCGCCCCGGGACAACCGGCCCAAGGTCTTCCTGCCGGCCGAGCAGGCCAAGAGGGACCCGGGTGGCATCCAGGCCCAGGCCGTCGAGAACCACCGCCAAGAGGCGATCAACCAGATGAACCGTCTGGCGTCGTACTACGCGGTCTCGGAGGGAAACCTGCGGGGGCTGGAAGAACCCAAGTTCGGGAAGATGCCGGACATGGGGGTGCCGACCCCGCATAACGGCTCTTTTCACGGTTCGGATGACGGAGGCCAGGCATCTCCCGCACACCTCTCCGAGGGTGAAACGAAGCGCCAGTACTCTGTTGCAGCTCCGCACGAGGCGGGTGCCAAAGGGGCCGACCTCGGTACGAAGCTGCACCATGTGGTCCCGCCGCTTGACCAGCATGTCCACGTGGACCCGCCCCAGCACGTCGGCACTCACATCGACACCGTCAACACTCTTCCCCCGGACACCGCGAAGCCGACGGTGCCGGTAGCGCCGCCGGCCGCACCCGGTCCCGGTGGCGGTGGTGGGGGACCGATCACTCCCTTCCCCACCGGCCCCGTCGTTCCGACCATGGGCATGCCCGTGCCACGCGGCGGAACAGGTGGCGTCCGGGGCCCGGTCGGGACTTCGCGGATGACCGTACCCCCCGTCGAGGAACCGGAAGGCGGAACCGGCGCGGGGCGCGGCCCCATCAGCGGGGTGCGGCAGTCTGTCGTACCTGGGCAGACGGGTGCGCGCGGACCCGCGTCCCCGATGGGCAGGACCCCCATGGGGCAGTCCCCCATGGGCAAGGCTCCGGTGGGCCGGGGCCCGGTCGGCCGCAGCATCGTCGGCGGAACGCCCCGGCCCGGGGGCGTGCCCGGCGAGCGCGTCGGTGAATCGGGCCCGACCGGGGCGGCACGCACCGGCGGCGTCATCGGCGGCCGGCCGACCACGCCCTCCGCCAAGGGCGTCAACGGCTCGCGGGTGCCGCGCGGCAAGGTCATCGGCGGCGAGTCCGAGGCTCGTGACCCGCACGCCGTCGAGCGACCCGGTCAGCGCGGAGTGATCCGGGCCGCCGAGCCGGAGGGCGCCGAGGGGCAGACCTCACGCAGGTCCGTGACCCGCGGCGGTGCGGTCGGGGCGCCCAACGGCAAGGCGCCGACGGCCAGGAACGGCGCTCGCGCCACCGCCGACGAGCACCTGTCCGGACGCTCGTCATCCCGACGTTCCACGCGGGACCGCGACGACAAGAAGTCGCGCCGGCGGCAGGCGCCGGAGACCGAGTAACGAGATGAAGCGAGGACGTACGAGAGGCATGTTGTCAGCGAGCACGAGACGACTGACCGCCGCGTGTGCGGCGCTCGGCGCACTGATGGCTCTGCCGGTGGGCCTGGCCCCCAGCGCGGCTGCCGCCGACGTCCAGTCGCAGCAGTGGTACCTGTCGGCGATGAAGGCCGACGAGATGTGGAAGACGAGCACGGGCAAGGGGGTCAAGGTCGCCGTCGTCGACTCGGGCGTCAACCCCTCGACTCCGTCCCTCCAGGGGCAGGTACTGGCCGATGAAGTGCCAAAGTCGCTTGCGTACGGGGCTACTCAGGACATCAGCGGTCACGGTACGACGATGGCGGAGGAAATCGCCGGTACTGGTCGCGGCGGAGGCATCAAGGGCCTTGCGCCGGGGGCCAAGATTGTTCCGTTCCGTGTCTCGCTCGATGGGATGAGCCTTGCCCAGGAGAACAAGGCACCCGACGTGGGCAAGGTGATCAAGGCCGTTGCCGACAGTGACGTCAAGATCATCAACATGTCTTTCGGAGACGACATCTCCTACGACGACGAGCAGGCAGCGATCAAATACGCCGCCTCCAAGGGCAAACTGATGTTTGCCGGCACCGGCAATGATGCCGAGACGACCAACAAGAAGATGTATCCGGCTTCGTATCCCTACGTCGTCGGCGTCTCTGCCATCGACAAGACCGGAACGGTGGGGAAGTTCTCGAACCACGGTGCCGCCGTCGACCTGGCGGCTCCCGGTGTGAACGTGCCCGCATGGTGCAACGAGAGCTTCCGCTCGTACTGCTCCCACGTGAACGGCACCAGCGACGCCACCGCCATCGCCTCCGCCTCCGCCGCCCTCATCTGGTCCGCCCACCCCGACTGGACCGCCAACCAGGTCCTCCGCTCGCTGATCGACACCGCCGGCCGACAGTGGCCCAAGGACACCCCCAGCAACTACCTCGGCTACGGCGTCGTCCGCCCCCGCAAGGTGCTGGAGAACCCCCACTACAACCCGGGCTCGGCGACGGCCGATCCGCTCGCCACGGAGAACTGGCGCGGCAAGCCGGGCAGCTCGCCCTCCACGTCCGCGGCCGGCTCCACCCCCTCGGCCCCCGCCAAGTCCTCCGGCGGTGCGACCTCCGCGGCCGACACCAGCTCGAAGTCGTCCGGCAACAACCTGACGTGGGTCGTCGTCGGAGCCGCCGCCGCACTGGTGGTGATCGGTGGCGCGGTCTTCGCCGTGATCCGGTCGCGCCGACGTGCCTGACGGTTCACAGGAAAGTCGTCACCACCCGGTGATGCGCAGTCAACAAGTGCACAGCTCTCACGAAGGGGAGTGCCGCAATGGCCGACGGCCGTAAGTTTGTAGATTCACAGGCGCAAAAGCTCCAGACGAACGTCATCGACCGCTACGACTCGGTCAGGAAGTGCCTCGGCCGGCTCCAGGGCACGATCGACATGATCGAGACCCAGTGGACGGGTCACGGCTCCAACGCGTTCAAGACGAAGCAGCACGAGATCAACGAGCACATGGCCGCCATCGGCCGCATGCTCGATGACTTCCTTGAGGGCATTCACCTGAACAAGCAGGACAAGACCAAGCTCGAGGACGAGCTCCACACGACGATCAACAAGATCGAGGTCGACGCCGGCGCGAGCACCTCCGCGCTGAACCTGTACTGACCGGGATCGATCCCCCGAGGAAGAGGAAGAAATGACCAGTCCCCATTACGAAGACCTGTCCGTCAAGTACGGCGCCATGGACGCGCTGGCCACCGAGCTGGGCAACGTGGCCAAGCAGCTCGAGGAGGATCTCGGCGCGCTGAAGAAGGGCGTCCTCGACGTGGCCGAGGGCTGGGGCGGCGAGGCGTACGAAGCGTTCCAGCGCAAGTCCGTGAAGTGGGACCAGCACGCGAGCGGTATCCACCAGGCGCTGCTCTCCATCACCCACCGGGTGCACTCCGCCGGCGGCGACTACCGCGGCGGCGACCTCAAGGGCGCCAGCTACTTCGAGTAAGACGGATTCGAGTCCTTCGAATGCCGTGAGAACGGCGAGGGGTGGGCACGCGCGGGAGGTGCCCACCCCTCGCCGTCTCTCCGGCCGGGCGTGCGTCGATCGCCGCCGCGGACGCGAAACGACCCAGGGGCCGGAGCCGGACGAACACGTCCTGCTCCGGCCCCTCGGCCACTCCCGGAAAACGCTCAGTACTCCGACTCCACCAGTCCCGTCTGCACCAGCATCCTCCCCCGCCTGCGCGACACGAAGACGCCCCGGCCCGCAGGCATCGGACGCGCCCGCACGCCGCCGAGGATGTCGCCCTCGCTCGGGTCGCCCGCCAGCACCACGCCCTGCGCGCCCAGTTCCATCATCCGCTGCATGAACGCCTCGAACGACGCCCGGCCCGCGCCCGCCGTGGAGCGCGCGATGATGAACCGCACGCCGACGTCACGGGCGAACGGCAGCAGATCGGTCAGGCCGCTCAGCGGGTTTCCGCTGGACGTGGAGACCAGGTCGTAGTCGTCCACGACCACGTACACCGTCGGACCCCGCCACCAGCTGCGGTCCCGCAGCTGCTGGGCCGTCACATCGGCCGTGGGCGTGCGCCGGTTCATCAGGTCGGCGAGGGCCACCATGTGGTGGTCCATGGAGTTGGACATCGGGATGTACTCGGCCAGATGCGAGGCCGGGGTGACATCCAGCAGCGAGCGCCGGTTGTCGACCACGAAGAACTTCGCCTCGTCGCCCGAATAGCGCTGCGTCAGCTGCGTGATGAGCAGCCGCAGCAGGTTCGACTTACCCGACTCGCTCTCGCCGAAGACCATGAAGAACGGGTCCGTCTCGAAGTCGACGAACACCGGCTCCAGATCGCTCTCGTCGATGCCGAAGGCGACCCCCTGCCGGGGCAGCCGGTCGCCCGCGGGCAGCTGCGCCACCGGGAGTTCCCGGGGCAGCATCCGCACCTGCGGCGCCCCCGGTGCCTGCCAGTGCCGCGACACCTCGGCCGCCAGCGCCGCCGTCGCGTCCGCCAGGTCCGTGTCCGAGGTCAGGCCGTCGATGCGTGGCACCGCCGCCATGAAGTGCAGCTTCTGCGGCGACACACCACGACCCGGCACGCCCGCCGGCACATTGGCCGCCACCTTGCGGTCGATCTCGGAGTCCATGGTGTCGCCGAGCCGCAGTTCGAGGCGGTTCATGATGTGGTCCTTGAGGTTCGCGCGGACCTCCATCGAGCGCGACGCCGTCAGGACCAGGTGGATTCCGTAACCGAGACCGCGCGAGGCGATCTCCAGGACGGCGGGCTCCAGACTGTCGTAGTCCGTGCGGAAGTTGCCCCAGCCGTCGATGACCAGGAAGACATCGCCCCACGGCTGGTCGGTGACCGAGATCTCGCCGCGCTCGCGCCGGGTGCGGAAGTCCTGGATCGAGGCGATGCCCGACGTCCGGAAGTACTCCTCGCGGCGCCGCAGCACCCCGTAGACCTCGGACACCGTACGCCGCACCCGCTCCGGGTCCAGTCGCGAGGCGATCCCGCCCACGTGCGGCAGGCCGGAGACCGCCGCCATACCGCCGCCACCGAAGTCGAGGCCGTAGATCTGCACCTCGTGCGGCGTGTGCGTCAGCGCGAAGGAGCAGATCAGCGAGCGCAGCAGCGTGGACTTGCCGGACTGCGGGCCGCCCAGCAGCTGCAGATGGCCCGCCGCGCCGGAGAAGTCGAGCCACAGCGGCTCACGGCGCTGCTCGTACGGCTTGTCGACCAGGCCCACCGGGACGACGAGGCGTCCGGCACCCTCGTAACCGGGCTGCGTGAGCCCGCGCCCCTCGACGGCCGTGAGCCTGGGCAGCAGCCCGTCCAGCGAGGGCGGGCTGTCCAGCGGCGGCAGCCACACCCGGTGCGCGGCCGGCCCCTGCGCCTCCAGCCGGCGCACGATCACATCGAGCACCGTGTCCGCGAGCGCGTCGTCGACCTGGGACGCCGACTCCGTGCGCTGCTTCGGCACCGGCGCGTAGTGCACCGGCACCTCGGCGGCCGTGAACAGCACCGGCCGCCGGTCCACCGGCAACGGCCCCCCGCCCGCGGCACTCTGCCTGCCCCCGGAGCGGTACACCCCGGAGACGTACGCCGCCTTGAAGCGCACCATCTCGTCGGTGCCGAACTTCAGGAAACCGGAACCGGGCACGTTCGGCAGCTCGTAGGCGTCCGGGACGCCGAGCGCCGCGCGGGACTCGGCCGCGGAGAAGGTGCGCAGACCGATCCGGTACGACAGATACGTCTCCAGACCGCGCAGCCGGCCCTCCTCCAGGCGCTGCGAGGCCAGCAGCAGATGCACGCCCAGCGAACGGCCGATGCGGCCGATCTGCACGAACATCTCGATGAAGTCCGGCTTGGCGGTGAGCAGCTCGGAGAACTCGTCGATCACCAGCACGAGCGAGGGGATCGGCTGCAGCGGGGCACCGGCCGCGCGCGCCTTCTCGTAGTCGTGGATGTTCGCGTAGTTGCCCGCGTCGCGCAGCATCTCCTGGCGGCGGTTCAGCTCACCGCGGATCGAGTCGCCCATCCGGTCGACCAGGGTGAGATCGTCGGCCAGGTTGGTGATGACCGCCGCCACGTGCGGCATCTGCGCCATGCCGGCGAAGGTCGCGCCGCCCTTGAAGTCGGCGAGGACGAAGTTCAGGGTCTCCGAGGAGTGGGTGACCGCGAGGCCGAGCACCAGGGTGCGCAGCAGCTCCGACTTGCCGGAACCGGTCGCGCCCACGCACAGGCCGTGCGGGCCCATGCCCTCCTGGGCGGCCTCCTTGAGGTCCAGCATCACGGGCCGGCCGTCCGGGCCGACACCGATCGGCACCCGCAGCCGCTCGGCGAGCCCCCGCGGCCGCCAGGTGCGCTGCGGATCGACGGACGCCGCGTCGCCGAGGTTGAGCAGCTCGGTGAACTCCAGGTTGGCCAGCAGCGGTTCGTCGTCGTCACCGCCGGAGGCCAGCCGCAGCGGGGCCAGCTGGCGGGCGAGGGCCTCGGCGGACTCGTACGACAGGGCGTCCGGAGTGCCCTCGTAGATGTCGCCGTTCGCCGACTCCAGCCGCAGTACGGCGGGCTGGGCGATGACCGTGAGGTCGCCGCGGGCGGCGGTGGGCTCGCCGGGCACCACCTCGATCACCGTCACGCCCTGAAGTCCCTCCATGTTGGACAGCACGGAGTCCTGCGGCAGGGACACCCCGTCGAGGACGACGACGATGTGCGGCTCGTCCAGGAGCGGCGCGCCGCTCGGGTGGAACCGGGGGCGGCCGGCGAGGCGGTCGGCCAGCAGATCCTCCACCTCACGGGCGTCGGAGCCGATCAGCCGGCGCGTGCCCGCCCCGTCCACGGCGCCGGGCGCCTGGGCGTGCGGCAGCCACTTGACCCACTCCCAGCGCGGGAGCGTCTCGCGGCCCGCCGCCACGGCGACGATCAGGTCCTCGGGGGAGTGCAGCGCGGCGAGCGAGCCGGTCAGGGCGCGGACCGTCGAGCGCGCGGACTCCGCGTCGCCGCTGACGGTGACGTGGTAGAAGGCGCGCAGCGACACGGCCATCGGCAGATCGTTCAGGGTGCCGTGGACGTCGAGGAAGCGCTCCACGGCACCGGCCGTGAGCGGCTCCAGGCGGCCGGCCGGCCCGGACTCGGGCGCGATGAGCGGCGTGGCCAGCTCCTGGGAGCCGAGCCCGATGCGCACCTGCGCGAAGTCCTCGTCGCCCGGCCTGCGTTCCCACACCCGGCTGCCCTCGGCGACCAGCGCCCACAACTGCTCGGGCGAGGGATGCAGGTAGTACTGCGCGTCGCGCTGCCTCTTCGCGGTGTCCACGGCCGCGCCCCGGGCCCCCGACAGATAGCGCATGTAGTCACGCCGCACATCGGCGAGTTGGCCCTGCGAACCACGCCGGAAACGGATGACCATGGCGATGGACATACCGACCGTCGACGCGATCATCACCATGCCCATGATCTTCATGAACGGCTGCCCGTTCGTGAAGAAGAAGACCACCGAACCGCCCATACCGAGCGTCGGCAGCAACTGCATGAGGACGCTTTCCTGCGGTCCCCGCGGCAATTCCGGAGGAGGCTGGAGAAGAACCTCCCCCGTGGGCACTTCGGACGGCAGCGCCCGCGGCGGGCGCTTCACGACGATGTGACTCACTGCTCCCCAATTCCTTTGCCAGGCCCCACGAATGAGGTCCGTCCCCCGTTGACGGAACGGACGCAGGCCGCCGCGTGATCCTACTGACTCCATGAGTCACCGGTGCGGGGTAGGGTGCCGGGTGTTCGCTCGAGCACACGCGAACAAACCCCGTGAACCGGGGTATTCCGTGCGAGGCGTCGCCGCATACCACCCCCGGTGGAGCCGGTCGGCGCCCGCCGCCTCGATTCCCGGGAATTCCGTCCGGGGGCGAGCGCAGGATTTTCACAGCACGGGCGCAGGACCATTACTGAGGGGGAGTACGAGGTGAGCACGACGACCACGGGAACAGCGCTGCCCGGCACCGGATCGGGGTCGGGGCTCGGTTTCTGCCGGGTCACGATCGTCGCACCCGACAGCCGGATCGACGTGGCGTTGCCCGACGACATCCCGGTCGCCGACATCTACCCGGAGATCCTCCGGCTCTCCCGGCAGGACCCCGCCGAGGGCGCCCCGGTCGGCTACCACCTCGTGCGCCGGGACGGCACCGTCCTGGACAGCGCGCGCTCCTTCTCCGCGCAGCGGATCCTCGACGGTGAACTGCTCACTCTGCGGCCCTTCTCCGAGTCGCTGCCGCCGGCCGTCTTCGACGACGTCTCCGAGGCGGTCGCCTCCTCGGTGACCCGGCACCGCACCCTGTGGAGCGACGACCTCACCCGCGCCGCGGGCCTGGTGGGCGCGGGCGTCCTGGCCACCCTGCTCGCCTTCGTCACCTGGCAGGCCGACCCCCGGCACGACATGCACAGCCTGCCCGGCATCCTCGCGGGCGTGGCCGGAGTGCTCCTCGTCGTCTTCGCCGCCGTCCGCGGCCGCGTCTACGACGACCGGGGCGCGGCCGTCGCCCTGGGCCTCGGCGCCCTGCCCAACGCCGGCGTGGCCGGCTCCGGCCTTCTCGCCCTCGCGCACGGCCAGGGCACCGGCAAACTCCAGTTCCTGCTCGCCTGCGCCGCCGTCCTGCTCGCCTCGGTCGTCCTGACCCTGTGCACCCCGGCGGGGACGCCCCGTTCGTCGCCTTCGTGCTGGCCTCCGCGCTCGGCCTGGTCACCGTGTTCACCGCGATCCTCGTGCACTGGACGCCCAAGGACATCGCCGCCCTGTGCGCGCCCCTCGCGGTCGGCGGCCTGGCCTTCCTGCCGGGCCTGTCCATGCGCTTCGCCCGGCTGCCCATCGGCTTCGAACCGCCGAACTCCGCCCAGAGCAGCGCCTACGGCACGGAGGCCGTCGTACAGGAGCCGGTCGACATGAAGCGGATCGAGGCCCAGGCCCGCCGCGGCCACGAGATCCTCGTCGGGCTCGTCGGCGGCTGCGCGCTGACCGCCCTCGCCTCCTGCGCGGTGCTCGGCTTCTCCGACGACATCTGGGCCCAGCTGCTCGCCCTCGCCACGGCCGTGGCCCTGCTGATGCGCGCCCAGCTCTTCCGCTACACCGGCCAGGTCGCCCCGCTCCTGGCGGCCGGCCTCGGCTCACTCGTGCTGCTCGGCCTCGGACTGGCGCTCAACCCGCCGCAGTCCGTCCTGCGCGAGGCGCTCACCGGCGACCGTTCCGGCCTCGACCTCCGCGCCATCTGGCTCGCCGCGGCGATCGCGGCCGGCGCGGCCCTCGTGGCGGCCCTCGGGCTCATCGTCCCGCGCCAGGGCCTGAGCCCCTTCTGGGGCCGGTTCCTGGAGATCGTCGAGGGCTTCGTCCTGCTCACGCTGGTCCCCCTCGCGCTCGCCGTGTTCGACGTGTACGCGGCCGCCCGCGCGATGACCAGCAAGTGACCCAGGTCCCGCACCGCCGGTCCGCCCGCCCCCGGTGAGGCGGCGAAGAGGAGGACCCCCAGCGTGAGCTTCGGGCCCGCCCCCGTCCGCGTACAGCAGTCCGCGCCGGCGGCCGGCCGGTCGCGTGGCCGCGGAGGACCGGACCGTCGTCGAGCACGACGAGGACCTCGCCGAGGGCGCCACCCGGTATTCGCCCGGTGTCCGGGCCACGGACAAGATCGTCGCGCGGGCCGTCGCCCACCGGATCACGGGCTACCGCACCGTACCCGCTGTTCCACGTACCGCAGGGCACCGAGAAACACGGGGGGCCGCACGCACTGACCCACCCGCACGAAAGGGGCGGCACCCCGGGTGCCGCCCCTTTCCGCTCTCCCGACGCGCCTACTGCACGTCCAGCCCCCGTTGTGCGCCATGGGCTTCAGATCGAACTCCCCGTCCCGCGCGCCCAGCACGAACGCCCGCCACTCGGCCTCCGTGTAGCGCAGCACCGTGGCCGGGTCGAGGGAGGAGCGCATGGCCACGGCTCCCTCGGGGAGGTACGCGATCTCGACCCGCTCCTCGTCCTTCTCGGTGCCCGGGGCGCAGTGCCACTCGACGTCCGAGATGTCGAGCGCGTACAGCTCGTCGCGCTCGCGCTCCTTGCGTGCCTTGGTCTCGGCTTCCGTTTCCGCCATCTCGCGGCAACCCCTTCCCGACGTAACGTACGGTCCCGGTGACGTACAGTCCCGGCGCTCACCCTAGTGGCCGTACACCACCCCATGGAGTGGTTCGCCGACCGGGGCAAAGGGGCCCGCGGCCGCCTGGTACCCTGAGTGACGGCCGTTCGTGTACGCACCCCCGGAGCATCGAGCAAGCATCGTGCCCTGGAGGCCGCGCGCAGCGGATCCCCGCCTTCCGAGTCACGGAAGCTCCCCGAGATGTAGACCGGGGGCACTCGGTGGCCTCAACAGACTATGAGGAGTACGCGTGTCGCTCGACGCCGCTACGAAGAAGCAGATCATCGGCGAGTTCGGTACCAAGGAGGGTGACACCGGCTCCCCCGAGGTCCAGGTCGCTCTGCTGTCCCGTCGGATCTCCGACCTGACCGAGCACCTCAAGGCCCACAAGCACGACCACCACAGCCGTCGTGGCCTGCTGATCCTGGTCGGTCAGCGCCGTCGTCTGCTGCAGTACCTGGCGAAGAAGGACATCCAGCGCTTCCGTGCGCTGGTCGACCGCCTCGGCATCCGCCGCGGTGCGGCCGGCGCCAAGTAAGGACGCCGTGAGGGGAGCGGTTCCCGGCAGGACCCGGGAGCCGCTCCCTTTGCTGTACGTGCGGAAACGTGCGCGGTGTCACTCACGCTTTGTAGTGTGGTAGCACAACGCACAACCACCACGCACAACGCAGCACGCGAGCACGCACGAACGCGAGCACGCACGACACACACGAGGAGAAGCGCACCACGCCGCCGCCGGTCCTCGGTAGTGGCCCCCGGGGGAAGCGAGCCCCGGGTGCTTCGATCGAAGACCGGCCCGCACCGCAGGCGCGCTTCTCCACCACCGTCCCCCTGCCACACGGGCAGGCCAGGGACAAAAGACGATACGTAACGGAGAAAACGCTAGTGGAGAACGAGACCCACTACGCCGAGGCCGTCATTGACAATGGCGCCTTCGGTACCCGCACCATCCGCTTCGAGACGGGCCGCCTGGCCAAGCAGGCCGCCGGCTCCGCCGTGGCGTACCTGGACGACGACACCATGGTGCTGTCGGCCACCACCGCCTCCAAGAACCCCAAGGACCAGCTCGACTTCTTCCCCCTCACGGTGGACGTCGAGGAGCGGATGTACGCCGCCGGCAAGATCCCCGGCAGCTTCTTCCGCCGCGAGGGCCGCCCCTCCGAGGACGCGATCCTCACCTGCCGCCTGATCGACCGCCCGCTGCGCCCGTCCTTCAAGAAGGGCCTGCGCAACGAGATCCAGGTCGTCTGCACGGTCATGGCGCTCAACCCCGACCACCTGTACGACGTCGTCGCGATCAACGCCGCGTCCGCGTCCACCCAGCTGGCCGGTCTGCCCTTCTCCGGCCCGATCGGCGGCGTCCGCGTCGCGCTGATCCGCGGCCAGTGGGTGGCCTTCCCGACGCACACCGAGCTCGAGGACGCCGTCTTCGACATGGTCGTCGCGGGCCGCGTCCTGGAGGACGGCGACGTCGCGATCATGATGGTCGAGGCCGAGGCCACCGACAAGGCCATCAAGCTGGTCGAGGGCGGCGTCGAGGCGCCGACCGAGGAGATCGTCGCCGCGGGTCTCGACGCCGCGAAGCCGTTCATCAAGGTCCTGTGCCGCGCCCAGGCCGACCTCGCCGCCAAGGCCGCCAAGCCGACCGGCGAGTTCCCGATCTTCCTGGACTACCAGGACGACGTCCTCAAGGCCCTGACCGCCGCGGTCAAGCCCGAGCTCGCCCAGGCGCTCACCATCGCCGGCAAGCAGGAGCGCGAGGCCGAGCTGGACCGCGTCAAGGGTCTGGCCGCCGAGAAGCTCCTCCCGGAGTTCGAGGGCCGCGAGAAGGAGATCTCCGCCGCGTACCGCTCGCTGACCAAGGCTCTGGTCCGTGAGCGCGTCATCAAGGAGAAGAAGCGCATCGACGGCCGCGGCGTGACGGACATCCGTACGCTCGCCGCCGAGGTCGAGGCCATCCCGCGGGTGCACGGCTCCGCGCTGTTCGAGCGTGGCGAGACCCAGATCCTGGGCGTCACCACCCTCAACATGCTCCGCATGGAGCAGCAGCTGGACACCCTCTCCCCGGTGACCCGCAAGCGCTACATGCACAACTACAACTTCCCGCCGTACTCCACCGGCGAGACCGGCCGCGTCGGCTCCCCGAAGCGCCGCGAGATCGGCCACGGCGCCCTCGCCGAGCGCGCCCTCGTGCCGGTGCTGCCGACGCGCGAGGAGTTCCCCTACGCGATCCGCCAGGTGTCCGAGGCCCTCGGCTCCAACGGTTCGACGTCCATGGGCTCGGTCTGCGCCTCCACCATGTCGCTGCTGAACGCCGGTGTGCCGCTGAAGGCCCCCGTCGCCGGTATCGCCATGGGTCTGATCTCCCAGGAGATCGACGGCGAGACGCACTACGTCACCCTCACCGACATCCTCGGTGCGGAGGACGCCTTCGGCGACATGGACTTCAAGGTCGCCGGCACCAAGGAGTTCGTGACCGCCCTCCAGCTCGACACCAAGCTGGACGGCATCCCGGCCTCCGTCCTGGCCGCGGCCCTCAAGCAGGCCCGCGACGCCCGCCTCCACATCCTCGACGTGATGATGGAGGCCATCGACCGGCCCGACGAGATGAGCCCGCACGCCCCGCGGATCATCACCGTCAAGATCCCGGTCGACAAGATCGGTGAGGTCATCGGCCCCAAGGGCAAGATGATCAACCAGATCCAGGAGGACACGGGCGCCGAGATCACCATCGAGGACGACGGCACCATCTACATCGGTGCCGCCGACGGTCCCTCGGCGGAGGCCGCCCGTGCCACGATCAACGGCATCGCCAACCCGACGATGCCCGAGGTCGGCGAGCGCTACCTGGGTACGGTCGTCAAGACCACCACCTTCGGCGCGTTCGTCTCCCTGCTGCCCGGCAAGGACGGTCTGCTGCACATCTCGCAGATCCGCAAGCTCGCCGGCGGCAAGCGCGTGGAGAACGTCGAGGACGTCCTCGGGGTGGGCCAGAAGGTCCAGGTCGAGATCGCCGAGATCGACTCGCGCGGCAAGCTCTCCCTCATCCCGGTGATCGAGGGCGAGGACGGCGACGAGGCGAAGGACGACGCCGAGCAGTGACGTCCCGTGGCTCGAAGGTGACGGCCCGCCCCTCCTCGGAGGCGCGGGCCGTCGCCCGTACCCAAACCCTCATCAAGGGCACCGGCGGCATCGGTACCGTCCGCAAGACCACCCTCCCCGGGGGCCTGCGCATCGTCACCGAGACCCTGCCCTCCGTCCGCTCCGCGACCTTCGGCATCTGGGCCCACGTCGGCTCCCGTGACGAGACCCCGGCCCTGAACGGCGCCACGCACTACCTGGAGCACCTGCTCTTCAAGGGCACCGCGCGCCGCTCCGCGCTGGACATCTCCGCCGCGATCGACGCCGTCGGCGGCGAGATGAACGCGTTCACGGCCAAGGAGTACACGTGCTACTACGCACGCGTGCTCGACACCGATCTGCCGCTGGCCATCGACGTGGTCTGCGACATGCTGACCGGCTCGCTCATCGTCGAGGAGGACGTCGACGTCGAGCGCGGCGCGATCCTCGAAGAGATCGCGATGACCGAGGACGATCCCGGCGACTGTGTGCACGACCTGTTCGCGCACACCATGTTCGGCGACAACGCCCTCGGCCGCCCCGTCCTCGGCACCGTCGACACCGTCAACGCCCTGACCGCCGACCGCATCCGCCGCTTCTACAAGAAGCACTACGACCCGACCCACCTCGTGGTCGCCTGCGCCGGCAACGTCGACCACAACAAGGTCGTACGACAGGTCCGCGCGGCCTTCGAGAAGGCGGGCGCGCTGAAGAACCCGGACGCACAGCCCATCGCCCCGCGCGACGGCAGCCGTACGATCCGCACCTTCGGCAAGGTCGAACTGATCGGCCGCAAGACCGAGCAGGCCCATGTCGTGCTCGGCATGCCGGGCCTCGCCCGCACCGACGAGCGCCGCTGGGCCATGGGCGTCCTGAACACCGCCCTCGGCGGCGGCATGTCCTCGCGGCTCTTCCAGGAGGTCCGGGAGAAGCGCGGCCTGGCCTACAGCGTGTACTCGTACACCTCCGGCTTCGCCGACTGCGGTCTGTTCGGCGTCTACGCCGGCTGCCGGCCCAGCCAGGTGCACGACGTGCTGCGGATCTGCCGCGACGAACTCGACCAGGTCGCCGAGAACGGGCTGTCCGACGACGAGATCGCCCGCGCCATCGGCCAGTTGCGCGGCTCCACCGTGCTCGGCCTGGAGGACACCGGCGCGCTGATGAACCGCATCGGCAAGAGCGAGCTGTGCTGGGGCGAGCAGATGTCCGTGGACGACATGCTGGCGAAGATAGCCGCGGTCACCCCGGACGAGGTCCGCTCGGTCGCCCGCGACATCCTGGGCAGGCGCCCGTCGCTGTCGGTCATCGGCCCGCTGAAGGACAGACAGGCCGCGCGACTGCACGACGCCGTCGCCTGACCCCCGCACCGCCGTCCCCGGACGGCACGTCGACAAGTCGGTAAGCCGGCAAGATCGGTAAGGAAGCGAAGATGAGCAAGCTGCGCGTGGCGGTCCTCGGGGCCAAGGGCCGGATCGGGTCCGAGGCCGTCAGGGCGGTCGAGGCCGCCGAGGACATGGAGCTGGTGGCCGCCCTCGGCCGCGGCGACAAGCTGGAGACGCTGGCGGAGACCGGCGCCCAGGTCGCCGTCGAACTGACCACTCCCGCCTCGGTCATGGGCAATCTCGACTTCTGCGTGCGCCACGGCATCCACGCGGTCGTCGGGACGACCGGCTGGACCGAGGACCGCCTCGCGCAGCTGCGGGGCTGGCTCGACCAGTCCCCGCGGACCGGCGTGCTCATCGCCCCGAACTTCTCCATCGGGGCCGTGCTGACCATGAAGTTCGCGCAGCTCGCGGCGCCGTACTTCGAATCGGTCGAGGTGGTCGAGCTGCACCACCCCAACAAGGTCGACGCGCCGTCCGGTACGGCCACGCGCACGGCGCAGCTGATCGCCGAGGCCCGCCGCGCCGCCGGCACCGCGCCGGCCCCGGACGCCACGGTCACCGCGCTCGACGGTGCCCGCGGCGCCGACGTGGACGGCGTCCCCGTGCACGCCGTGCGGCTGCGCGGTCTCCTGGCCCACCAGGAGGTGCTGCTCGGCGCCGAGGGCGAGACCCTCACCATCCGCCACGACTCCCTGCACCACAGCAGCTTCATGCCGGGCATCCTGCTCGGCGCGCGCCGCGTGGTCACCACTCCGGGCCTGACCTTCGGCCTCGAGCACTTCCTCGACCTGAGCTGAGAACAGTCCCTGCCATGCGCGCGAAGATCAATTACCTCATCACGGCCGCCGTCCTGGTCTTCTACTTCGTCCTGGTCGGCAGCCGTGGTGTGCTGCTCATAGAGACCGGTACGGTCCTCACCGTGACCTTCGGGATCGCGGTGCTGATCCTGCCGGTCATCGGCCTGTGGTTCCTGTGGAAGAACACCCAGTTCGTCCGCCGGGCCAACCAGCTCGCCGCCGAGCTCGACGCGGAGGGGGGCCTGCCCGTGGACGAGCTCAAGCGGACGACGGGCGGCCGTATCGACCGCGACTCGGCCGACGAGGTCTTCGCCCGCCGCAAGGCCGAGACGGAGTCCTCCCCGGACGACTGGCGCTGCTGGTTCCGCCTGGCGGTCGCCTACCACGACGCCCGCGACACGCCCCGGGCGCGCAAGGCGATGCAACGGGCGATCGCGCTGCACGCGGGCCGTACACCGGCTGACGCCTGACCTGCGGGGTATCCGGCCTGGAGCCTGCTCAGCCGCGGGCAGGCGTGCCGCCGGGGGCGATGGGGGTCCGTCCGCTCGGGTGAAGCCGAGCGGGAGGGCGGGCGCGGGCGGCATCCCGCCGGCGCCGGCAAGCGCCCCGACCCCCGGCCGAGCCACAGCGCCGGGACCCGAGCAGTGCCCGGCCTCAGCGGCAGCGTTCCGCCGCCCACGCCTCCACCACATCCGCCGCCCGGTCGAACGCCGCCGGCCGGTTGAGGAAGTCCAGCGAGGCCGTCGTGAGCAGCGCCACCGGGCCCCCCGGCCGCCCCGCGGCGACCCGTACCAGCGCCTGCCCCTGCACCGTCCTCGGCAGCCCCAGCCACCGCACCGGCTGCTGCACCGTCCGCACGGACCCCACCCGCGCCCACGGCACCGTCCGCGTCCTCAGCAACCCGACCCGCCGTACGCCCCGGGGGCTCACCCACACGCCCATGCGCAGCAGTCGCAGCGCCCCGGCGATCACCACCAGGCCGATGCCGAGAACGGCGACCGCGGACGACGGCGAGCCGGTCAGCGCGATCAGCACCGCCGCGAACAGCACGAACGACGCCACCATCAGCACCAGCGCCGCCACCCCCACCCGCCAGGGACCGGGGCGGTAGGGGCGCCGCCAGCGGTCCCGGTCGTCGTACGGCAGTGCGCTCTCGGAGGCCGCCTCGAAGGGACGGTCGGCCGTCAGGAAGGGCAGGGGCACGGCGGTTCCTCACTCGGTCCTCGCGGGGGCTGTGCCCGGTGAGGCTATCCGGCCGCCTGTCCGCTCACCAGCCGGGAGCCGCCGTAAGGGTCAGTGCCCCTCGGACGCCTGGGACTGCGGCGCCGGCGGATCCGCGGGCGTGGACAGCGACGGCATGCCGATGATCAGCGCGCCCACCAGCCCGGCCACGACGGTCAGGCCCAGCAGCCAGCGCCCGGCCATCTCACCGAAGGACCTGCGCAGGCGCGGCGGGGGAGTCACATTGCTGCGGAAGGTGTCGCCCTCGACGAGGAAGGCGAAGGGTACGGGCTCGCGGCGGCGGGGCATCGGGGCTGCCACTCCTTTCCCGGTTCGGGATCGAATGTGCGGGTCTCACCGGTACAGACGATCGATTACCGCAAAAGGTGCCCATGTCGGAAAAAATCGTCGACGCGTTTTTTGGGGTGAGGTCCCGCTCCGGCTCCAGCGGGTGCCCCGTAAGGTGGGCGCGAACCACCGAAGTGATGGGAAGGACCCCAACCCCCGTGACCACCCCCGAGTCGCTCACGTTCCGCAGCGATGTCACCGTCGAGCTGGTGAAGTCCAGCGCTTCGGACGCCGACGTCCTCTTCGCCGCCCGTGTCTCCACCGCCGGCGAGCAGTCCCTGGACGAGCTGAAGAAGGACCCCGAGCGCTCCAAGGGCCTGATCAACTACCTGATGCGCGACCGGCACGGCAGCCCGTTCGAGCACAACTCGATGACCTTCTTCATCAGTGCCCCGATCTTCGTCTTCCGCGAGTTCATGCGGCACCGCGTGGGCTGGTCGTACAACGAGGAGTCCGGCCGCTACCGGGAGCTGGAGCCCGTCTTCTACGTCCCGGACGCCTCCCGCAAGCTCGTGCAGCAGGGCCGCCCCGGCAAGTACGTCTTCGTCGAGGGCACCCCGGAGCAGCACTCCGCCGTCCAGGGCGCCCTGGAGACGTCGTACGAGCAGTCGTACGACGCCTACCAGAAGCTGCTCGCCGAGGGTGTCGCCCGAGAGGTCGCCCGCTCGGTGCTCCCCGTCGGCCTGTACTCCTCGATGTACGCCACCTGCAACGCGCGCTCCCTGATGCACTTCCTCGGCCTGCGTACCCAGCACGAGCTGGCCAAGGTGCCGTCCTTCCCGCAGCGGGAGATCGAGATGGTGGGCGAGAAGATGGAGGCGGAGTGGGCGAAGCTCATGCCGCTGACGCACGCCGCCTACAACGCGAACGGCCGCGTCGCGCCGTAGCGGGACCGTGGGGGAGAGCCCGTACGGGGCGCCGTTCCGCGCGCGGAACGGATGTACGGGTCAGCCTCCTGAAGTGTCCGTATTGCGGCATTTAGAGAAGTTCATCTAGCCTGATCAAACGGACCCGGCACTGCTTGAACCCCCGAGCAGGCAGTGCCGGGTTCCACTTTTGTCCTGACTTGCCCGGACCCCCAAGGGCAGACCGCACAGGGCGCACCGAGTAGCGTGTTACCCATGGCTCCGACCTCGACTCCGCAGACCCCCTTCGGGCGGGTCCTCACCGCCATGGTCACGCCCTTCACGGCGGACGGCGCACTCGACCTCGACGGCGCGCAGCGGCTCGCCGCCCACCTGGTGGACGCAGGCAACGACGGCCTGATCATCAACGGGACCACCGGCGAGTCCCCCACCACCAGCGACGCGGAGAAAGCGGACCTCGTACGAGCCGTCCTCGAAGCGGTCGGCGACCGCGCCCACGTCGTGGCCGGGGTCGGCACCAACGACACCCACCACAGCATCGAGCTGGCCCGGACGGCCGAGCGCATCGGCGTCCACGGCCTCCTGGTCGTCACGCCGTACTACAACAAGCCCCCGCAGGAGGGCCTGTACCGGCACTTCACGGCCATCGCCGACGCGACCGGCCTGCCGAACATGCTCTACGACATCCCCGGCCGCAGCGGCGTCCCGATCAACACCGAGACGCTCGTCCGGCTCGCCGAGCACCCCCGGATCGTCGCCAACAAGGACGCCAAGGGCGACCTCGGCCGCGCCAGCTGGGCCATCGCCCAGTCCGGCCTCGCCTGGTACTCCGGCGACGACATGCTGAACCTGCCCCTGCTGTCCGTGGGCGCGGTCGGCTTCGTCTCGGTTGTCGGCCACCTGGTCACCCCGGACCTGCGCGCCCTGGTCGACGCGTACACCTCCGGTGACGTCGTCAAGGCAACCGAGATCCACCAGAAGCTGCTCCCTGTCTACACGGGCATGTTCCGCACCCAGGGCGTCATGACCACCAAGGCCGCGCTCGACCTGCTGGGACTGCCCGGCGGCCCGCTGCGCTCGCCCATGGTCGAGTGTTCGCCCGAGGAGATCGCCCAGCTCAAGATCGATCTTGCCGCCGGCGGGGTACAGCTCTAGCAACAGACTTCAGCACCACCCGGACCCCCGCGGTCCAGAAGCTCCCGGAGGTTTCGGGCGCTTCACAACTGAAGACACCACAACCGAATACGCGGGCACCGGTCCCGCATTCCACAACGACAACTGCTTCGCACGAACGTCACGCGCGCCACGTGCCCTACCGGTACGTGGCGTGTGTGGTTGAGGAGAGTCTTTTGAGTCATCCGCATCCTGAACTGGGCCCGCCCCCGCCGCTCCCCGAGGGCGGCCTGAGGGTCACCCCGCTCGGCGGTCTCGGCGAGATCGGCCGGAACATGACGGTCTTCGAGTACGGCGGCCGTCTGCTGATCGTCGACTGCGGCGTGCTCTTCCCCGAGGAGGAGCAGCCCGGCATCGACCTGATCCTGCCCGACTTCACGTCCATCCGGGACCGTCTCGACGACGTCGAGGGCATCGTCCTCACGCATGGCCACGAGGACCACATCGGCGCCGTCCCCTTCCTGCTCCGCGAGAAGCCGGACATCCCGCTGATCGGCTCCAAGCTGACCCTCGCGCTGATCGAGGCCAAGCTCCAGGAGCACCGCATCCGGCCGTACACGCTGGAGGTGGCCGAGGGGAACCGCGAGCGCATCGGCCCCTTCGACTGCGAGTTCATCGCGGTCAACCACTCCATCCCGGACGCCCTGGCCGTCGCCATCCGCACCCCCGCGGGCATGGCGGTGCACACCGGCGACTTCAAGATGGACCAGCTGCCGCTGGACAACCGCCTCACCGACCTGCACGCCTTCGCGCGGCTCAGCGACGAGGGCATCGACCTCCTGCTGACCGACTCCACGAACGCCGAGGTCCCCGGGTTCACCCCGCACGAGCGGGACATCTCCAGCGTGCTGCGCACGGTCTTCGCCGGCGCCCGCAAGCGGATCATCGTGGCGAGCTTCGCCAGCCACGTGCACCGCATCCAGCAGATCCTGGACGCGGCGCACGAGTACGGCCGCCGGGTCGCCTTCGTCGGCCGCTCCATGGTCCGCAACATGGGCATCGCCCGTGACCTCGGCTATCTGAAGGTCCCGCCGGGCCTGGTGGTCGACGTCAAGACGCTGGACGACCTGCCCGACCACGAGGTGGTCCTGGTCTGCACGGGCTCCCAGGGCGAGCCGATGGCCGCGCTCTCCCGGATGGCCAACCGCGACCACCAGATCCGGATCGTCGACGGCGACACGGTCATCCTGGCCTCGTCGCTGATCCCGGGCAACGAGAACGCGGTCTACCGCGTGATCAACGGCCTGACCCGCTGGGGCGCCAATGTCGTCCACAAGGGCAACGCCAAGGTGCATGTCTCGGGCCACGCCTCCGCGGGCGAGCTGCTGTACTTCTACAACATCTGCCGCCCGAAGAACCTGATGCCGGTGCACGGCGAATGGCGCCATCTGCGCGCCAACGCCGAGCTGGGCGCGCTCACGGGCGTCCCGCACGACCGGATCGTCATCGCCGAGGACGGCGTGGTGGTGGACCTGGTCGAGGGCAAGGCCAAGATCTCCGGCAAGGTCCAGGCCGGCTACGTCTACGTCGACGGGCTCTCCGTCGGCGACGTGGGCGAGCCCGCGCTCAAGGACCGCAAGATCCTCGGCGACGAGGGCATCATCTCGGTCTTCGTGGTGGTGGACTCCTCCACCGGCAAGATCACCGGGGGCCCGCACATCCAGGCCCGCGGCTCGGGCATCGAGGACGCGGCCTTCACCGAGGTCGTCCCGAAGATCAACGAGGTCCTGGAGCGGTCCGCCCAGGACGGCGTCGTGGAGCCCCACCAGCTCCAGCAGCTGATCCGCCGCACGCTCGGCAAGTGGGTCTCGGACAACTACCGCCGCAGGCCGATGATCCTGCCTGTGGTCGTGGAGGTCTGACGACCCGTCGGCTCGGACCGGGAGCGGGGCGCCTCGATTTGCATCGGGGCGCCCCGCTCCAGTACGTTTACGACCTCGCCCGCCGGGGAACCCCAGCACTTCATGCGCTGGACAAGGTGCCCAGGACCGGGAGGGAAATCCGGCTCAGAACTTCTGATAAAGTCGGAACCGCCGGAAAGGGAAACGCGAGAGCGAGAACCTGGAAAGCACCGAGGAAATCGGATCGAGAAAAGATCTGATAGAGTCGGAAACACGAAGGGAAGCCCGGAGGAAAGCCCGAGAGGGTGAGTACAAAGGAAGCGACCGTTCCTTGAGAACTCAACAGCGTGCCAAAAGTCAACGCCAGATATGTTGATACCCCGTCTCCGGTCATCATGACCGGGACGTGGTTCCTTTGAAATAAACACAGCGAGGACGCTGTGAACGGTCGGACTATTCCTCCGACCGTTCCGCTCTCCAACGTGTCACCGGCTGAATTATTTTTCGGCCGAGTAAACATTCACGGAGAGTTTGATCCTGGCTCAGGACGAACGCTGGCGGCGTGCTTAACACATGCAAGTCGAACGATGAAGCCCTTCGGGGTGGATTAGTGGCGAACGGGTGAGTAACACGTGGGCAATCTGCCCTGCACTCTGGGACAAGCCCTGGAAACGGGGTCTAATACCGGATATGACCATCTTGGGCATCCTTGATGGTGTAAAGCTCCGGCGGTGCAGGATGAGCCCGCGGCCTATCAGCTTGTTGGTGAGGTAACGGCTCACCAAGGCGACGACGGGTAGCCGGCCTGAGAGGGCGACCGGCCACACTGGGACTGAGACACGGCCCAGACTCCTACGGGAGGCAGCAGTGGGGAATATTGCACAATGGGCGAAAGCCTGATGCAGCGACGCCGCGTGAGGGATGACGGCCTTCGGGTTGTAAACCTCTTTCAGCAGGGAAGAAGCGAAAGTGACGGTACCTGCAGAAGAAGCGCCGGCTAACTACGTGCCAGCAGCCGCGGTAATACGTAGGGCGCGAGCGTTGTCCGGAATTATTGGGCGTAAAGAGCTCGTAGGCGGCTTGTCACGTCGGTTGTGAAAGCCCGGGGCTTAACCCCGGGTCTGCAGTCGATACGGGCAGGCTAGAGTTCGGTAGGGGAGATCGGAATTCCTGGTGTAGCGGTGAAATGCGCAGATATCAGGAGGAACACCGGTGGCGAAGGCGGATCTCTGGGCCGATACTGACGCTGAGGAGCGAAAGCGTGGGGAGCGAACAGGATTAGATACCCTGGTAGTCCACGCCGTAAACGGTGGGCACTAGGTGTGGGCAACATTCCACGTTGTCCGTGCCGCAGCTAACGCATTAAGTGCCCCGCCTGGGGAGTACGGCCGCAAGGCTAAAACTCAAAGGAATTGACGGGGGCCCGCACAAGCGGCGGAGCATGTGGCTTAATTCGACGCAACGCGAAGAACCTTACCAAGGCTTGACATACACCGGAAAGCATTAGAGATAGTGCCCCCCTTGTGGTCGGTGTACAGGTGGTGCATGGCTGTCGTCAGCTCGTGTCGTGAGATGTTGGGTTAAGTCCCGCAACGAGCGCAACCCTTGTCCCGTGTTGCCAGCAGGCCCTTGTGGTGCTGGGGACTCACGGGAGACCGCCGGGGTCAACTCGGAGGAAGGTGGGGACGACGTCAAGTCATCATGCCCCTTATGTCTTGGGCTGCACACGTGCTACAATGGCCGGTACAATGAGCTGCGATACCGTGAGGTGGAGCGAATCTCAAAAAGCCGGTCTCAGTTCGGATTGGGGTCTGCAACTCGACCCCATGAAGTCGGAGTCGCTAGTAATCGCAGATCAGCATTGCTGCGGTGAATACGTTCCCGGGCCTTGTACACACCGCCCGTCACGTCACGAAAGTCGGTAACACCCGAAGCCAGTGGCCCAACCCCTTGTGGGAGGGAGCTGTCGAAGGTGGGACCAGCGATTGGGACGAAGTCGTAACAAGGTAGCCGTACCGGAAGGTGCGGCTGGATCACCTCCTTTCTAAGGAGCACTTCTCACCGAGTTCGCTCGGTCAGAGGCCAGTACATCGGCGAATGTCTGATGCTGGTTGCTCATGGGTGGAACGTTGACTACTCGGCACGATCCAGGATGGATCAGGCGCTAGTACTGCTCTTCGGGGCGTGGAACGCTGATCTGGTCGGCTGGTCGTGTCGGGCACGCTGTTGGGTGTCTGAGGGAATGATCTGATCTTCTCCTCAGTCGCCGGCCCCAGTGCACTCGGACTCGTTGATGGGTTCGGGGTGATGGGTGGCTGGTCGTTGTTTGAGAACTGCACAGTGGACGCGAGCATCTGTGGCCAAGTTTTTAAGGGCGCACGGTGGATGCCTTGGCACCAGGAACCGATGAAGGACGTGGGAGGCCACGATAGTCCCCGGGGAGCCGTCAACCAGGCTTTGATCCGGGGGTTTCCGAATGGGGAAACCCGGCAGTCGTCATGGGCTGTCACCCTTGCCTGAACACATAGGGCAAGTGGAGGGAACGAGGGGAAGTGAAACATCTCAGTACCCTCAGGAAGAGAAAACAACCGTGATTCCGGGAGTAGTGGCGAGCGAAACCGGATGAGGCCAAACCGTATGCGTGTGAGACCCGGCAGGGGTTGCGTGTGCGGGGTTGTGGGATCTCTCTTCTACGGTCTGCCGGCCGTAGGGCGAGTCAGAAACCGTTGATGTAGACGAAGGACATGCGAAAGGTCCGGCGTAGAGGGTAAGACCCCCGTAGTCGAAATGTCAGCGGCTTGCTTGAGAGACACCCAAGTAGCACGGGGCCCGAGAAATCCCGTGTGAATCTGGCGGGACCACCCGCTAAGCCTAAATATTCCCTGGTGACCGATAGCGGATAGTACCGTGAGGGAATGGTGAAAAGTACCCCGGGAGGGGAGTGAAATAGTACCTGAAACCGTGTGCCTACAAGCCGTGGGAGCGTCGGATGCAGCTTGCTGCATCTCGTGACTGCGTGCCTTTTGAAGAATGAGCCTGCGAGTTTGCGGTGTGTTGCGAGGTTAACCCGAGTGGGGAAGCCGTAGCGAAAGCGAGTCCGAACAGGGCGATTCAGTAGCACGCTCAAGACCCGAAGCGGAGTGATCTAGCCATGGGCAGGTTGAAGCGGAGGTAAGACTTCGTGGAGGACCGAACCCACCAGGGTTGAAAACCTGGGGGATGACCTGTGGTTAGGGGTGAAAGGCCAATCAAACTCCGTGATAGCTGGTTCTCCCCGAAATGCATTTAGGTGCAGCGTCGTGTGTTTCTTGCCGGAGGTAGAGCACTGGATAGGCGATGGGCCCTACCGGGTTACTGACCTTAGCCAAACTCCGAATGCCGGTAAGTGAGAGCGCGGCAGTGAGACTGTGGGGGATAAGCTCCATGGTCGAGAGGGAAACAGCCCAGAGCATCGACTAAGGCCCCTAAGCGTACGCTAAGTGGGAAAGGATGTGGAGTCGCACAGACAACCAGGAGGTTGGCTTAGAAGCAGCCACCCTTGAAAGAGTGCGTAATAGCTCACTGGTCTAGTGATTCCGCGCCGACAATGTAGCGGGGCTCAAGCGTACCGCCGAAGTCGTGTCATTGCAGCATATAGCCCCAACGGGTGTTGTGATGGGTAGGGGAGCGTCGTCTGCCGGGTGAAGCAGCACCGGAAGGTAGTTGTGGACGGTTGACGAGTGAGAATGCAGGCATGAGTAGCGATACACACGTGAGAAACGTGTGCGCCGATTGACTAAGGGTTCCTGGGTCAAGCTGATCTGCCCAGGGTAAGTCGGGACCTAAGGCGAGGCCGACAGGCGTAGTCGATGGATAACCGGTTGATATTCCGGTACCCGCTGTGAAGCGTCAAACATCGAGCATCGTGATGCTAAGGCCGTGAAGCCGCCCTGATCTCTTCGGAGTTGAGGGGAGTGGTGGAGCCGCCGGACCAAGCGGTTAGTAGGTGAGTGATGGGGTGACGCAGGAAGGTAGTCCATCCCGGGCGGTGGTTGTCCCGGGGTAAGGGTGTAGGACGGTGTGTAGGTAAATCCGCACATCATGTGTCTGAGACCTGATGCCGAGCCGATTGTGGTGAAGTGGATGATCCTATGCTGTCGAGAAAAGCCTCTAGCGAGTTTCATGGCGGCCCGTACCCTAAACCGACTCAGGTGGTCAGGTAGAGAATACCGAGGCGTTCGGGTGAACTATGGTTAAGGAACTCGGCAAAATGCCCCCGTAACTTCGGGAGAAGGGGGGCCACGCTCGGTGATGGGATTTACTCCCTGAGCTGGGGGTGGCCGCAGAGACCAGCGAGAAGCGACTGTTTACTAAAAACACAGGTCCGTGCGAAGCCGTAAGGCGATGTATACGGACTGACGCCTGCCCGGTGCTGGAACGTTAAGGGGACCGGTTAGCTCCATTTCGGTGGGGCGAAGCTGAGAACTTAAGCGCCAGTAAACGGCGGTGGTAACTATAACCATCCTAAGGTAGCGAAATTCCTTGTCGGGTAAGTTCCGACCTGCACGAATGGCGTAACGACTTCTCGACTGTCTCAACCATAGGCCCGGTGAAATTGCACTACGAGTAAAGATGCTCGTTTCGCGCAGCAGGACGGAAAGACCCCGGGACCTTTACTACAGTTTGATATTGGTGTTCGGTTCGGCTTGTGTAGGATAGCTGGGAGACTTTGAAGCTCATACGCCAGTGTGGGTGGAGTCGTCGTTGAAATACCAGTCTGGTCGTGCTGGATGTCTAACCTGGGTCCGTGATCCGGATCAGGGACAGTGTCTGATGGGTAGTTTAACTGGGGCGGTTGCCTCCTAAAGAGTAACGGAGGCGCCCAAAGGTTCCCTCAGCCTGGTTGGTAATCAGGTGTTGAGTGTAAGTGCACAAGGGAGCTTGACTGTGAGACCGACGGGTCGAGCAGGGACGAAAGTCGGGACTAGTGATCCGGCGGTGGCTTGTGGAAGCGCCGTCGCTCAACGGATAAAAGGTACCCCGGGGATAACAGGCTGATCTTCCCCAAGAGTCCATATCGACGGGATGGTTTGGCACCTCGATGTCGGCTCGTCGCATCCTGGGGCTGGAGTCGGTCCCAAGGGTTGGGCTGTTCGCCCATTAAAGCGGTACGCGAGCTGGGTTTAGAACGTCGTGAGACAGTTCGGTCCCTATCCGCTGTGCGCGTAGGAGTCTTGAGAAGGGCTGTCCCTAGTACGAGAGGACCGGGACGGACGAACCTCTGGTGTGCCAGTTGTCCTGCCAAGGGCATGGCTGGTTGGCTACGTTCGGGAGGGATAACCGCTGAAAGCATCTAAGCGGGAAGCCTGCTTCGAGATGAGGACTCCCACCCACTTGATGGGGTAAGGCTCCCAGTAGACGACTGGGTTGATAGGCCGGATCTGGAAGCCAGGCAACTGGTGGAGGTGACCGGTACTAATAGGCCGAGGGCTTGTCCTCAGTTGCTCGCGTCCACTGTGTTGGTTCTGAAACCACGAACAACCAAAGTGCCGGTTGTCAGTTTCATAGTGTTTCGGTGGTTATAGCGTTAGGGAAACGCCCGGTTACATTTCGAACCCGGAAGCTAAGCCTTTCAGCGCCGATGGTACTGCAGGGGGGACCCTGTGGGAGAGTAGGACGCCGCCGAACAATTTTTCAAAAGGTCGGATCCTGAACTTCGGTTCAGGGTCCGACCTTTTTTTGTTCCGCGTAACGTGTCGTTCACCCTGCGCACCGAACATCCCGTACATGGGAACCTCCGCAATGCTCAGGGCGGCCGGCGTCGGAGTCGGTGACGAGGTCGTCGTACCGGCCTTCGGGAACGTCGAGGTCGCCGAGGCAGTGACCCTGGCCGGCGCGCTCCCCGTGTTCGCCGACATAGACCCCGTGACCTACTGCCTGGACCCCCAGGCGGTCGAGGCGGCCGTAACCTCCCGCACCGCGGCCGTCGTTGTCGTCCACCGCTTCGGCCGGCGGGCCGACATCGGGCGGCTGCACGCCCTGGGGCAGCGGCACGAACTGCTGGTCCTGGAGCAGGGTGAGTCCGGGCTGGCGCCCGACGAGACGGCACAACGGCGGGAGCGGGCCGCCTACTTGGACACCAAGCTGAAGGGCGTGCGGACCCCGGACGGCGGGGACGGGCACACCTACCAGCAGTACGTGGTGCGGGTGCCCGGCAACGGCCGGCCCGACCGGGACGCCTTCGCACGCGCCCTGCGGGCCAAGGGAGTCGACTGCCGGGTACCGGTGAAGACGCCCGTGCACCGCCTGCCGGAATTCCGCCGCTGTGTGTCCCTGCCGCAGACCGAACGGGCCGCCGACGAGACGCTCGCGCTGCCCGTCGACGCCTCGCTGACCAAGCGGGAGATGCAGCGCGTCGCCACGGCCTGCAACGCCCTCGGCGGACTGCTCCAACCCGCCTTCTGACCAGCTCCCGAACGAATTTGGGAAGTCGGGCCGGTTCGGGGTACAGTTTCTTTGTCGCCGCGAGGGAAACCTCGAAAACGACAGGCCCCCATAGCTCAGTCGGCAGAGCGTCTCCATGGTAAGGAGAAGGTCAACGGTTCGATTCCGTTTGGGGGCTCGCTGATAAAAAGGCCCCACCCTTTCGGGTGGGGCCTTTTTGGTGTCCCGGGGCGGCCCCAAGCCGCCCCGGTTCAGCCCTCGTTGTGCTGGAGGCCCGGGACCCGCATCGCCAGAATGGCCATGTCGTCCGACGGGGCGTCGGACGCGAAACGTTCCACCGCGCGCATGATGCGCGCCGCGACCGCACCCGCGGTCAGACCCGTACACGTGGTGAGCACGTCGGCGAGGCCGTCGTCGCCCAGCATGCGGGAGCCCTCGCGGCGCTCGGTGACGCCGTCCGTGACGCAGAGCAGCACATCACCGGGGTCGAGGGTGACCCTCTCCTCGTACAGCTCCAGGTCCTCGATGACGCCCAGCAGGGGCTGCGGTTCGGCGGCCGGGGTGACCGTGCCGTCCTGGCGCAGGCGCAGCGGCAGCGGGTGGCCCGCGCAGACCACCTTCAGCTCGGCGCTGCCGTCCGGCTGGGGCCGCATCTCGCCGTAAAGGAGCGTCAGGAATCGGCTGCGGTCGCCCTCGTCCAGAATGGCCGAGTTCAGCCGTTCCAGGACGGCGGGGCCGCTGAGTCCCTCGCGGGCCAGCAGACGCAGGGCGTGCCGGGCGAGACCGGTGACCGCCGCCGCGTTGGGTCCCGTACCGCAGACGTCGCCGATGGCGAAGCCGTAGGCGCCGTTGCCGATGGGGAAGAGGTCGTAGAAGTCGCCGCCCACCTCGTTGCCCTCGCCGGCCGCGCGGTAGATGACCTCCACCTCGACGCCGTCGATGTGCGGGGTGCCGGGCGGCAGCAGGCTGCGCTGGAGGGCCTGGCTGATGGCCGTGCGCTCCGAGTACAGGCGGGCGTTGTCCAGGGCGAGAGCGGCCCGGCGGGACAGGTCCTCGGCCAGTTCCAGGATCTCCTGGCGGAAGTGTTCGTCGGTGGGCTTGCCGAGGACCAGCATGCCGATGACCCGGTTGCGGGCGACGAGCGGCAGGACGACCGTTTCGCCACCGACCGCGGAGGCCGTGGCGAGGGTCGGGCCGATGCCCGCGGTGATCCGGTCCGTGGGACCGCCGGACAGGCCCAGGGTGCGCATGGAGGTGCGCAGGGCGGCCTGGTGGGCGACCTCGCCCGGGACCGTCCACACCCGGGCACCGGGCGTGGGCACCGGGTCCGGCGGGGCGACCTTCGACAGCAGCGACTTGATGCCGTCGATGAGTTCCTCGTCCTCGTGCAGCACGTAGGACAGATACGGGTCCGACGCCTGGTCGGCGATGGTGTAGACGGCGCACCAGGTGGCCAGGGTGGGGACCGTCATCTGGGCCATGAGGGCGAGCGTCTGGTCGCGGTCCAGGGTGCCGGCCAGCAGGTCGGACGCCTCGACCAGGAAGCTCAGGGAGCCGCGCCGCAGCCGCTCCAGCTCGCCGAGACGCGCCGACTCCACGGCCAGGGCGATGCGGTCGGCGGCGAACTGGAGGCGCAGCGCCTCCTCGTTCGAGTACCTGCCCGACGCCTCCGCCGCGACGCCGAGGGAGCCGGTGAGCCGGCCCTCGACCTTCAGCGGGACGGTGACGACCGAGCGCATGCCGGTGCCGCCGAGCAGCGGGACGGCGCCGGGGACGGCGGCGAGGTCGTCGTGGACGGCGGGCATGCGGGCGGAGCCGTAGCGGCCGGGGCCGGCCTCCACCGGGACGCGGGCGAAGCGCTGGCGGGCGGAGGGCAGCCCGGTGGAGGCGCGGACCTCCAGCTCGGTCTCGTCGTCCGTGGCCAGCAGCAGGAACGCGGAGTCGCCGTCGAGCATGTCGCGGGCGCGCTCCACGGTGCGCTGGAGCAGTCCGTCGAGGTCGTCCGGGGCGGGGGAGCCGATGAAGACCTCGAAGGGGTCGGTGCTCTGGCCGTCCTGGCCGGTGCCCTGGTCGCCGGCCGGGACCCGGGTGGGTGTCTGGAGCACGGCGCGCTCGTGGTCGCGCACCAGCAGGCACACGGTGGAGGGCTCGCCGCCGCTGTCGCGGACCCGCAGGTGGGAGGCGTACACCTGGATGACGCGGCCGTCGGCGCCGCGCATGCCGTAGCCGCCCTCCCAGCGGGAGAGCTGGAGGGCCTCGGCGATGCCGGTGCTGGTGCCCGGGGTGTGCGGCCAGGCGGCGAGTTCGGTCAGCGGCCGCCCGACGGCCTCGGCGGCCGGGTGGCCGAAGAGGTGGTCCGCGTCCTCGTTCCAGGAGGTGATGGTCCCCTTGCGGTCGACCTGGAGGACGGCGACGCGGACCCGGCCATCGGCCACGGGCAGCAGGTCGGCGGGGAGCGCGGGTCCGGCGGTACGGGTGCCGACCGGCCGCTCGGGCAGGTTGAGCTGGAACCAGACGTGCTTGTGGGTCGGCGTGTAGTCGACGCCCCAGCGGGTGGCCAGGGCCGCGCAGAGCTGGAGGCCGCGGCCGCCCTCGCGCTCGGGGCTGGCCATGGGGCTGGCGGAGGTCTGGAGCGGGACCTCGCGCTCGGGGTAGTGGTCGGAGACCTCGATGCGCACCCCGTCCTCGGTGCGCAGGCAGAGCACCTCCGCGTGGGTGCCCGCGTGGACGACCGCGTTGGTCACCAGTTCGCTCGTGAGAACGACGGCGTCGTCGACGATGTCGGCGAAGCCCCAGCCCTGGAGGGTGTCGCGGACGAAGGACCGGGCGGTCGCCACGGAGCGTCCGACGGGCTCGAAACTGGCGGCCGCACGCGCGGTGATCACAGAACTCCTCGGCCGGTTGTCGGCGGGCAGGGCGGACGGGCCGGCCGGGTCGAGCCGCTGCTGCGGCATCGGCGCGTCGGTCGGCCGCTGCTCGGGGGCTGTCCCCCGGGATCAGTCCGGTGGTCATGGTCTGCGGCCGCCCCTCCGATGCCCGCTCGTACTGGTGCCACCGCCCAGGCCGGACGGGACCGGTGCGGCTGGACAGCCGGATGCAAGGTTACTTACCTTCGCCGTCCGAGCGGGTGCCGGTCGCCGGTGTTTACCCCCCCAGGGTGTGCGGACGATGTGCGAAGCTGCCGAACTGTTATGGCCCGGTTCGGGCAGGGTGAAACACTGGGCAGGCTTCTGATGAAGGTCGGGTCGCGCCGCGTGCGTTCCGCGCACGGTGGGCAGCAGCCCTTGGTGTGGCCGGATCTCATCTGGGAGAAATACGCAGCAGTAACCGGTACAGGGTCGATCCCCCGGGAGGGACACAGTGGAGTCTGGCGCAGCGACGCGTGGCAGCAAGACGCGCGCGAAGGGCGGACCGTCCCAGGGCAGGAGTGGCGGCACCACCGAGGTGGACACCGCCGCGCTGAACCGGCTGCTGGCGGCCCTTGTGTCGATGCGTGACGGGAACTTCCGCAAACGCCTGACGGTCTCCGGGGACGGCGTGATGTCGGAGATCTCGGCGGTCTTCAACGAGGTGGCCGACCGCAATCTGCATCTGACCGGTGAGCTGTCCCGGGTGCGGCGCATGGTCGGACGTGAGGGAAAACTCACGGACCGGCTGGAGACGGGCGCCTGCGAGGGCTCCTGGGCGACGGCGATCGACCACTCCAACGCGCTGGTGGACGATCTCGTACGACCGGTCTCCGAGGTCGGCCGGGTGCTGACCGCGGTCGCGGAGGGCGATCTGTCGCCGCGCATGGAGCTGCGGACGCAGGCGCCGGACGGCGGCACCGGGCATCCGCTGCGGGGCGAGTTCCTGAAGGTCGGCCGTACCGTCAACAACCTGGTCGACCAGTTGTCGACGTTCACCGACGAGGTCACCCGGGTGGCCAGCGAGGTCGGTACCGAGGGCAAGCTCGGCGGCCAGGCGCGGGTGCGGGGCATGTCGGGCTCCTGGAAGGACCTGACGGAGTCCGTCAACACGATGGCGGACCGGCTCACCGCGCAGGTGCGGGACATCGCCCTGGTGACGACGGCGGTCGCCAAGGGTGATCTGTCGCGCAAGGTGACCGTGCATGTCGCGGGCGAGATGCTGGAGCTGAAGAACACCGTCAACACGATGGTCGACCAGCTCTCGGCCTTCTCCTCGGAGGTCACGCGGGTGGCCCGGGAGGTGGGTACCGAGGGCATCCTCGGCGGCCGCGCGCAGGTGCCCGAGGTGGCCGGCGTGTGGAAGGAGCTGACCGACTCCGTCAACACGATGGCGGGCAACCTGACCGCCCAGGTGCGCGGGATCTCGCAGGTCACCACGGCGGTGGCGAACGGTGATCTGTCCCAGAAGGTGACGGTGCAGGCGCGCGGCGAGGTGGCGCAGCTCGCCGAGACGATCAACCAGATGACCGAGACGCTGCGGATCTTCGCGGACGAGGTCACGCGCGTGGCCAACGAGGTCGGCGCGGAGGGCCGGCTCGGCGGGCAGGCGAACGTGCCGGGCGCGGCCGGGACCTGGAAGGACCTGACGGACTCCGTCAACACGGTGTTCCGGAACCTGACGACCCAGGTGCGGGACATCGCCGCCGTGACGACCGCGGTGGCCAACGGCGACCTCTCGCAGAAGGTCACCGTGGACGTGGCCGGCGAGATGCTGGAGCTGAAGAACACCGTCAACGGCATGGTGGACCAGCTGTCGTCCTTCGGCGCCGAGGTGACGCGGGTCGCGCGGGAGATCGGGGTCGAGGGCGAGCTGGGCGGCCAGGCGCAGGTGCCGGGCGCGGCGGGGACGTGGAAGGACCTGACGGACTCCGTCAACACCGCGTTCCGAAACCTCACCGGCCAGGTGCGCAACATCGCCCAGGTGACGACGGCGGTGGCCAACGGCGATCTGTCGCAGAAGGTCACCGTGGACGTCTCCGGCGAGATGCTCAAGCTGAAGAACACCGTGAACACGATGGTGGACCAGCTGTCGAGCTTCGCCGACCAGGTGACGCGGATGGCGCGGGACGTGGGTACGGAGGGCCGGCTCGGCGGTCAGGCCCAGGTGGACGGTGTGTCGGGCACCTGGAAGGAGCTGACGGACTCCGTCAACTTCATGGCCGGAAACCTCACGTCCCAGGTGCGCAATATCGCCCAGGTGACGACGGCGGTGGCCAACGGCGATCTGTCGCAGAAGATCGACGTGGACGCGCGGGGCGAGATCCTGGAGCTCAAGGACACGATCAACACCATGGTCGACCAGCTGTCCGCCTTCGCCGACCAGGTGACCCGGGTGGCCCGGGACGTGGGTACGGAGGGCCGGCTCGGCGGGCAGGCGCAGGTGCCCGGTGTCGCCGGTGTGTGGCGTGACCTGACGGACTCGGTGAACGGCATGGCCGGGAACCTGACGGCCCAGGTGCGCAACATCGCGCAGGTCGCCACCGCGGTGGCGGGCGGTGACCTCTCCCAGAAGATCACCGTGGACGCGCGCGGCGAGATCCTGGAGCTGAAGAACACCCTGAACACGATGGTGGACCAGCTGTCGTCGTTCGCCCAGGAGGTCACCAGGGTGGCCCGTGAGGTGGGTACGGAGGGCATCCTCGGCGGTCAGGCCGAGGTGCAGGGGGTCTCCGGCACCTGGAAGGACCTCACGCAGTCGGTGAACTTCATGGCGAACAACCTGACGATCCAGGTGCGCAACATCGCCGAGGTCACGACCGCGGTCGCCAAGGGCGATCTGTCGAAGAAGATCACGGTGGACGCCAAGGGCGAGATCCTGGAGCTGGTCACGACCGTCAACACCATGGTCGTCCAGCTGTCGTCGTTCGCCGAGCAGGTGACGCGGGTGGCCCGTGAGGTGGGTACCGAGGGCATGCTCGGCGGCCAGGCGCATGTGCCGGGGGTCACGGGCATCTGGAAGGACCTGAGCAACAACGTCAACCTGATGGCCAACAACCTGACCATGCAGGTGCGCAACATCTCCCAGGTGGCCTCGGCGGTCGCCAACGGCGATCTGACGCGGCAGGTGACGATCGAGGCGAGCGGCGAGGTCGCGCAGCTCGCCGACACCATCAACACGATGGTCAAGACGCTGAGTTCGTTCGCCGACCAGGTCACCAAGGTGGCCCGCGAGGTGGGCACGGACGGCATCCTGGGCGGCCAGGCGCATGTGCCGGGCGTGGCGGGCACCTGGAAGGACCTCACCGAGTCGGTGAACCAGATGGCGTCCAACCTGACCGGCCAGGTGCGCAACATCGCGATGGTCACCACGGCCATCGCCAAGGGTGATCTGACCAAGAAGATCGACATCGACGCCCGGGGCGAGATCCTGGAGCTGAAGACGACGATCAACACGATGGTCGACCAGCTGTCCAGCTTCGCCGAGGAGGTCACCCGCGTGGCCCGCGAGGTGGGCACGGAGGGCCAGCTGGGCGGTCAGGCGCGGGTGCGGGACGTGGACGGCACCTGGCGGGACCTGACGGAGTCGGTGAACGAGATGGCCGGGAACCTGACCCGGCAGGTGCGCGCCATCGCGCGGGTGGCGACCGCGGTGACCCGCGGCGACCTGAACCTGAAGATCGACGTCGACGCGTCCGGCGAGATCCAGGAACTCCAGGACTACATCAACAAGATGATCGCGAACCTGCGCGACACCACGATCGCCAACAAGGAGCAGGACTGGCTCAAGGGCAACCTGGCGCGCATCTCCGCCCTCATGCAGGGCCGCCGCGACCTCCAGGACGTGGCCTCGCTGATCATGAGCGAGCTGACGCCGGTGGTCTCCGCGCAGCACGGCGCGTTCTTCCTGGCGATGTCCCGCATGGAGGGCAAGGACGCCGGTGACGGCAGGGACGCCTACGAGCTGCGGATGCTGGGGTCGTACGGCTACTCGATGGGCTCCATGCCGACGTCGTTCCGGCCCGGTGAGGCGCTGGTCGGTACGGCCGCCCAGGAGAGGCGCACCATCCTGGTCTCGGACGCGCCGAGCGGTTATCTGAAGATCTCCTCCGGGCTCGGAGAGGCCCCGCCCGCGCAGGTGATCGTGTTGCCGGTGCTGTTCGAGGACACCGTGCTCGGGGTGATCGAGCTGGCCTCCTTCACGCCGTTCACGCAGATCCAGAAGGACTTCCTGAACCAGATCGCCGAGATGATCGCGACCAGCGTCAACACCATCTCGGTCAACACCAAGACCGAGCTGCTGCTGGAGCAGTCGCAGGAGCTGACCGAGCAACTGCGTGAGCGCTCGGCCGAGTTGGAGAACCGGCAGAAGGCGCTCCAGGACTCCAACGCCGAACTGGAGGAGAAGGCCGAGCTGCTGGCCCGGCAGAACCGGGACATCGAGGTGAAGAACACCGAGATCGAGGAGGCGCGGCAGGTCCTGGAGGAGCGCGCCGAGCAACTCGCGGTGTCCATGCGCTACAAGAGCGAGTTCCTGGCCAACATGTCGCACGAGCTGCGTACGCCGCTGAACTCGCTGCTGATCCTGGCCAAGCTGCTCGCCGACAACGCCGAGGGCAATCTGTCGCCCAAGCAGGTCGAGTTCGCCGAGACCATCCACGGCGCGGGATCCGATCTGCTCCAGCTGATCAACGACATCCTGGACCTCGCGAAGGTCGAGGCGGGCAAGATGGACGTCTCGCCGACCCGGATCGCGCTCGTCCAGCTCGTGGACTACGTGGAGGCCACCTTCCGGCCGCTGACCGCGGAGAAGGGCCTGGACCTGTCGGTGCGGGTCTCCCCGGAGCTGCCCGCCACGCTGCACACCGACGAGCAGCGGCTGCTCCAGGTGCTGCGCAACCTGCTGTCCAACGCGGTGAAGTTCACCGACTCCGGGTCGGTGGAGCTGGTCATCCGGCCCGCGGGCGCGGATGTGCCGCGCAACATCCGGGAGCAGTTGCTGGAGGCGGGCTCGCTCACCGATCCGGACGGCGAGCTGATCGCGTTCTCGGTGACGGACACCGGGATCGGGATCGCGGCCAGCAAGATGCGGGTGATCTTCGAGGCGTTCAAGCAGGCGGACGGCACCACCAGCCGCAAGTACGGCGGCACCGGCCTCGGCCTGTCGATCTCCCGGGAGATCGCGCAGCTGCTCGGCGGTGAGATCCACGCGCAGAGCGAACCGGGCCGCGGCTCCACGTTCACGCTGTACCTGCCGCTGTACCCGAGCGAGCTGCCGCCGCAGGGCTACCAGCAGTCCGTGGCCCCGCTGGAGGCCGGCGACCTGGCGGCCTCCGAGGACGAGCAGTCCTCGCAGCTGTCCGCCTCCGAGATCGAGACGCCGGCCGAGGTCAAGTCGTACCTGGAGATGCAGAACGGGCCCGCGGCGCTCTTCCGGCGCCGCAGGCGGAGCCTGCCGCAGGGCGAGCAGCGCGCCGAGCAGTGGGCGGCGGTGCCCGAGCAGGACGGCGAGCCGCAGTCCGCGCGCGGGGTGCGCTTCGGTGGCCAGAAGGTGCTGATCGTCGACGACGACATCCGCAACGTCTTCGCGCTCACCAGCGTCCTCGAACAGCACGGCCTTTCGGTGCTGTACGCCGAGAACGGCCGCGAGGGCATCGAGGTCCTGGAGCAGCACGACGACGTGGCGGTCGTCCTGATGGACATCATGATGCCGGAGATGGACGGCTACGCGACGACCACGGCGATCCGCAGGATGCCGCAGTTCGCCGGGCTGCCGATCATCGCGCTGACCGCGAAGGCGATGAAGGGCGACCGGGAGAAGGCGATCGAGGCGGGCGCCTCCGACTACGTGACCAAGCCCGTCGATTCGGACCACCTACTGGGCGTGCTCCAGCAGTGGATGGGGGGGAAGTGACGGGATCGGCCGACCAAGGTGTGAACACCCGGGGAACCCCCGTCCGGTGCGCGGAGTTGTGCGCTTAAGGTGGTTGGCACGTATGGGAACGTGGGGTTCCGGGAACCATCCGGGTTCCCGCCGCGTTTCCGCTGTGTGCACGGTGACATCGCGGTGACAGGGTGTGTCGACAAGCGGGGTGCGGCTACGATGACCGGCACAAGGACGGGCGGCGAAAGGGAGTCGTCCCCTGGGGCGGCGCCCGGTGTACCGCCGGGGCGAGGAGGGCGGGCCATGGTGCAGAAGGCCAAGATCCTCCTGGTCGATGACCGGCCGGAGAATCTGCTGGCGCTGGAGGCCATCCTCTCTGCGCTCGATCAGACGCTGGTGCGGGCATCGAGCGGGGAGGAAGCGCTCAAAGCACTGCTCACGGACGATTTCGCGGTCATTCTGCTGGACGTCCAGATGCCGGGCATGGACGGGTTCGAAACAGCGGCGCACATCAAGCGGCGCGAGCGGACCCGGGACATCCCGATCATCTTCCTCACCGCGATCAACCACGGCCCGCACCACACCTTCCGGGGTTACGCGGCCGGCGCGGTGGACTACATCTCCAAGCCGTTCGACCCGTGGGTGCTGCGCGCCAAGGTCTCGGTGTTCGTCGAGCTGTACATGAAGAACTGCCAGCTGCGCGAGCAGGCGGCGCTGCTGCGGCTCCAGTTGGAGGGCGGCGGCAAGGGCGCGGTCGGCGGCAAGGAGTCGGCCGGACTGCTCGCCGAGCTGTCCGCGCGGCTCGCGGCCGTCGAGGAACAGGCGGAGGCGCTGTCCAAACAGCTGGACGACGACTCCGCCGACGCGGCCGCGGTCGCCACGGCGGCCCATCTGGAGCGCAAACTCACCGGACTGCGCCGCGCCCTCGACGCCCTGGAACCGGGTACCGGCGCGGGTGGTCCCGCGGTGTCACCGGCCAACTGAGGCGTCCCGAGGCTCCTGTTGCCCATGAAGCCACGTCAGTTCCGTGCCCCGGCAGGGGCGACACGAACGGGTGAAGCTGTGGGCACACGTGTCCGTCGTCGTCTCCCCCGGTAACCTCACACCCATGGCCTCACGTCCCTCCGCAGCCAAGAAGCAGCCCGCGAAGAAGGCTGTCGCTCCCGCGAAGGGTCCGGTGAAGAAGGCCGCCGCCGCGAAAAGGGCCCCGGCCAGGAAGGCGCCCGCCAAGAAGGCGCCCGTCCGCAAGGCCGCGGTCAGGAAGCCGCCGCCGAGGCCGGTGGCCAGCCCCACAGGGGGCGTGTACCGCATGGCGCGCGCCCTCTGGCTCGGGCTCGCGCACGCGGTCGGCGCCGTCTTCCGCGGCATAGGACAGGGCGCCAGGAACCTCGACCCGGCCCACCGCAAGGACGGCGTGGCGCTGCTGCTGTTCGGCATCGCGCTGGTCGTCGCCGCCGGCACCTGGGCCGACCTCAAGGGCCCCGTCGGCGACCTGGTGGAGATCCTGGTCACCGGCGCCTTCGGCCGGCTCGACCTGCTGGTGCCGATACTGCTCGCGGTGATCGCCGTACGACTCATCCGGCACCCGGAGAAGCCGGAGGCCAACGGGCGGATCGTGATCGGCCTGTCCGCGCTCCTGATCGGGGTGCTCGGCCAGGTCCACATCGCGTGCGGCTCGCCCGCCCGCGCCGACGGCATGCAGGCCATAAGGGACGCCGGCGGCCTCATCGGCTGGGCGGCGGCCACCCCGCTGACGTACACCGTGACCGAGATGCTCGCCGTGCCGCTGCTGGTGCTGCTCACCGTCTTCGGGCTGCTCGTGGTGACCGCCACGCCCGTCAACGCCATCCCGCAGCGGCTGCGCGCCCTCGGGGTGAGCCTCGGCGTGCTGCACGAACACGAGCCGGAGGACTTCGGCGAGGACGACGAGCGCTACGAGGAGCAGTGGCGCGAGGCGCTGCCCGCGCGCTCCCGCGGCCGCTCCGGCGGCCCCCGGGCGTACGACCCCGACGACGCCGAGGAAGAGGCCCTCTCCAGCCGTCGCGGGCGCCCCAGGCGTTCCGCGGTACCCCAGCCGGATCCGCGGCGCCGGATGGACGCCGTGGACGTGGCCGCCGCCGCTGCCGCCGCGCTCGACGGCGCCGTGCAGCACGGCCTGCCGCCGTCCCCGCTGGTCGCCGATCTCACCCAGGGCGTCAGCGTCGGCGACCGCGAGGAGACCACGCCGGTCCCGGTCCCCGACGAGCCCGCGGCCGTGCCGGCCCCGCCGGCCGCCGCCAAGGCCGCCGCCCCGCCCGCCAAGCCGGTCCCGGCCGCCCGCCCCGAGCAGGGCAGGGGCTCCGTCGTTCCCGACCTCACGAAGAAGGCTCCCGAGGAGCCGCGCGAGCTGCCCGCGCGCGCGGAGCAGCTGCAGCTGGCCGGCGACATCACCTACTCGCTGCCCGCCCTGGACCTGCTCCAGCGCGGCGGGCCGGGCAAGGTGCGCAGCGAGGCCAACGACGCCATAGTCGCCTCGCTCACCCAGGTCTTCACCGAGTTCAAGGTCGACGCGGCCGTCACCGGCTTCACCCGCGGCCCGACGGTCACCCGCTACGAGGTCGAGCTCGGCCCGGCCGTCAAGGTCGAGCGGATCACCGCGCTCACCAAGAACATCGCGTACGCCGTCGCCAGCCCGGACGTGCGGATCATCAGCCCCATCCCCGGCAAGTCCGCGGTGGGCATCGAGATCCCCAACACCGACCGGGAGATGGTCAACCTCGGCGACGTGCTGCGGCTCGCGGAGTCCGCCGAGGACGACGATCCGATGCTGGTCGCCTTCGGCAAGGACGTCGAGGGCGGCTACGTCATGCACTCGCTGGCGAAGATGCCGCACATGCTGGTCGCCGGCGCCACCGGCTCCGGCAAGTCGTCCTGCATCAACTGCCTGATCACCTCGATCATGATGCGGGCGACGCCGGAGGACGTGCGGATGATCCTGGTCGACCCCAAGCGGGTCGAGCTGACCGCCTACGAGGGCATCCCGCACCTGATCACGCCGATCATCACCAACCCCAAGCGGGCCGCCGAGGCGCTCCAGTGGGTGGTGCGCGAGATGGACCTGCGCTACGACGACCTCGCGGCCTACGGCTTCCGGCACATCGACGACTTCAACCGGGCCGTGCGCGAGGGCAGGACCAAGTCGCCGGAGGGCAGCGAGCGCGAGCTCCAGCCGTACCCGTACCTGCTGGTGATCGTGGACGAGCTGGCCGACCTGATGATGGTCGCCCCGCGCGACGTCGAGGACTCGATCGTGCGCATCACCCAGCTCGCGCGCGCCGCCGGCATCCACCTGGTGCTCGCCACCCAGCGCCCCTCCGTCGACGTGGTCACCGGTCTGATCAAGGCCAACGTGCCCTCCCGGCTCGCCTTCGCCACCTCCTCGCTGGCCGACTCCCGGGTCATCCTCGACCAGCCCGGCGCCGAGAAGCTGATCGGCAAGGGCGACGGCCTCTTCCTGCCGATGGGCGCCAACAAGCCCACCCGTATGCAGGGCGCCTTCGTG